>JBBKWB010000160.1:0-73316 GCA_037968755.1 Woeseia sp.
TCCTGGACCAGCTAAAAGCCTAGAAACTGGGAGCAGCGACCAAAAAAAGAGGGACAGTTACCGGTTTTCTTTCTGAAAGGCCAGTGTCAGCATTGGAAAGTACCGGTCACTGTCCCCGGTTTTCGCAGCATGGGGAAAACCGGTAACTGTCCCTGGTTTTTTTCCAGGGAAAAATCGGTAACTGTCCCTCTTTTTTCATGGCAGGTTGATCTGGACCAGTCGGTAGGGTCCAACTGGACCTATGCGCGGTGCAGGCGGCTGCGTACTGTCTCCCTGTCATCTGGGGGGACACATGAGCAAGATCGCAATTGCCGGGCTGCAGCTCGACGGGCCAAATGGCGACAACGTGGATCACATGGCGGCTGAAATCGGCCATACCATGCAGCGCTATCCGTGGGTGGAAATGGTCGTTGCCGCCGAGCTGAACTGCTGCGGCACCAATGCCAAGGTTGCCGAGGCGATGCCGGGACCGCGCGAGCAGCGTTTTTGTGCGATCGCCCGGCAGCATGGAATCTGGCTGATACCGGGATCCATGTTCGAGGCGGCAGACGGCAAAGTCTACAACACGGTGCCGGTGATCAATCCTGCGGGCGAAGTCGTGGTTCGTTACCGGAAGATGTTCCCGTGGTATCCGTATGAATCTGCCACAACGCCCGGCAATACGCCGGCTGTATTCGATGTGCCGGGTGTTGGTCGCTTCGGAATTTCCAACTGCTACGACATGTGGTTTCCCGAGACCTCGCGCGCGCTCACCAGTCTTGGCGCCGAAGTTATTCTGCATCCCAGCCTTACAAGCTCAATTGACCGCGAGCCCGAGCACAACATCATCCGGGCAAGTGCGGCGATGTACCAATGCTACTTCTTTGACGTCAATCTCGGCCCGGACGTGGGCTGCGGTTTGTCGATGATGGCCGGGCCGGGCGGCGAAGTGATGTATGCCGCCGGACGCGGTCGCGAAATCATGCCGCTGAAACTCGATCTCGATTACGTCAGGGATGTCCGCAACAACGGCTGGCACAACCTCAGCCAGACTCTCAAAGCATTTCGCGACAGCAAGATCAACTTCTCCAGTTACAACAACGGCGCGACCACCGAATATCTTGAATCGCTCGGGCCAATAGCAATGCCCGAACGTGCCAATCAACCAAAAACAGACTCTGCAAAGAGGGAAAACTGACATGAAGACGAAACGTAGTTTCCACAAGACGCCTCTGGCTATCGCGGTTGGCAGCATCATCGCCGGCGCCGGCGCCGGCGCACCTGCTATAGCGCAGGATACCGAGGTCCGCCTGGAGGAAATCATCGTAACGGCAACTCGCCGCGCAACCTCCGTGCAGGACGTGCCCTACAATATTTCCGCCATCAGCGGCACAGAGCTCGAAGCTGGTTTGATCACGGACCAGACGGACCTGATGCGCATGGTTCCTGGTGTGGCTGTGGTTGACCGCGGCTATCGTAACGCCGGCGTGATCAACGGCATCATGATTCGTGGCGTCAACGTCGACGGTGCAGCATTGGGCGACTATTCCCTGTCGGCTGTGCCGACGGTGTCGACCTACGTCAATGACACGCCGTTATATGCCAATTTCGTGCTGCGTGATATCGAACGCGTCGAAGTGCTGCGCGGTCCGCAGGGCACACTGTACGGCTCCGGTTCACTCGGTGGCACGGTACGCTATATTACGCGGGATCCACAGTTCGACGAGTTCAGCGGCAAGGTTAACGTTACCGCTAACCAGGTAGATGGTTCTGACAGCACGGGCTGGAGCGCGGATGCCATCGGCAATTTTGGCTTCAGCGATGTCGCGGCATTGCGTGTCAATCTTGGTCGCATGGACTTCCCGGGCATCACGGACTACGTCAATGTCTACGACGTGGATGCAAATGGCACGCCGGTAGCGCCGAATGGCGTACTTGATCCGGCTGCCAGTTACCGTAACGCGAAAGATGCTGACACCGTAGAAATCAACTACGGTCGCGTGTCATTCCTGTACGAGCCCAGCGAGACGTTCAAATTGCGCGCTGCGTTTCAGTCACAAAGCGACGAAATTGGCGGTCGCCGCCAGGAAACAGTCGGCCAGGATGGTTTTGGCCGGACCTACGGTCGTTACGAGAACGGCTCGGTGCAACTCGAACCGTCATCACGCGATGTCAGCCTTGCCTCGCTCGAGATGGAGTTCGACCTCGGTTTTGCTACCTTGACGTCCAGCACCTCAAGCTACGATCACGAGGGCGACAGTGTCAGCGAGAACACAGGGTTCTACGCGCAAGCCGGCTTCCTGGCTTTCTACTACAACTACCCGCGGCCGATGGCTTCAGCGCTTCGAACCTACGGCGACGAAGCCATCGTGCAAGAGTTCCGCCTCGTATCGACCACTGACGATCCGTTCCAGTATGTTCTCGGCGCGTATTACCAGGATCAGGACCTGTCATCGACACAGGTAAGCCTGGTGCGCGGTTTCAAGACCTGGTGGGATGCCTTCCTGCCAGCGTTTGCGGGTGCGGTGACCGGCGACAAGGATTTCGATTACGCGCGTGATGAGACTTACAAAGATTTGTCGGTATTCGGCGAGTTCACGTACAACTTTTCAGATCGTTTTCAGACTACGGTTGGGTTCCGCTACTTCGACAACGAATTCACGAACTCTACCTTCGTCGATTTGCCGCTCTACACCGGGCTGTTCGCACCGGAAACCAGTGCGTTCGAGGTTAAAGACGACGATGTACTGTTCAAGCTCAACGCGTCCCTGGATTTAAATGAATCCTCGACGGTGTACGGCACGATCTCCGAGGGCTACCGGCGTGGTGGCGCTAATGCTGTGCCGACGTCGGGCACGTTTGCAGAAGACCCGGGCTGGTTGACCTATAACTCGGATTCCGTCATCAACTACGAAATCGGCATCAAGAGCACGTTCGACAAAGTGCGCTTGTCGGCGGCCGCCTTCCTGGTCGACTGGGATGATCCGCAAGTCAACACCGCGACCACGAACTGGGGTTTCTTCTCGGTATCGAACGGCACGAAAGCCAGCAGCAAAGGCGTGGAGCTTGAGCTTGATGGCATCGTCAATGAAAATTTCGAATACCGCCTGGGTTATGCCTATGTCAGCGCCGAGCTTGATGAGCCGCTGTTCGCACCTGACAACGCGGTGACGCCGCGGGCGCTCGCGGGTGCGCAACTTCCCGGTACGCCGGAGCATGCGTTGAACGCAACCGGCATCATAACGAAGGAGCTGTCGGGCGACCGGCAATGGATCACGCGCATTACCGGTTATTACCAGTCGGAAACCCGCAACGCGATTAACAATACGCCGACGTTTAACGTAGAGCTTGACGCGTTCAGCCTGGTTGATATCTCGACCACGCTACTGTTTTCCAACTGGGATGCTACGCTGTTCGTTCGCAATATCGGCAACGAGCGAGGTGTGACCGGTTTGTTCACAGAGGCGTACATGGGTACGGATCCCGCCAGCGGCTACTTCGGCAACGGCAACAAGCAGTTTCTGTCCTTGCCCAGAACAGTCGGCGTATCGCTAAACTATCGTTTTTGATGTGACCAGCGGCGTAGCGGGCGAGGCTGGCTACAGGGCCGCTGTTCTTGCGATACGGAAGCTGCTGGGTCAGCGCCAGGCGGACAGCGCAGCGGCTGCCTGCCTTGATCTGCAGAAGCAGCATCCTGAGTCCGTCGAACCCCTGCTGCTGCTGGCCAAGGCCCGGCAGCAGCAGGGTCGGTTCGATGACATGCGGGTGCTGGCGGAAGACGCGCTGGCGAAAGACCCGCGGCACCGTGGCGCGCAACTGCAGTTCGCGGAAGCCTGCATTTTTTGCGGCCAGCATGATCGGGCACTTCTGCAACTCGGCACGCTCGAAGCAGCGGCCCGCGATGATCCGCAGTTGTTACAGCATGTTGCCGAGTTTTACGCGCACTGCGGCAAACACACTGCCGCGCATCGTTGCTATCAACGTGCGGCCGAACTGGAGCCGGACAACCCACGCGCAACCTACAACCTTGCCTCCTCATCTGTTGCTGTCGGCGAACTGGAGCTGGCGGAAGCGGCGTACAGCCGAGTCATCGATGCAACGCCCGATGATTACGATGCCTGGCAAAACCGTTCCACACTCCGCAAACAATCCGTAAATGACAATCATGTTGAGGAGCTGACTCGCAAACTGGCTGCCCTGCCTGTCGGCGACCCGGGTGAAACTCCGCTCGCTTATGCGCTGGCAAAAGAACTGGAAGACATCGGTGAGTACGAGCGCAGCTTTGCGGCGCTCACACGTGGGGCCTCAAGCCGGCGCCGACGGATGGCCTATGACGTACAGAACGATATTGCGGTGATGGCGCGTATCAGGGGCTTGTTCAACGACGACTATGCACACAGTGCGCCGCGCGCCGAATCGCGAAAGGGTCCGATATTCGTACTCGGCTTGCCACGCAGTGGTACCACCCTGGTTGACCGGATCATCAGCAGCCACAGTGAAGTTGTAAGCATGGGCGAGATCAACGACTTTGCGTTGTGTCTCACGCGCCTCGGGAAAAGCGTGGACAAAAACCAGTTGCTGGACGCATCGGTTGCTATTGATGCGAACCAACTGGGTGCGGCCTACCTTGACAGCGTGAACAGCTACGGCCGGGAAGCCACTTTGTTTATCGACAAAACGCCTGCGAATTATCTCTACATCGGCCTGCTGGCAAAGGCGCTGCCCGGCGCGCCAATCGTGCACGTGCAGCGCCACCCGATGGATAGCTGCCTGGCGATGTATCGCACGCTGTTTCGCATGGGCTACCCGTTTTCCTACGATCTGGATGACCTTGCCGACTACTACATCGCCTATCGTGAGCTGATGGCGCATTGGCAGCGACTGTTCCCCGACGCGATTCTGAATGTCTCCTATGAGCAGCTCGTGAACGATCAGGAGCGGGTGTCGCGCGAGATCATTGCGCATTGCGGATTGGAGTTTGAATCTACGTGCCTGCGATTCGAACAAAATCGTGCACCGGTTGCCACGGCGAGCGCGGCACAGGTGAGGCAGCCGATATACCGCGATGCACTCGAACGCTGGCGACGTTATGAGACGCAGCTGGCGCCGCTGGTGCAACGCCTCGAGGCAGCCGGCATTGCGCTTTAGGCTGCTGTTTGCGTTGCTTTTGCCGCTCGCCGCGTGCGCTGAATCGCTGCCGGTGCAGGGCATCGAAGACGACAACGTGCACGCCACCGGAGAGCGGTTGACTACGGCAACGGCGACCGACAAACGGGCGCTGACAGCGAAGTTTCTGTTCGGGTCCGAACCCCTGCCATCCGCGCTGCCAATGTCGGCATTTGCCGCGCCCGAGCGTGCGCGTGTACCGACAGAGCAGCGAACCGGCCGCCTCAAATTAGGTGGCGGCCTGGCGACGGGCTTCAAGGTGATCGAAGACCGGTTCGACTACCGGCGCGACGTTGGCAATGTGCTGCAATCATTTCCCGATACAACGTTGGATTGGGCGGAAGGCGATGGCTATGTCGTGCCTCTGCGTCAGGATGTACAGCGCGGTACGCATCCGGCTTGGGAAGTTGCCTTCCAGCCCGGTCGGGTTTGGTACCCGGACAATGACGGCGCGTTGCGTCGATACGCCATGCCGTTTGCTCTGGTGGAGCGCAATGCCAACTGCACCCACAACGGCGTGCTCACCTGGATAATTGATTCAACTGGCAACGCATCACGGGTAGCCTTCGAGATCGCCAGCGAAACGTGTGCCTACCTCAAGTTTGATATGTGGGGCATGCTCGATGCGGAATATTCGACATTGCCTGATGCGAACGGGGCTTTGGTTGCCTACCAGAAAAACCGTAATGCGCGACTGCCGGTAAAAACGTTCGACGTGCTTCGTGAGCAACGACCGGCAATCAACAGCGCGGGATTCGGGCCTGCTGGCTACGGCGACCCTGTCGATTCGACCGTGTACGGATTCGTTGTTGATGGCCAGCACTATCGTAGTTCTTGTCCAACTCGCTACGGGCCGTATCCGTTTTGTGCGGAAATTTTGCTGCCCTCTTTTTC
This sequence comes from Woeseia sp., assembly GCA_037968755.1. GTDB lineage: Bacteria > Pseudomonadota > Gammaproteobacteria > Steroidobacterales > Woeseiaceae > Woeseia. Next base: position 6,040 of record JBBKWB010000160.1, read on the forward strand.
TACCGCCAAATCACTGTTTGGCGGAATTGGCCTGATGCGGCTGGAGGCGCTGTTTCCGGGCGCTGCAAAAACGCCTGTTGCGAGCTTGTTGCCGGAGTGTGCCCGGGCCGGCTGGAACGACGTGACCATTGAAGACGCAGTGGACCTGGCGACCGGTCGTTATAACGATACCGGCCTGGAAGTTGACGAGTCCGCGGCAGAGCATGTCGAGTTCCTATACGCGACAACTCATCGCGAAAAAATCGCATTTGCCTGCGGGTTTTTTCCACGAAAATCGGCCCCCGGTAAAGTGTGGGCATACCACACATCGGATACTTACCTTGCCGGGACGGCGATGCGGGCATATCTCCAGGATCGGCTTGGTACAGTAATTGATCTGTATGCAAAGCTGATACTGCCAATATGGGAAGCACTCGATTCAAGTGCAGCCAGCCGCTCAACAAGGACAACCTACGATGAAACCGCACAGCCACTGGTTGGCTGGGGTCTGTCATTTCAGCCGGACGACATTGCTCGTATTGCTGCGTGGCTTGCAAACGGTGCACCTTTGTCAGCAGGCCTGACAATTGATCGCGCTTTATATGCAGCGGCCATGCAAGCCGATCCGGACGATCGCGGTTTGCAGGCCGGTGCCGCAAACGCCCGTTACAAGACAGGCTTCTGGGGTCTGGATATTGCGGAATTTATTGCTTGTAAGAAACCGGTCTGGGTGCCATTCATGTCTGGCCACGGGGGCATCTCGGTTGTGATGTTTCCGAATGGCACAGCCTATTACCATTTCTCTGACGGCTATGTGTACCGCTGGCGTGAAGCTGCAATCGAGTCCAATAAAATAAGGAATATGTGCCCGTGACAAGTATCAACGATGGCTCGAACCGTTTACGCGTCGCTCCCGATGGTGCCGCTGCCCGGGTGTTCTTGTCGTTCCTCGCGACGGCCGGCTTGTTCTACGCAAACATCATGCCGGCAATCGTTGATGGCCTGATCAGCGGTCTCGGCTTTTCGGCCAGGGATGCCGGCTTCGTCGGTTCCGCCAACGTTTATGGTGCGGCGCTGGGCGCGCTGGTTGTCGTGTTCCTGATCAGGCGGATCAGCTGGCGCCCCACTGCCTACGCGTTGCTGATCGGCCTTATTTCGATGGACCTTCTGTCGATGCTGGTCAACACACCTGCGCTGCTTATTCCGATGCGCTTCGTACACGGCATAGTCGGTGGCGCGCTGGTAGGCGTCGGCTTCGCGGTGATCGCGCGGGCCAGCAAACCGGATCGCACGTTCGGCGTTCTACTGGTTGTGCAGTTTGGATTGGGTGGCCTTGGCAATCTTTTCTTGCCGCGTCTTGTGCCCGTGTTCGGGACCAACTCATTGTTCTTCTCACTGATTGCTTTCAGCCTGGTCACGCTGGCAATGGTGCCGTTTCTTGCAGAGTACAAGCCGCGGCCGACCGTAGCGGCGGGGCAGCCCGGCGCGCCAGATCGAATTGCGGTGCGACCACTGGCGCTCACGTTGCTCGCGATATTCCTGTTCCAGGGAGCGAACATGGGTTTGTTCGCGTTCATCATAGGACTGGCTCGACAGGCAGGTCTCGATCTTGAATTCATTACGTGGACGCTGGCGTTGTCCGGATGGATTGGCATTGTTGGCGCGCTTATCGTCGTGGTCATGCATACCCGATTCGGACGTACCGGCCCATTGGCCATTGCACTTGTCATGACTATCGGTGGATTCTGGGCCTTGCACTACAGTGCCAATGCCACGCTGTTTCTTGTCGCGAACTGCCTGATGGGCATGACCTGGGCATTCATTATCCCGTACTTGCTCGGCCTCGCCGCAGACTTCGACCAGACCGGGCAAATGGCGGCACTGGGCGGCTTCGCATCGAAGATGGGTCTCGCGTCCGGCCCCATGGTCGCGGGCATGCTGCTCGGGGCCGACGGCAATTACGGACTGATGATCAATGTGGGCATCGCCGCCTTGATAGCGTGCATGATTGCCGGTGTGCTGCCAGCACTTCGCCAGGATGCCATTCTGCGACGAGCCACTTGATCCGCCAGTAAGTCACGTTGCAAAACCGGGGACAGTTACCGGTTTCCCCCAAAACCGGGGACAGTTACCGGTTTCCCCGAGTGCTGCCCAAAAAAACCAGGGACAGTTACCGATTGTTTTCCGTGCCGCTCCGAGAAAATGAAGGGCAGTGAATGCACCCCTCGGAAATGTAAGGATGTCAGCAATAACAGCTTGCTACCGGGAACATCGCAATTGAACGATGGATTAATTGGTGACTGTCCCTGATTTTTGATATCACGATCGCGGAAACCGGTAACTGTCCCTGGTTTTGATCTACGGCAGAGGCTGCTGGTACAGCTGAGTGCGTTGGCCCAGATCGCCGCTGTTATCGCTTTGATTAAAGTACAGCGTGCGTTCGTCTGCGGACGGAATTCCGCGCACGTCCGATTTGCCGTCGAGGCTCGTTAGTACCTGCGGTTCGCCACCGTTGCCGCTGATCCTCACTATTACGAACTCTTCGCCGCCCTCGGGGTTGGGTAGGCGCGTTGAGTAATAGATCCAGCGCCCGGATGCGCCCCAGTACGGATAGCCATCGAATGCTGCTACGTTAGTAATGTTGCGACGTTCGTTGGTTTCAAGATCCAGTACGACGATTTCGCCGTTGCGATTTTGTGTGTCGCCGGGTATCGGGAACCATTCAACGAAGGCCAGGTACCGACCATCCGGTGAGGGCGTCGGGAAAGACTCGGCGTTCGGCGAGTTGCTGACCAGAGTCAGGCCGCTGCCGTCCGGGTGGATGCGATAAATGGCATCGTCCAGTGGATCAGCAGGGATACCGCTCTCGACCGTGCGATTGAAGTAAATCCATTTTCCGTCGGCGCTCCACTTTGGGTGACCGTCATTTCTTGGGTATGCGTTGAGCAAGCGAACCGCTCCGGATTTAATATCCAGGACATGCACATCCCGACTACCCGTGCGATCCGAAATGAAAGCCAGTGAGTTGCCGTCGGGGGAAAATGCAGGATGGGAGTCATTGGCACTGGATTGGTGCAGCTTTGCGATCGATCCATCTTCGAGTGCCATGCGATAGAGTTGCATTCTTCCGTCAAAATCACTTTGAAAAACGATGCTACTGCCGTCGGGTGATGGGTACGGATAGGCGAGCTCGTACGCTCCAATCTGTCCCTGCGTATCCGCTGCCGAAGCCACCGCGCTAGCGATGGCGAAAGACCAGCAAAACAGCCCGCGAAAATCAGTGATTGTCCTGACAAAGAACTTCCTGCTCTTCACAATTTCGTCTCCTGTCCTATGCGATGGTTCGGAATAACTTCCCTGTGTTAGGTCAGGCGCGCGGATGTAAAGTTCAATAGAATGCGTTTGCTGCGTTTGCTGCGTTTGCGTTAGGAGAAAAAAGTATTTTCGTCAAACATACCCCTGATGGTCTGCTAGCCGTATTTGATCTGTTGCAAGCAGTTAGCTCATCGGCAACGCGCGTCGGAACTATCTCTTGTTCTTGTCGTCCCAGTTTTTTGGTTCCCATAATTCGACCTTGTTGCCGTCCGGATCGAGCAGCCACGCGAAGGCGCCGTTCTCGTGGTACTCCGGTCCTTGCAACAACGGAATACCGTCGGCTGCCAGCTGGGCCACCAATGCCTCAAGATCATCGACGCGGTAGTTGATCATGAACGATGCATTGCTGGGGCTGAACCATTCGCTGTCTTTTTCAGCAGCCTTCCAGACAGTCATGCCGTTGTCTTCGGCAGTATCGTCCTGCCACTGCATGATCGCACCGCCGAAATCCTCCATCTGAATGCCCAGATGCTTTTGATACCAGGCAGAAAGGTCCGAGCCGTTCCCTTTTGACAGGAAGAATACGCCACCAATTCCAGTTACCTTTGCCATGTTGTGCCCCTTGTTTACGGTTTTCGATGCAGAAGTCTTATTTGCGACGGTAGCAGCTGTCGAGCGAGTGAAGCAGGGAAGTCCGGTCAGTCGCCGGGCAGGTTGTCGTGCATCGTCGGGCTGGCCCTCAGGTCCACAATTTACCCAATTGGCGTATGCGTGTCTTGGCTGTGCCGGTCGCAGCGGGCACGGCGTAAACGGCTGGCAATATTGTCTTTTTCCCGGCGGCTAACTTCCGGCAGGTTTGGCCACAACCTAAGCGATGGTAGAGGGGGCGCGTGTGTGGAGTTTCATAACTAACGGATATTTCTTATCTTTTCGGATTTCTGTTAGCAGTGAGCACTGTTTCGCCGGGTTCCGGCTGCCGCAAAAGTTCGCTTTAACTGTACAAAACATTCTGTATAGTTCGCGCCATGGGAAGAAAGCCATTAGCACGTCAGAAAATCATGGATGCCTCGCGACAGATCATCATGGAGCGGGGCGCCGGCTGCCTGACGTTCGACGAAATCGCCATCGTCAGCGGCGTCACCCGCGGCGGCATTACCTACCATTTTCCAGCCAAACAAGAGCTGCTCAAGGCGTTGGTTGATGAGGATCTGGAACAATGGGGTGCCATTGAAGACGAGTTGCGCCCCAAAGGTTGTGACGACTGCACGGCAGATTTGCTGTCAGTCATTCGTTCCTATACTCACAAGCATCCGGATCGTCGTCGCTTTGTCGCGGGCCTGCTCGGTGCTGCGACACTGGATCCATCGGTGCTTGAATCTGTTCACGAATACGAATTGCAACGAATGGCGGAAATTGACTGGACTGATGCTGTAGTCAAACAGCATCTGCTACGAATGGCAGCGATTGGCATTTTCTGGTCCGGTCTTTTCGGTTGCCCATCCTTACCCGTCGATGTGCGGCCGCGGCTGGTCAAGTTGCTGGAAGAACTCGCGGTTGAATGGTCTGCCGATAGTGACACGCCAAACAACACCAAACAAAACTCGCAGGTATCAAATTCATGATGAGGTCCACTCATACGCCAGCAAAAAGCTGGATCGCTATTAGCGCAATTTCCGTGACACTGTCTTTGGCCGCTTGCGGTAACAGCGGTGGCGACGAAGGTGGTGGAGGGCCGCCACCGGCGGCTGTCAATATTGCGGAAGTTGTCGTAAAGCCAATCGTCGAATGGGATGACTTTACCGGTCGCATTCAAGCTGTTGAGAGCGTTGCGCTGCAGCCGCGTATCACCGGCTATCTCGACAAGCTCCATTTCACCGAGGGCGCAATAATCAAGAAAGGCGACTTGCTGTTTACGATCGACGATCGTGAATACCAGGCCGCAGTAGGCTCACGCCGCGCCGATGTGCAACGTGCGGAAACGCGCGTCTCACTGGCAAAACAAAACCTCGAACGCTCCGAGAAACTCGTTGCCGCACGTGCGGTATCGGCCGAAGAGCTGGAGCAACGCCGCGGCGAACTCCAGCAGGCGGAGGCCGACCTCCGCAGCAGCCAGGCAAATTTGGATGCCGCCGAACTGAACCTGGAATTTACTCGCGTTACTGCACCAATAAGTGGCCGCGTCGGCGAAGCACTGATCAAGCCAGGCAACCTGGTTACGCCGAACACTTCTGTATTAACCAGTATTGTGTCGATTGACCCGATTCACGTCGTGTTTGAAGGCGATGAGCGCATCTACCTCAAATACCAGGCGCAGGCACGTAAGGGCGAGCGACCGAGCTCCCGAGACGCGCGTAACCCGGTGCACGTGGGGCTGGCATCGGACGAAGGCTTTCCCTACCACGGTGAGATGGATTTCGTGGATAACCAGGTTGACCCTGCTACGGGAACCATCGAAGGGCGGGCGTTGATTCCGAACCCTGACGGTTACCTCATTCCCGGCTTGTTCGCGCGTGTGCGCTTGCTCGGTAGTGGCGAGTACAGTGCGATGCTGATTCACGATGCAGCGATACTGACGGATCAGGATCGCAAGTACGTCTATGTTGTCGGCGAGAACAACAGTGCAGTGCGGCGTGACGTGGTAGTTGGCCGCAGAATAGAGGGCCTGCGCGTGGTTACGGATGGCTTGAACGCCGGCGAGCGCGTCGTGGTCGACGGTGTCCGCAAGATCTTTTTCTCCGGTGCGCCGGTTGCGCCGAATGTTGTGCCGATGACCGATCCGCAGCAAGCGGCTCCCCAGAATGCGGCCGCGCCCGGAGCCTGATCAATGAATCTGTCGCGCGTATTTGTTGACCGGCCGATTCTGGCCGGCGTCTTGTCGATCTTCATCCTGATCTCAGGATTGATCGCCATTCCCAATCTGCCCATCAGCGAGTACCCGGAAGTCGTACCGCCGACCGTGCAGGTGACGGCCGTGTATCCCGGCGCCAATCCGCAAACCCTGTCGGAGACCGTTGCTGCACCGCTGGAAGAAGCGATCAACGGCGTCGAGAATATGATCTACATGAAGTCCGTGGGCAGTTCGGATGGCCAACTCTCGTTGCAGGTTACGTTTGCTGGCGGCACGGATATTGATTTGGCCGCAGTACAGGTGCAAAACCGCGTAGCAACCGCATTGCCGCGCTTGCCGGAAGCGGTACGTGCATTGGGCGTCGCGACAGCCAAATCGTCGCCGAACCTGACGATGGTTGTGCACGTTACGTCGCCAACCGGCGAGTACGACGGGTTCTACCTTTCCAACTACGTCACCTTGAACATTAAAGATGAGCTGGCACGTCTGCCGGGCGTAGGCCAGGCGCTGGTATTCGGTGCGGGCGATTACTCGATGCGCATCTGGTTGGACCCTGAGAAAGTGGCATCGCGCGAGTTGACTGTCGGCGACATCATTGCCGCGATACGCGAACAGAATATTCAGGTATCCGCCGGCACAATTGGCGGTCCGCCGCAGACGAACGGCAACTATACGCAATACTCGTTAAGCGCCAGTGGCCGGCTCAAAACTGCGGAAGAATTCGCAGATATCGTGTTGAAAACGGGTGAGCCTGGCGCGGTTACTACGCTTGGCGATGTTGCACGAGTTGAGCTCGGTGCTGAATCCTATTCGCTGCGCTCAATGCTGAACAATCAACAAGCGGCAGCAATCCCGATTTTTCAGAGTCCAGGTGCAAACTCCATCGCGTTGTCCGACTCGGTTCGCGCAAAGATGGCGGAGCTTGCGGAACGGTTCCCGCCGGGCCTGAGCTGGGACGTCGCGTATGACCCAACCGTGTTTGTGCGTGAGTCCATCAAGTCAGTGATCACGACGCTGCTGGAAGCCATCTTGCTCGTTGTGATCGTTGTTGTGATATTTCTGCAGACCTGGCGTGCCTCCATTATCCCGCTACTAGCGGTACCGGTTTCGATTATCGGAACCTTTGCAGTACTGCTGTTGCTCGGCTTCTCGATCAACGTTCTTACCTTGTTCGGACTGGTGCTGGCTATCGGTATCGTGGTCGACGACGCGATCGTCGTTGTAGAGAATGTCGAGCGACACATAGAACTAGGTGAGTCGCCACGCGATGCCGCGCGCAAGGCGATGCAGGAAGTGTCCGGCCCGATCGTCGCCATATCGCTCGTACTTGCAGCCGTGTTCGTGCCGCTGGCGTTTCTCGGCGGCGTTACCGGCGAGTTCTATCGGCAGTTCGCCGTAACGATTTCTGCCGCCGTACTGATCTCGGCATTCAACTCGCTGACTTTGTCACCGGCAATGGCCGCTGTTCTGCTTAAGCCTCGCGGCGCCAAGCTGAATACCGCTGGTCGTGTCATCGAGTTCCTGTTCGGCTGGATATTCCGGCCATTCAACAGAATCTTCGATCGCGGCGCCAAATCGTATTCACGCAGTACCAAGCGCAATATCGGTCGCGGTGGTCGCCTGACTGTAATTTACCTGCTGCTCATCGGCGTTGCAGCGCTGGGATTCCGAGCGGTACCTGGTGGGTTCATACCCATTCAAGACAAGCAGTATTTGTTTGGTGTCGCATTGTTACCCGAGGGGGCGACAATCGAACGCACCGACAAAATGCTGCAGGAAATGTCGGATCTTGCTCTTGCCACGCCCGGCGTAGCGGCGACTGTCGCTTTCCCCGGATTGAATGCGGTGCACTTCGTCAACACGCCAAACATTGGCACAATGTTCATCGGTATTGATCCTTCAGACGAACGAGAGAGCACTGCAGCGGAATTGTCTAACCAGTTGTCTGGAAAATTCTCTTCGATCAAGGAAGGGCTCGCGTTCGCGCTGATGCCACCGCCTGTATTGGGGCTGGGCAACTCCTCGGGTGTAGAGATGTTTGTGCAGGATCGCAGCAATCTTGGTTTCGGCGTGCTGAATGAGAGTACGCAACAACTGGCTGGTGCGTTACGGCAGGCACCCGGCTTTGATCCGTACGCCACGCTGAGCTCGTTTCAGTCGAACGTGCCGCAGTTGGAGGCAGTAGTCGACAGACGCAAGGTTAAGGAACAGAACCTGCAGTTGACCGATGTCTACGATGCATTGCAGGCGTATCTTGGTTCGGCGTATGTGAATGATTTCAATTTGTTCGGACGTACGTACAGCGTGTACGTGCAGGCGGACGCACAGTTTCGCGATGATGTCAGCGACGTGGCGCGCTTGCAGGTGCGCAATCGAGAGGGCGAAATGATCCCGGTATCGAGCGTACTGTCTATCGAACAGAGTTATGGACCGGACCCCGTCATTCGTTACAACGGCTACCCGGCCGCCGACCTTACGGCTGGTGTTATCTCATCGCAGCTGTCGTCGAAAGAAGCGATCGAGGCCGTCAAAGATATTGCGGCAAACGTGTTGCCACAAGGGATGGGCGTCGAATGGACCGGGCTGACGTATCAGGAATCCACGCAAGGGAACACCGCACTAATCGTTTTCCCGTTGTGTATTCTGTTTGTGTTCCTGATCCTTGCCGCGCTTTACGAAAGTTGGTCGATGCCACTGGCCGTGATACTCATTGTGCCGTTGTGTCTACTGTCAGCTATTGCCGGGATTTGGACGTTGAATGCGATCAACGGGATGATTTTCGGTTTGCAGATTTCGAGCGGCATGATACTACCGCCGCCGATGTCCGTGCCGCCTACGTTCCTCGATAACAATATCTTCACGCAGATTGGTCTCGTGGTATTGATGGGCCTCGCCTGTAAGAACGCGATTCTGATCGTTGAGTTTGCTCGTGACCTTGAGCGGGCAGGGCGCAATACCGTAGAAGCAGCGCTGGAGGCCTGTCGTATTCGACTCCGACCTATTTTGATGACGAGTTTCGCGTTCATCGCGGGCGTCTTACCGCTGGTTTTTGCATCCGGAGCAGGTTCAGAGGTGCGTCATGTAATGGGCGTGACTGTTTTCTTCGGCATGCTGGGCGTGACGTTCTTCGGATTGTTATTTACCCCGGTGTTCTACGTGCTTATACGCAAGTTTGAAACGCGCGGCGAACGCAATGGTGAGGTGGCTGATGATGCAGCTTAAAGTATTAGGAATTGCTGCCATCGCAACGCTTGCTGGCTGTACAGTCGGACCGGATTACAAGGCTACAGCTCCCGACGTACCCGCGGAGTTTGGCAACGCGACTGGCGTTAACGATCCGGCTGCCGTGCAGGCTGCCGGGCTGTGGCAAAGCCTGGGGAACAAGGAGCTTGTTCGACTCATTGATCTCGCAAAAGAGAACAATACGACCATCGCTCAAGCAGAAGCGGTACTGGCGGAATCGCGCGCATTAAGCGGAACGCTTATCTATAGCTGGTTTCCGACAACAACGATAAACGGCGAATTCGAACGCAATAGTCAGAGCAGCAGTGATCCTTTCTCCTTTGGTGGACAAAGTATTGTTGAGCGCTATCGCGCTGGCTTCGACGCAAACTGGGAGATCGACTTGTTCGGTAGTCTTCGGCGCGAGTCAGAAGCGTTTAAGTACCGGGTGGAAGCTAATGAAGCAACGTTGTATGCAGTCGAGATCGCGATAGTCGCCGAAGTTGCGCAAAGCTACTTTCAATGGCGCGGCGCAATACTGCGGCGTGACCTGCTCAAGCTCAATCTGCGGAACCAGGTCGACAATGTCACGATTCTGCAAGCCGGATTCGAGGCCGGGCGAGGTACCGCGCTTGATATTGCTCGTGCACGCGCAGTCGAACGGTCATTGGCCGCGACGTTGCCAGCCACGGATGCGGCTATCGTTCGTGCTGAACAACGTCTAAGTGTCTTAACGCGCTTGCCGGTAACTGAACTGCATACGGAACTCGAGGTGCCCACTGCTGCGCTGGAGCTGCCGTCATTGATTGCGGTCGGTGAGCCAGTTGACTGGTTGTTGCGGCGGCCAGACGTGCGTGCGGCAGAACGACAGCTCGCTGCTGCGACGGCCGATATCGGTCTCGAGATGGCCGAGCTCTATCCAAAGTTGAATTTCATCGGCGACTTCGGCTGGACTGGCAGGACCTCATCGGCGATTGGTAATGCGAACGCCGAACGTTGGCGTGTTGCGCCGGGCCTGTCCTGGCGCATTCTGGATTTCGGGCGTATCCGTCAGACGATCAAGGCCTCCGAGGCGCGCGCGGCTGGTGCACTCGCAGCATTTGATGAGGCCTGGTTAACCGCGTTGGAGGAAACCGAAAACGCGCTGGCTAACTACAAAGCAACGACGGAACGCGCTGCGATACTGGAAGAAGCGGCGGAACAAGGCAGCGAAGCCGCACGACTCGCGACACTTCGTTTCGATGCGGGCGCCGACGGCTATTTGTCCGTAGTTGATGCGAATCGCACCCAGATCGAGCTTGATGACCAGCTGGCACTGGCGCGAACAGACCGGGCAACTGCGTTGGTTGCATTGTACAAAGCGTTGGGCGGTGATTTTGCACAAGCCAGGATTGAAGGGCAGGGCGTTGCCACGCGTTGAGTGCACGCCCCTGATTATCAATATTCATGATGTCTCAGGTGCGCGTAGCAAATAGCAAGACGCGGAATGGTCTCAGGGACCCTTCCAATTTCAATCTACGCAGCTCGATCAGTATCGTGGGGGGACTATCGCAACTTCCCCGGCTGCGTGCTATTTCGCCAGCGGATCCGGACGCACCTGGAAATGCACAACAATAGGTTTCGAGCCCTTGCCGTTTTCTTTTAACCACGGCGTCCGATCACCCTCTGGCACCCAAAGACCGCGGCCTTTCCAGCCGGCCGACGGGTCATCGATTCGGCCTTCGAAACCCTTGGTGTAAAAACCCATCGGGTAGGGCACGCGTAAGGTGACAAACTCGCCATCCACCAGTGCATGCACGCCGTCAAACAGGTTGCCGGTCGCGATGGGGATATCTTCGCCGAGGCCGAGCGCGTTGTGTTGGTCAACCCAGGTGTAGTAACTCGACTCGACGCTGAATTGTGGCAAGTCGGCAAAGCCTGGGCCCGGCAGATCGTGCAAGGTCCAGCCTTCCGGGCAATGATTGCCGGTGGCGTCGGGTCCGTTTAGCGGCCCTTTGCATTTGCGCCGATCAAACTCGCCGAGGTGACCGCTGCCGAGCGAACTCCAGACCACACCTTGCTTGTCGATATCGGCACCGCGAATGCCGAAACCCGGCAGTGGCGGGTAATACATTTCCGCAAGTGAGGTCTGCGGCGGGTTATCGCCGGGAGCGAGGCGGGTGATTGAGCCCGGATAGCGGAATGCGTTGGAGCCCCATATGGCATCGCCGTTCGGTTCCGGCATGACGGCGTAGAATCCGTTTGGCACGCGCGTATCGAGTTTCGAATCTTGCGGTGTGCCGGGTTCGGTCCAGTCATCCTGTTTGCCGTTGCCATTCGTATCGAGAATAAGCGGAGCCCAACCTTGCGATGCGGCTGCATCACCGGTTTTCAAGAATTCGTTGGTGTCGAGCCAGCCGACCACGTCGCCACCGCCACTGGTCCACAATGTATTGCGTTCGTCGTACGCAAACTGGAGATGGTGAGTGCTGAAGCAGGTATCAACAAACTTGTATTCCTGCGTTTCGGGTATGAATACGGCCAGGTGTCGCGATGCGCGGTCTTTCGGATACAACTGCGCGGACGGGTGTGATGAGCCCGGCTTGCAGAAATCCGGATTGTTTGCCGCACGGATACGAGCAGTCAGCCAGACCCGGCCATCCTGATCGAGCATCGGGTTGTGCACGTTCGCGCGACTGTCCCAGATGCGCTCGTCACCCCAGTAAGGTGAGGCGGCAACAACCGGGTCTTCATTCGTTGTTGGTGTGCCTTCATCACGTACAGGCATAGCGAACTCTGTAGCAGTGTTGGCTACAGGGTCCAGAATGGGCATGTTGTCAGTACTGAGTTCGGGTGCGCCGTACAGCAGCCCGTAGCCATTTACGGTCGGATCGCGGCGATCAGTACCCGACAAGTCGTGCATGTAGTGTTTCGTTTGCGACCAATCGCGCACCGTGGCGACCACGTTGCGTTCAATACCTGTCGGTCGCGCTGGTGTGTGTGCAGGCAGTTCGCCGGCGGCGATGCGATCGGTCCAGTCGGCGAGGTACTTGAGTGGCAAGCCGCGAAGTTGCTGGGCGGCGATGCCTATCATGCTGTCACCAGCCTGGCCGGAGGCGATGCGGCGCGCCCACGCTTGCTCGGATGATTCGATATCGGCGAAGGCGGCTGGCATGGTGCGCGTGGCTTCGTTGCCAAGCTGATGGCAGCCAACACAGCCCATGTTTTTGATCCACGTGAGGTAGTAGTTCATGCCGCCGGGCAGCGGGGCGACTTCGTCCGCGCTCGGCAAGTCCATCATTGCGTACCAGTAGGCGGCAGGGTAGTAGCTGGCGGCGATGGCCCGATCAGCTGCGACAACAGCGGTAAGATCAAGCCGATCTCCGGGTACCGCCTCGACTTTGGCGGAATCACTCAACCCGTAGCCGCGAACCCAAAGCTGGTATTTTGCGTTTGGAAGGTCGGGTACGAGATAGCGGCCATCGTCGTCGGTTACAACAATGCGTGCGAATCGGGTGCCGAGATCACTGGTTTCGGCTATGACCCAAACGCCCGCTTCGGGACCTGCCGCGCTCGAAACCACGCCAGCGATGTCGTCGCTGTCCATATTGATGGTTGCAGTATCAGCAACAATTTCATTCCCCATCGGCGTATCGCGTTGGCAAGCAGCCAGCGATACTGTGACCATAACGAACAGTAATAAGTAAGCGGTGCGAAGCGACATTTCCCGGCCTCCGAAACAGCATGGGCGATGCCAAACTTTAGCACGCCACCTGCGCTCCGAGCATCCGCCAAAAAAACCGGGGACAGTTACCGGTTTTCCAGTGTTCGATCTAGAACATCGAAGGTAGCCCGCATGCGGGAGCGTCAGCGAATCCAGTTGCACCCGCCCCAGCCCGCACTGTGGATCCGCATCGGGCGCGGACAAATATTAATCGGTAACTGTCCCTGGTTTTCTTTCGAAGCACTCGGAAAACCGGGGACAGTGACCGGTTTTCCAGTGTTCACTCTAGATCTTCGAAAGTAGCCGGCATTCCCGAGCGTCAGCCAAACCAGTAACACCTGCCCAAGCCGGCGCCGTAAATCCGTGCCAGGCGCTGATTAAAATAAATCGGTAACTGTCCCCGGTTTTAAATCGGTAACTGTCCCCGGTTTTTTGCAGTACCGGGCAATGAGGGCGAGCTACAAGATTCAAATTCAGCATCGGATTCTGGTAGCGGTTGGCTCCGGCCACAGATCAGTTGGCCGAAATTCTTCATCTGATGGGGCGTTTCACACTACAATCTGGCGACCCACGGCAAATACCTGCAGGTCGAGCTTATGGCTGATGCATCAGTTGCATTGGTAACAGGAGGCGCCTCGGGCATCGGCGCCGCAATCGCACGTCGATTTCAGCGCGATGGTTACCGGGTGCATGTTTGCGATGCCGATCTTGCCGCGATCGAGGCGTTCGCTGTGAGCGATCCTGAGATCGGTGGCAGTATCGCCGATGTTAGCGATGTAGCGGCTGTCGATCGTCTGTTCGATGACGTTAAAGATCGTTACGGACGACTTGATGTACTCGTCAATAATGCCGGCATCGCGGGTCCTACTGCGGCTGTCGAAGACATTGAACCTGCGGACTGGGATCGGACCATCGCTGTGGATCTGAACGGGGTATTTTACTGCACGCGTCGTGCTGTAACGTTGCTGAAGGCGACGGCTGGTGGTTCCATTATTAACATCTCTTCGAATGCTGCGTTCTTCGGATTTCCATTGCGTTCGCCGTACACGGCTTGCAAGTGGGCATTGCTCGGGTTGACTAAAACGCTGGCAATGGAGTTGGGCCCGGTAGGCATCCGCGTCAACGCTATTTGTCCCGGCAGCGTGTCGGGGCCGCGAATCGACCGCGTCATTGACAACGATGCAAAAGAGCGCGGCATGACAAGCGAGCAGATACGCAACATTTACGCACGGCAAAGTTCAATGCGAGTGTTTGTTAGTGCGGAAGAGGTCGCGGGGCTTGCAGGATTCCTGGCGTCCAGTGAGGGACGCAGCATCTCTGGCCAGGCCATCGGCCTGGACGGACACACAGAATCCCTGTCGAACTGGCTCGATAACTGAATGGACGGAAAATAATAATGAAAGCAGCATGGTTTGAGCAGTTCGGTAAAGCCGCGGAGGTTTTGAAAACCGGCTCGCAGCCTGATCCTGTAGCGGGCAGCGGTGAAGTATTGGTGCGCATGCATGCCAGCGGGGTGAATCCATCCGATGTTAAAAAGCGTGCAGGATCCTTTCCAAACTTGCTGGATGATGGGCTGGTCATTCCGCACAGCGATGGTGCGGGCATTATCGAAGCCGTCGGCGATGGAGTTCCTGCAGGCCGCATTGGCGAGCGCGTCTGGGTTTACCAGGCGCAGTACGCGCGGCGCTTCGGCACCGCTGCGGAGCTGGTCGCGATCGACAGTCAGCGTGCACCGGCCTTGCCTGAAGCCGCCAGTTTCGAGGTCGGCGCCTGTCTTGGTATCCCGGCGATGACGGCGCATCGCTGTGTTTTTGGCGACGGTCCTGTCAACGACAAAACCGTATTAATTACTGGTGGCGCTGGCCGGGTTGGCTACTACGCTATCCAGTGGGCACATCGCGCGGGCGCAAAAGTGATAACCACAGCAAGTTCAGCGGAGGACGAGGCAGCTTGCCAAGAGGTCGGCGCTGATGCAGTAGTCAATCATCGCAAGGCGGACTGGTCAGCGGGCGTACTCGATGCAAATGACGGTAAGCCGGTCGACCGGGTTATTGATGTCGAGTTTGGAGCGAACTTGCCCGAGGTTCTTAAGCTTATTCGTACAGGTGGCGTCATCTCCACTTACTCTTCTACGCAGGTAAGCCAGCCAAGCTTGCCGTTCTTCCAGATGATGTACCTGGACCTGACGGTGCACACGGTGATCGTTTACGCGATGCCCGAACACGCGAAAACGGATGCCATCAAAGACATCAATGGTGCACTGGCTGATGGCAGTTTTCGGCATCGCGTAGCACACGTTCTGCCGTTCGCCAAGGTCGCACGTAGCCATGAACTGATTGAATCCGGCGGCTTTCGTGGTTGCGTAGTTCTTGATCTAGCGTGACGCGGGCGCGATCTCTGCTGCTGTTAGTGTTTGTCGCGGGCTGGATGACTGCCTGCGTTGATGAACGTGCGCCCGCCGTTGATGTTGGCGAGGCCGTTTACACTGGCACCTGGCAGCACAATGGCGAAGTTGCGGCTTTCCTCGGTGTGCCGTTTGCCCAACCGCCCAACGGTGTATTGCGCTGGCAGCCACCGAAGCCACTGATGAATAGCCAGGACCGCACGTTGACTTCGTTCGCGCCTGCTTGCATGCAGGGTGACCACATGGTGGCCTGGTATCGCGACCTGATCACACAGTTCGGCGGCGATGTCAGCAGCTTTCTTGTCCCTGAATTCAGTGAAGACTGCCTTTACCTGAACATTTGGTCACCCGCGCCAGGCAAAGCCGCAAAATTGCCAGTAATGGTCTGGATCCACGGCGGCGGTCATAGGGGCGGCTGGGCTTATGAGCCGAACTATATAGGCGATGAGTTGGCGCGGCGTGATGTTGTCGTTGTTTCAATTGCCTATCGGCTTGATGTCTTCGGCTTTTTCTCGCACCCGGATTTGCCTGAATCCAACTTCGGTTTGCTCGATCAGATTGCCGCGCTTCAGTGGGTGCAAAAGCATATTGGCCAGTTTGGTGGCGATCCAACTAACGTTACGGTGTTTGGCGAGTCGGCCGGTGCGGCATCTGCCGGCTACCTGCTGACCTCGCCCAAAGCACGCGGTCTGTTCCAGCGGCTTATTCACCAGAGTGCTGGTTATGAGTTCGTACATCGGGACAGGCGTAGCGACTTTCTTGAGGCCGGCGTCGAGCTCGCAAAGCGTGTGCTGCCCAGTGATTCAAACGGCAGCATCGACGAATTACGTAACGCGCCACCCGGTGACGTTCTGCAGGCAGCGAAACAAATCTTCGCCAGCTACCAGCCAGATGCTGTGGTCGATGGCGACACATTACTCGAGCCGCCCGTCGACAGCCTGCGCGCCGGCAGACTGATGCCGGTCGATCTGCTCATTGGTAGCAATGCTGACGAATGGAAGATGTACCTGGATGCGTCGACTAATACTGCTGACATTGAAAAGTGGTTAACGGTCAGAGAGCTGACTGACGCTGACGAGATCAATGAAGAGCTTGCAGCAGACCGGGATCTACGGCGTAGCCTGGACCGTCTCGAAACTGCGGAAAACTTCATTTGCCCATCGCTGCTACTGGCGGAACAACTTGCTGCGCTGGGGAAGCAAAGCTACATCTATTATTTCGATCGCGTACGCCCTGGCGATTTGTCTGCAGCGATTGGTGCCTATCACGGTGCAGAAATACCGTACGTCTTTAACAAAGTCGATGACTGGCTGCCCGCAGCGAATCGAGACCGCGAGCTTGCCGACGCAATGGGGCGATATTGGACGGAATTTGCAAAACGTGGAGAGCCAGTTGCGGCGGGGTATGCTGAGTGGCCGCCGTTTGCAGCCGACAGCGCGATGACCCTGCGTATCGGCAACGAGATTCACGCGATCGAACACCCGGAACGAAGATTGTGCAACTTGTTGCCTGCGCCATGACCGGAGACTGAAGCATGTCCGAACCTGAACCCGCCGGTCAGCCGACAATCGACTGGACACTGTTCGCCGCAACCGTATTCGTGGTTTTGCTGGTCAGCGTGCCGATCGTGCTGGCGCGCGAGCATGCTGCAATCTTCATCACCGCGGCCTACGATGCCATCACCGAACGCTTCAGCGTTGTTTATCTTCTGTACGGTGCTGGCGTCCTCGGCTTCCTGGTATTTCTTGGCGCCAGCCGTTACGGCAATGTGCTTCTCGGCGATAAAGGCGACCAACCGGAGTTTCCAACGCGTACCTGGGTATCGATGCTGTTTTGCGCTGGTGTCGGCGCCGGGTTGTTGTATTGGGCTGTGATCGAATGGGCCTACTACATACAGGCGCCGCCGTTCGGTCTTGAACCCGGCTCAACAGCGGCGATCGAGTGGTCAGCAAGCTATGGGCTGTTTCACTGGGGCGTGACGGGTTGGGCGTTGTTCTGCTTGCCCACGCTTGCCATTGCTTACCCGTACTATGTCCGCAAAATTCCCTACCTGCGACTGAGTACCGCCTGCATTGCGTACCTGCCGAATGGAGTGAACAGTCGTCGTGGGCGTGTCATTGATTTCCTGTACATGCTGAACCTGATCGGTGGCACTGGTACATCACTCGGCCTGTCGACGCCCATGATCGCAGCGAGCTTCGCAGCGCTGACAGGTTTGGAGCATAACTTCGTGCTGGAAGTCATCATGGTGCTGTTCTGCATCGCCATTTTCGGCAGCAGCGCCTATATCGGTTTGCAAGCCGGGTTTCGACGCTTAGCTGACTGGAATATGCTGATCGCGTTCGCGTTGTTGCTGTTCGTGCTCGCGGTGGGTCCTACTGTATTCATTCTTAAGATGGGGCTGAACAGCATCGGCCTCGTTTTGCAGAACTTTATTCGCCTGAATACCTGGACCGACCCAATCGAAAATGCCGGCTTCGTCGAGAGCTGGACGGTGTTCTACTGGGCGTGGTGGATTGCTTACGGACCGTTTGTCGGCATATTCGTTACGCGAATTTCCCGCGGTCGGACCATACGCCAGGTTATTGCGGGCATGTTGGTGTTTGGTAGTCTCGGCGCTGCTGCGTTCTTCATTATTTTCGGCAACTACGCACTGCATCTCGAATTGTCAGAAGTGTTGTCTGTGACCTCGCTAATTAAAGAATCGGGAGAAGCGGCGGCTATTGCCGCGGTGTTCGCGACCTTACCGTTAGGCAAGCTGGCACTCGCCGCGTTCTTTGTGGTCTCGGTGATTTTCCTGGCGACGACCTACGATTCGGCGTCTTACACCCTGGCCTCAGTTTCAACGCGTGAGCTCAAGGCCGGTGAAAACCCCGTGCGCTGGAGCCGCGTGTTCTGGGCCTGCGCGCTTGGTGTATTGCCTATTACCTTGATGTTTGTCGACGGCGGGTTGCGGGTAGTGTTGTCGGCAACGATCGTCGTTTCGCTGCCGTTGTTATTTGTCGGCCTTGTCATGTGCATGTCCTTGCTAAAAATGCTGCGCGAGGATCACGGCTAAGGCAGGCTATTGGACTGTGAGCCGGTCATAGGATCCAAATGTGTTTGCCGAGAACTCTTTCAGAGTTCCGTTAATAACTTTTTATGTGCGCATGCTCCGGCCTTGCGGCGCCTGATTCTTCGCTAGCTGGTATGCTGATCGAGATTTGTACGGGATGATCGGGGCTATACTCTCGGTTGCCGGGCAATGACGATCTGGTCCGTTTCCGGAAATCAGGTCGTAGCGCCGA
This sequence comes from Woeseia sp., assembly GCA_037968755.1. Classification (GTDB taxonomy): domain Bacteria; phylum Pseudomonadota; class Gammaproteobacteria; order Steroidobacterales; family Woeseiaceae; genus Woeseia. The sequence continues at coordinate 24,798 of JBBKWB010000160.1, forward strand.
ATTCGCCATAGGCCTTGCCTGATCACATCCGGCGTTTTGAAACAGCACCAGGGGGTAGCCATTGACGACGATCAAGAACGAAATGCGAACACCACAGCAAATGCTGTTGCATTGGGAGCGTGAGGCGCCTGACTACATCGTCTTCAACCAACCTATTGATCGAAAGTTTCATGAATTTAGCTGGCGCGATGCTGTTGCTCAGGCAAGGCGCATCGCAAACGGACTACATGATCTTGGGCTGCAACCCGGTGATCGAGTGGCCATCCTTTCGAAGAACTGCGCCGAATGGTTTATCGCCGATTTCGCAATCATGCTTGGCGGTTTCGTTAGTGTTCCTGTTTACAGTACGGCCAATGCGGACACGCTAGGCTATGTTTTGCGCCACAGCGAGTGCCGCGCACTGTTCGCAGGCAAACTGGATGCGACTGCAAACCTGGCGGAGGCCGTACCGGCCGAGTGCCCGATTATTGGATTTCCGTATCCGGGTGGTTTGGAATCGCAACACCACTGGGCCGATTGGCTGACGCAGCATGCGCCGCTAACCGCAGTTCACGTGCCATTGCTGGACGACGTGATGACCATCCTTTATACCTCCGGCTCTACTGGCAAGCCGAAAGGTGCTGTGCACACATACCGCAGTTACGCACACGCGGGCACCAATCTCGGCACGATGCTGGGGTGCGGGCCCGACATGCGTTGCCTGTCATACCTGCCATTGGCGCATTGCACTGAACGTGCCTACGTGGAAGCCGCGCTCCTTTATCACAACACGCACATCTGGTTTTCCGAGTCGCTGGAGACATTCTTTGACGACCTGCGGATTGCACGTCCAGTGGCCTTCGGTTCCGTGCCGCGGCTGTGGAAGCGCTTCCAGCTCGGTGTGCTCGAGAAAATGCCGGCGCGCAAACTCGATGTGCTGCGCCGTTTGCCGATTATCCGCGGCATCGTTGGGCGAAAAATTCGCGCGAGCCTGGGGTTGGATGGCGCAAAATGGCTCGGCGGTGGCGCAGCACCTATGTCGCCTGCAATGCTGGAGTGGTGGGATTCGCTCGGCATGCCAATTAACGAAGGCTGGGGCATGACCGAAACGTTTGCTTGTGGCACCTCAACTGCAATAGGCAAGCAGCCGCGTATCGGCACAATAGGCAAGCCGCAGACCGGGGTCGAGATCCGAATTAGCGACGAAGGCGAAATACTGATCCGCTGTGACAGCCTGATGCGCGAGTACTACAAAGAACCGGAGCAGACAGCCGAGGCATTCGTCGATGGCTTCCTGCGTACGGGCGATCGAGGCGAGATTGATGCGGATGGCTACGTACGCATCACCGGCAGGGCGAAGGAAATTTTCAAGACGGCCAAAGGTAAGTACGTAGCGCCGGCACCGATCGAGGCATTGCTTAGCCAGAACCGCTGGCTGGAGCAGGTGTGTATCGTCGGTCTGGGATTGACGCAACCAGTAGCACTACTGCAGCTCGCCCCGGGCGCAACCGACCATGCAACCGTCAAGGCAGACCTGGAAGCGACACTCGCCCAGGTAAACAATAGTCTCGAATCTCACGAGCGCCTGCATGCACTAATTGTGGTGAAAGACGAATGGACGCCGGAGAACGGTATTATGACTCCGACTCAGAAAATCAAACGTCACGAAGTAGAAAAGCGCTATCGAGCATTGTGCGAGAACGCCGAACGCGGCGTTAGCTGGGAGTCGTAAGCAAGAAATAGGGGACAGTTACCGGTTTTTCAGGCGCGCGAGTTTCTGCGGGTCTGCGCTATTTGAAAAACCGGTAACTGTCCCCTATTTCTGAAAAACCGGTAACTGTCCCCCATTTCTCTCCGCTATTTTGAAGGCAGGAATCAATATGAAGATCGATCCATTCGGCGTCGAAATATGGATGAACGAATACGAGTTGAAGTGCGACTACAATCTCGCTGAAACCTGCGTGGACAGCATTACTGTTGCTGAGCTACTCGATATTTGTCAGCAACCGGCAGACGCGCTTGAATCATTGCGTTCGCTGCGATTGGGCTACGGTGATATCCAAGGTAGCGAGCGTTTGCGCAATGCGATTGCGGCGCTGTACGAGAAGCAGTCTTTAGAGAATACGCTGGTAACGCATGGCACGATCGGCGCCAATTCCCTGGTGCACCAGACGCTCGTCTCGAGCGGCGATCACGTTGTCGCCGTTGTGCCTACTTACCAACAGCATTACTCCATTCCTGAGAGTATCGGCGCGGACGTTCAGCAATTGGCGTTGAGATCGGACAACGGGTTCTTGCCCGATATAGACCAACTCAAGTCGCTGGTGAGCCGGGACACGAAGCTCATCGCTATCACTAACCCCAATAATCCGACCGGCAGTCTTATCGACGAGAAGCTACTGACAGAGATCGCGGATATTGCCCGCGGTGTCGGCGCATGGGTGCTCTGCGACGAGGTGTATCGTGGCATTAATCAAACCGGGACCGGTACTTCAGCGTCGATAGCCGATGTCTACGAGAAGGGCATTAGCACCGGCGGCATGTCGAAAGCGTTCTCATTAGCTGGTTTGCGGCTTGGCTGGATCGTAGCGCCGCACGAACTGATCGAGGAAGTCATGATTCATCGCGACTACAACACGATCTCGATCGGCGCGATCAACGACCACCTCGCAGCACTGGCATTAGAGAGTCACGAAGCGATCTTGCGCAGAAGCAGAAGTATTACGCGCACCAACCTCGGCATTCTTACAGAATGGGTTGATAACGAGCCATTGATCAGCTGGGTACGCCCGCAGTCCGGAACTACCGCCTTACTGAAGTACGATATTGATATTCCGTCGAGAGAATTCTGCGTTGATCTAATGAACACAACGGGCGTGATGTTCACGCCAGGCTCGGCGATGGGTATGGAGGGCTACGTTCGTATCGGCTTTGGCAATGGCACAGAAGTCATGAAGGCCGGTTTGCAGCGGGTGTCGGAGTATCTGCGGGCGCACAGATAACGTATCGTTCCCCGGCATAGCGTCAGATTAGAATAGTCGCTCACATCAACCAATAGTTTCGGCAGGAGCACAACAGAATGTCCAGTGACAGAGAGTTCGGCATCATCGTCTACGGAGCGACTGGCTACACCGGTCGCCTTGTATGTGAGTACATGCACAAACAATACGGTGTTGGTGGCCACATCAGCTGGGCAATGGCTGGCCGTAGCCAGGAAAAGCTAGAGCAAGTACGCGATGAGATGAAGATCTCTGCTGACGTACCGCTGCTGGTAGCGGATGCGGGTGACCCGGGTTCCGTTGATGCGATGGTTCAACGTGCGAAGGTAGTACTCACCACCGTGGGGCCCTATCAGCTTTATGGCTCCGATTTGGTTCGAGCCTGCGCGGAAGCGGGAACGGACTACGTGGATTTATGTGGTGAGCCCGCCTGGATGCATGAAATGATTGCGGCCCACAGTGCTGCAGCAAAAGCCAGCAATGCACGCATTGTATTTTCCTGTGGCTTCGATTCCATACCGTTTGATCTGGGTGTTTTGTTCCTGCAGCAAACCGCAAAGGAAAAGCTTGGTGCTCCCGTAAGTCGCATAAAAGGACGCGTACGCGCCATGAAAGGGACGTTTTCCGGCGGCACGCTTGCGAGCTTTAAGGCCACGATGGCAGCCGCGGCGAAAGTGCCCGGTATGCTCGATATCCTGAAAAACCCGTTTGCATTGACCGAGGGCGTTGCAGGACCAGCGCAACCGCCAGGACATTTGCCGGTATACGAGGACGATCTTGGTAGTTGGTCCGCGCCGTTTGTGATGGCGTCCATCAACACCAAGAACATTCACCGCAGTAATTACCTGCTCGGCCACGAGTACGGCAAGGACTTTCAGTACGACGAAATGTTGCTGACGGGTCCGGGCGACAAGGGTGAAGCCACCGCTAAGGCGGTCGCGGCTGATAAGTCCATGGCAACCGATCCGCGTAAGCCCGGGGAAGGGCCATCAAAAGAAGAGCGCGAGAACGGTTTGTACGACCTGCTGTTTGTGGGCACCGCCGCCAACGGTGATGTCATCCGGGCTAGCGTCAAGGGAGATATGGACCCAGGCTACGGCTCCACGAGCAAAATGATTTCAGAAAGCGCTGTGTGCTTGTTGTTGAATCCGAAGGCGGCAAAAGGCGGCATCTGGACGCCGGCGTCTGCACTGGGCGAAATTCTGATAGAGCGCCTGAAGGCGAATGCCGGCTTGACGTTCCAGGTGGAGAGCTGATCGCCGCGTATTGCAGTACGCATGCGGTGGCGCGGGTTGCTGCGGTACAGGAGCCGACTCAAACTTAATTGAGTTTCGTGGATTGGTCACCAGTTGTAGTTCGCGCTGATTGTGAATGTGCAGATGGCTTGAATCTTCACATTGGACAGCCAAAAAGAAAGGGCGAATTGCTTCGCCCTTTCTTACATCATCAATTGCTCAGGAGAATTGATTCATCGTGTTGCCCTCACCGGATGCTTTCAGTGCTGCATCGCCGGAGAAGTATCCCTTGTGCGCATCACCGATATCCGAGCCGGACATATTCTGGTGTTTCACACAGGCGATACCTTCGCGTATTTCTTTACGCTGGACACCCAGGACATAGCCAAGCATGCCGCTTTCGCCAAAGTACTCTTTCGCGAGATTATCGGTGGACAACGCCGCAGTGTGGTAAGTCGGCAGCGTAATCAGGTGGTGGAAGATTCCGGCTTCACGTGCGGAATCAGCCTGGAAGGTACGGATGCGCTCATCAGCGACTTTGCATAGTTCAGTGTCATCGTACTCGGCACTCATCAGTTGATCGCGATTGTAGGCCGATACATCCTTACCTTCTTCCGACCATGTGTCGAAAATCTGCTGGCGGAAATTAAGGGTCCAGTTAAATGACGGGCTGTTGTTGTAGACCAGCTTCGCGCCCGGAATGACGTCACGAATTCTGTTGACCATACCGCCGATCTGGCCGATGTGTGGCTTCTCGGTTTCGATCCACAGCAAATCGGCGCCATTCTGCAGTGACGTGATGCAGTCGAGGACCACGCGGTCTTCACCGCTGCCCTGGCGAAACTGGAACAGGTTGCTCGGCAGGCGCTTGGGCCGCATCAGCTTGCCGCCCTGGTTAAGCACGACATCGCCGTTCTGCATCTTGTCGATTGATACTTCTTCAACATCGAGGAACGAGTTGTACTGATCACCGAGATCGCCAGCTTCCTTGGTGACTGCAATCTGTTTTGTTAACCCGGCGCCAAGTGAATCGGTGCGGGCAACAATAACGCCATCGTCAACACCTAGCTCGAGGAAGGCGTAGCGTACCGCGCGAATCTTAGCGAGGAAATCTTCATGCGGGACTGTAACTTTGCCATCCTGGTGGCCGCATTGTTTTTCGTCGGAAACCTGGTTCTCGATCTGGATGCAACATGCCCCCGCTTCGATCATTTTCTTAGCAAGGAGGTAGGTGGCTTCTTCATTGCCAAAACCGGCGTCGATGTCGGCGATGATCGGCACAATATGCGTCTGGAAATTATCGATGGCTTTCTTCGCCGCCTGTTCGCTCACTGCGTCGCCGGCGTGGCGTGCATTATCCAGATCACGAAATAATCCACCGAGTTCGCGCGCGTCGGCCTGGCGCAAGAAGGTGTACAGCTCTTCGATCAATGCAGATACCGAGGTCTTCTCGTGCATGGACTGATCAGGCAGCGGGCCAAACTCAGAACGCAATGCCGCGACCATCCAGCCGGACAGGTACAAGTAGCGCTTGTCTGTACTGTTGAAGTGCTTCTTGATCGAAATCATTTTCTGTTGACCGATAAAACCGTGCCAGCAACCCAGCGATTGTGTGTACTGCGATGGGTCGGCGTCGTATCGGGCCATGTCATCGCGCATGATCTTCGCTGTGTACTTCGCAATTTCCAGGCCGGTCTTGAAGCGATTCTGGGTCTTCATTCGCGCCACGTATTCCGGGCTGATCGCGTCCCAGGCACTGCCGTGACTGCCGATCAGGCGGGCTGCGTTATTCAGATCATTTGCGTAGTTTGACATGAGAGCTCCTGGTGTCCGTTTGCTGCGCGGGTGGGTTTGCAGGGCAGCAACTGATAGGGAGCTTAGCGTGAAGGTAGTTAAAAATTCACAATAAAAACTTCACAATGTCAATTTCACAACTGTGAAACTGGCGACACAGCTGTCCAGGGGCGCACGTAGCCGGCTAAACCCGGCTGCGGTGTGCTATCCCGCGTTTGCTTTGCGAGCGGCCGGCGCAATCAACAGGTAGTCACATGCGGTTTCGCCGGCACCGGGCGGCGGTCACATTCATTGATTCCAGCTGCTATTCGCGTTTACCAGCTCATGACGAAGTAGCAGCGGCCAACCGCCGCTTGGTAGTTTGCGCCGTGCGCACTAACGGGCCGGACGGTTACTTGCGAATCTCGATCGCCCAATCGGCGCCTGATTGGATGTCATGAGTCTCTGCGAAACTGCCCTGGTTAATCGCGAGCGACACATTGTTCAGGCTGTTGAGATAAAGAATCGGCTTGCCGAGTTCAACAAAGCCAAATGACGTGTAGTAAGGAACCTGGCCCTGCCACGCAGTCTCGCCATTGTGCAGAACACGCACATCGAGGACGTCGCCCGGTTTTACAGCGAGTTCGCGAAACGTGTCGCGAAAGATATTGCTCCAAACGTTGCCAAACTGGATGTCGAGAATTGGAATATTGCCGGACACCACGCCATCGGCGAAACGAGCCTTTTGGTACGGAATACTCAGCACCTGATCCGGCAGCTTCCGCCCAACCTCCTCGAAGGAAATGACGCCAGAGGCGAGGCGGGCGCCCGTATAGGCGTACACATCGCGGCCATGAAAGGTGTACGACTCCTCGGAGTTAGCAAGCCGATTAACCGCCTCGTCTATCTCCCGCACCGCGGAGATGCCGAAAGCTTCGGCAACGAAGGTAAGGGTGCCGTTGTCCGGCGTGACAAAATAATGGCCGGTGCGGGTTTCAAGCACAACGGATTTGCGTGGGGTGCCGACGCCGGGATCGACGACCGACACAAACACCGTGCCTTTCGGCCAATACTCAGCCACCTGGACGAGCCGTAGCGACGCCTCCCAAATATTGAACACCGGTATGTCGTGGGTGAGATCGTGAATGACGAGGTCGGGCGCCACGCCGATTGCGACGCCTTTCATGGATGCGACTGCCGCGTCTTTCAAGCCGAAATCAGATTGCAGCACGAGTGGGCTGCCAGCCCAGGATACGGAAGTAACAAGGCACAAACACAGCAATACACGTAGTCGCATTGGATTCCCCAAAAAATCGGTTGCTTGGCAATATTTTTGTTAGTTCAGTGAGCGCTAGAATAGACTAGGGTCGATACCTCAGTCACCGCCAGTATCATGCTGCGAAACAAACTCGCTGAAAGAATCGCCGGAGCCGCGGAGTCAGCCGCCTGTTCAGTCTGGATTCAGCCGCTGGCTCGCATAAAGGTTTAGTGGAGATGGTGGACCGGCAGGCCGCATATCCTTCAATTAATAATGCATAGCGATTGATTGTTGGTTGGTAACTCGCGCCAGACTGAATCGACACCAACCAGGATTATTTGGGCAGCTCAATGGGGAGAGCAAAAGCAATGAAGCGAAGATACAAAGTAACCGGTGGCATTCTTATCACCGTCGTTCTCGCACTCGGGGCTCTCGGCGTGGCCCTCAGTCACAATTCCGTGTGCCCGACGGCGATGGAGCGACCGGGCAATGCAATGTCCATGAAAGCGGCTGTTTTCCGCTGCTACGGATCGCCTGATGTCATTGAGATCACAGATATCGACAAGCCCGTTCCGGGTGACCACGACGTGTTGGTCAAGATTCGCGCCGCTGCAGTCAATCCGCTTGATTGGCATTATCTGCGCGGTACGCCGTACCTTCTGCGTCTGGATGCCGGTATCGGCACGCCGGACGACACCAGTATGGGAGTGGATTTCGCAGGCGTGGTCGAAGCAGTCGGCCAATCAGTAACGAAGTTCAAGCCGGGTGACGAAGTCTTCGGTGGCCGATCCGGCGCATTCGCCGACTACGTGCTGATTCCGGAAGACCGCGGATTGGCTCTGAAACCGGCCAACATGACTTACGCGCAGGCAGCCAGTGTGCCCATAGCAGCGATCACAGCGTTACAGGCGCTGCGAGACAAGGGTGAAGTCAGGAGCGGTCAGAAGGTACTGATCAATGGTGCTTCGGGCGGCGTTGGGACCTTCGCTGTGCAAATCGCTAAAGCGATGGGCGCCGATGTGACGGGCGTGTGCAGCACTCGAAACACTGAAATGGTGCTCGGTATCGGTGCCGATCGCGTGATCGACTATAAGCACGACAACTACACGCAACTGGCAGAAAAGTACGACGTGATTATCGACAACGTCAGCAATCACTCCTTGCTGGCCAACAGGCGGGCGCTGAAAGACAACGGCATTCTGGTCATGGTTGGCGCGTCTGACGGGGAATGGATTGGGCCGTTCCTGGGGCCCGTTATGGGGCTGATTCTTGAGCCCTTCGTTAGCCAGAAGTTTCGAATGCTGCTGGCGGGCATGCCGCAAGACGATCTGCAGTATCTGGCCCAGCTCATGTTGGAAGGGAAGCTAGTGCCGGTGATTGATAAAACCTATGCGTTCGACGAAATTCCTGAGGCTATTCTTTACTCTGAAAGCGGACGTGCTCGGGGCAAGATCCTCATTTCGGTGCCGTAGTCAGCAGGAAAGGTCATCTCGCCGGATGCGCGCAGCGAGATGACCTTACTTAACCTGATGTCGCTTTGCCGGAGCGAATAGTGCGTTATTTAGACGCCGCCAGTGCCTGGTCCAGATCAGCCAGAATGTCATCGATATGCTCGATGCCTACACACAGGCGCAACATATCCGGCGTAACGCCGGCTGCTGACAGTTCCTCGTCAGACAACTGGCGATGGGTCGTGGACGCGGGATGCGCGGCAAGCGATTTGACGTCACCGATATTGACGCAGCGTACAAATAACTGCAGCGCGTCGTAGAACTTCACGCCGGCGTCGAAGCCACCCTTGATCCCGAACGTGAGTAACGCGGACGGCTTGCCGTTTGTGTATTTCTTCGCGAGTTCGTAATACGGGGAATCAGGCAGGCCGGCGAACTTGACCCACTCAACGCGCGGATGCTTCTGCAAATAGTTAGCGACGCTCAACGCATTCTCGCAGTGCCGCTCCATCCGCAACGGCAGCGTTGCTAGGCCTTGCAGAATCAGGAATGCATTCATCGCGCTTAACGCAGAACCGGTATTTCTTAGTGGCACCGTTCGAGCGCGGCCGATATACGCCGCGGGCCCCAGCGCCTCGGTGTAGACCACGCCATGATAAGAGTCTTCCGGCTCGGTCAGCATATGAAATTTCTTAGCGTGCTCTGCCCACGGAAATTGGCCACTGTCGACAATAACGCCACCGAGTGAATTGCCGTGTCCTCCCATGTATTTGGTCAGTGCCTCCACAACGATATCAGCGCCCCATTGAATGGGTTTGATCAGTACTGGCGTTGCCACAGTGTTATCGACGATCAAAGGTACGCCATGTCCATGCGCCATCTTGGCCAGAGCCTCTATATCAACAATATTGCCGGCTGGATTGCCGATAGACTCGCAAAACACTGCTGTAGTCTTGCCGTCGATCAGTTTCTCCATTGCGGCGACAGAGTCATCTGCGGCAAAACGCACTTCGATTCCGAGCTTGGGTAGCATGTGTTTGAACAGCGTATACGTCCCGCCATACAACATGGGGACGGTAACAATATTATTGCCGCGTTCAGCAATGTTCAGAATTGAATAGTTAACAGCTGCGCTGCCCGCGCTGACGCACAACCCGGCGATTCCACCTTCGAGTTCGGCCGAGCGCTTTTCCAGTACATCGACGGTCGGATTCATGATTCGCGAATAAATATTGCCTTCAACCGCGAGATTGAACAGGTCTGCACCATGTTGTGCATTCTCAAACTCGTACGCCACCGTCTGGTAAATAGGTGTAGCAAGGGCCTTGGTGGTTGGGTCGGATTTGAATCCGGCATGAATTGCCAACGTTTCGTCTTTCATAATATTTCCTGCGGTGAAAGTTAGGAATGTGTCAACGTGTTGACCTGATGCCGAGCGGATCTTCGGGGTCAACACCGGGCATGAATTGTTTTCGGCGATCAAGGTTAGTCAACTGGTAAACGATACCCAGCCAGTTATTAAAAATGGCTTTCGCTGTATCGCCCCAGGTATTGTCAATGCGATTCTCCAGCCCCTGTTCCAGCGTATCCGGGAACAGTTCGCCGCTTCGTGGTGCGCTGTCGAGTAGCTGCAGTGCGTCTGCTGTGAAGAAATTATCTGGATAAGGCGGCATCGACGTCAACTCGCCGGACTGAAATCGGCGCACCTCTCGTTTGTACTCTTTGAGCAGGCTGTTGCGATCATACTCCGGGTGCCCCTGGAAATAGATGACGCGCGCCTGATCAGGGCTTACCGCCATGTGCACGCCACCGTCCTCGCTCTCAGCCAGAATTTTCAGGCCCGCCGCCTCAATCTGTTCATGGCTAATATCGTTGTAGCGTGAGTGCGGCGCATCAAATCGCGTATTTACTTCGCGAACCAGCGGATGGTCTGATGCGCACAAGCGGTGGCTGTAAACGCCCCAACGCTTGTTGGGTAATGGTTGTCGGTCAATGCCATGGAAATATTTGAGCAAGGCATGGGTCGCGAGGCACGAGCAAAGCGTCGATGCCACGTTAGCTTGGGCCCAATCCGCCACTTCGATCAGGGGTTTCCAGAACGCTTCCTGATCCAGCGCGGGAGTAGCGACGTTGGCGCCGGTAATAATCAAGGCATCGAGCCCAAGGTCCTGCAACTCGGAGAAGCGGCTGTAGTATTCGTCTATGTACTGCCGTGTTGCCTGGCTTCGATCCAGCTCCGGAAGCGAAAACGGATAGACGAAGAATTGGGCGATACGGTTGCTGCTGCCGATCAGCCGGATGAACTGACGCTCGGTCGCCTGCAGCGCAGCGTCCGGCATCATGTTCAAGAAGCCGATGTGCAATTCCCTGATATCCTGGTGTTTCGCACGATCGAGCGACAGCAGGTCGTGGCCTTGTGAGCCCAGCTGGGCAAAGGCCGGTAATCGGGAGTGTGCAACCAGGGGCATGGGTAATAAACGATCTGCAGTTGACGTCTATGTACTTTGCCAAATCATGCGGCACAAGAACAGGTTGTTAATGCAATACGCCTGGATGGTGCAAATGAAACGATCATTTCGTTACCTGGCGCAACGGGATTTGCCTATGCCGCTAGTCTTTGAGTAACAAGCGAGGCTTCAGGGCCAGCGCGCCAGGCACGCGGCGGGGCACACCACGCCGCATGCCTGCCTTGTGACTGGCGCCTATGGCTGATCGGCCAACAGCTGATCGACATAGGCGTATGCGCGGTCTGAGTCAGATTGGACTAACCAGAACAAGGCCTGTTCGCGGACCTGCGAGTTCAGCTCCAGGTTACCCAGGACGGCAAACAGGGCATCCACCGCGCGCTCACCTGGCAATTGCGACAACGCAAACACCGCTTCTTCTCGCACTTCGTTGTCCCGGTCATTCTCAATCGCCCACTGGATTTCTTTTTCGCTGTTTGTGGCACCCGTTTGCGCCAGCCAGAACCAGGCTTGTGACCGTACCTCGGCATCCGCATCATCACGGCCCTGGCGCACCAGCACCGCGCTCCGGTCTGTTGCAGTCGATTGTGCATACGAGAATGCGGCGTGTTCGCGAATGTCGGCATCGGGGCTACGAAACATATACTGCTGAAGCTGACCGGCCGATTCGCCGATACGGGTCTGGCCCATCCAGAATAGGGACTCTTTACGTAACTCCATGGACTTTCCGTTTTCGGCCAGGTGTTGCAGGTATTGGTAGGCGGCCTTGCCACGGTGAACGGCAATCGCTGCCAGGGCATCGTCACTCGTTTGCTGTTCGGATGTCACCCTGGGCCTGAGCCAATCCAGGCTTTCGGCTACTTCAAGCAGCCCGAGATCCTGTATGTCCCGCCGCGAGCTGACGGGACAGTTGGTGCTGAGCGTCCGCAGCGTGCGGATCTCGCCTGCCTGAATGTCGATGTAGATCTGCACTTCCTCTGTCGCAGGCAGGTTGTCGTCGCCGGAGCTAAAGCCTGTGTTCGAGCTGTCCAGATCGCAAGCGCGACGCTTGGGTTTGCCACCCGCCCACTGGTAGCAACACCAGGAAGGCGCTTCGGCTACTGCAGCAACGCGCCATGTGTAGAGCCCGTCGTCAGCCAGTTCATCGAGTGTGGCAGCCATGAGATTGCTTGCAAAAAGAACAAGCAATGCCGAAACGCTGAGCTGCAACACTGCAGTACGAACGCGGCTCATCGTCCATTCTCAAGTGTGGCATCTACTATGTCCCACACTGCATCGCTGTCCATATGAATCAAGGTCTGCAGCAACGCACGTTTTTCAGCCGCGTCCTTGCTCTCGCGGAACAGTGTCAACACAGCCTCGTCATGATCGCCGATCATCAGGCCTTCCAACGCGGCCTCCTTAATGTCGCTCGAAGTGCTGTTGCGATACAGAGTCGTCAGTACATCCACTACACCCTCTTCCCCTGTAACTCCAAGGGCGCGAATGGCCTGTGCCTGACGTTCGGGGTTGCTGCTGTCGTTTGCCAGCGTGGTCAATGATTCAACATCACCAGCAATGGCGTATGCGTCGATCAGAATTTCGGCCATGCCCGGCCGATCGCGCAGCGCGCGCAACTCTTCGCGCGCACCCATGACTCCGAGCATTTGAACGGCACTCTCGAATTCACTTGGTTCAGTAGACTTGACCGCAATCTGGTACACCGCTTCAGTGTTGTCAGCAATCATGTAGGCCTCAAGCACCGCTTCGCGAGTGGTCTTGTCTCCCTTGGCATAGATGTCGGCAAGTTCGGCCTGGGATTTTTCGTCGCCACCAATGCCGATCATGCGTATCGCTTCGTTACGCATCCCGTTCTGGCCGGAACGCGCGATATCAAGCAGCATCGCTTGCGCTTCCGGTACATCGATTTGCGCGAGGACGAACAGTGCACGTTCCTTCAGCTCGGTACTGCTGTTGCCGTTCAAGACCCGGGTAACGATCGGTAGTGCCCGTTGCGGTGGTGCGGACATCAGCGCTTCCAGGGCGGTAATCTTAAGCTGTTCCGAGTCATCGTTCTGCGCGCTCGTCACTGCACTGGCAAGCACGGTTAGCGACACGAATAAAAGTTTGGCGAACATAGTCATTTGGTTTGTCCTGTTTTTAGATTGGGCCTGTCTCTTCAGATAGGTTTCGGCCCAACTTGGTTAGCATGACCTTCAGTTCGAAGGCGAGCTGCGCCTGCAAAGCTTCTGCTTCGCGCTCACTTATGTCATCGGCTGCCAGTCGAAGCAGTATTGGCTCAAATGCCCGCAGTACGCGAGCAAGGTCTTTCGAGTTGTGTTCTTCAGCCGCGCGCTCGAAAAGCCGGTTCTGGCGAATTAATTGCAGCGCGATTGCGGAGCGCTCTGTATTCATCGGTTGCCCGGAAAGCTCCTGCTGGCTATCCCGCAGGTAGACCTGCAAACCGCGCTCGAAGGCGACCGACGTCGCGCGCGGTGCCGGCGGGTAGATAGTGACTATGCCGGTATTAATGCCAGGTGCTGGTACCTGGTCGCGTTGTGCGAATAGTCCAATGCCGATTCCAAGCACGAGTGCCGCTGCGACTGCAGACCCCCAGGCGAAGGGTGACCAGCGCGTTTGCGGTGGCAACTTGCTTGCACGTTGCTGCTCAGATCTTGCCGCGCGATCAATGCTGTCATGAAAGCGCGCGAGCATATCGGCAGGTAGTGGTGCCGAATCAGTGACGTCAAATTGTGCCAGAGTCGTAGTGATGCGCGCGTAGCGCTCGCGCAATTCAGCGTCGTTGTCGAGGGCAGACTGCACGTCACGACGTTCTGCAGGTGTCAGGCCGTCCTTGTAGAAGTAAAGAGTAAGGGTGTCATCATTCATGTTCAAAGGCTCCGAATATCGGGCATGCTTCCGCGCAGTTTTTTTACGCCGCGGAAGAGTCCTTGTTTGACGCGACTGACATTGCTGTTTAGTTCGTCGGCTATTTCTGTCAGCCGCCATTGTTCGAGGTGCTTGAGCACAAAACACACGCGTTCGAAATCACTCAGGTGTCGCATTGCTTTGGCGAGCAAATCGCTGAGATCCAGATTCTCCATGTCGGTCACGGGCGAAGAATCGTGGTCGGCAAGGTCTTCCTCAAGCGGTTCGAATACGCCAGGTCGATTCTTTCGTATGAGCTGCAGCGCCGCGTTAATGGCAATGCGGTGAATCCAGGTTTCGAGTCGTGCGTCTTGTTGAAACTGGCTACGCTTGTCCCAGGCACTGAGCAGGGCTTCCTGTACCGCGTCTTCAGCGAGTTCGGGGTTGCGGGTAATCCTGAGGCACGCGGCATACCAGCGATCCGCCCGTCGCGTTATCGCCTCATGAAACTCCGCCTGCGTCGGCAACACGCCGCGCTCAATTACTGCCACCATTAGCTCTAGGATGCCCGCTGGGCGGAATGCGTTAGCAGGAAATGCAGCGGTGGCCACGTCGGACCGCACCGAGTGGCGGTAAAAGGGTTTTAAATCAGAAAGTTAGTGGTCCCCAGCCCGAGGCTGCGAAAGCGGCCAGCAAGGACTCTACTGGCGGCCCAAGCGCACGGAATGCGGCGAGCCTGACGGGTCGCGAGCGATATCGAAGTTGGTCTCCTGCAGTGCCTAGTCGCCGACTTCGCCGGTCCACGGGGTGGCCTTGATGCGATACACGTCGAACCAGGTTTCGCCGTTGTCCTGGCTCATTTGCATTGCCCAGTTCCAGCCCTCACCTTCCGGGCTGAAAAAGATAATGCGGCGAGGTGGGTCGGGAACCGGCGAGACTATATCCATCTCAATGTTACCTTCCGCGTTCTGAACAGCACTGATGTGGGTAAAGCCCTTGACGTTGGTCGCCGCCCAGACAATATCCCATTTTTCGGTATCCGGATTGTAGGTGCGGAGGTTTGTACCAAAGCCACTACTGGAGGGCATCCAGAAGTCCTGCACGGCTGTGCCATTGCCTATGCATTCAAATATCCAGCGCTTGGTGGCGCCTGGCGTCCAGCCACTGCCGTTCTGCGCGAGCGACTCGTCAGTGATTTTCCAGTCGCCAACATAGCGACCGAACTGGGCAACCGGCCCTTCCATACACTGGGAATTATCAGTGTCGATATAGGGGTGATCGTCGGCAAGGGCACTACCGCCCAGCGAAAAGAATAAGGTCAGTCCTGCAAGCCGAACATACATAGTGATCCCCCGACATTACTTCTGGTTCTCTCGACCGGTTTCCTGTGTGCTGCGAAGCACTCCGGTAACCCGACCGTGCTGACATTAGGACCACTTTCGACGGCAAATAATTCCCGAATAAATCAAAAGTAACCGGGCTATACGTTCAAAAGCAGGTGTTCTCGTTCCCACGGACTGATTTCGCGATGGAACAAGCGCATTTCTTCGCGTTTCACTTCGCCGAAGATCATGCAGAATTCTTGCCCGAGAACGCTGTGAACAGCCTCAGCGGATTCGAACAGTGTCAGTGCTTCGTCCATGGTGGTCGGGATATCGAATTCCTCGCTTTCCAGTTCACCGGCTGCCGGTTCGCCCGGCTTGGTCTTGTTCATCATTCCAAGGTAGCCGCAGGCCAGGCCAACTGCGATAGCAAGATAGGGATTGCAATCCACACCGACCACGCGATTCTCGACCCGGCGATCCTGTGCGCCAGAATTGGGTACCCGCAAGCCCGTCGCACGATTGTCGTAACCCCATGCGAAATTCGTCGGTGCACTGGAATTCGCATCAGATTCAAAGCGGCGATAACTATTCACGTAGGGCGCCATCAAAGGCAGCGATTGTGGCAGGTACTTTTGGCAGCCGCCGATGAAATGCAAGAAGCGTTTGCTGACCTGCCCGTTGCTGTCGCTGAAAATGTTTTTGCCTGTTTTGATATCGACGATGCTTTGGTGAACGTGCATGGCAGAACCCGGTTGATCGCGCATGGGTTTCGCCATAAACGTGGCAAACATGTCGTGGTTCAGCGCGGCTTCGCGAATGATCCGTTTGAAATAAAACACCTGGTCCGCCAGCAGGATCGGGTCACCGTGGGTCAGGTTAATTTCAACCTGGCCGGCACCGTCTTCTTGAATGACCGTATCAATAGTCAGGCCGGCATCCTGGGCAAATCCGTAAATCGTGTCGATGACCGGGCCGTAATCGTCAACGGCGGACATGGAGTACGATTGATTGCCGGAACCACGCCGACCGGTTCGGCCGACCGGCGCCTGAATCGGTTCGTTTGGATCGAGATTCGGCTTGATCAGGTAGAACTCAAGCTCGGGCGCAACGACGGGTTGCCAGCCTTGTTCTGAATACAGGTCAACAACCTGCCTGAGCACTTGTCGGGGCGCGATGCCCACCGGCGTACCATCGCGACTGAATAGGTCGTGGATGACCTGCACGGTCGGCTCTTTCGCCCAGGGCACCGCTTTCGCAGTAGACATGTCCGGTTTCAGCACCAGGTCGCCTTCGGCCCATTGGTTCGCAATGTCCATTTCGACATCGTGCCCGGTGATGGTCTGGTAGAAGATCGAAACAGGCAGATAGGTTTCATGGTCTGGATCGAATTTGCGCGCGGGCATTGTTTTGCCTCGCGACATGCCAGCCAGGTCGGGCACGATGCACTCCACTTCATCGACGGCGCGGCCAGCGCGATAGACCTGAAAGGCTTCAGGCAGCTCGGTCAGCCAATCCCGCTCGTTCTTGCTCATGTGGTCGCTCCGCTGGGCGCTTCTTGTATAGCGTTGATACTAATCGTTTTGTGGGTCATGACATATGGAAATTTGTTGCGCAGCTGCGCGCGACCTTTGGCGCGGGCATGGCTGAACGAGGAACGCGTCGTTCGGCCAGCATCCTGTCACTATATTGCGACAGTAAAATTTGCGTGATGGAGTTCACATTAATGATGTCTGGCTGCGTTAGTATCATGGTCGCTTTCCTGCAATCAGTTCTATCCTGGGTACTTCATGAAATATTTAACGCACGCCTGTTTCACCGGCTTTGCTGCTCTATCGTGCGCTGTACTGGTGTCCGCAGCCGAGATTGGTCCGGGAGATGATCTCGAAGCTGCCGTCGCAAACTTGTCGCCAGGCGACGAGTTGGTTTTGCGCGGAGGCACTTACTTTTTCAACGGCAATGTAACGCTGTCGGCTAACGGTACTGCCGCTCAGCCTATCGTCATGCGAGCAAAGGACGGAGAGACTCCTGTCATTCAGCAGGCGACGTCCAATCAGAATGTTGTCGAAATCAATGGATCTTCCTACTTCGTAGTTAGCGGTATCACCTTCACGGGCGGCTCGCACGGTGTTCGACTAATAAACTCCGATTTTGTAACGATTCAGGATTGCGAGATCTATGAAACAGGCGACGTTGCGCTGTCTGCGAATTCTGGCGGGACCTACGATGGCCTCAAGATACTGCGAAATCACATTCACCACACGAATGGCACTGGTGAAGGGATGTACCTGGGCTGTAACAACGATGGTTGCCGGATTGCCAATAGCCTGATTGAAGGCAACTATATTCATCATACGAACAGGTCGACCGTTGAGCAGGGCGACGGTATCGAGATCAAGGAAGGAAGTTACGCGAACATAATTCGCAACAACGTCATTCACGATACCAACTATCCCGGAATTCTGCTGTACAGCACTGTAGGCAATGGGGCGCAGAACCTGGTCGAGGGCAACGTAGTATGGAATGTTGCCGACAACACAATGCAGGTCGCCGCCGATGCCGTCATCCGCAACAATATTATTCTGGGCAATGTAGCGTTTCGATCGCACCAGTCCGGTAGCCCGTCGAACATTGAATTTGTGAATAACACTGTTGTGTCGAGCGGTTCCGGCATAGAGGTTCGGAATGTTTCCGGGTCTGTCGTAATTGCGAACAATGCGGTGTATGCGCAAGGCGGGGCGATTCGGTTGATCAGTGGCGATCTAAGCCAGGTGCAATTGTCAGCAAACGTTGGCGCAGGCGGATTATCGGGCGGCAGCTCGGGCTACTCTGACGGCAATGGTATTGCCAGCGACCTGGTGAACGGCCACTACAACGGCGTTCCGCCGATTGATGTATTTCCTGCCGCTGGCAGCGCTTTAATCGGCGCTGCAAACCCGGCATATGTTCCCGGCACCGATTTCAACGGTACGGCCCGCAACGGTGCTCTGGATGTCGGTGCATACAAGTCGAGCCAGGGTGGCAATCCGGGCTGGTCGATAGCGACCGGCTTCAAAGATTCTGGCAGCGCAACAACTACACCCTCCGCACCGACCGATCTGCAGGCAAACTAACGGCAACGGTTTTCGAGTGTTGCCCACGCAATTCATCGTGCGCCAGCATTGACGTTCCCGCCTGTCGTCAAGCAGCGACAGATGCACGACAGCGCGCGTTCTGCGAAGCTTAAAAACATTATGCAAGCACAATGCTTTCTCAGTGACGAGCAAAGCAACGAACTGCGAGCGTGCGTGTGTCCTGTGCTAACACCAGAGTAGCCACAGCTGCGGACTTAAAATGATGAAGCGGAAATCACTGCTAACCTACTGGAACCTTTTGGTCGCTCGTGTCGTGCTAGATATACAGCAAACGCTTGGGAGCGACGTAATGAACGTATTGAAACGGGCCAGATGGCCGGGACTGTTGGGGACACTGAGTTTGGCGCTCGCGGGCTGCGGCGGCTCGGGTGGTTCGTCAACGGAAATACCGGTGCAGCCGCCGGCAGCCAGCGCGAAAACGACGGTTGGCAAGATCACTGGTTTTGGCAGTATTTATGTCAACGGCGTGGAATTCGATACCAATAGCGCCACCTATCGTGTCGACGACGCAGGCGCTACAGACGATAGCGCGCTTGCGGTCGGCATGATTGTCAAAGTCCGCGGCTCTGTTAACGCGGATGGCAAGACAGGATCGGCGAGTGATATTGATTATGACGATGAAGTAGAGGGCATCGTGGCCAATCTGGCAGTAAACGCTACGGATGCTGATATCAAATCATTCGACATCATGGGTATCGCGATACAGGTAAGCGCGACAACCACAAACTTTGATGGCGAAGACGACGCTGCATTTGACTTCGATACTTTGATGAACGGCGACAATGTCGAAGTCAGCGGTGAGTATGCCGGCGATGTGCTGATTGCATCGTACGTTGAGAAGCAGGATGCGCAGGACGATGACTTCGAAGCGAAGGGCACTGTCGATCAGTACAACGGCAACGACCAGTTCGTGCTGATCCTGCAAAATTCAGCAACGCTGAATGTCGTACTGGCAAACGGCGCGGAGATTCCGGATGCCGGAATCGCTGACGGCCAATACGTAGAGATCGAAGGCACAATCCCGGACCCGATTAACGCGCCAAGCGATTTTCTGGCAACAAAAGTTGAGCTGGAAGACGACGATCATTTTGACGACGATGACTCTGATGAAATCAGCCTGCGCGGATACGTGACGTTCAATGCTGATACGCAGCAATGGACTGTCGGCAACGTCGTCCTCGCATTTGATGAATCAACTGAGTACAAACCTGAGAGCTTGCGTGAAGCACTGTCGGACTCATCAGCGGACGGGCTTTACGTTGAAGTTGAAGGTGAGTTCGTTGGCGACGTGCTGCTGGTCGAAGAGATCGAGTCAGAGGGAGACGAGCTGGAATTCGAAGCCGATATTTCCGCCCTCAGCAGCACTTCACCGCACGAAGGTGTCATCACACTGGCATTCGGCGCAGCAACAGGAACGGTAGACGTCAATATTAGCTCGGAAACAATGTTTCGTGATGACGAAGCGACAGAACGCCACAACCTCGACAACCTGATGGTCGGCGACAAAGTCGAGATCAAAGCGATGCGGGCACCCGACGGGTCAGTTCATGCAACCCATCTGCACCTCGAAGACGACGAGGGCTACAAAATTGAGGGGCTACTCGAGGCGCTGGATGATGTTTCGGTGACGGTCGCCGGAATCACGTTCGGCGTAAACGGCGAAACCTTCTTCGAACGAACCGTTCCCGAAGTAGGCCAGGAAGTGGAGCTCATCGATCACAACAGCGATGGTATTGCCGATGTGGTGGAAGCAGAGGACTAACTGTCTCCTGGAAATCGTTAATTCCAGAAAAGAGGTCGGCTACTATAGTCGACCTTTTTTTCGTAATACGCCGCGCAAACATGACGCAGCACAAAATGCATAGATGCGTTACCAATCATTGCTGGTGATAGTCGATACATAATTTTGCATTCGGTTCCGATCACCGCAAACGACATATCCGCACTGAAATCTCGCGATGGACCAAGGCAGTGTCTCCCGGGAGCACTTTATAGGGAATAAAGCGGACCGAAGGGAGCCATCCCTATAAAGTGCTCCCGGGAGGCGCTGCCGACTGGTTGGCACGACATCTCAAAATCTCCATAGCCTGTGCCAACATCTAGAGGAATAGTGTGGACGTGCAGGGAGCTGTCCCTCCAATAGTGTCCCGGGAGGCGCTGCCGACCGGCTGGCACGTCAATTCGACTACTTCAGATTCTTTCTAACGCTCCTAAAGTTTTCCCTGAAACGGTCGATACAATCCCTGATCACCCGCTTAAGGAGGTCGCAGCAACAATGCTGCGAGCAATATCTTGCCCAAGGATCCGGGATCAGGATGAAGATTCGTACCAAGCTGGTGGTGGCCTTCATGACCACTGCGCTGATCCCTATCGCGGTTCTTTCGTACTTCGCGGCAATCGAGAGTCTCGAACAGTCTCGCACTCAATACAGCGAGCACGCTCACCAGAACATGTCATTGCTGGATTCGACGATCGGCTCGTTTTCGGCATTCGTCGCACGGGACGTTAACTACCTCACACGCTTTGAAGGTTTACGAGCACTGAATAATGATCAGCGCACGTATTTCGATGACTCCGGAACCGGTAAGCCGCCTGCTACTCCGGAAGGCGTGCACCAGCATGCAGTTGTGGAGTCGTACTTCGCGAACTACCTGATCGACCGCCCGTACCTGACGGCCGTGTATTTTGGCACTCCAGTGGGCGGATTCTTCCAGTATCCCTACGTACCGTTGCGAAACTACGACCCGAGAAAGAGGCCGTGGTACCTGGCAGCGGTCGCGGCGAATGGCGCGATCGTCACTATTCCACCGTATCCCGGTACAGAGGATGACCCGATTATCTCGGTTGCGAGAGCGGTCCTGGACGATGACGGCGGCTTGATCGGTGTGCAATCGGCGGACGTGACATTAAAGGAATTAACGTTGCTGGTGGCTAACATGAAGTTCGGCGCCAGTGGCTATACCATTGTTGTCGATAGTGAGGACAAGGTTGTCGCCGATCCCAGTGATACAGACAATCTGTTTCAACCCATCAATCAGATAGAGCACCCGTTATACCAGGCGCTGGCGGCAGGCCGACTGGACCGGTTCGATGTGCCGGGGCACGTGCTGGACAAGATTATCGTTTCGCACCGTTCGCCACAGACAGGCTGGCGATTCATCAGCATTATTGACGCAGATGAACTCTACGCGTCGGCATACGGCATGATCTGGTCCAGTGCCTTGGTCGGGCTTGGCATGATTGTGCTGCTCAGTTTTATCAGCGTAATACTTGCCCGCCGCATTACGGCGCCCATTAATCATGTGTCGGACAGCCTGGGCGAAATCGTTGCCGGTGGCGCTGATCTCAATAACACTCTGCGCGTGCGCTCCAAAGACGAAATCGGCAAACTGGCGAGCCGTTTTAATGATTTTCTTGCGAAGGTTAAAGAGCAGCAAGGACAGGCGTTGCGCGACCAGAAGCTGGAAGCAGTAGGGCAGCTATCGGCCGGTATTGCCCACGAGATCAACTCGCCGGCACAGTTCGTGGGCGACAACATCAGCTTCCTCGATGAAAGTTTTCGCGATCTGCTCAGCCTGCTAGGTCGCTACGAGGTGTTGCGGGACAACATGCTGGCGGGCTCGGCAACCCGCAGCCAGATAGACGAGATTCGTGATTTCGAAGAAGAGATCGATGTAGGGTTTATCAAGGAGAATGTAGTCAAGGCCGCGGAGCAATCTGCCGAGGGAATCAAGCGAGTGTCGTCAATTGTCCGGGCGATGAAAGAGTTTGCGAATCCGGAGACCCAGGAAGCTACGTTCGTCGATATCAACCATTCAATAGAGAACGTCATTACGGTTGCTCGCAATGAATGGCGCTACGTATCTGAAGTCGAATTCCAGGCTGACCTAAATGCACCAAGAATCAAGTGTATCGTCGGCGACATTAACCAGACTGTTCTCAATATTATTATTAACGCGGCACACGCGATCGACGCCAGGCGCACACAAAATGGTGACGAAGAGTTGGGCAAGATCACTATTTCAACCAGCGTCGAAGGCGAAGCTGTAATAATTTGCGTGCGAGACGATGGCATCGGCATCGCGCAGGAAAACCTGCATCGCGTGTTTGATCCGTTCTTTACTACCAAGGATGTCGGTAGAGGGCGTGGACAAGGTCTGACAGTGGCGTTCCGATGTATCGTGGATGTTCACGGCGGTAATATCGGTGTCGCCAGTGAACCCAATGAAGGCACAACGTTTACGATCACCCTGCCAATCAACGACGAAGAGATTGCAGCATTTGATTCGGAACCTGACACTGCCGTGGCGCTTGCCTGAGCGCGCTGTACGTCACTCCATGCTGAGATAGCGATCAAAGATTGGCGAGGCCTCGCCATGTCCTCCTTCGGTTTGCTCATCAAGTACCGCAACAATCCTCTCAAACAAAGCCTGTGCTTCTTCGGCGCTGTTGCCAATCGCAGTCATGCCGATCTTGCCGTACTGCGACAGCGCGCCGATCATGTAGAACAAGGCGCCAGTACCGGTCGTATGGCGAAAGCTCAAACCGTTGCGGGTAATGATTTCGAACAGGTCTTCGGGTAACAGGCCCCGGTATTCGGCGGATTTGAGATTGTCCGTTGCGCTGTAAAACTTCGTTTGTTTGCCGGGTGCATGAAATAAGCCTGTTTCATCATCGAGCCGTCCGCCGGTCAGGAATTCCAGCGCATGGAACGGTGGTGTGGTGCCACCCATACGCAGGTTGATTTCGATTGCGTGCGACGACCAGCCGCCGTCCGCGGTTCGGCATGCGAGGAAGTCGATGCCAAAGCGGCCGATAACGCCTTTCTGGCTAAGGGTTTCGCCGATTTTGGCGGCTTCTTCCTGCAGCAGGCAGCGATAATCATCATCGGCTGGAAAGCGACAGCCGAGATACACCTGTCCTGTCGCGCCGCCGAGGACCTGTTCATGGCTTGAAACCAGGGCGCTACGGCCATCCGGATGAATACGCATCTGCACACTGGGCGAACGGGTCTCCAGTGCCTCAACCATCTCTTCAACTATGCCGCCCATGGCCGCGAACTTGCGCATGAACTCACGGTAGGTTTCGCTGCCAGACGAGAAGCGCAATTCGCGCAACGCTTCCGAGACCGCGCTTTTGTCCTTGTCGGCCGGATAAGTAAACAGACCATTGCCTTCACCGGAAAAGCCTTCATTGAGCTTAACGACTGCGCGGCGCATGTCTGGTCGCAGCTTGCGCAGCTCAACGAGAGCGGAAACGATCTGTTCTTCTTCGTAGAGGTCTTCAAATCCGGCAGGATGATTGACACCTGCTTCGGTGAAAATTTGTCTGCTGCCGCTCTTTGTGCCGTATTGCAGTAACGCCGGATCAACTCCGTTGAGTGGAATGCCGAGACTGACTGCCAGCTCGCGCTCAAGGTCTGACGAGTTGTAGCAGGTCAAGTAGGCGCGAGATGCATCGTCAATTCGGCTGCGCAGTCGTGCCAGCAGGCGCGGTCGTTCGAGTATTTTCGCCGTCAATGGCCGTGAACTGGAATCGTAAACGGACATCATGTGCAGCCGCTGCCGAGCGTGACTAACAGGGATACCTTCCAGCAGCTGCAGGTAGTAGTCGACGATCTCACTGTGTACCGGTTGGCTGGTGACGTAAATTACCCGGGCGTTTGGATTGCGCAATCGAATTAACGCAAACAGCAAGCGCTCTTCATAGAATGACGCGCCAGTAACTTTAGCCAGCTCTTCCTGGTTAACACTGAGAGAGGGCACGATGACGGAAGTATGTTCGAATCGCGGGTCAGCCTGGATGTCGGCCCAGATTCGCCGCAGGTTCGGCTTCAGTCGCTCGAACTCCTGTTTCTCTTTGGCAAGGTCATCCATGGAAGGCGTTGCTCTTTTCATACTAGTTAGCGTGAACCGTGATCGTCTCGCCGATGTCGTTCATGATCCGGCGCAGTTCATCATAGTCAGGGTGTCGCACGCGCATCCATGCATTGGCCATGTAGCCAGCTTCAACTGGCTGGGTGGGCGTGCCTGGATCCGGCAAGTTTGCGGCAACGATACAGTCGCCGTAGCGTGCGCCTATCTTGTCCGCTCCCGAATAGCCGCTGATGCGTCCATCGCGTTCCGGGCGTAGCGCAATCATACCCGCCGCGTAGCGGCGCGACGGCCGGTTATTGGGTTTGCCGTGCACAACGGCAGAGGCCCATTCGGAATAGAGGTCGAATTCATTGGCGGCGTTGTAAACATCCCATTGGCCAACACCTGGCGGCCGGCAGCCTATCTCCGAAAATTTAAGTCCTTTCGGGCCATAGAACCACTCCATGTGGGTGGCCGAGGTGCCGATGTCGAGAATCTTGTTTACGTTGCGCGCCATCGCGCGCACTTCTGTGTAGCCTTCTGCATCGAGACGATTCGTAGTAATCATCTGCGGTGAAATCCAGCGCTCACGCATGGCCTCAAGTACATTGGGGTAGTAGTGCGTAATAAATTCGTGGGCAACATTGCCGCTGATCGTAAGCGTATCGATAAAGCCCTCGTGACCCTCGATAAACTCTTCTATCGCAACCGCGACGCCATCCGCGAGACCGCATTCGCGGATGACCTGTTCGAGGTGTTGCTCGTCCCGAACCCGGTATGTTGCAGAAGCACCGGCGCCCGCAGGCGGCTTGATAATAAGTGGATAGCCGACAGCGGCGGCAAACTCGCGCGCATCCTGTGCAGAGCTGGCACGCGCCGATTGCGCACAGGGGATGCCGGCCTTGCGTAATGCCTCTTTCATGGCAGGCTTGTCGCGGCACAGGTAGGCCGTCTGCGTTGATGTGCCCGGAATGCCACAGGCTTCGCGGACTGCGGCCGCTGCCATGATGTGCGCTTCCACGGTAGCTTCCATGCGATCAACCCAAAGTACGCGCTGTACCTTGCGAACAGCCTCCAGCAGCGATGGCTCATGCACGACAGAGCGCACCTGGATGTAGTCACCCAGCCACTCTTTCAACTCGTCACTGAGATAGGAGGCAGGACGCTCGCCAATACCGATGACATGCGCACCGCTACTGTACAGCGCGCGAACGAACTCTCGCTGATTGTAGGGAAACGAGGGCTCGATAAAAATTACATTCATGCTGGGTCGCTCAGTGCGCGAAACAAGTCAACATAGGTTTCGGTTTGGCGTTCCCAGGAAAAGTCCTGCGCCATCCCGTTCCGTACTATCTTTTGCCACAACGGCTGGTCCTGGTACAGGTCCAGCGCGGAACTAATGGCCCATGCCAATGCGGTCTCGTTGTATTCGCGAAATACTATACCCGTGCCGCTACCCGTATGCGGATCAATCAACTGCACAGAATCAGCGAGCCCGCCTGTCTTGCGAACGATGGGTACAGTGCCGTATTTCAGGCTGTACATCTGGTTAAGGCCGCATGGTTCGTATAGCGATGGCATCAGGAACATGTCACTGCCAGCTTCGATCGCGTGCGACAGCTTATTGTTGTAGCCGCGATAGAAGCACACCTGCTTGGGAAACTTGCTCTGCAACCAGCTGAAAAAACGTTCGTAGTCCGGTTCGCCGCTACCCAGAACCGCGAGCGAGAAATCGCGCGTCGCCAGAAGGCCCGGCAGGACGCGATCCATCAGATCAATTCCCTTTTGACTCACGAGGCGAGTGATTATACCCAGCAATGGCCGCTCAGCTGACACCGGCAAACCCAGGTCGCGTTGCAACTGCGCCTTGCAAAGTGTCTTGCCGTGCATGTCCGCGGGCGAATAATTCGCCGCGATCAATTTGTCGGTTTGCGGATTCCATTCGGAATAATCCACTCCGTTCAGGATGCCGAACAGCGTATTGCTGCGGGCTCGCAGCAATTCCTGCAGTCCCATACCGTACTCGTCACCCTGTATTTCTTCCGCGTAGGTAGGGCTGACCGTAGTCAGCACATCGGCATGCAGGACTCCGGTCTTGAGGAAGTTTATGCGGCCGTTGTCGAGATCCTGTTGATGCAGTTCATGCACCGAGTTTCCGAGATCGAGGTCGTGGATTATTCCAGCGCCGAATACACCCTGGTAACCGATATTGTGAATAGTCAGTATCGAGCGGGTATTTTCGAATAGTTTGTCCCAGGAGTAATACGTCTTTAGATAAAGCGGAATAAGCGCCGTGTGCCAGTCATGCGCTGAAAAAATGTCCGGCGCAAACTGCATGTACTGGCACATCATGATTGCGGCACGCGACAGCAGGATGAAGCGCAGGTGCTCTTCGTCGCTGTCAGTATAAATACCATCGCGATCGTATAGCTCCGGGCAGTGGAGCAGGTAGATCGTGAGATCCGAGCCCGGCATGGTTGTGGAAACGATCGAAAAATGACCGTCGCGATGGCCCATCCGCATCGGGATATTTTGCAGGCCATCGACCGCGCTGATGGTCAGCTTGCTGGTATCAATGGAGCGGTACAGCGGCATCAACAGCCGCACATCGTGCCCTGCACGGTGCAGATAGATTGACAGGGCGGCGCTGACGTCGGCGAGGCCGCCCGTCTTTGCGAGCGGCGCAACTTCCGAGCTCGCGAGGCAAATCTTTAATTTACGGGCAGAGTTCACGGCATATCCGGGCTTACGGCGTTAGATGCTATTCTAACCTGACTGCGCGCGTCGCTTGCGCAATAAGTTACCTGCAGGTTGCTGATGAACGTATTGATCATTTCGCCGGGCTATCCAGCCGATATGCCGGAATTCACTCGTGGACTGGCAGAAAGCGGTGCGACAGTGTTCGGCGTTGGCGACCAGGGTACCGGTAATCTGCCTGAGCTGGTACGACGTTGCCTTTCGGCCTACGTCCAGGTCAGGTCGTTATGGAATGTCGAACAAGTGATCGCGGCGGTCCACGAGCAGCTTCGAAGCCAAACCCTGGATCGGATCGAATGCCTCTGGGAGCCGGGCATCATGCTGGCCGCCGAGTTGCGCCAGCATTTCGGCGTCGCGGGTCTGAACACCGAACAAGCGCACCGTTTTCGTGACAAAGAGGCGATGAAGCGGGCATTGGACGAGGCGGGCATTCGCACGCCGCGGCATATTGCGGTTGATAGCGTGGCGGGCTGCTGGGAGGCCGCGGAACAGATCGGTTTCCCGGTTATTCTTAAACCGATTGCCGGTGCTGGCTCAGCGGACACCTACCGCGTCGACAGCCGCGACGATCTGCGCTCCGTTCTGCCTCGTTTGCGGCACGTTTCGACGGTCAGCGTTGAAGAATTTGTTGACGGTGAAGAATTCACGTTCGACACAATCACCATTAATAACGAAGTGGCTTACCACAATATTGCCTGGTACCGGCCACGGCCATTGATTGCGCGCAGCCACGAATGGATCAGCCCGCAAGTTATTGCACTGCGCGACGTGGACAGCCCTGATCTCAAGGCGGGCGCACAAATGGGCTTCGACGTGATCAAGGCGCTCGGATTCGATAACGGCTTTACGCATATGGAGTGGTATCGGAAAGCGGACGGCGAGGTAGTGTTTGGCGAGATAGGTGCCCGCCCGCCCGGTGCGCACCAGGTAGATCAGATGAAATTCGCATGCGATTTCGACGTGTTTCGGGCATGGGGGCAGGCGGTTACGTCGGGAAAAATCGATATGCCGATTGAACGTCGCCACAATGTTGCGACTATTTACAAGCGTGCGCAGGGTATGGGGCGAATTTCACGAATCGACGGCGCCGCGACACTGCAACAACGCTTTGGAGAACACGTGGTCTGGAACACCCTGTTACAACCGGGGTCAGTACGCCGCGACTGGATGCAGACCCTGGTATCGGATGGATTCATCATGCTGCGCCACCCGGATCTTGATGAAACTTTGCAGATGGCGGATGCAGTTGCCAGCGAATTGCACCTGTTCGCCGAATAAGACTCAGGAAAATTCGTCGAGGTATTTCGGCAACATTTCGCGCCACGTCACCCAGTCATGATGATACTCCGGGCCCCAGGAATCGACCCTATTCGGAATGCCCTTGGCGCCCAGGAGCTTCGCAAGCCGCCAGGACTCACCGATATCTTCATAGTTGCCTTCGCCGGTCGGCAACAGTATTGAGCGTCTTCGCAATGTGTCCAGCTGCGGGCCTTCAAGGTTCGGCAAGTAGTGCAGTGGGGATGAGAAATAGAAGTCCTGGTTGAACCGCCCCTCCAGATACTTTGACAGGTCGAAGGTGCCGCTCATGGCAATCGCGAGCTTATAGGCATCGGGGTGGCGACACAGCGTCGCAACTGAATTGAACGCACCGATAGATGCTCCGGCGGCAATAATTTCAATGTCATCGGTGGCGCAATCCTTGCGAATTGCGGGCGTGACTTCCTCGTAGATAAAAGCATCGAAATGATTTTGCAACTTCGAGCAGTACTCACCGGTTTTCTTGCCCGATATCCACGCGCGACCAGCAACCGAGTCAGTTGAGTAGATCTTGATTCGGCCGGCCTCCAGCAGCGGCTCCAGTACCCGAATCAGGTGGAAGCGCTCGACCTCTTCTGCATCACCGCCCGCTGTTGGAAACAACAGTACCGGTGTGCCGTACGTACCCCAGCGGACGAGCTGCACCTCTTGCTCAATGCGTGGCGAATACCAACGAAACGTATCTTTCTGACTCATCCAGCGGCACCCGGAGTCTCTCGCCATTTCTGGATGCGGTTCCAGAAGAGTTCTGTGAACTCATCAATCTCGTGTTCCGGGTAGAGCGCAGTCACCTTTTGGCGAATGGCATCTTTTACAACGTCCGTGCCGAAGAACTCGTGTGCGACCGCGTCCAGGTGACCAAGGTGTTTGTCGCAGAATTCGTAAAATTCATCCGCGTTAAAACGCTTCTGTGCAATAGCGACGTATTCGTTCAGCTTGTCTTCAAACGGCAAGTCTTTGTCGGCAATGCGGTAGTACTTATCCCAATCGAGATTCGTATCGATCTTGCGTTGCGTAGCCGCGCAAAAGATTGACCAGCGCAGGTTTGCCTTGATCAGCCAGGGGAAATGAAAGTGCAGGGACGTCACCTGTGAGTCCGGACAGGCATTGGCAAAATCGATCGGGTACCAAATTCCGCCACTCCGCAACGATTCGCAGGAATTGAAGTCCCAACCAAAGAAAGCGTTGATTACCATTGTCATGTTGGCGAGCAGGTTTTCATCCTGGGTGGACAGAAAATCGACGTCCATCTGGTAGCGGTCGTGCAGCGGTGCATCCGGATCGTAGTTAACGCAATTCCACTGCGGCCCGAGACCGATACAACGTACAAAGGCGTCGTGGTTGGGGACGCCTTTTTGCAGGTGCATGACGCGTGTGCCACTTGAGTCATACGCCTTCTGCAGTGCTTCGCGGTCTTTGATCGCGGTGACCCCAACCCACGCGCCACCGTCATACGGTTTCATGAACTGCGGGTAGCCAATCTTGTCGCCGATGGCACCGAGATCGAACAGTTTGGCGTACTGCCGCAAGGTCGACTGCAAATCAGCGGACTCAGCGTACTCTTTTGGCGGTATCAACCAGGTATCAGGAACCGGGAAGCCAAGCCGCATCATCGCGCAATAGGTCGTCTGCTTTTCCATGGATTGCAGAGTCCATGGGTTATTGAATACGTACAGGTCGTCGCTAATGATGGATTTCTTTATCCACTCGCGCGACGTGTGATACCAATGCGTGAGGCGATCAACAACAACGTCGTAATTGCACGTTTGCTGTAGGTCGAATGGCTCTATCAGCACACGTTCGACCTCGAAACTGACTGAATCGCCGCCAACGGGAATCGACAACTCGAGCTTCTTCATCAGGGCTTCGTAACAGATCGGCCAGCAAATATCGGCGCCTAGCGAAAGACCGATACGTCGTGTCTTGTTTGCCACAGTTAATCTCCTCGAAGGCCTGCTCTCATTGCCGCGGCAGGTACCGGTCCACTATAGACGCGACAGCCTGCGCTTGTCGAAACGGATTTACTCGTAAACCATCCATACCGGGCCCGGAAACAGCCAGGAGAGGCCGTTGCGTTGTCGGTCACGCCAGTTTTCCCAGTTATGTGCATCGCGCGCCTCTTCGAAGCGTACCTCGATGCCCTGTTGTTGCAGTCGCGGGATTAATGAGCGGTTCTCGTAAATCAAGGATTCGTAGATGCCGCAACTCATGTATATCTTGTCCGCGGGACAGCCCGGACGCTCACGAAATTCATTCACAAATTCCACAACCGGATCAAACACGGGGCCGCGTTTGTGCCGGCCAAGGTCGCTGAATGCGAATGAACCGGATTGCAGGAACAGGCAGCCGAACAGTTCGGGATAGCGCCATGCAGCATGCAGCGAGGCGACCCCACCGAAGCTGGCGCCCATCAGGCCACGAGCTCCTGGGTCGTCCTGCAGCGGGTAGAGCTCATTCATGGACGGCAGTAACTCTGCACCAATGAACGTGGCATGACGATCATCGCCGGAGTATTCGACCAAACGATCCGGTGATTGCACCAGGGCAACAATCATCTGCGGAATCTCGAGCCTGTGGATCAGGTTATCGAGCACGATTTTCAGGTCCGCAAAATGCAAGTAATCGATGCCATCGTGCACTATCAATAGCGGATAGCGCCGGTTGCGCCGAAAGCGCGCTGGCAGGTAAACCTGAAATTCACGTGTATCACCGAACGACTTACTGGCGATGCGGCGAGTTTCGAGTCTGCCGGGACGCGCATCGGGGTCATACAACGACCACTGCGGACGGCGATAACCGGCGCCCTGGCATACGGAGTTCGCGCCGAAAGGATCATGCGCAAGAATGTCGTTAAGCGGGTCTAGAATCAGCTCGCGATGGCCGTCGCGCTCGACTTCGAGCTTGTACTCGATGCGTGAACCTTCGGGCAATTCAATGGTGACTGCCCAGAGATCGGTATCGTCCAGCAACTGCAAGGGTTGCGCAGTATCCAGTCCGGAAATCCAGCAACGCAAGAACACAGCGTCAGCGCTACCGCGATAAACGAAAGTGATTTTTTCGCCATCAACAAGCGGAAACACGGAGCGCTCAATAAAGGCATCAATGTCCGCCGTGGCAGGTGGCGATAGTTTCAGTAAGTGTGCCAGCGCCTTGTTCATCCGGGGTGAATCCTTTCCAGATTGCCGTCCACCGTCATTCGTCGTGCAAGCTCGCTACGCTGCAGTTCGCCGTCGTCAAACAGCAGCTGTGCGCCGCTGTCGAGTGTCACGCATTCGGCCGGTGCAAATCTGTGGCTGAAAAGGCCGGTACGAATTTTGTCGGTGGTGTGCAGGCGATGGCGAGCATCCGGCAGAAAAATGTAATTTGGAAGTAGACAAGTGCCGGGGCCGAGCAACTCAGGGTCGCGACGACCTTGCGGCAAGCGGTCGTGAAACAGGACGACGCGATCGCTCAACGCCATGCAGCCGGCGGACCAGGCAATGAGGTGTTTATTCTGCACCTGCAAATGAGTGCCAAACATCCGCAGGCGATTAAGCAAAATGACTACGTTGCCACCTGTGATGATGACGGACTCACAGTCATCCAATTGCTTGGCAATTGCTGCATGCTGTTCGGCAAGTGGTTCGTATTGCTGGAACGTGTAGCGTTCATCAAACTCGTTGTTGATTGTTTGAACCCGATTCAGATGATGCCGGTCAAGTGAGCGCAATTGAGAGACGGCATGTCGTAGTTCGGCAGCGATCATCTCTTTGGAGCCCTTTGCACGCAGGGTCTGCCGCGCTGCCAGAGTGAGTTGCCGCAAGCGCATTTGGTAAAGCGATTGCAATTCTTTGAGCTGATCCTGGCGTTCGCGGTAGGCCTGGCGCAGCGATGAATCCGTCGAGAACATTGATTCCGCGCGGCTATACAGCTGCAAGTCGACGAGCGGCCGTTGTACCAGCTCGCGGACGTCGTCTATATCGCCTTCGGCTTCCTGCCATCCGGCAGAGATGACTGCCATTTGGCCCGTAGGGAAGCCGGAGTGCTCGATCGCTTCGCCAAGATTGCGGATCGGACGTTGGGGTCCCAGCAAGAGTCGTTTGGGCATCGTACGAGTCAGGCCAGTTCGACGCGAATGATCTTCACGATTTCCTGCAAGGCATGTTCGACGACCGCTGTTTCCGGATGACGGACGATTATATAGCCATCGCCTTCATAGCTATCCGATGGCGGTTGTCCCTCGTGCGGCAACTTCGCCTCGACAACGAGGTCGCCGAATCGTCGCTGTGCTTCATCCAGGCCGTGAATGTGTCGCACCCTGCCTTGACCCTGGCCGCGAATATAGGCAGCGCCGGCTGCATAGCGGCGCGGGGGCGGCTCGAACTCGTTGAACACCATCAAGCGCGGCCAGGCTCGGTAAAAATCGATGTCGTGTGCATACGAAAGTAGCGACGTAAACTGCGCGCCGGGTGGCCGTGCGCCAACCTCAGAAATGGCAATACGACCGTCGGCCATGCGAAACCACTCCATGTGGCTAAGGCCAGTATGTAAACCGAGTTCACGAACTCCGGCAAACGCGGCCGAGCGAATAGGCTCAAATTCGTGGCCGCTGATAGTCCGGGGCAGAATTACAGACCATTGAATCCAGGCATTCTCCATTACTTCCAGCGGCGACGGCATATAGCGTGAAATCGAGTGCCAGACCGGCGCGCCATTAATTACGATACTGTCGAATGAATACTCTGTTCCGTGTATGAATTCTTCATAAAGCGTCGGATATTGCGGCTGCGGAGGATAGCGATCGAGAAAGCGCGCGAGATCCGTTGCCTGATCCAGGCGGAAGGTACTCTTGCCGCCGGCGCCAGCTGGTGGCTTGACGACGAGTGGAAAGCCAACGTTTGCAGCAAACAATTCCGCGTTCGCGCGATCGCCTACCAGTGCATGCCGCGCGCATGGCAGATTCGCGCTGCGGAGTACATTCTTCATGCGCGATTTATCACGAAAGTTTAGAGCTGCTTCCACGCCGAGACCGGGGATGCCCAGCACTTCACGGGCGGCTGCGAGGGGCACCTGCAGCTGCTCAAGTGTTGCAATCAGGCTGCAAGCCTTGCCCAGTCGGGCCTCAAGCTGGCGCGTGGCGTCCACCAGCTGTTGCGCATCGAGTGCGTCGTCAACACGCCAATGTCCGGCAAGGCGCTCACGCAAATCAGCCGGCAACTTTTCAGCCGGCTCCTGGCTGATAATCGACACGTGTACGTCATCGAGGTGAGCCGCGCCGCGAACGAAACGCATGGTCGCGTCCATGAAAAAAGGCGCGGCGAAAACTACATGCTGTGGCATGGATATTCCGGTTGCGCTGACAGGTTTGTCGCTTTGATTGGCATACTGGGTGATCCACTGCGGGGCTGGATGGCCGGGTGTCTGATGTATTGCACCCTGATTTGGCATAGTACCCGTTTGCCACGGGTGAAGCAGCAGCGGCTGGGTTGGCCCTGTATGATCTGCTTAATCCGACATTCCCAGGAGCTTATGCGGGATGCACATTGATGCAACGCTACCGACAATAGTAGGCGTCATCTTCGCCATCATTCTGGTGGCGCTGGCATTGCGCGCTGTCGGCCAGCCGCAAATCGTCGGTTACCTGTTGGCCGGTGTTGCCATCGGGCCGCACGGACTCGCGCTACTCACTGACATTGACACGATCAGTCGCATCGGATCGTTCGGCTTGATCATGCTGCTGTTCTTTGTTGGCATGGAAGCCTCGCCACGGCACTTGCTCGGCCGCTGGCGCATTGCAATTGGCGGGGTCGTTTTGCAGCTCATCGCCAGTATCGTTGTTGTCTGGCTGATTGGCGCGTTTTATGACTGGTCCTTGTCACGCGTGATCCTCACTGCATTTGTAATCAGCCTTAGCTCGACGGCGATCGTTCTTAAATTGCTGAAGGACTGGCATGAACTGGGGACGCAAACAGGGCAAAACGTGCTGGTGATTCTGTTGGCACAGGACCTTGTGCTCGTGCCGATGCTGATCACTGTCAGCCTGATGAGCGGTAATGGTGCTGACATGCAAACGCTGGGCGCGCAGTTACTCGGCGCCGCCGTCTTGCTTGGGCTAACCGCCTGGGTGGTGAGCCAGGAACGCGTGCACTTGCCGTTTGCAAAGTACCTGCGGGCGGATCACGAATTGCAGGTATTCGCTGCGTTGTTTCTGTGTTTCGGTCTCGCCCTGATTTCCGGGCTGTTGCAATTGTCGACAGTTCTCGGTGCATTTGTCGCCGGGCTAATCGTTAGCTCGGCGCGTGAAACCGACTGGGTGCACCGCAGCCTGGAGCCATTTCGAGTCGTGTTTGTAGCCGTTTTCTTTGTCTCGGTCGGCATGCTTATAGAACTGCCGTTCATTAGCAGGAACCTGCTGGAGATCATGCTGCTGGTTGCGACGATTGTTGGTTTCAATACCGTGATCAATGCTGCGGTCTTGAAGAGCCTCGGCTCGTCAACGCGCCGTAGCTTATATGCCGGTGCGCTGTTGTCACAGATCGGTGAGTTCAGTTTTGTCCTGATATCAGTCGGTTTGCACGTCGGCGTTATCGATCAGGACGTTTACCGAATCATGATTGCAGTCATCGCGGTCAGCTTGCTACTGAGTCCGCCCTGGATCACGCTCTGGCGAGTTGCGCTCGGGCATCCTGAAGGTAAGCCGGATCGCCCTAAGGTTGCTTGATCCTGCTGCTGCCCTGGCATCGTCATTCCGGCGTATGGAACTTTTCAGTGGCGAGCTGGCGTAGCGCTTGATCGCCATGGCGTTTCGAAACGTTTTCGATTTCGCTTCGCCCGAACCATCGGCTGCCGCTTAGCTAGTGCCTGTTTCGCCAAGTTCGTGACGCAGCGCGCGAGTGGCCGTTCGGTGGATGACGAACGTTACGAGAATTATCATGGCGAGCCCGCTGGCGAGGATCAGCCGCCCGGTCCAGCTGTCGTCAATGCCCTGAGACCATAGATCTTCGACGTTGGCAGCGACGCTGCCAAGATAGGTGTAAAGCACAACGGCCGGTGTCATGCCCAGCCAGGTAGCCACTGTCATCCGGGCCAACGGAATTCGAGTCAGGCCGTAAATCACGTTGAGCAGGTTATAGGGCATCAGTAGTGACAACCTGGTCAGGATGACGATCAAGAAGCCCTTCCGGGCAACGGCCTTGTCGATGGCAAGAAAGCGTGAATCGTCCGCGTAGCGTTGCAATAACCAATCCCTGGCGACAGTGCGCGCGAGGAATGCGCTGGCGCCTGCACCAAGGCCGGCACCAATCGACGCCAGTGGCAGGCCGACAGTCAGCCCGAACAGGAAGCCGCCGCTGGCGATGAGAACTGAGCCGGGAAGCATCGCCATCGTCAATACAATGAACGTGGCGATATACAGAACGGCTCCTGCGAGTTGGTGAGAGGCAACCCAGCTGCGTGATGCGATAAGCCAGTTGTCGAGCGGCAACGTCCAGATACTGAATGCAAGCGCTGCAACGAGAACGACACCCAGCAGCAGGCGTCGATGATTGCTGCGCTGACCCGCGCGTTCAATGTCGCTGACCGTGCTCATGCACGCTGGCCAGGCAGGGAGGCTGCGACGACCACGAGTCGAACGCTGGAATGCAAAGCGGTTGGGAGGGTCAAAAGGCGGTTCCGAGACAGTGCGAAACACGCTCATTGTGACCAATTAGCCACGGCGCTGCCAGTCCAATCCGCGTAGCTCAAGTCGCACGGTGAATACTATGGAGATTGTGCGCCGTAGGCCCGGTTCGTGAGCGCGATTTGCGGCCAATGCGCCGCTGCCACGCAGTGGAGCGGTGCAGCACTATTTCTGTATGCTGTGCGCAATACGGAACCGAAGGTAATGTCATGAAATCCCGATACGTTGCTGTTCATCGAGCATTGTTAAACGCACTGATCGTGTTTTCCTCACTACTGTGCAGCGCCGCGGTCGCTCAGGAAGAGCGTCTTGACGTCGATTGGATATTCAGTGATGAAGGTAAGCAATTTCGCGAGTTACCGGAACTGGCATGGCTGGGGTCAGGGCAGCTGGTCATCTACGACAAATCAATGCCGGACGCAGAACGTACGCTGCAGATTGTTGATCCGGCAAACGGCCGCAAGCGAAACCTTGTTGATGCACGCAAAGCGCTTGAGTCACTGATAGAAGTGACGCAACCCGCCGAGCCCGTCAAGGAACTTGGCTGGCCAACTGTTTTCAGTCCTGACGGTCGATTCGCCGTGTATGAAAAGGACGATGACATACTGTTGCTCGATACGCGCAAGTCCAGTTTCAGCAAGATTGCAGCCAGCGACGCGAAAGAAGAAGCCGCACATTTCTCGCCGGATGGCAGCTCACTGGCATTCGTTCGTGCGAACGACCTGTATGTACGCGACATGCGAAGCGGAACTGAGCGCCGGCTTACGAGTGATGGCTCCGATACACTATTGAATGGTTCCTTGTCGTGGGTTTACTGGGAAGAGCTGTTTGGTCGCGCGAATCGCGGCTACGCGTGGGCTCCGGACTCCAGCGCTATTGTGTATTTGCAAAGTGACGAGTCGATGGTCGGTGTCATGAACTACGTACATTTCAAGCCAAACCTGCCGGAGGTAAAAACGCAGCGGCACCCGAAGCCCGGCGAAGCCAACCCGCGGGTACGTGCCGGCGTAATTGCGCTGAGTGACGAGAAGCCGCGAACCCGATGGATCGACCTTGGGACCTATCCCTACGAATACCTTGCGCGCTTCCAGTGGTTGCCAGACAGCAAGCGCATCGCCGTGCAAACCTTGAATCGACCGCAAACCAGGCTGGACCTGTTTATTGCAGACAGCAAAAGTGGCGAGGCAAGTCACATCATGCGCGAGACGGACAGCGGTTGGGTCAATGTCCACGATGACCTGCAATTTCTTCGCAACGGCGAGGAGTTTATCTGGCGCTCGGAGCGAACTGGCTTCGCGCACCTCTACCGATATCGGATCAATGGCGAATTGATCGGACAGATCACTCGCGGTGACTACGCACTGTGGGACGCCGCGGAACACGATGGAGTTTCCCGTGCGCTTGCGTACGTCGACGAAAGTCGGGAGCTGCTTTATTACACGAGCCTTGAACAGGCGTCGACTGAGCGACAGCTTTACCAGGTGTCGATTGATGGTAAGGAAAAGCGGCGAATTTCCGCAGCGAGTGGAAGTCACAAGATCAATTTCCAGCCGCAGGGGAGTTACTACGTCGACGAGTCTTCGGCGATCGATCGGCCGGCCAGCACGACAGTACACGACGCGTCGGGCGAGCAAATAGCTTCGCTCAGTACAGCGGGCGCGGAGTTGCAGAAGCGTTTCGATGTGCAAACACCGGAAATATTTTCAATCAAGACCCGCGACGGTTTCGAAATGCCGGCACAGCTGTTAAAACCACGCTACTTTGATCCGGACACGAAATATCCGGCTGTTATCTATGTCTACAGTGGCCCGTCAGCGCCAACCGTGGTCAACGCCTTCGGTATAAACGCACGTTCGTTGTATCACCAGTTGCTGGTGGACAACGGCGTCGTAGTATTTCAGGTCGACAACCGCAGCGCTGCCGGCAAGAGCAAGCGCGACGCAAACACAATTGTCGAAAAGCTGTACGGTCCGGTTGAATTGAATGACCTGCTTGATGGCGTAGCGTGGCTGAAGTCGCAATCGTTCATTGATCCGGAGCGAGTAGGCATTTGGGGTTGGAGTGGTGGCGGTACGATGACCCTGTCGGCGCTGACTGGCAGCGGTGAGTTTGCGGCGGGCGTTGCGGTTGCCGGTGTTACCGACTGGCACTATTACGACACCATTTATACTGAGCGTTACCTGAAGACGCCTCAAAATAATGAGGAAGGCTACGCCGCTACGTCACTGGTTAAGAAGGCCAAAGACCTGCAAGGGAGGCTGTTCCTGGTACATGGCACTTACGATGACAACGTGCACCCGCAAAACGCGTGGGCGTTCAGCGATGCGCTCGTCGAGGCAGGCATCCAGTTTGACATGATGATGTACCCGATGCGCAAACACGGCATTGCGGACGATGCCGCACAGGCGCACCTCTACCGCGCAATGCTTAGCTTCTGGCAGCGGGAGTTCGATCTCGAGTAGGCGCAGTTTCTATCTCGGGAATGCCGTTAGCCACGGAGCGGCCGCTGGGAAAGTTGCTGGCGAATTGTGCCTGTGCAGATTAGTGCGCGTCGGCCCCCGCTGTGCCAACGCGTGTCCAGATTCTCACGCAACGAGCAATAGCATGCTTGCAGCACGCTCCGTTACCGCTGACAAACTCCCCGCGACAATGGCGCGTTTAATTCTTCGCTAGGGACGAATATTTTCTATTCGCGCTGCCGGCCGGCTTTCGCCAAACGACAAGCGTGGACGTGCTGTCTGTGCTTGTATTTTTTGCAAGACATCGTGATTGGCCGTCGCCATCGTGCGTGGATGTGATCTGCGTATAGCCTCGAGAAACGCGCGCTGCTCTTCTGCCGATAATCGAATTACTTCGAAGTCGCGCAGCGCACCAGCATAGTCGCCCAAATGCGCGCGCAGAACGCCGCGATTGTTGTAGGCAATGTCCTCGTCGTCGTTCTGTACAGCTTCTTCGCACACCGGCAGCGCGTTGTCATAGCGACTTGCGAGGATGTAAGCCGCACACAGCGTAGACCGTTCATTGCGCAGTGGCAGGGTGTGGCCGGATCTGCGAGCCTCCAGAAGATCGATCGCAGCGTTAATCCGACCGTTCTCGAGTTCTTCGAGTCCCGGTACATTGCCGAATGCTACGTGCAAACTGACGCGTTCCGCGAAGGTCGCTGCGGAAAACATGAGCAGGCTTACAATGCTGGTTGCCGCAAGCGCGCGGGGTAAAACGTTAATAATATTAGTCATCAAACGCTCCCAGGTTTTCACTGGCGAGAGCGACACTCTCGTGCAGTCTCCGCCGTCATCAGGAAATAACTGGTCCTGTTTATATGATGGTTCTGAAGCGGTTTTGGTTAGATCAATTCTGAATATGCTGGAATAGACACGAATCCTTGTATCCGCGAAACACAGCAGTCGGGCCGATGCCAGGGTGCTGTCGTTAGTCGAGCCCTCGCGTTGCTCGTGCGCGCAGGAAATCGCCAAGTATTCTGAATTCAGCCGAGCGCGCACTGCCTTTGCGCCAGGCAAGGCCGATCATCCGACTGCTCTTACCGGTCACCGCCTGCATGCGTACCCGCGTATTGCGCAGCATTAATGAGCCCTTGGCCATTTCGGGCAGGAACGTGATGCCAAGGTCTGCGTCGACCATTTCTATCAGTGTTAAAAGGCTTGATGCAGCGAATCGGCGAATCTTTTCAGAATCGCGAATGCGGCAGGCCGCGAGTGCGTGGTCGCGCAGGCAATGGCCATCTTCGAGCAACAGAATGCTGTCGGCGTGCAGTCGACTGAAGCGGTAGCGCTCAGGATCGACGCGTTCGGTACCTTGCCGATAAGCGAGGAAAAATCGGTCCGCGAACAAGTCCAGGGTTTCGACACTGCGCATCTCAAACGGCAGGGCCAGCAACAGGACGTCCAACTCGCCGTCGAGCAATTTTTCGTGAATGACCTGCGTCTGCCCTTCATGCAGGTAAAGCGTTAGCTGCGGAAACGCCTTGCGCAGCGCCGGCAGGACGGTAGGCAGCATGAACGGCGCGATCGTCGGGATCACGCCGAGGCGCAGTTCGCCTGTCAGCGGCTCACGACGTTCCCCGGCTATCTCAACCAGGCTTTCAAGATCGCGGAGCACAAGGCGCGCCTGTACTTCCACGTTCTGGCCAACTGCCGTAATCGTTACCTGGCGATTCGTGCGGTCAACCAACTGGGTTCCCAGCACGCTTTCCAATTCCTGGATGGCGCTGCTGAATGCAGATTGCGAGACAAAGCACGCCGAAGCCGCGCGACCGAAGTGCCTATGCTCGGCGAGCGCGACGAAGTACCGCAGTTGTTTTGTAGTAGGATGCTTCATAATCGATAAAATCGATCAGAGTATAACAAATAATCTGTTTTATTTATTATTTGTCATCATCTATTCTCTGCTCATCGACAAATTCACTGCACCTGCTTACCCGGCGCATGCAGGTGCACGAAAACAGCGTGGATGCTACGCGGCATATTCGCACCCTAGATTGCAGAACCATTTTTAAGTAACTGGAGAACACATAATGCTAAAGAATCGCGAAGGACAACGAATACCGAATACGACGTTTCGCACTCGCGCGGAGAACGAATGGGTCGATGTGAACAGTGAGGAATTTTTCGCTGGCAAAACGGTAGTCGTATTTTCGCTGCCAGGCGCCTTCACCCCGACCTGCTCGTCGTCGCACGTGCCACGGTTTGACCAGCTCGCGAGCCGGTTCGAACAGCTTGGTGTTGACACGATCGCGTGCATCTCTGTGAACGATGCATTCGTTATGAACGAGTGGAAAGACGCTCAGCACGCCGAAAACGTTGTGTTCTTGCCCGATGGAAACGGTGAGTTCACGGATGGCATGGGCATGTTGGTAGGTAAGGAAGATCTCGGCTTTGGCAAGCGCTCCTGGCGCTACTCCATGCTGGTCAAAGACGGTGTCGTCGTAAAAATGTTTGTTGAACCTGAAAAGCCGGGCGACCCGTACGGTGTGTCCGATGCAGACACCATGCTTGAGTACCTGGCGCCAGGTGCGCCGAAGCCGCTTGATGTTGCTGTGTTCTCGCGCAAGGGCTGCCCGCATTGTGCACGTGCCAAAGGCCTGCTTCGTGATGCCGGTATTGCGTTCGAAGCACTGGAGCTGAACAACGAGTACACCGACCGCGGCCTGCGTGCTGTTGCAAATGCCACTAGCCTGCCGCAAGTGTTCATAAATGGTGAGCAGGTCGGCGGCGCGGACGATCTGGAGAAATGGCTGGCCAACAACACAGTGGCAAAAGAGCAGCGCAACGCTGCTTGAGATTGTTCCCCCTTGTCGAGACCTCCCCCCGGGGTAACGACAGATAAGGCCCGGTTCTGCCGGGCCTTTTTTTTGCTCTCTGACGACATACAGCAACACGGGCGAGCGGCCGACAGAGTATGTCCTGCGGGCGCCGAGTCGCTCACGAGCAGCTGCACCCGTACTACGCCAGCAAGGTACTTGTGCGGCTGCATTCGATGCCGGTGCAGGGCATCGCTACAAACGCCGCATGGACGGGCAATATTTCCCGGACTGCGGCCGCATCGAGATCTCCTGTGAACCGCTCATCGCAGCAATCGCGTGAACTGTGACGCGGAACTTACACCGCGACCAAGGTCAATAGTTTAACCTTGAGTCCATCCACTAGCCCGAAAGAGAAAGCGCTCAAAATGAGAGGTCGGCGATCACAGGTCATTAGCAGCTTCGTGCTGACCCTTTTCGTTTTCATTGCACTCGATGGGCAGGCGCAATCCCCTGTGGGCTACTCATCTCCGCCAGGCTACAGCGATGCGTTGGAGCGGGAGATGTACGAGGAGGCGGAGGTTATCGCCAAAAGCGAAATTGCCAAGATGTTGCAGGAGGGCCGGGGAGGTGAGATGAGCTCAGCCTTCTTGTATAGCGATCTCGCCAACGCGCAGCGTCTTGCCCGCAATCTGCCAGCTGCATCTCTCAACTATGAACTCGCGATCGATATTATCGAGCGAACTGGCGACAGGATGAATGTGGCACTTGAGATTCCGTTGCAGGGCCTTGGCATGACCGCGCTGGACAGCCGTCGACCGGACCTCGCGCTCGAGAGTTTCAACCGCGCCATTCATGTCAGGCAGGTAAGCGATGGCCCGCACAGTATTGACCAGGCGAAATCACTGGAGTTGCTCGCCAGCGCGCACGCAGCTGCGGGCAACGAAGACAAATCAATAGCGATGACAGACCGCTTGGGCATGCTTATTCAGCGGCATGCTGATGATCCGGACGTCGACGTTGTCGGACTTCGACTAACGCAAGGCGCACTGTATCGGGACCTGGGAAAGAGAGAGTCGGAACGCGCCGCATACAGCCAGGCAGTAGCCAGCATTCGCACGCGCGCCGAAGTTGATGACCAGCTTTTGATAGAACCGTACGTTCGGACCGGCGAAAGTTTTCTATTCGAGTACTTCGAGAACTATGCGTCAGCGACAAACCAGGACGAATTACCGGACAAACATCTCCTTGAGGAAAGCGCGCGGCAATTCGAGATTGCGAACGAGTTGGCGGCGGCTTCAACAGGTGAGGACTGGACTTTACGGTACCGTGCGTTGTTGGCACTGGGTGATTTCTACTCGTTTACTGCAAATTTCAGTCGGGCTCGACAGGCGTACAGGGAGTCCTGGGAGTTACTGACTCAGGAGCCATCGCGGTTGGCGCGTCGCAAGGCAGATCTGGAAGTTGCTGTTCCATTGTGGCAACCGCTGCCGACGATCCATGGGACAGGTGTAGTACTGATAACTGACACCGCCGCAGGCAATGACCTCTATGAAGGCGAACTAACGATTGGTTTCACCGTAAGCCAGAGAGGCCGGCTGACGAATATTGCGCTCGTCGAAAGCAACAGCCCCGAGCGGCAACCCAGGCTGGAAGCGAGGTTGAAAGAAAGTCTCGGCAGCTTCGTATATCGAC
The DNA here is from genome assembly GCA_037968755.1 of Woeseia sp. GTDB lineage: Bacteria > Pseudomonadota > Gammaproteobacteria > Steroidobacterales > Woeseiaceae > Woeseia. Next base: position 67,799 of record JBBKWB010000160.1, read on the forward strand.
CACGAATTGAACGTGGATTTCTCGTGGATAGCGCAGACCAACAACTCCGTTTCGGTTACACCGAATCGTCCGATAACAACAATAACCGTTAATCAGCTGCACTCCTGGCGCTGTTGCTCTGTTGCAACAAAACCACGCAGAGCGGTACCGGACTTGCGCGTTTTACGCAATATTGGCCGCTTACAAACAGCTGATTCCTTAATTCCATAATCGCATAAGGGCCGCACGCCTCGGGCCACGATCAGCGCAATTCCATATAAGATTCAGTTATTTAGCTGCTGCAACCTGACCTCGTTTCCGAGCGGCCAGTCGATGTTGTCTGGAAATTTGTGTTGCTAAACCGCAACGAGGCTTGCGGTGCGGGGCGACTTTGCTACCCTACCGCCACAGTCCGAGGCACCAGGTCGATTTAGAATCTGGGCTACAACGACTACACCAGTCGGCAATCCGATTTGGTCGCGTGTCTGTGAGTGCAGCGATTGGGCATTCAATGCAGTCAGGTGATTGGCGGGTTGGCGGCGAAAAATCGATATTTACACTGCATAGGGGATCCACCAAATGTGTAAGAGACTAGTATTAACCTTCGTCTCTGCCGTTTTGTTGACGTTTGGCTCTATTTCAATTGCTTTCGCACAGGGTGCGTCGGGAACATTGGAAGGCCAGACTGTTGATAACAATGGCACAGCCGTTTCGGGCGCCACGGTCACACTGACCAATGCTCGCACCGGCCAGACGAGATCGGTTACAACCAACTCAAGCGGCAACTTCCGTCTGCAACTGCCCCCGGGCGAGTACAGAATGGAATCAAGTGCTTCCGGCTACGCGGAAGTCACCATTGAAAGTGTAATGGTCAATTTGGGTACCTCTGTAGATCTCACCATTCCGATGACAGACTCGGCGATTGAAGAAATCATCACTTATGGTTCTGCCAAGGAATTCCTGCAAACGACAACGGGTGAAACCGGCCTCAATATTACTATTGAAGAGCTTGCCATGTTGCCGGTTGCACGAAACATCGAAGCCGTTGCCCTGTTGGCACCGGGTACGATTGCCGGTGATACCGCTTTCGGCGATGACAAGACACTGGTTTCATTCGGTGGTGCGTCGGTTGCTGAGAACGTCTATTACATCGATGGCCTGAACGTCACCAACTTCCGTAATGGTTTGGGTGGCAGCTCGGTACCATTTGAGTTCTACGACCAATTCCAGGTCAAGACCGGCGGTTACGGCGCAGAGTTCGGTCGTTCCACAGGTGGCGTCATCAACGCAGTAACGAAACGCGGTTCGAACGACTTCGAATACGGCGTCGTTACCTACTTTGAACCGGAACTGTTCCAGGGCGAAAGCCCGAACGCGATCCGTCCGGATGGCTCTTTCTATGACTTCAATGGCGAGAATCGCCAGAACAGCATGACCACCGACTTGTACGTCAGTGGCCCGATCTGGAAAGATCGCCTGTTCTTCTACGCACTGTACGAGCCACGCGAAACCGAATCGAATTTCAATTCGCTCGGCAGCGCTGAAACAATGAATGTGAGAAAAGTGGATGATGCTTTCTTCGGTGGCAACCTCACCTGGAACATCACCGATGATCACAGCCTGAGCTACACGACGTTTACGGACGAACGCGAAATCAAGACGACTCAGTTCGATTACGACGTAGGTCAGACCACTTACGGCGCTGAAGTGGGCAAAGCCTCGCAGTTCCGCGGTGGCGACAACAGCATCATTCGCTACGACGGTAACTTCGGTGATTCACTGACCGTTTCCATGATGTACGGTGAGAACGAGTACAGCCTGACTGACCAGTCAACTAACGACATTAACTGTCCGTTGGTTGTCGATGTCAGCGCCGGCTCGACCAACTCCACACCGGGCTGCTGGATTACTTCCACGGTTCAGACGGGTGGCGACAAGCGCGAAGCGTTCCGCTTTGACGTCGAATACTACGTAGGCGATCACTCGCTGCGCGCTGGTTTCGACAAAGAAGATAACTCTTCAATCGACGCTACAATCTACCCGGGTTTCTCCTTTAACCCGAGCCAGGTTGGCGGTATCTACTACCGTTACGAGACCTACACGGTCGGCCAGGAGTTGGCAAACGGTGCAATTATGCCGGACGTCAATGGCAACGGTACTGACGTGGACACGGTTCGCCTGCGTTACATCGAGAACGGTGGTTCGTTCAGCACTGTCTCCCAGGCCTGGTACATTGAAGACACCTGGAAGATGAACGACGAGTTCACGTTGAGCGTCGGTATTCGTAACGAGACTTTCGAGAACAACAATGCCGAAGGCGCGCCGTTCATCAAGATCGATGACCAGTGGGCACCACGTATTGCACTCTCTTGGGCGCCAGGCGGTACTGATGACCAGCAGGTCACCTTAAACTGGGGTCGTTACCACCTGCCGATCGCGGCTAACACCAACGTACGTTTGTCTGGTGCAGAGCTCGATTATGCCGAGTACTACGTGTACGACGGCAATCGTGACGGAACGACATTTGCACCGACGGCAATCGACGGTGAAGGTGTACCGACCACGCAGCAGATTGGCACACGTCGCCTGACCTCTGATGGCTCGGTACCGGATACCAGCGCGATCATTGATCAAAGCCTCGACCCGATGTTCCAGGACGAGTGGATCATTGCCTACGAGCGTAACCTGGGCGAGAACTGGACAGCTGGTGCACGCTACGTGTATCGCGAACTGTCTTCCACGATCGACGACATTCTCGTCGACCAGGGCCTGGAAGTTCTGGGCTGGGACGGTCCGATTGGCGCCGGCAACGATTGCCATTACGTGCTGACCAACCCGGGTACCGACCTGACCACAATGTGCGAACAGTACATTGTGCCGGGCGATCCGACTGGTGGTACTCAGCTGGTACAGGTAACCATTCCCGCTGCTGCGCTGCAGTTCCCGGAAGCAGAACGTACCTACGAAGCCTACGAGTTCACTCTTAACGGTGCATTCGGCGACTGGACGATGGCTGGTTCTTACACCTGGTCCAAGAATGAAGGCAACACGGAAGGTTACGTGAAGTCTGATAACGGCCAGGACGATGCTGGTATCACTCAGGACTTCGACATTCCGCAGCTGATGGACGGCGCATTCGGCTACCTGCCGAACGATCGTCGCCACAAGCTGAAATTCTGGACGTCTTTCCAGGCTTCTGATCGTCTGACCCTGGGCGCGAACATGTCCATGCAGTCAGGTCGTCCGATCAATGCCTTCGGTGAAGAGCATCCGAATGGCACGCCGGCCTACGGTGATACGTTCTACCTGAGAGATGGAAACGGTAACCTGCGTTTCGTACCGCGTGGTACAGCAGGCCGCACCGACACGATCGTACAGATTGACCTTGCTGCGATTTATTCCTTCCAGTGGCAGGATCGTGCAACGGTTGAATTCCGTGCGGAAATCTTCAATGTACTGAACGGCGAGAGTGCTCGTGAAGTTTACGAGTTTGCTGCAATCAACCCGGATCAGTTCAGGTTGCCTTCCAGCTACCAGCGCCCGCGCTACCTGCGCTTTGGTGCAGCTGTACGCTTCTGATCGATCAGCTAGTCTGATAGCTTCAAAGTGTAAGCCGGCCCCCGCAAGGGGGCCGGTTTTTTTGTACCTGACGACTTCGCATGTGCCTGCACAATGGTCGTCGAAAGCTTGCTCCGTTGTAACGGATTCCTGGCAGCTTGGCAGGCAGTCGACGGAAGATGCTCCGATTCGTTCAAAAGCAGTGCGCTGTCATGTGGGATACCAATCGGTACCGCGGGCGCGGAAACTGCACGGCCATCCTTAGCCGTTCATTGGTGTAGCGATCAATTGGTTCGCAATCATGTGCACAGCATTGAAGAGCGAGGAGCTGGAAGCGTCGCTGCCAGCGATTGACCCCAGCGATCGATTCAAGAGAGCGAAGTCACATTGTCATTGGGTGGCGGGTCTATCCGAAGGCTACGCAAGTGACAGCGCGAAAGGCATCAGCCGACCTTAGAATTGGTGACACTGAATGTTTCTACATTTTCGATCGCCGTTCGTTCGAGTGCGAACGTCGCCGCATCGCAGCAAAGCGCAGTGAAAATTATTCGGTCGCGATGTAGCTAGCGGGTCGGCAGGATTCGACCACGGCATGCCAAGCGGAGAGAATGCGCCTTAATATAGGGGCTTCCCGCTGCGGCCTGCTTCAGTCGGAAGCCTGTTCCTTGCCAGCGTTGTCGGTTCGAGATGAAGGAAACGTATGTATCCAGACAAGCCGGTTGAATATCGCGGCTCGCCAATCTACAGCAAACTACACATGGCCTGTAACGTTTCGCCTTACTGGCTTGATTCCTTGATTCGACGTACTCGCTTGTCACCTTCGCTCAGCGAGACGCGAACCTGTTCTTCAGTGCTGTCGCCGAGATACGGCTCTGCCGCCGCGATCATGACCGGTACCGTCTGGAACAAATCATCGACACTGCCAGTGGTTTCCACGTCGACACTCCAGAGTTCGTGCGGTACTGCATTGTCCCGACCGCGCACCTGGATATCGCTGAGGTATTTCTTCAGGTCGACGGCGACAACGCTCATGTGCTTGGTGAATACGGTGGTCGCGAACGCGTTCTTTTCATAGCCGACAACCGCTTCATCTGGCGGTCGATCCAGAATCGTTGGCTGTCCCGGACTTTGGCCAGACTGGCCGCCGCCGCTGTTTCGCCCGCTGTTGCGGGCAGCGGCCGCCGTGCCTTCTGAGTAAGGGGTTTCGTAAACAGCCCGGCTCACAGTGTGATAGGTCTTCTTGGGGTCACTGATGCCGGTGGAGACGTACAGAGCGATTGCTGCATCGCTCAGGCGGTCGCTGTCGACGCGCTGATAGCCATGCTCGTCCATTGCGCGCTGCAGCTGGCGCGCACATTGGTCGAATTCTGGCGACTCCAGTGGAATGTCCTGATCATTTGACAGGATCACATAGGTATTGCCCGGAATCGACTCGTTCTGCTTGTGCGCCGACACGTCCAGTTCATACAAGGTGCCGCATCCGCTGAGGCCGAGAACAAGGCTCACGAACACGCAAAGTTTGACAGCTGACGAGTTCATGGTTTTTCTCCTGATCGTGAAACTGCAGTGGTCGGTGGGGGCTGATGTCCGGCGAGATGACTCTGGTTATTGACCTGTTTTGGCAGGCGAGGTTCAAATTTGTCAATACAGTGCGGCCAATGGCCAGGCCGTGCACAGCGTATGTTGCTGCCGCATCGTAGCCGGCACAAACGTCGCGCTCCGTGCTCACCGGGCCTTGTTGGTCGGCCAGCCGTTCCGGGCGTGCAGGCCACACCCCTGTAGAATTACCCGTTGTTATTGGCGCGTCAATAGCTACTGTGACGGCTGTACACAACACGCTGATGCAAAAAAGAAAATTCGGCATAGTGACGCGATTGCTGGTGCGTCGAGCGCGCGTTGTTTCTGCAGCAGGACGCTGCGAACGCTCGACGCCGCCGGAAGCAGGGCCGGCGGAAGAGCGGCGCGCCCCGGATTGGCTTCC
>JBBKWB010000161.1:0-8126 GCA_037968755.1 Woeseia sp.
ATTATTACGCTAAACTCGATGCACAATTCAGCCGCCGCCCAGCGCGGAAATTGCAGGGGAGAGGAAGATGACGACACGACGTGAAGTGCTTGGCGCAATTGCTGCTGCAGCCGCCAGTCCGCTCGCTGCAAACGCAGCCACAGCTGATCTTTATGAACGCTCGCTGATCATTGATGCCTTGTCGTTCGGTCGCGATTGGGACGAGGCCGAATTCAACGCTCTCAAGCAAGCGCGCTATTCCGGCATGGTTGAAAGCTTATCGCGCCGTGATCTGCAAACCGCCATCGATGAACTCGTGACCTGGCGGCATCGTGTTGCGGAGCACCCGGACAAGTTGCTACAGGCATTACGCGCAGCTGATTTCGAGCGCGCGCAGCGCGAGGGCAAGACGGCGGTCCTGATGAATTTCCAGGACGCAACGATGCTTGAGGGCGATATCGACAACATCGAGGCGCTGCATGCGCTCGGCATGCGTAGCTTTCAGCTTACCTACAACTTCCGGAACCTGCTCGGCGATGGCTGCCTGGAGCGTACGAACGCAGGTCTGTCGGATTTCGGTGTTGCCGTCGTAGCAAGAATGAATGCGGTCGGCGTCATGGTCGACCTGTCACATTGCGGGCGGCAAACCACCCTGGATGGCATCGCGTTCTCGAATGTGCCGGTCGCCATCACCCATACGATGTGTGCAGCGTTGCGCCCCGACCATCCGCGAGCCAAGACAGATGCGCAGATGCGTGCCTGCGCGGATAAGGGCGGCGTAGTTGGTATTGCTGCACTGGGCTATTTCATCGGTGGCGATCCGGGCGGCGAGACCACGATTGAGCATTACTGCGATCATATCGAGTACGCTGCGAATCTGATCGGCCATGAACACGTCGCTGTTTCTACTGACTATCCACCGCAAGGAATTGAGCCCTGGGCAACGCGCGAGAACTGGTATCTGCCGCGACTGAAATCTTTCAAGCCCAGCTATGAAGTGCGCTGGCCGCCGTGGATCCCGGAGCTGGATACACCGGACCGCTTTCGCAATGTCGTGCGCATACTTGGCCGCCGCGGCTGGAGTGACGACCAACTGGAACAGCTACTGGGCCTGAACTGGCTGCGGCTGTTTCGCGAGACGATCGGTTAGCCTGCCGCGCTGATTGGCTGCGGATCAAAGGCGATATCAAGTTCCTCTAACTCATCCGCGCGATCGATCGTGAGTCCGGCGAAATCGTAAAGGTCAGTGTCGAGCATGTGACTGCGGGTCACGCGCTGCATGGACTTGAAAATACTGACGACGCGATTGGGGGCTTCACGCTCCCATTCCGCCAGCATGTGCTTGATCTGCACCCGTTGCAGGTTGGGCTGCGAGCCACACAAAGTGCAGGGAATGATCGGGTAGGCGCGGGCTTTCGCGAGGCGAGCAAGATCACGTTCGCGGCAGTATACGAGCGGCCGGATGACGATGTTCTGCTTGTCATCGCTGATCAGCTTTGGCGGCATGGTTTTCAATCGCGAGCCGAAAAACATGTTGAGGAACATTGTTTCCACGAGATCGTCCATGTGGTGACCGAGGGCAATCTTGTTGGCACCGATGTCGCGCGCGGTTTCGTACAACGTACCGCGGCGCAAACGCGAGCATAGCGAGCACATGGTCTTGCCCTCGGGGATGCGTTCCTTGACGATGCGATACGTGTCTTTCTCAACAATGCGGTAGTCGACACCCAGCTCTTCAAGATATTGCGGCAGCACATGTTCGGGAAAGCCCGGCTGCTTCTGGTCGAGGTTCACGGCCACGAGTGAAAACGAAATCGGCGCGCTCCGCTGCAGTCCGAGTAGCATATCCAGCATGACGTAGGAGTCTTTGCCGCCGGACAGGCAGACCATGATCTTGTCGCCGTCACTGATCATGCCGTAGTCGGAGATGGCTTCGCCGGTTTTGCGGCGCAGGCGTTTTTGCAGTCGCTTCAGTTGTTCGGGTTTCATGGCTATCACTGCACTATGGAGGCGGTCGCCAGTGTACCGGTTCCCGGTGGCAGGCGCGGCATGCTCATTATGAAATCCAGCCCATTTGCGGCGGGCTTTCTGGCAGCATAGGCGCACGGTACGCAGCTGCTGCGTTCGCCAGGATGGGGGAGATATGCAGGGACTTGAAAAGGTCGAACGCGATAGCGGTGTGCGCTGGCGCATATTGGTCCTTATCGTTGCTGCGAGCTTTGTTGCCTATTTGCTGCGGTCCAACATGTCGGTTGTCGGTGAAAGCCTGATCGACGATCTCGGACTGACTGAACAGCAACTCGGCCTGATCTTCTCCGCATTTGCGGCAGGTTATGCGCTCTTCCAGATTCCGGGCGGCATCTTCGGCGATCGCTTCGGCGCGCGCCGGGTACTGGCGATTGCGGCGTTGTGTTGGGGCGGCCTGACCGTGCTGACAGCGATCGTGCCCGGGGCCACCGTACTCGGTACGGGTGCCATTCTCGCCGCGCTCGTCGTGCTGAGGTTCCTCGTTGGCGTCACTCAGGCGCCGCTGTATCCCGTCACCGGCTGCGGAACGGTATCCAACTGGTTTCCGGTGGGCGGCTGGGGTTTACCCAACGGGCTTTCCAGTACCGGCCTGACGCTCGGCGCTGCGGCAACGGCACCGCTGATGGTGTGGTTAATTGAGATCGCGGGCTGGCGCGGCGCCTTGCTGATTACGGCGCCGGCCGGAATCGTACTCGCCGCCGTCTGGTGGTGGTACGTCCGCGACTACCCCAAAGATCACCCCGCGGTTAATCGCCGGGAACAGCATTTGATCGATGCTGGCCGGCCGCCACCCAGCCAGAAGGCGGCCTCGTCCGCGTGGCGTAAAGCGCTAGCCAATCCGGATGTGCTGATGCTGACCGTCAGCTACTTTTGCATGAACTATGTGTTCTACCTGTTCTTCAACTGGTTCTTTTATTACCTCGTGCAGGTGCGTGAGTTTTCCGCACAGGACGCCGGAATACTGACCTCGGCACAGTGGATTCTCGGTGCGATTGGCGCGACTGCCGGCGGCTTTGCCTGCGATCGGCTGAGCAAGCGTTTCGGCCTGCGCTGGGGGCCGCGCTGGATAGCGATTCCGAGCCTGTTGTTGTGTGCGGTACTGCTGTATCTCGGCGCCAATGCCAGCACGGTCACGATGACGGTGACTTTGTTGTGCATCTCTTTCGGCTGCACGCAGTTGAGCGAAGCGGCGTTTTGGGCTACGACCATTGCGGTATCCGGCCGTCACTGCTCATCTGCAGGCGGCGTGCTGAACACGGGGGGCAATTGCGCGGGTTTTGCGGGTGGTTTGATGGTGCCGTTCGTGGCTTATCACTTTGGCTGGACGATGGCCGTATCAACGGGTTCGCTGTTTGCGTTACTGGCTGCCTTGTTGTGGTGTTTCATTCGCGGTGATCGCAACACGGGAGACGGCGATGCCTGGTAGCTACAAACGACTGACGTGTTTTTTAATGCTGGCATGCGTGTTGTTGACTGCTTGCAGCACACCCGACGACGCTGCACATCGCATCAATCAGATTGCTATGCCGGATGGCGTGCACCTGGCTGCTGACCTGTACTTGCCGAAGAACAGCGAAGGTCCGTACCCGGTGCTGCTGGAATACCTGCCGTATCGTCGCGTGGAATCGCGTGCGCGCAACCTACGCTTGTACTCGTATTTTCTTGAGCGCGGTTACGCCGTGGCGCGGGTCGATATTCGCGGTACCGGTAACAGCGAAGGCCGCTTGATTCCCTACGAGTACTCGAAGCAAGAGCTGGATGATGGCGAGGCCGTCATCGACTGGTTGTCCAAACAGACGTGGTCAAGTGGCGATGTTGCGATATTCGGTATTTCTTGGGGTGGCTTCAATGCGATCCAGCTTGCGGGGCGCAATCCGCCCGCACTGAAAGCTTTTATCGCGGTGGACGCAACGGAAGACCTGTACCAGGAAGACGTGCACTACATTGACGGCATTCTGCACGTCGATTCCTGGCTGATGAGCCAGGAAGTGGATAACGCGCGGCCGGGTGCACCGGATTTCGTGATCGACGACGACTATTTTCGTAATCGCTTTGATACCGAACCGTGGACCTTGAGTTATCTCAGGCACCAGCGCTTCGACAAATTCTGGAATCGCGAGTCGCTTGCCAACCTGTATCAGCGGATCAAAATTCCAAGTCTGCACATCGGCGGCTGGTACGACGGTTATCGCAACAGCGTGCCGCGCATGCTGGAAAACCTGCAGGCACCGGCGAAAGGCATAGTCGGGCCGTGGACGCATGCTTTTCCGCACGAGCCGTGGCCGAACCCGGGCATGGAATGGCGCGACGAAGCCGTACAGTTTCTTGATTACTGGTTGCGGGGTGTAGACAACGCTTATCCCGAGAAACCGGCGTTGTCGGTGTACATGCGCGACTGGCATGCACCGCTTCCGGCGCTGGACTACATCAAAGGACAATGGCGGCAAGAGGCGACCTGGCCGCCTGAGCGTGCCGAGACTTTGAGTCTGTACACGCAGGCCGATCACACACTAAGCAGGACAGAACAACACCCCGAGTCTGACGAGACAACGTTGCATGCATTGCCTTACAAGCCGTCATCCGGAATTGAGGCGGGCGGGCCGGTCATGTGGTGGGGCGACATAGCGCCCGACCAACGACCGACCGATGAGCAAAGTCTCGTTTATGACAGCGTGCCACTATTGGCACCGCTTGAGATTCTGGGCCGGCCGATGGCGCGGCTACAGGTCGCATCCAGTGCACCGCAGGCGAACTGGTTTGTGCGCTTGTCCGATGTTGCACCGGATGGGCAGGTGACCCTGATCACCGGTGCAGGATTCAATGGCACGCATCGTAAATCGGCGAGTGAGCCTTCGTTGCTTCCGGCGAATGAGTTCTTTCCGCTGGATGTTGAATTGCACTTTACGTCCTGGGTATTTGCCGAAGGGCACCGCGTGCGCATTTCCATAGGCAACGCCCAGTGGCCGATGTTCTGGCCCACGCCGTTTCCGATGGCCACGCAGTTACAGGTTGGAGGATCGCAGGGCGCGCGCATCGAATTGCCGCTTGCTGCTGGCGCATCGGAACCTGCCCCGGCATTCCTTCCGCCGGCTGACAGTCCGGAATTAGTGGGCTATCGCACGCTCGATAGCGGTAACGCTTCCGGCTATGGGGAGGTCTCGGCTATCAAGCGTGATCCCGAAACGGGCGAGGCGCTGGTCACTTTGGAGAACAGCAGCACGTACCAGTATCCGTGGGGCACTGAAACCTGGAATGAGGCTATCGAACATCGCACCTCGGATGAGCATCCGGAGAATACGTCAGTTCAGGGTCGGCACAGCATCGAAACCGTACTTGAAGACCGCACCCTGCTCTGGGAAGGTGAGCTCTCGATTCGCAGCGATCGTGAAAACCTGTACTACGATTTCACACGTCGCCTTAGCGAAGATGGCAAAGTGCTGCGCGAGAAAAACTGGAAAGAAACGATTCCCCGCGATTTTCAATAATCCCTGCAGGTTGCCGTATTTAACGCCAGTTTGCACAGGGACTCACGTCATCACTGTCTAGCGATCCGCGAGAATGCGCTTTGCCGCGTTGTAGCCCGGTGCGCCGGTGACGCCGCCGCCCGGATGGGTGCCGGCGCCGCAGAGATACAGGCCGCTTATCGGTGTGCGGTATTGTGCCCAGCCCGGGACAGGACGCATGAACGACAACTGGTTAAGGCTGATGTCGCCGTGGAAAATGTTGCCCTCGGTGATACCAAAGGTTTGTTCGAGGTCCAGTGGTGTATAGACACGACGGGCAATCACCGTTTTCGAGAAACCGGGTGCGTATCTCTCAATGATGTCGGTGACGCGTTGTCCCAAAGTCTCGCGCTGCTCGTCCCAGTTACTGTCGGCGAGTTTGTAAGGCAGGTATTGCACGAAGCAGGTCAGCACGTGACGGCCGTCCGTTGTGAGCGTGTCATCGACGTTGGAGGCGAGCACGCAATCGACCCAAAGCGAGTTGGTCAAGCGACCATGCAAGGCATCGTGATAGGAATCTTCAGCTTCAAGAAGTGACGGTGGCAAGGTGAACAGCGAGCGTTCCACGGGCGAGTGCGTCGTCGGCATGCCTGTAACTCGCGGCTCGTCGCCGAGGACAAAATTAACTTTGCCGCAGGGTCCGTTCATCTTGATTGCGGCAACTTCACGCAAGAAATCGGCTGGCAGGCTGCTCGAGTCACACAATGTGAGGAATGTGCGCTTCGGGTCAGCGTTCGATATCACGAGCGGCGCATCAATAACCTGGCCATCTGCAAGCGTTACGCCCGTTGCTTTGGACGCGGTTTCATTGATGCTGCTGACTTCTGTATCGCAACATATTTCCACGCCGCGATCGCGGCAGGCCTGCGCCATGGCCTGGGTTATGGCGCCCATGCCGCCGATGACGTGACCCGCGAAACCCTGGCGCTGTTTCTCGCCACCCGAGAGCAGGTGAAAGAGCAGACCCATTGCCGTTCCTGGCTGATACGGACCGCCGTGTTTGCCGTACAGGCTGTTCGACAGAATCAGCCGTTTGACCGCATCGGACTTGAAGCGCTCGTCGAGCAGATCGCCAAGCGACAAGGTCATGAAGCGCATGAGTCCGGCTACCTCGCGACCACCGATACCTTTGAACGGAATCGCTGTGCGCCACAGTTCTGCGAGTCGGCCTAGGCCACGCCGATCCGGGTCCGGCGGCGGATTCAGGAAGAACGGCTGTAAATAAAGCGCGAGTTGTCGCAGCTCATCATCGAGCGCGAAAAACGCATCGACATCCGCGGGCGCAATATCTTTGAGATGCGTGGCAAGACGTGCACGATCGGACCACCAGGAGATGACCCGGCCGTCCGGCAGCGCGGCCTGCACGCCCGGCTCACACGCGACCATGCGCAGGCCGTAGTCAGCGAGACGCAGATCGCGAATAACTTCCGGACGCAGCATGCTGGCGATATACGATGCTGTGGAAACCCGGCAACCGGGGGCCAGTTCGCGATCGATTTCCTCGGTCACGGCGCAGCCGCCAACGACCGGGCGACGTTCGAGTACCAATGTGCGCAGGCCAGCTGCCGCGAGGTACGCAGCGGTAGTCAGTCCGTTGTGCCCCGCACCTATAACGATGGCATCGTATTGTTTGTTCGCAGGCATCTTGTTATCCAGATCGGTGCTTCGCCCCGTAGCGTAATCGCTTATGCGGTCGGCCCGATTGTTGTACCACGATATGGAATAAAGCCGAACTGGTATGGAGTTGCTCTGTGATAATCTGCCGCAACCTGTACTTCGCAGAATTTGCCGACAACGACTGATGGAACAAACCCTGCACCGCGATGCGTACCTCGACCCCGACTGGTTCAAGCGGGAGTGTCGCGATATCTTTTTTCCGGAATGGTTTTGTGCAGCAAGGAGCGAAGAGATCGCTGATATTGGCGATTACCATGCGGTTTCGCTTGCAGGTGAGAATCTGCTGATAGTGCGCGGCGAGGACTCGAAGCTGCGCGCGTTCTTTAATGTGTGCAGGCATCGTGGTTGCCAGTTAATTGATTCCACGGACGCTGCGGCGAGTAAAGGTCGTTTTCGCAAGCGCATCCGTTGCCCCTATCACTCCTGGTCCTACGGTCTCGATGGCAGCCTGCAGAATACGCCGCACATCGAAGTGGATAAGTCCGAGTTATCCTTGTATGAGGTGCCACTCGAGGAGTGGGGTGGGTTTATTTTCCTACGCCTGGCCAAAGAGCCTGCGGGCAGTCTATTGCAACAACTTGGTCCGATACCGGAGCGAGTGCAGCGTTACCCGTTGCACGAACTCGTGTGCCGTTCGCGGTTCGCGTACAAAGTGGCTGCCAACTGGAAAGTCATACTTGAGAATTACAACGAGTGTTATCACTGCGCCGGTGTGCATCCGGAGCTCTGCACTATCGTTCCCGCCTTTCGCGATGCCGGTGGGCAGAACCTGGATTGGGAAGCCGGCGTGCCGCAGCGTGCTGGCACGAATACGTTCACTACCAGCGGTACCACCAGCCGGCCGCCGATGCCGGGCCTCAACGATGCAGAAAAGACCCGCCATTTCGGCGAGCTGATTTATCCCAACCTGATGTTGAGCCTGGCGATGGATCACGCTGC
>JBBKWB010000162.1:0-35668 GCA_037968755.1 Woeseia sp.
GCTCCGGCCAATGTCGTAGAATTGGCCTCAGGGTGCACGTCACAACGCACCGGATTCTTGCTGATTTAACCGGGAGCCCTGTCCAATGCACGATTTCGAGAAGCTCGGCGCGTTCTACGTCGGTAAACGTATCAACGATGACACCGGCAAGACCGGCGACGAGCTCGTGCTTTACGACTCCAAGGACCTCACCACCCACGCGGTAATCATCGGCATGACCGGTTCCGGCAAGACCGGCCTCGGCATTGGCATCCTGGAGGAAGCAGCGCTCGATCATATTCCGGTGATCGCCATCGACCCGAAAGGCGATCTCGGCAACCTGATGCTGACCTTTCCGAAACTGGCGGCTGCTGACTTCCGTCCCTGGGTAAACGAACGCCAGGCGAGCGACGAGGGCCAGAGTCCCGACGAATTCGCCGCGGCGCAGGCGGCGTTATGGAAGAAGGGGCTCGCCGGCTGGGGTCAGGACGGCAAGCGCATCGCCAAACTGAAGGCGAGCAGCGATGTGAATATCTACACGCCGGGCAGCCAGGCCGGGCGGCCGGTCTCGATTCTGAAATCATTTTCGGCACCGCCTGCCGCACTGATTGCAGACGGCGATCTATATCGCGAACGAGTGCAAGCCACGGCTACCGGCATCCTGTCATTGATCGGTATCAACGCCGACCCGATCACGAGTCGCGAGCACATTCTGATCGCGTTGATCCTCGATCACTACTGGCAGCAGCATCGTGACCTCGACATTGCAGCATTGATCGGTGCGATCCAGGCACCGCCCATCAATAAAGTCGGCGTTCTCGATCTCGAATCGTTCTACGCCTCCAAAGATCGCTTCGAACTGGCCATGCGCCTGAACAATCTGCTTGCCGCGCCCGGTTTCGAAGCCTGGATGGAGGGCGAGCCGCTCAGCGCGCACAGCCTCTTGTACACCGAGGATGGCAAGCCGCGCACATCGATCATGTCGATCGCGCATCTCGACGAACCAGGCCGGATGTTCTTCGTAACCATGTTGCTCAATGAGCTGATCGCGTGGATGCGTGCACAGCCGGGCACCTCCAGCTTGCGTGCGATCCTGTACATGGACGAGATCTTCGGTTACATGCCGCCGACCGCGAACCCACCGTCGAAGCGCCTGTTCCTGACCTTGTTGAAACAGGCTCGCGCGTACGGCGTCGGCCTGGTGCTCGCCACTCAGAACCCGGTCGATCTCGACTACAAGGGTCTCTCCAACACGGGCACGTGGTTTATCGGCCGGCTGCAAACCGAACGCGACAAGATGCGGGTAATGGAAGGTCTTGAAGGCGCGAGCCAGGGCGGCGAGTTTGATCGCCAGAAGATGGAGCGCACTCTGGCCGGGCTTGGCAAACGCAAGTTCCTGCTGCACAACGTGCATGAAGACGAGGACGTTGTCTTCGGAACTCGCTGGGTCATGTCGTACCTCGCTGGCCCGCTAACCCGCGACCAGATCAAGAAACTGATGCAGGGCCGGATTCCGGCGACCATCGCGGCGACACCGTCGAAACGCGCTGCCACCGCCGCAAGCGGCAGCGACGCGCCGGTGCTGACACCGAAGATCAAGCAATTCTACGTACCGGCCACTGCCACAGGCGTTGTGTATTACCCGCGACTGCTCGGCACAGCAGAGATCGCGTACAGCAATGCCCGCTACAAGGTCGACGAGAGCCGCGAATGCGTGCATACGCTCGAACTCGAAGACGGTCCTATCGCCGTTGACTGGGATCAATGCGAGGCGCTCTCGCTGACGGCGGATGAGTTGCAAACAGAGGCACAAGCAGACAGTCGCTTTACGGATTGCCCGCAGCCACTCGGCGTGGACAGCAACTATTCCAAATGGGAGAAGCTGTACAAACGTTGGCTGCGCCAGAATGAAACCATCTCGCTCTACCGCGAGAAGAAATTCAAGATGACTTCGGCCGCTAACGAAAGTGAGGGCGAGTTCCGCGCCCGCCTTCAGCAACGCGCGAGTGAAGAGCGCGACAAAGCGGTGGCAAAGTTACGCAAACGCTATGCAACGAAGACGACCACACTTGAGAATCGATTGCTTCGCTCGCAACAGGCAATCGAGCGTGAATCACAACAAGCGGGCAAGAAGAAGCTCGATACAGCACTTTCTTTTGGTACCGCGATACTGGGTGCGCTGCTTGGCCGCAAGAAGCTGTCAACCAGTACTGCCAGCCGCGTTGGCACGGCGATACGCTCCGCCAGCGGCGTGCGCAAAGAAGCAGGCGACGTAGAGCGCGCGAAACAAACCATGGTCAAGGTTCAGGCAGACATCGATGCGCTGAACGCCGAGCTGCAGAAAGAAGTCGATGAGCTCGATACGGGCTTCGATGCACTGGCAGCGCCGCTTGAGGAAATTACGGTACGGCCAAAGACGACGGACGTGCACGTATCGCTGTTCGGTCTCGTTTGGCTGCCTTATCGCGACAACGGTGACGGACGGCTGCAAAGCGCCTGGCCGGAATGAGTTGAGTTACTGGCCGAGGCAGGCGCCGGCATAAGCCATCGTCTGATCGGCATTTTCCAACTGGCAGATGTTGTCATACGTGTTGCCATCCAGACCGCAAACAGGCTGGTAAACACTGGAACAGTTCCTGCCCTGCGAATCACACAGGCCGGCGTACTGGATTCGAACTCCTGCGCGCTCCGACTGGCAGGCGTTGCCGTAAGTTTTGTCGTCCGCGCCGCAAACCGGTATGAACAGGTTGGGACACGCGCGCACGCCGCAGGCGCCTGGCGTAAACACCGTTACTCCGGCACCTTCCGCCTCACAAGCATTGGCATGCGTGCGGCCATCGTCGCCGCACACGGGCGAAACCACATCGGGGCAGGATTTCACGTCGCAAACGCCGCGCCGCTGCACAGGCACACGATCCTGTTCAGCCTCGCAGCGATTTCGGTAGCTGCGCGCATTCATTCCACAGACCGGCTCGTAAATATCCGGGCAACCGGATATTGAACAAGCACCCAGGCTCACGATGTCCGTGCCCGCCTCATCGGCCAGGCAGGCATTGTTGTAGGTATAGCCGTCCGCTCCGCATACCGGTGTCACTTCTTCGCTGCACTCACTAGCCGGTTCTTCACACAGGCCCGCGAAGGCGATCTCGATTTTCGATGCTTCCGCGAAGCAGGCGTTGCTGTAGGTATTGCCATCAACACCGCAAACCGGCTCGAACTTGTCGCCACAAGCGGCGGCGTCCGCACACAATCCTTCGGCGGCAACCACCACTCCGGCGGCTTCAGCTACGCACAGGTTACCGTAGGTCTTGTTGTCCGCACCGCAAACGGGTTCGAAGCGATCGTCGCACTCATTGGCGGCGTACTGGGTGCAATCGCCAAAGCCGACGATGTCGACGCCGGCGGCATCGGCCACGCAATCGTTACTGTAGGTTTTGCCATCGACACCGCATACCGGGTCATATTGCATTGTGCAGGCTTTAGTATCACTGGCTTGTGTGCCTGAATCTTTCTGCTGTGCGCTGGCTGGCAGCAGCGCCAGCAAGACTGGTGCGAGGAGTAATACGGCGGTATTGCGGATTGTCATGAATTTCTGCATCCCGGTCACAAGCTACACATTAAGCCTGACAGAGGAAACTTAGAGCGGCAAACGGCTTCGGGGTTCAACGGCCTGATCTGTGCCCAGTAACTCGCTAACCCTGACCAGGTCCACGCCCTCGGCAGCAAGCTGCGGCAGGACCTGTTCAAGGTAATCGAGCGTTTCCGGGTAAGGGTGGCCGATACCGATAGCGCTGCCGTGTAACCGCGCCAGTTCCAGCAAGCGCCCGAACTCGCTCGCTACTGCTGTGCGATCGGAGTCAAGAAAAACATCGCGACGCACGGCGGGTACACCTGCTTCTTTTGCTGCTTGCAGCGCGATGCTGCGATGGGTTGTATAGCTGTCGACGAAGAACAATCCATCGCGCGCGCGGAGTTCCTCCATTAGCCAGCCCATATGTCCGGGGTGACGAGTCAGCAAACTGCCACGATGATTGTTCACACCGCTGATGTGCGGCACCGAGGCAAAGTTTTCGGCAAAGGCATTCGCAAACTCGCGACGACTCATGTCGAGAAGCATGACGCCAGGTTCGATTGCGCCGTCGTGTTTCTGAGCTTGCAATGGCAGATGCAGCAGAACCTCTTTGCCATGTTGCGCTGCGAGTTCGGCGAGTTCGCGGCCACGCGGCGTCGCCGGCAGCACAGCACAGGCTACGGGGCCCGGCAAACCCACTACACGCTGACCTGCGGAAAACGCGTAGCCGAGATCATCAATAATCAGCGCGATGCGCGGGCGCAGTGGTACAGCTTCGATAAAACCGTCGTTGGCATGAGCTGGCGACAGCAGCAGGCAGCCTACAATCAGGCCGCGCAACGACCAGCGAACTTCAGGCAACATGCAGCGATCAGTCTCCGCGGCGACTGTGCATGACGCGCCGGTCGTGCAGGCGCTCGAGTGCTTCGATCAGTTGCGTATCGGCTTCCCGATCGAGTTGCTCGGCGAGATCGTAACCCGGGTACTGGCTGCTGCCTTCGATATACACGTCCGGTGAAATGCCGGTCTCGTGAATCGAATCGCCTGACGGCGTGTAGTAACGCGAGGTTGTGAGCTTGATGGCGCGACCGCGCGACAGCGGCATCACTGTTTGCACCAGTCCTTTGCCAAACGTTGTCGTTCCAATCACCAGGGCGCGATGATGATCCTGCAACGCGCCCGCAACAATTTCCGAGGCAGATGCGGAGCCCGCGTTGACCAGCACCACCATCGGCGTGCCGTCGAGCAGATCGCCACGATGTGCGTTGCGGATAAAGCGTGACTCCGGTGTGCGGCCGTCGGCGCTGACAATGATGCCGTCATCAAGAAACAGGTCCGAAACATCCACCGCCGCATCGAGGATGCCGCCGGGGTTATTGCGCAGGTCAAGTACGACGCCCTTAAGACCACCATTCGCGGTCACTTTCAGCTCATCGACCATGGCGTCGATCGCATCAGCCAGCTCGGCAGCCGTGCTGTCCGTGAACTGGCTGATTCGCGCATAACCGATCGAAATATCCAGGAGCTCGTGGCGTACGCTGGCAACCCGGATATTCTCGCGGCGCAGATCAAACACGATGACCTCGTCATCCGGCTGGCGAACAACCGTGATACTGACCCGACTGCCAATTCGGCCGCGCAGCTGACGAATGGTTTCCCGCAATCCATCTGCATCAACCGTGTTGCCGTCGATCGCAACGACCGTATCGCCAGCGAGCATGCCGGCTTTTTGTGCCGGTGAATTGTCTATAGGACTTACGACGAGCAGCTTGTTGTCGCGAGTGCTGATCTCAAGGCCAACACCGGCGTAATGGCCGGTCGTGCTGATGCGGATGTCCTGGTACTCACTCGCATCAAGATACTGGGAGTGAATGTCGAGGTCGGCGACCATTCCGCGGATGGCACTTTCCAGCAGTGCTTCGTCATCGATTGGCTCGACATAATCGCGTTTGACGCGCTCCATGACTTCGGCAAGCAGGCGCGCCTTGTCGACACTTCCATGGCCGCCGGGAGCCGCGTCGCGGGTCGCCATCATGGTGCCGCCCAGCGATAAGCCAAGGCCCATCACCGTGCCGATGACCAACACCAGAATACCGCGGACTTTCAAAGACATGCCATTCCCCCGGGGACAACCCGGAGCACCCTTTCAGAGTGCCCGAGCCGCAGCACGATAGCACAGCAACAGGCGGTTTACTGCGCCCACCAGCGTATATCCTTCAGCCGCCGCCCTGCGGCTGCCGGGTTACCCAACCGCGTGGGTTAACCGGCGCCGTGCCCTTGCGAATCTCGAAATAAAGACCGGCGCGTTGCTGACCACCACTGTCGCCTACGGTCGCGATGACGTCACCGGGCGCAACCCAGTCGCCGGCGTTAGTGAGTATCGATTCGTTGTAACCGTAAAGCGTCATGTAGCCCTCGCCATGATCCACGATTACCAGCAGGCCAAGGCCCGCCAGCCAGTCCGCAAATACGACCCGACCGTGGTAGACCGTGCGCACCTCGCGGCCTCGCGGCGCCGTCAGGACAACGCCGTTCCAGTTTACGCCGCCGCCTGCACGCGGCTGGCCGAAATCATGCAGCAACTGTCCCGCCACAGGCCAGGTGAGCCGGCCCTTGAGTTTGCTGAACGGTTCTTCCGAGGTAATAGGGTAGTCCGAGAGTATGCTCGTCAGCTCCTCGATCAGCCGGGCGAGATCTTTCTCCTGCGCCGCAAGGCGTTCAATTTCAGCTCCTTCTTCGCTCATGCGCTGTTTGAGCCGGCCGAGGAGCTCGCTGCGTTGCTCCTGCGCCTTGTTCAATTCGCCCAACTCGGCAAAACGCGCCGCTGCGAGTCGCGACAAGCGGTTCTCCTCTGCCTGCACCTCATCGCGCAGGCGTGCCGCCTCCTGCAGGTGGGTCGTCATAATGTCGATATTCGCGCCGCGATACTCGCTGAGGTAACGGTAGTACGCCAGCGACCGGCCAATATCGGCGGGGTCCTGTTGATTAAGTAACAACTTGATCCGTTCCTGGCCGCCATTGACGTAGGCCGCACGTACCTGCGCCGCGAGTTGAGTCGATTCGAAATCGAGCTTTTTGCGAAGCTCTTCGAGTTGCGCTTCCAGCTCAAGCTTCTTGCGTTCGCTGACGCTCTTTTGCCGCTCCAGCTCCTTGAGCTGAATACGCGTCTCTGAAATGCTGACCTCGGCTTCTTGCAGCTCAGCAGTAACCCGGTCGCGCTCGCTGGCACGCGTGTCCATGCTTTTCTTCAGGCGACTGATCTTGTCGCGAACTTCCTGCAGTTCCTGCTCTTTGACCCGGCTGAGGCCGGCCTCCTGCGCTGGCAGCCACGCGGGCAGCAGCAGCAAGCTCAGCAGAAGCGTGCACAGGCGCAGTATCGGACTCGCGTTAACTCTCATGGACTCGAAGTGTAGTGCCATAGCGGCCTATGGCGGTAGTCGGCGCGATGGACGCGACCGCCGCGGACACTGTTATACTTGGCGTTTGCCACAACGCCGCCGACCGGGCGGCGTTCGACACTGCGAAACCACAACCATGCAACAAGTCTTCGAGTTTGCCGCGAACCACAGTCTGCTGGCTGGCGGCCTGGTCCTTAGTTTTATCGTACTGGTGTTCAGCGAGCTGCAACGCAAGGCGCGCGGTATGACGAGCGTCGAGCCACAGGAGGCGGTGAAGCTGATCAACGCCGATGCCCGAGTTGTCGACTTGCGCAGCAGCGAGGCTTTTGCGCGCGGACACATTGTTAACGCGAAGAACATACCGTTCGATGAGCTGGCAGCACACGAAGAAAAACTGAAGAGCATGGGCGACAAACCGCTGCTGACAGTCTGTGATTCAGGCATGGCCAGCAACAAGGTCGTTACCCGTTTACGCAAGGCCGGTATAGATAATGTGTACGGCGTCCGCGGCGGCATGAATGCCTGGTCGGAAGCCAGTTTGCCGGTTGTCGGCGGAAAAAAACCGCGTAAGAAATAAGTGCGGATGCAAACATGAAAGAGTCGGCGAAGGTAGTCATGTATGGCACCGCAATGTGCCCTTACTGCGCAGCGGCGCGCATGCTGCTCACAAAGAAGAAGGTCGCGTTTGAAGATATCTCGGTATCCGGCAACCGCGAACTGCGCGCGAAGATGGAGCAACTAAGTGGCCGCCGCACGGTGCCGCAAATTTTTATCAACGACGAAGCCGTTGGCGGCTTCGACGATATTTATGCGCTGGACCAGCAAGGCAAGCTCGACCGCATGCTGGGCATCGCGGACTGAACGATACGATCGACGACGTTCCGGCACTAATACTCAAACAACATTAACCACGGGAACAGGAAATGGCAGACGAAGCAGTACAGGACCGACGCATAGCGATTCACAAAGTATATGTAAAAGATTTCTCATTTGAATCGCCGCGTGGCCCGGAGGTTTTCACCTCTGGCGAGTGGAGTCCGAAAACCAATCTGAACCTGCGCAGCACGCATGCCGCAGCGCCCGGCGACATGCACGAAGTGATTCTGACTATCACCGTCGAAGCTAAACATGATGAGAAAACCTTGTTTCTTATCGAGCTGCAACAGGCGGGGCTGTTCCAGATCGCTGGCTATAGTGAGCAGGAATTTGACGCGGTCGTCGGCAGTTTTTGTCCCGGCACCCTGTTTCCCTATGCCCGCGAAGCCATTGCCGGCATTGTCGCCAAAGGTGGCTTTCCGGAGTTCGTTCTGCAGCCCATCAATTTCGATGTGTTGTATGCTGAAAGCCGGAAGCAAGCCGCAAGCCAGCAGGTGGCTGCTGGCGACAACGGCAGCAACGGCGGCAACAGCGGCGAAGGGAGCCTTAACTGAGCGACAACGCAAATCTTGACGAACCATTGTCCGTCGCCGTTATCGGCGCCGGCTCCTGGGGTACCGCGCTCGCGTTACAACTTGCCCGCCGTGGCCACGATGTTCGCCTGTGGGGCAGAGACCGCAAGCAGCTCGAAGCCATGCAGGCGGACGGTGAGAATCAACGCTATTTGCCGGACGCGCGGTTTCCCGACAGTCTGCAAGCGGTCGTCGAGCTCGATACCTGTCTCGCTGGTGCCAGTATCGTGCTGGTTTCTGTACCGAGCCACGGCCTCCGTGAGACCCTGACCAGGATCAAGCCTCAGCTCACCGACAGTGTCCGCATATGCTGGGCAACCAAAGGCTTCGAATTAACGACCGGCAAACTTCCGCACCAGGTTGCAGCGGAAGTGCTGGGAGAAAAGCGCGCGATGGCCGTTCTGTCGGGGCCAACGTTCGCACGCGAAGTCGGCGACGGCTTGCCGACAGCGATGACAATCGCGGCGAGCGACGACGACTTCGCTGCCGATCTGGCGCAGGCCTTCTCCGGCGATAATTTTCGTGCGTACACCTCCTCCGACATGGTCGGCGTGGAAGTGGGCGGTGCGGTTAAGAACGTCCTGGCCATCGGTGCAGGTATATCCGACGGCCTCGGTTTCGGTGCCAATACGCGTATCGCGATGATCAATCGCGGGCTCGTCGAAATGACCCGGCTCGGCGTTGCTCTCGGTGCTCGCCAGGAAACCTTTATGGGCCTTGCGGGCATGGGCGACCTGGTGCTGACCTGCACCGACAACTTGTCGCGTAATCGCCGCATGGGTTTGTTGCTGGCGGCCGGGCGCACGATTGAGGAAGCGCAGATTGAAATCCAGCAAGTGGTGGAAGGCGTTCTCGCTGCCAAAGCCGTGAAGGAAGTCGCCGACAAGCTCGGCGTTGAAATGCCAATCTGTCAGCAGGTTTACAGCATCCTCTACGAGGACGTTCCTGCCAGTGTAGCGGTTGGCATGCTGATGAGCCGTGCGCTAAAACCGGAATAGATTGTTCAACCCAACAGGTCACCCTGGCCGGCAAAATCCAGTTGGCGCCATGCCTCGTAGATCATTACTGCCGCCGCATTCGACAGATTGAGACTGCGGCTGTCCGCGCGCATGGGAAGTCGCAGGCGCTGCTCCGGCGGCAAGGCATCCAGTACGGCCTGTGGCAGACCGCGGGTTTCCGGACCGAACAGGAATGCGTCTCCATCCCGAAAGCGCGCATCGGCGTACGGAGTCCGGCTGCGGGTGCTGAGTGCAAAAACGCGGGGCTCGCCGATAGCGCTGAGGCACGTGGGCAAGTTCGGATAACTTCGCACCTCTGCAAATTCCCGGTAGTCGAGACCGGCGCGGCGCAGGCGCGTGTCATCCAGCTCGAAACCCAGCGGTTCGACGAGATGCAAGGCTGTGCCGGTATTGGCGCAGAGCCGGATAATGTTGCCGGTGTTCGGCGGAATTTCCGGTTCGTAGAGAATCAGGTGCAGCATCTTGCGTACAATACGGCAAACCAGGGCTTGCGGATAAACGAAATACAGTGGTCGCTGCAACTACAGATATAAATTCACTCGCCGTCGATTTCTGCGGGATCCAACTCGACTCGCCAATCGTGCTCTTATCGGGTTGCGTTGGCTTCGGTGAGGAATACACCCGCATCAAGGGATTTTCAAATCGCGATGTCGGTGCGGTCGTTCTGAAAGGTACAACTCGTGAACCGCGGCTAGGCAACCCGCCCCACCGGGTCTATGAAACGCCGATGGGCATATTGAACGCCATCGGCTTGCAGAATCCGGGGATGGACCGGGTGATCGAGCATATTTTGCCGAGCCTCGACTTTTCCGAAACCCGTTTCTTCGCGAATGTCTGCGGTTCCACCATAGACGACTACGCTGCCGTCACCGCGCGTTTTGACGATTCGCCGATCGATGCTATCGAGATCAATATTTCCTGCCCGAATATTAAGGAAGGCGGAGTTTCATTCGGCAACTATCCGGATATGTCTGCGAAAGTCGTAGCGGCATGTCGCAAGGTAACCAGCAAGCCTATCATCGCAAAGTTGTCGCCGAACCAGACTGACATTCGCGAAAACGCCCGGCAATGTATTGAGGCCGGTGCGGATGCGCTGGCGGTTATTAACACCGTCATGGGCATGGCCATAGATGTTGAACAGCGAACGCCGATCATCGGCAACGTGCAAGGCGGCTTGTCCGGGCCCGCCATCAAACCCATTGCGTTACTGAAAGTGCACCAGGTTTACGAGGTTGCCGGGCCGCTCGGAATTCCGATCATTGGCCAGGGTGGCATCACTACAACCGAGGATGCTCTGGAGTTCATGATAGCCGGCGCGAGCACGGTCGGGATCGGCACGGCACTGTTTTACGATCCGTTGCTGTGTCGCAAGATCAACGCCGGCATCGCGGACTACCTGCACCGTCACAACATAGCCTCGTGTAACGAACTGGTCGGTTCGCTGGTCGCCTGAGCGCGTCAGTCAATATGCAGTGTTTTGATCTTGCGCGTGAGCGTATTGCGCCCCCAGCCCAGTAGGCGCGCGGCTTCCTGCCGGTGGCCATTCGCGTGTGCGAGTGCGGTACGAATGAGTGTCGACTCGAAGGCCGGCAACGCTACCTCCAGCAACGCGGACCCTTTCTGGTTGGCCAATGCGCTTTCCGCCCAGCCCTCGAGTGCCTGCGTCCAGTCCGGCCCCGAGCGTACGTTACCGCCAAGGTCCTCGGGGAGGTCTTCGGTCGCGATGACATTGCCCGGCGCGGTAACGGTAAGCCGGCGTGCCGTATTAACAAGCTGGCGAACGTTGCCGGGCCACTCATAGTTGCGCAGGGCATGCAGCGCCTCCGCGCTCAACACTTTCGCCGATGCGCCCAGTTCCCGCGCGGCATTGTCGAGATAGTGATTCAGCAATAGCGGGATGTCTTCGCGACGCTGACGTAATGGCGGAGTGTTGATGCGTATGACGTTGAGGCGATGATAGAGGTCCTCCCGAAACTGCCCTTTACGAACGGCCTGCGCGAGATCCTGATTGGTTGCCGCGATTACCCGGACATCAACCTTTATGGAGGTTTGGCCGCCAACACGGTAGAACTCGCTTTCGGCGAGTACTCGCAGCAAACGTGTTTGCAGTGCCGGCGACATGTCGCCTATTTCATCGAGGAACAGGGTGCCGCCATGCGCTTGTTCGAAGCGACCAACACGTCGGGAATCAGCGCCGGTGAACGCGCCACGTTCGTGGCCGAACAGTTCGGACTCCAATAGCTCGGCGGCTATCGCGGATGTGTTCAAAGCAACGAATGCTCGGTCCGCGCGCGGACTGTGATCGTGCAGAGCACGCGCTACCAGCTCTTTGCCCGTTCCAGACTCGCCCGTTATCAATACCGTCATGCTCGAACCGGCCAGTCGGCCGATCGAACGAAACACTTCCTGCATGGCCGGCGCCTGGCCGATCAGAGACGGGATCGCGCGCTCGCTTGAGGGGCTTTCTCGAGACTCTGCACCACTGTGGCGGGCCGCCTTGCGTATCAGTGCGACCGCTTCATCTATGTCGAAAGGTTTGGGCAGGTACTCGAAAGCGCCGCCTTTGTACGCCGCCACAGCGTTGTCGAGGTCCGAGTGTGCCGTCATGACGATGATGGGCAGGTCGGGCTTCTGACTGGTCAGCCGCTCCAGCAGGCGCAATCCGTCCATCCCCGGCATGCGCACATCGGTCAAGAGTACGTCGGGCGAGTCAGTGGATATTGCGTCCAGCAAATGTTCAGCACGCTCAAAACTTCGGCATTCGATATCGGCCGCCTGCAGTGCCTTGTCGAGGACCCAACGTACGGACTGGTCGTCGTCCACCACCCATACCCGTAATGATTCAGTCATGTGCTCCTCCCGGCTTCGCAAATATCGGTAAGCGCACCTGGAATACAGTGCGGCCGGGGCGGGATTCAAATTCAATCAGGCCCCCATGTCGGCTGATCAATTCCTGCGCGGCGGGCAGGCCCAGGCCCGTGCCGTCGGCACGGCTGGTCACCAGGGGGTAGAACACGGACTCTTGCAGGTCAGGTGGTATGCCGGGGCCGTCGTCTTCAATTTCGATATTCGCAACAGTCGTATGCCGCGTATCACCGATAGTGAAGTTGCTGGCCGCGCGAGTTCGCAGCACCAGTGTGCCTTGATTCTCCAGGGCTGCGCAGGCGTTCTGAACCAGGTTCAACAGGGCTTGCACAATCTGGTCTCTATCAAGCTGCAGCGCGGGCAGGCCCGGATCGTAGTCTCGAACGATGTTGAGCTTGCCGGCGCATTGCGGCTCGATCAGGCGTACGACGTACTCGATCAGTTCGTGAATATTGCTCGATTGTTTGTTCGGGGGCCCACCGGGACCGAGCAGGGTGTTGACCAGGGTTACCAGGCGATCCGCTTCCGAAATAATGACGTCAGTGTATTCGCGCAGATCCGGGCTATCGAGCTCGCGTGCAAGCAATTGCGCCGCTCCGCGCAGGCCGCCAAGCGGGTTCTTTATTTCGTGCGCCAGTTGCCGAACCATTTGTCGGCCAGCCCCATGCTGAATCAGCAAGGCATTTTCCCGGGAAATGCGCATGCGTCGGGTCACGTCAGTCAATTCAACCAGCAACTGGTTACCATGGGTCTCCGACAACGGGGTTACCCGGCACTCCACCATGCGACTGTCGGCATGCACATCGCTTGGCGCCAGCAGCATTTCATGCGCGTAGGTTTGTAAGGTTGCGAGGCTATTGGCGAGTACCCGTTTCAGGGTCTCATCTTCATCAACCAACGGCAGCAGGGGCTTGCCGAGGGCGCGCGAGCGGCTGATGCCAAGCAGGTTTTCGGCTGCCGGATTCAGTGCGGTGATCAGGAGGTTAGGATTGAGCACGACGACGGCCGTCTCGAGGTTTTCGAGAATGTCGGAGGCCGGTACGGTTGTCATAGGCTTTGACCGCCCCTGACCGCCGTTAGCTGCTGTCAGGGTCTCGCGACTGTGGTTTGTTGAACAAAAAAGCGCATCGGCTCGCTGCGAATCATGACCTTGCCGTTCGCGTCTATCACTTCGGCCTGCAGGTTGTGTCCGCCCCGCCAAACTTCCTCGATCTGGAAGCCGAGCGTGAGTTGCGTTTCCGTCGGCTCGCCGTCGAAGTACAGCCGAACCCGGTCGCCGCTGCGTAAGCTCGGCTGCAAGCTCAGGTTGACCGTCAGTGTGCCGCCGATATTCCACAGAGTCTCTTCCGCAGCGGGCGAACTGACTGACAACGAAGTGTAGGAAAACGGTGCAGCGGCCCTCGTGTTTGCTGTGCTGGCTGTGCTGGCTGCAGGAGCCGCAGCCGGCGCGGGTCGCGCCGGCGGAGTGCTCCGGGCCGAGCTCGGCCGTCCGGGCAGGTCAACGCGTTCGGCCCCAGGTGCAGGCTGGTCGCTGTAGTGCACGATGCCGTTTTCGTCGACCCACTTGTATATCTGCGCCGATGCGCTGAAAGCGCAAAGCAGCAGGCAAGGCAACAAGAGTCTTTTGAGCATTTCGCTAGCATAGCAGTGGTCGCTCGCAGTAGGCCAGCGATGCGGGCGACATTATGTCGCCCGCATCGGCAAACAACAGCCGGTCAGAGGCTGTAATACATGTCGAATTCGACGGGGTGGGTCGTCATGCGCAAGCGCGTGACGTTTTCCTGTTTGAGCCTGATGTAGGCATCAATCAGGTCATCATCGAACACATTACCGGCCTTCAGGAATGCACGATCGTCATTCAGCGCATTGAGTGCCTCTTCAAGAGAGAATGCGACGTGCTGCAGATCTTTTTCTTCTTCGGGCGGCAGGTCGTAAAGGTCCTTGTCCATCGCCTCTCCCGGGTGAATCTTGTTCTGAATACCGTCGAGGCCGGCGAGCATCATCGCGGCGAACGCGAGATACGGGTTGGCCATTGAATCCGGGAAGCGCAGTTCAATACGGCGCCCTTTCGGGTTGGAAACGTATGGAATGCGAATGGAAGCAGAACGGTTCCTTGCGGAGTAGGCAAGTATGGTCGGCGCTTCAAAGCCGGGCACGAGTCGCTTGTAGCTGTTCGTTGCCGGATTGGTAAACGCGTTCAGCGCTTTCGCGTGTTTGACCAAACCGCCTATATAGAAAAGTGCGGTATCGGACAGGCCGCCGTAGCCATCGCCCGCAAACAGGTTCTTGCCGTCTTTGAACAGCGACTGATGTACGTGCATGCCGCTGCCGTTGTCGTCGACCAGCGGTTTCGGCATGAACGTCGCGGTCTTCCCGTAGGCATGCGCTACGTTATGAACAACGTATTTCAGTACCTGCACCTCGTCAGCTTTTTTCACGAGGGTTGCGAACTTGGCACCGATCTCGCACTGGCCGGCAGTTGCGACTTCGTGGTGATGTACCTCAGTTTCAACACCCATTTCTTCGAGGGCGAGACACATGGCCGAGCGAATGTCGTGTAAAGAATCGACTGGTGGCACCGGGAAGTAACCGCCTTTGACGGTCGGCCGGTGACCCATATTGCCTTCGCCATTTGCCGTGCCTGAATTCCAGGCACCTTCACCCGAATCGATGGAATAGAAAGCGCCCTGCATTGAGTCGCCCCAGCGCACGTCGTCAAAGATAAAGAATTCATTTTCCGGACCGAAATACGCCTCGTCCGCAATGCCCGTGGATTTCAGGTAAGCCTCGGCACGGTGTGCCAGTGAGCGCGGGCAACGGCCGTAACCCTGCATCGTGTTGGGCTCGATCACATCGCAACGGAGATTCAGCGTGGTCTCTTCCGGGAATACGTCGATTACTGCGCTGGCGGGATCCGGCATCAGAATCATGTCGGACTCGTTGATGCCCTTCCAGCCGGAGATCGACGAGCCGTCAAACATTTTGCCGTCTTCGAACACGTCTTCATCAATGGTGTGCGCGGGCACCGTTAGGTGCTGCTCTTTACCCTTGGTATCAGTAAAGCGTATGTCCACGAACTTGACGTCGTGTTCCTTAATAAGAGCCAGCACCTCTGCAGGGGTCATTTGGGTATCCTCCGGATTGTTGAATTGATGCGGCGTCGGTGACGCCGATATGACGATGCCGTTACACGGCTTGTGCCATTACAGTGCAGAAACCGTGCCAGTATCGATTTGGTCACAAGCATTTGAATTATAAGCAGTTCACGCGTTGATGCCGTGCCAGTAGTGCACCAAGATTGTGCGCAGCGAATTTGTTCTGCACCATGATAGTGCAAATTACTGTGCGCTGCACGGGTTGTTGCGGCGCTTGCAGGCCCGGGTCGGAATTCCGCCGATCTGGCTTGCGCGCGCCGCATGCGGGCCGGGATCACGCAGGTTATACTTTGGCGCCGGAAATTCAGGCCATGACAGCACTATATGAACAATGACAAAGCGCCGGCTTTTTGCAGCTTCCAGGAGCTGATCCTGAGGCTGCAGCAATTCTGGGCGGAGCGGGGCTGCGTCATCGCCCAGCCTTACGATATGTCCATGGGGGCCGGTACCTTTCATCCCGCGACCTTTCTGCGTGCTATCGGCCCGGAGCCGTGGAGCGCCGCTTACGTGCAGCCATGCCGCCGGCCCACGGATGGCCGCTACGGCGATAACCCGTTTCGCCTGCAGCACTATTACCAGTACCAGGTGGTCATCAAGCCGTCGCCGGATGACATTCAGGCGATGTACCTGGATTCACTGCGCGCCATTGGCATAGACACTCGCGTGCATGACATTCGTTTCGTCGAGGACAACTGGGAGTCACCAACACTCGGCGCGTGGGGGCTGGGCTGGGAAGTCTGGTTGAACGGCATGGAAGTCACCCAGTTCACCTATTTTCAGCAGGTAGGTGGCCTCGAGTGCCGGCCGGTAACCGGCGAGATCACCTACGGCCTTGAGCGCCTTGCCATGTACCTGCAAAGCGTCGAAAGCATATTCGACATCATCTGGACTGATGGTCCGCTCGGTCGTGTTACCTACGGTGATGTGTATCACCAGAATGAAGTCGAGCAATCGCGTTATAACTTTGAGCAAGCCGACATCAAGTCCTTGTTTGCAGCGTTTGATCACGCTGAGGGCGAATCGCAGCGACTGATCGCCGCCGATCTCGCGTTGCCTGCGTACGAACAAATGCTGCAGGCCTCGCATACTTTCAATCTGCTGGATGCCCGCCAGGCGATTTCCGTCAGTGAGCGGCAGCGCTTCATTCTTCGCGTGCGGGACATGTCGCGCGCGATCGCTGAAGCGTATTACGCGAGCCGCGAAGCGCTGGGCTTTCCGATGGTGGAATCCGTCGCCAGTGCCGCGCGGACGGCTGC
Organism: Woeseia sp.; assembly: GCA_037968755.1. GTDB lineage: Bacteria > Pseudomonadota > Gammaproteobacteria > Steroidobacterales > Woeseiaceae > Woeseia. The sequence continues at coordinate 16,692 of JBBKWB010000162.1, forward strand.
GCAATGAGCGCTCGCAGATCGGCCGATTTCCTGGTGGAGCTTGGTACCGAGGAATTGCCGCCGAAAGCGCTCAAGACCCTGATGGCTGCGTTCGCCGATGGTTTGTCCGCGGCGCTCAAGGCAGAACACCTGGAGCACGGTGCTGTTAGCGCGTTCGCCAGCCCGCGACGGCTGGCCGTCAAGGTTGCGGACCTCGCGTTGGCGCAGGCAGATCGCGCCGTGGAACAAAAAGGTCCACCGGTTCGCATTGCCTTTGACAAAGACGGCAATCCTGCCCAGGCAGCCATCGCTTTCGCGGAAAAATGCGGGGTCGGTGTTGACGATTTGGCTCGCGAAGAAACGCCGAAGGGCGAGTGGCTGGTGCACCGCGCGATTGAGCCCGGCCGGGCGGCCGCGGCGATATTGCCGCAATGCGTGCAGCTCGCGCTGGACGGCCTGCCGATACCGCGGCGCATGCGCTGGGGTGCGCGAGAAGCGGAGTTTGTCCGGCCGGTGCACTGGTTGGTCATGCTGCACGGCGACGACGTCGTGCCCGGTTCCGTTTTGGAAATTTCTTCGGGTCGTGTGTCGCAGGGGCATCGCTTCATGGCGGATGCGCTCGTGACGCTCGACAGTCCGGCTGATTACCCACAGAAGCTCGCGAAGCCGGGCTATGTCATTGCCGATTTCGCCGCGCGCAGGCAAATTATCAGCAAGGCCGTAGCACAGGCAGCAGAAGCAGCGGGCGGCGCCGCTATCGGTGATAGTGATTTGTATGACGAGGTTACAGCGCTGGTTGAATGGCCAGTCGCGGTGACCGGGCGCTTCGACCCGCGTTTTCTCGAGCTGCCAAAAGAAGTCATCGTTGCGACTTTGACTGGCCACCAACGATATTTCCCGGTAGCCGACTCGGATGGGACGTTGCTGCCGGTGTTTATCACCGTCGCCAATATTGAAAGCAGTGATCCGGACAAAGTGCGTGACGGCAACGAACGGGTTATTCGTCCGCGTCTCGCCGATGCTGCTTTTTTCTGGGAAGCTGATCGCCGCAAACCGCTCGAGGACTACCAGGAAGGCCTCGCCAGCGTCGTATACCAGCATGGGCTCGGGACCTTGGCTGAACGCAGTCAGCGCGTCGCCTTACTCGCAGCGAACGTGGCAGCATCCATTGGTGCGGACCCTGTATTGTGTCAGCGTGCTGCAATGCTCGCCAAGTGCGACTTGCTGACCGGCATGGTCGGCGAATTTCCGGAGCTGCAGGGCGTAATGGGGCGTTACTACGCATTGGCCGATAAAGAGCCAGCTGTTATTGCTGAGGCGATCGCTGAGCAATATCTGCCGCGCTTTGCGGGCGACCAGCTGCCGCGTAGCGATACCGGCAGAGCACTGGCCATTGCAGACAAGCTGGATACGTTGTGCGGGATTTTCGCCAGTGGCAAGAAGCCTTCGGGCAATCGTGATCCTTTCGGCTTGCGCCGGGCCGCGCTAGGCCTGGTTCGCGTAATTGTTGAGCTGGACCTTGAGGTGGATTTGCCGAGCCTCATTGAATCCAGCCTTGCAGTACAACCCGCTAAAGCGGATGCAACGATTGCAGCAGAGGTTTACGACTTCATTGTTGAGCGCATGCGCGGCTGGTTCCTTGAATCAGAAGGCGGCAACAGTGAGGTGTTTGAGGCGGTGCGAGCTCAGCGCCTGGCATCGCTGGCGGATATGAATGCGCGCCTCGACGCCGTTGCGGGATTTGTTGATCACGATGCAGCCGAAAGTCTCGCTGCTGCCAATAAGCGTATCGCGAACATTCTTCGCAAATCGGAGTTTCAGGGCGACACAGTGCCGGATCCGACGCTTTTCGCCGAACCGGCTGAAGGTGATTTGTACGAGGCGCTGAAGGCCGCGCGCAAAGCGGTTTCCGGTTTGTTGGAGGTGCGGGACTACGGCGCTGTGCTGGCACGGCTTGCCGAACTGCGCGAGCCTGTTGATCGCTACTTCGATGACGTCATGGTGATGGCGGAGGATGACAAGATTCGGGATAACCGACTCGCGCTGCTTTCCGGCTTGCGCGCACAATTTCTGGATGTTGCGGATATTTCGAGACTGTCCATTGCGAAGGGCTAGCGGAGCATGATGCCGCGTTTGCTTATTCTTGATCGCGACGGCGTGATCAATCGAGACTCTAATGCATTCGTTAAATCTGCGGCCGAATGGCAGCCTTTGCCAGGCAGCATGGAGGCCATTGGACTATTGACTCGTGCTGGCATGAAAGTATCGGTTGCCAGCAATCAATCTGGCATTGGTCGCGGTCTTTTTAATCGCGACGCGTTGTATGCGATGCACCGCAAGATGCGCAGAATCGCCGACATGCACGGTGGTGTGATCGAGCGGATTGTGTTCTGTCCACATCGGCCGGATGAAGGCTGCGAGTGTCGCAAGCCGCAACCGGGAATGCTGCAGCAACTCCTTAATGCATATTCAATGCGACCCACCGAGGCCGTGCTGGTTGGTGACTCGGCGCGAGATATTGATGCGGCCGTTTCGGCGGGGGTTAAACCGGTGTTGGTGTTGACCGGCAACGGGCCCTCGGCGCAGGCGGAATTGGCGCGCCGTGACATCGAAGTTGAAACCTGGCCGGATTTGCTGGCATACGCCGAGCAGCTTGTAGCACAGTTGGCGTAACGAGGGCTCATAGTGCAGTTAGTTCGTTCGCTGATTTTCCAGTTTTATTTTTTCGCTTCCGCGATCATTGCCTCGTCTATGGTTGTGCTGTTTGCACCGTTCAGTTACCGAACCCGGTTTGCGATCGCTCGCGGCTGGGGTCATGCGATGTTGTGGGGCGGACGCTTTTTTTGCGGGCTCGATTACCGGATTGAGGGCCGCGAGCATCTTCCGGATAAACCGAGCGTGGTCATGATCAAACACTCAACAGTGTTTGAAACTTACGCGCAACTGGTCGCCTTTCCGGCGCAAAGCTGGGTGTTAAAACGCGAGCTTCAGTGGATACCGATTTTCGGTTGGGGGCTCGCGTTAATGAAACCCATTGCAATTGATCGCAGCGCCGGGCGACGCTCGGTCACGCAGGTGATCGAGCAAGGCAGACAGCGACTCGCTGATGGTATCTGGATTTCTGTGTTTCCGGAGGGCACACGCGTGCGCGCTGGCGAGACCAAGAAGTATGGCATAAGTGCTGCGGCACTTGCCGTTGATACGGGCAGCCTGATTGTGCCGGTGGCGCACAATGCCGGCGACTTCTGGCCGCGTCGCGGACTGACCAAGAAACCTGGCCTCATTCGTTTTTGTATAGGTCCGCCCATCGATCCCGCTGGCTGCACTCCAAAAGAAGTCAACGCGTTGGTGCAAGAATGGATCGAGGAAAAAATGGCAGAGATCAGCGAAAGCCGACGCTGATCTCTGCGTTGTTTTTTCCGTGGACGTTATACGTCGAGGTTGGAAACAGTCAGCGCGTTCTTTTCAATAAACTCACGCCGCGGCTCTACCTGGTCGCCCATCAGTGTAGTGAAAACTTCGTCTGCTTTGACAGCATCATCAATTTTTACCTGCAGCAATCGGCGGGTTTCCGGGTTCACCGTGGTGTCCCACAGCTGGTCCGGATTCATTTCACCCAGGCCCTTGTAGCGCTGGATTGACGTACCGCGACGCGCTTCACCTAACAGCCAGTCAACCGCATCACCGAACGTTGCAATTGCTGCGCGCTTGTCACCGCGCTCCACGTAGGCGTCAGCTCCGAGCAGGCCGTTCAGTTTTTCACTTAGTGCCGTGATGTGTTTGTACTCGTTGGTTTCGAAAAACTCTCGCGGCAAGTAACGGGTTGCACCGATGCCATGCTGCTCGCGTAAAATGGCTATGCGCACGCCTTCACCATCTGCGTCACCGCGGTCGAGTGTTGCTGAATACGCAATTGTTTTTCCATTACCTGCGCGACCACCATCAGCCTTGGGCAGCGCCGCGGACAGTGTGCTTACCCAGGCATCGAAACCGTCGAGGCTTTCGGCCTCCGTCAGGCCGCGATTAACGGGTTCTAGTTGACTGAGCGCACGCAACACGGCTTCGTCGTAGCGATTTGAAAGGCGCTCGATCATGCGCTCAACTGCAACGTATTCCTGCGCGAGCGTTTCCAGGGCCGGGCCAGATAGCGGCGGTGCCTCTGCGTTGACATGCACCTTTGCATTGTCGAGTGCTGCACTCAGCAAGTGTGCCGTCAGCTCGGCATCATCTTTTACATACACTTCCTGTTTGCCTTTCTTGATCTTGTACAACGGCGGTTGTGCGATATAAATATGACCGCGTTCGATCAGCTCCGGCATTTGCCGATAGAAAAAGGTAAGTAACAAAGTACGGATGTGAGAGCCATCAACGTCAGCGTCAGTCATGATGATGACGCGGTGATAACGCAGCTTGTCCGGATCGAAATCTGTGCGCCCGATGCCGCAGCCTAACGCGGTGATCAGCGTGCCAACTTCAGCTGATGACAGCATTTTGTCGAAGCGCGCTTTTTCCACGTTCAGTATCTTGCCCTTTAGCGGCAAGATGGCCTGGGTTCGACGATCACGGCCTTGCTTGGCCGAGCCGCCAGCGGAATCACCCTCGACCAGGAACAGCTCGGACAGCGCCGGATCCTTCTCCTGGCAATCCGCCAGTTTTCCCGGCAAGCCGGCGATATCGAGAGCGCCTTTGCGGCGCGTCATCTCGCGCGCTTTGCGAGCGGCTTCACGGGCCCGGGCAGCGTCAACGATCTTACCGACGATTGCCTTGGCCTCCGCCGGGTTTTCCATCAGGAATTCTTCAAGGCGCTCGGACATGGCCGATTCAACTATGCCTTTAATTTCAGATGAAACCAGTTTGTCCTTGGTCTGGGACGAGAACTTCGGGTCCGGCACCTTGACGGACAGCACCGCTGTCAGGCCCTCGCGCGCATCGTCTCCACTCGGGGTGAACTTGTCCTTGCGGGCGGACGACTCTTTTTCGATGTAGCTGTTCATCGTCCTGGTCAGCGCGCTGCGGAAACCGGCGAGATGCGTGCCGCCATCACGCTGCGGAATGTTATTGGTGTAGCAGAACATGTTTTCCTGGTAGGTGTCGTTCCACTGCAGCGCCGCCTCGACGACGACGTGATCACGGTCCAGGATGAAATGAAACACTGACGGATGAATCGTCTGCTTGTTGCGGTTCAGATGTTCGACGAAGGCGCGGATTCCACCTTCGTACTGGAACGTCTCACGGCGGTCACTGCGCTCATCGACGAGCTCGATGCGAACCCCGGAATTCAGGAACGACAGCTCACGCAGGCGCTTGGCCAGAATCTCATAGTGAAATTCAATATTGGTAAACGTGCCGGAGCTCGGTTTGAAACGAATGGTCGTGCCGGTCTTGTCGGTGTCCCCAACAACCGCTATTGGCGCCATCGGTTCGCCGCCGCGATATTCCTGCTGGTATACGTGGCCATTTCGGCGCACGGTCAGAACCAGGTGCTCGGACAGGGCGTTGACCACGGACACACCGACCCCGTGCAAACCACCCGAAACTTTGTAGGAGTTGTCGTCGAATTTACCGCCGGCGTGCAGAACGGTCATGATGACCTCCGCCGCCGAGCGCCCTTCTTCGGGATGCATATCCACTGGAACGCCGCGCCCGTCGTCGGTAACGGTTACGGATTCATCGGCGTGAATCGTGACCGTGATGACATCGCAATGCCCGGCCAGCGCTTCATCAATCGAGTTGTCGACGACCTCGAAAACCATGTGGTGCAGACCGGTGCCATCATCGGTATCACCGATGTACATTCCGGGCCGTTTACGAACCGCCTCAAGGCCCTTTAAAACCTTGATATTACTGGAGGTATATTCGATATCCTCAGCCATTCCCTGTCCTCAAAAAGCAAGCCGGGCATTGTACCATTTTGGTGGGCTGGAGGGGCTTTGCTGGCAAAGAAAATCAGGGCTGGCAAGCGCCCCGTATTAAGCGGGAAAAGCCAATTAATCGACGATGCTGAGGTGTCCGTGTTCCACGTGGAACAGCGCGTGCGCCTGCGGCGTGGGTACTGCGTCCTGGGTGAGCGCAGTCGCGATAACCTGCCCTCCGCCAGCGCCAACCGCGGCCATCAAACGTCCCAAAGCCCGGCTGTCCAGCTCTGCGGCCGGATCATCAAGAAGCAACAACGGTGGCCGGCCCAGGGCTCGTGCAACAACCTCCATCGATCCGAGCACCATGGCACAGGCCAACAGCTTCTGCTGCCCACGGGAAACAAGCCGCTTCGCCAAACGGTCATCCATACGCAGCTTCAGGTCAGAACGATGCGGCCCGGTATTGCTGGAACCCGTCTGCTGATCCCGGGAACGAGACTCTTTGAGAGCATCCGCGAGAGTTCGGTCATCCCCCCAGCCCCGCTGGTATTCAAAGGTCACCGGCGCCTCAAGCAAAGCAGCGGCCGCCTCCTCCAGCACCGGAACGGCTTTCTCCAGGACCGATGACCGGGCCTGATCCACCGCTACCGCCAGCTCAACGAATTCCTTGTCCCAACTATCCAGACCGCCCTTGCCGGACCGCAGAATCGCGTTGCGTTGCTTAAGTGCCCGTCTGAAGCGCCGCCAGGCTGTCAGGTAACTGTGTTCCACGTGGAACGTCATCCAGTCCATAAAGCGCCGGCGCTGATCTGGCGAGCCGCCGACCAGCTCATGAACCTCCGGATCAATAACCTGAAGTGGCAGAGCTGACGCAAGACTGGCGGTCCCGCCATTGCGGTCGCCATCAAGACTCAGCTCAAGGCCGTCCGGCCCATTGCGCACACCCAGACGATGCTGAACCGCGTCCCCCGCGACTTCACCGAACAGCACAAACTCTTTCGCCCCGTGCCGTATGAGATCACGAGTAGCGGCGCCGCGAAAAGAACGCCCGCGGCCAAGATACGCAACCGCCTCCAGGAGACTCGTCTTCCCGGAGGCGTTCGCACCGTAAATAAGGCTGAATTGGGGGTGGGGCTCAAACTCAACCGCACCCAGGCACCGAAAGTCGGTGCAGGAAACCGAAAGCAGCGGCACCAGACCGCTCTCGGATCAGAGCCGCATGGGCATGACGACGAAACGACTATCGTCAGAATCCGGCTCGCGCAACAAGCAACTCGAATTGCTGTCCTGAACCGACAAGCTCACGACATCCGCTTCAATGGCACCGAGCGCGTCCAGCAAGTAATTAACGTTGAAGCCTATTTCAATATCTTCGCCGCTGTATTCCACCTCGAGTTCTTCTTCCGCCTCTTCCTGCTCCGGATTGTGCGCCTGTATGGTCACACCGCTATCCCGAATAATCAGTCGAATACCCCGATATTTTTCGTTCGAAAGAATGGCTGTACGCTGCAGAGCACCTTTGAACGCAAGCCTGTCTGCCGACAACTTGTTGCTCGTGTCCTGAGGAATGACACGCTCATACTCTGGAAAACGCCCGTCAATCAGCTTCGAGGTAAAACGAATGCCGTCGAGTTGAATACGAATATGATTACTGCCGAATTCCAGCGACACGGCGCCTTCGCCGCTAAGCAAGCGTTGCAACTCAAGCACGCCCTTACGCGGCACAATCACCTGCTGCTCTTTCAGCTTTGCCCCTTTCAATTCTTGTTGGCACAAAGCCAGGCGATGCCCATCTGTAGCAACGGCCCTAAGAAACTTATCTCCGGTTTCAAGAAGCAAGCCATTCAGGTAGTAGCGAACATCCTGCTGGGCCATTGAGAAATGGGTCTTCTCCAATAAGCGCACCAGGGTGCCCTGCGGCACATCCACGGTCTGGGTTGAATTGATGTCCTCCACGGTAGGAAACTCCGCGGCGGGCAGTGTCGTTAACGAGAATTTACTGCGACCCGAACGAATCGACAGTTTATCGCCAGTTTGACTTATTGAAATTTTCGCGCTGTCTGGTAGCGCCCGACAGATATCCAGTAGCTTACGCCCTGGCACCGTCACTTCGCCGGCCGTGTCTACCTCAACCTCAGCGCTCGCAACCAGCTCAACCTCGAGATCTGTTGCCGTCACTGCGAGCTGACCATCCTTCGCAACCAGTAACACATTGGCAAGAATGGGCATCGTTTGCCTACGTTCAACAACACCAATAACTGCCTGCAAGGGCTTCAAGAGTGTTTCGCGAGCCGCGCTTAACTTCATCAATTCCACCTGTTAATAAATATTGAATATATATAGATTATTATTATTATTAAGCACACCCACTCCTGTGGATAACTAAATATTAACTATAAAAATCAAAAACTTAAATCAAAAAAACTCAACTCAAACCCGGTGCATGAAGGTGCTGTGAACTGTGTGTTAGCTGTGGATAAAAAAGTCAGCAATACTTATACACCTGTTATCCACATCATCCTGTCAGAGTTCTCAACAGATTCAAATAGTCGTCATCGACGCGTTTCTCTGTTTCCCTCAGACCAGCAATTCGCCGGCAACCGTGCAACACCGTTGTGTGATCTCTGCCGCCGAAAGCATCACCTATTTCCGGCAGGCTGTGATTCGTTAATTCTTTTGCCAGCGCCATCGCGACCTGCCGCGGCCTGGCCACTGATCGGCTGCGCTTCTTCGACAGAAGGTCCGCAACCCGCAGCTTGTAGTAGTCCGCAACAGTCTTCTGGATATTCTCTATGGAAACCAGCCGCTCCTGCAATGCCAACAAGTCGCGTAACGCCTCTTTTGCGAACTCGAGATTAATCGGTTTGCCGGTGAATTCTGAATTAGCCATTACCCTGCGTAACGCACCTTCAAGCTCCCGGACGTTCGAGCGAATTCGCTTGGCAATGAAAAATGCGACCTCTTCAGGGAGCGCAACACCCGCCCCTTCTGCTTTGCTCATCAGAATTGCAACAGACGTCTCCAGCTCCGGAGGCTCTATAGACACCGTAAGGCCCCAGCCAAACCGAGACTTCAGACGCTCTTCAAGACCGTAAACCTCCTTCGGATAGCGGTCACAGGTCAGGACAATCTGCCGCTGACCCTCGAGCAAAGCGTTAAAAGTATGAAAGAACTCTTCCTGGGAGCGTTCTTTACCGGCAAAAAACTGGATATCGTCAATAAGCAGCGCATCCAGGGAGCGATACGAACGCTTGAAGGCTGAAATCGTGTTGTGCTGCAGACCTTTCACCATGTCGCCAACAAAGCGCTCCGAGTGCACATAGCTCACTCGCGCCGACGGGTTGCGCGCCAGCATTGCGTTGCCTATTGCCTGCATGAGGTGCGTCTTGCCAAGGCCAACGCCACCGTAAATAAACAACGGGTTGTAACTTGTGCCGGGGTTCTCGCTGACCTGGCTAGCCGCCGCTCTCGCAAGCTGGTTGCTCTTGCCTTCCACAAAATTCGCAAAGGAAAACCCGGGATTCAGCGTGCTGATAACGGGTTCCGGCGCCGGCCCCGAGGAAACCGCCGCCCGCTGTGGCGCGCGGACCGCTGCGATATCGACCGCTGATTGCCTGGAGCCGATCTCGATTACGACCGTCATGGCATCATCAACATTACCCACGAGCTTGTAGATCTGCTCAATGTAGTGCTGCTTCAGCCAGTCGACCACAAAGCGATTCGGGGCGAGCAAACGCAACGTCTGCCCGGATTCCTCGGCCTGCAGGGGACGAATCCAGGTATTGAACTGCTGCTCTGGCAGCTCCGCCTGGAGTTCGCGGACGCAGCGATTCCAAAGCGACGAATTGCCCTGCAAAGAAGCCCCCGGGAGCCAGACTGAAAAGAAAGCCGCCGAAGGGCGGCTGGACGAGGCAGTCTATACCGTCTACATAGGGCGCGCCAGCCAGCGCGGCCGCGGCATTCGGTCACGGCAACAAGCCGCTGTCTATTGACACTATTGGGGGCCCCGCGTACTCTTGCCGGCTCTTTTTTAGCCGGGGGTTTACACCCCGGTCTGTAAGCAGGTATCAGGACAATGAAACGCACTTTCCAGCCCAGCACACTGAAGCGGGCACGCACTCATGGCTTCCGCGCGCGCATGGCAACAAAAGCTGGCCGTCTCGTCCTGAAGCGTCGTCGCGCCAAAGGCCGCGCGCAGCTGACGCCGTAAATACCCGCCGCCCGACCAACTCAACCACCAGCCCGGACGGCCACAGAACGATGCCCTTGCGCTACTCGTTCGGCCAGGACCGCCGCCTCCCCAACAAAGCAGCCTTCGGGCACGTTTTCGACAAAGCACGCCGCAGCCGTGATCGTTTGTTCACGATCCTGTATCGGAGCAACGGAGAAGGCGGTCCGCGCCTCGGTATGGCTATCGCGAAAAAAAATTGTCCGAAAGCGGTGGCGAGAAATCGCCTGAAACGCATAATACGCGAGTCATTTCGTCAACATCAGGCCACACTCGGCGGCCTGGACTTCGTGGTGATGAACAAACCCGGCGCCGAGAAAATGAATAACGACGAGCTTTTCAAAAGCCTCGCTCTGCATTGGCAGCATTGCCAGGGCAGCAGACAGCAAGGGCAGGACAAACACTAAATGGATAATCAGAGACTGCTGGTCTGGGCCACGTTCGGCCTGTTGTTATGGCTTTCTTACGAAGCCTGGATGCAGGACCACGCACCGGCACCTGAAAGACCGACGGCCGCGGCAACGATCGCAGAACCGCTTATGCCGGCTGACGACACCATCCCGCAGCTTGACCCGGCCGCGAGTGAAAGCGGGGACCTGCCCAGCCTTAACGAGCCGGTAGTCGCAACACCGGCCGCTACTGCAGCAGCTCCCAGCGTGCGCGTATCCACGGATGTCCTTGAGCTCATGATTTCGAGCCGCGGCGCGACGATCGTAAGTGCCCGGTTGAAGAAGTATCCGGTAGCAAAAGAAAACCCGGACGAAGTCATTTCGTTGTTGAATCCGTCAGGGGCCGACCTCGGCCTGTTACAAACCGGCCTGATCGCAGACGGCGATGGCGCGGCGGCCAATCACCTGGCAACGTTCACAGCGCCGCAACAAAACTATGAGCTGTCCGGCGACACGCTCGAAATTCCGTTTACATGGACTGACGAAAACGGAAGTTCAGTGCAGAAGGTTTTTCGTCTCAAGCGCGGTAGCTACCAGATTGATGTCACGCAGACATTGACCAACAATTCCCCGACTCGCTGGCGCGGTGCCCCGTACGCACAACTGCAACGTCGCTCGAAGCCGGTTGATCGCTCAATGTTTGACGTTGACACTTACTCGTTCGATGGACCGATCGTTTATGACGGCGAGAAATCGGCGAAGCTGGATCGTGATGACCTGATGAGTGATGGCGCCTACGCGATCACGGCCTCGGATGGCTGGGTTGCTGCTATCGAACATCATTTCCTGACCGCCATTATTCCGGACCCTGCTGTTCCGCAGAAATACAATGTCGCGATCCGCAACGATGTCGTGCTCGCACGCAGCGTGGGCGGCACGGAGACCGTGGCACCAGGTGCCACCGCAAGTTTCCCGACGACCTTGTTTATCGGCCCGAAATTGCAGCGTCAGCTCGAACAGATTGCGCCGTCACTAAAACTGACCGTCGATTACGGCTGGTTAACCATTATTTCCGGTCCGTTGTTCTGGCTGCTGAGCAAGGTTCACACCTTCGTGCAGAACTGGGGTCTGGCGATCATTCTTGTCACCATAATGATCAAGCTGGCTTTCTATAAGCTCACCGAAGCAAGCGGCCGATCGATGGCGAAGATGCGCAAAATCCAGCCGCGCATGAAAGCTTTGCAGGAACGCTACAAGGATGACCGCCCGGCACTCAGCCAGGCCATGATGGATCTGTACAAGCGCGAGAAAGTAAATCCCGCCGCCGGCTGTTTGCCAATCCTGATCCAGATGCCGTTCTTCCTGGCGTTTTACTGGGTGCTGCTTGAGAGTGTGGAAATGCGCCAGGCGCCGTTCGCACTGTGGATCACCGACCTCTCATCACGCGATCCCTACTTCATCCTGCCCATCATCATGGGCGCCGCGATGTTGTTCCAGCAGAAGCTGAACCCCGCGCCGGCGGACCCGGTGCAGGCGAAGGTGATGCAGATCATGCCCATTGTCTTTACGGGCTTCTTCGCGTTTTTTCCGGCAGGCCTCGTGCTTTACTGGGTTACCAACACCCTGCTGTCAATTGCCCAGCAGTGGCGCATTAACACGGTGGTCGAAGAAGAAGACCGGAAACGAAACAAAGGCAGCAAGGTCAAGAAGTCGCGCAAAGACAAGCCGGCGGAATAACCACCGCCGACGGTTGCCTGTTGAACCTTCAGCTTTGCAATGACGAGCGAACCTTCACTTCGCTGTGCAGGGTTCGGTGTACAGGACAGCGGTCTGCAATTTCCAACAAGCGTTGCCGCTGCTCCTCTGTCAGGTCGCCCTCTACACTGATGACCCGCTGAAACTCATCGATTTTTCCGTCTGTAGATTCGCAATCGACGCAATCCTTCGCATGCACCTTGCTATGCGTGACTCGCGCGCTGGCTGCAGTGAGTTGCAATTTTTTCTTGCGGGCGTACATCTGCAAGGTCATCGTCGTGCAACTGGCTAGTGCCGCCGCCAGCAAATCGTAAGGCGTAGGCCCGAGATTCGTGCCGCCGTAGGACTCGGGTTCGTCGGCCAGCAATACGTGCGGCCCGGCGCGCAAGTCGGTGCGAAAACCACCCTCAGGCGTACGCGCCAGCACTTCGCCAGTCTCGGCATTGAGCGAATTTTTCGTTTCAGCTGGCAGGTATTTGCCCGCCCACGCTGCCAGTACGCTGCCTACGTAACGAGCATCTTCATTGCGCGTCAACAAGTGATCCGCGTTGTCGAGGCTGACAAAACTCTTGGGATGTTTGGCGTGGCGAAACAACTCGCTCGCGTTCTCGATATCGACCACTTGATCCAGTGGTGCGTGAAAAATCATCAGCGGCTTGCGCAGTTGCGAAATACTCTCCGGCAACGAATGTGCATCAAGATCGGCAACAAACTGGCGCTTTATCGTAAATGGCCGACCACCCAGGTTGACGCTTGCCTCACCCGCCGCCTCGATGTCTGCTTCCGCATCAACAAACATCCGCTTGATATGCGCGGGCGAGGATGGTGCTGCGATAGTGGCTACAGCACGCACTTCATCTATTTGTGGACTGGCGGCAAGCACGGCTGCTCCACCGAGCGAATGACCGATAAGAATATCGGCAGAAAGCCCCTGTTCACGCAAGTAGCCGGCGGCGGCAACAAGATCCGCGACATTTGCGGAAAAGTTGCTCTCAGCAAATTCACCCTCGCTTTGCCCAAGGCCTGTAAAATCGAATCGCAATACGGCGAGACCTGCTGCATTGAGCGCGCTGCTGATGTGATGCGCGGCCTTGATGTCTTTGGAACAGGTAAAACAGTGCGCGAATAAAGCCGTCGCACGGGGAATGCCTGCGGGACGGTCGAGTATGCCGGCCAGTTGTTCGCCCCTGGCGTTGTTAAAGCTTACTTTGCTACTGGCCATTCTTACGCTCCACTGGGATGAGATGACGGAAACCGACAAACAGTATATAGCCGACACCATTGTTGCACCGGCGACACCGGCCGGACGTGGTGGTATTGCGATTGTGCGCCTGTCTGGCGCGGCGGCAGGTGATATAGGCGCTCGCGTCCTCGGTAGCCTGCCTGAACCGCGGCAGGCGGCACTGCGCACGTTCCGCGACAAGTCCGGGAATGCCATCGACCGGGGCATGGCCCTGTGGTTCCCGGCGCCAGCCTCGTTCACCGGCGAAGATGTGCTCGAACTACACGGCCACGGCGGACCATTGCTCGTTGCAGCGCTGCAAGCGGCACTGGTGGACTGCGGCGCGCGGCGCGCGGAGCCAGGCGAATTCTCTCGACGTGCCTTTCTCAACGACAAGCTGGACCTGGCCCAGGCCGAAGCGATAGCAGACCTGATTAACAGCGGCACGCAGCAAGCGGCACGCGCGGCATTGCGCACCCTGAGCGGCGCGTTCTCGCAGGCGGTGGATGCGCTGCTCGAACAACTGATTCAGTTACGCCTGCATGTCGAGGCGGCGATTGATTTCCCTGAAGAAGAAATCGACTTCCTGTCAGACCAGCAGTTACTGCAGCGCATCGATCGCACCGCAGAGGCCTTCACTGAGCTCGAATCGCGGGCAAGCGCCGGCCGGGTGCTGCGCGATGGTTTGCAGGTGGTCATTGTGGGCCAGCCGAATGCCGGCAAGTCCAGTTTGCTGAACCTGCTGTCCGGCCAGGACGCCGCGATTGTGACCGAGGTGGCGGGGACGACCCGCGATATCCTGCGTGAGCGGATCGATATCGACGGCCTGCTGGTTGAGCTCATTGACACCGCAGGCTTGCGAGAGGATCCCGACCGGATCGAGGCCGAGGGCATTCGGCGCGCGCGCGAGGCCATGCAAACGGCGGATGCCGTGTTGTGGCTACAGGACTCGGCGTTGCCGGCGGATGCAAAAGCCTTGCCGCCGGAGAGCGTGCCGGAGGGCATCCCTGTTCTGGTTGTGAAAAACAAGATCGACGAAACAGGGGCGGCTCCAGGCCTATCGGCGAATGGCGACATCTCTATTTCCGCCAGGACCGGTGCAGGCGTAAAAATGTTGCGCAGTGAGATTCGCCGCATTGCCGGTCTTGGCGATGTCGGCGAGGGCAGCTTCACGGCCCGCCAGCGGCACCTCGATGCGCTGGCGCGTGCACGAGCGCATTTCGACGAGGGCGTCGCGGTATTGCAGGCGGCGAAAGCGGGAGAGTTGCTGGCGGAAGAACTGCGCTTATCGCACGATGCACTCGCCGAAGTGACCGGCCGCTACAGCAGCGATGACTTGCTGGGGCGAATTTTCTCCGAGTTCTGTATTGGCAAGTAAACCGAGCTAGCCGAGCAGGCTTTCCCGCCGATACAGTCGCGCGCAGATCCAGGTAAGTGCGGCACCCAGCGCGAGCGTTGCGCAAACAGAAACAGCGGCGTGCGCAATGTTTACGGGTTCGTTCCGAATCAGGCCATTCAACAACAAGTGCTGACTGAGGCTGGGTACAAGCATCAGCTCAAGACTCGGTCGCACCTGCAAGATGCTGACGATCAGGATGGGCAGGGTAGGCGCAAGCAATACCGCGCTGAGCCAGGTCTGTGCTTCCTTGTAGCTGCGTGTAAACGATGCAACCAGCGTCATTAACGCAGCACCTAACAGGGTGAACGGCACCAGCAGGAAAAACGCGCCTAATACGACGAGTGGCCCGAAGTTCGGCGTCATGCCGAGTTGCTCGAGCGGCACGAACTTCAATGTCACGTAAAACGAGACGAGGCTCAGACTAAGCGACAACGCCATGAACAGGCAGGCAGACAGTATCTTGCCGACAATTAGTTCGTCCCTGGAAACAGGCAGGCAAAGCAACGGTTCGAGAGAACCGCGTTCACGTTCGCCGGCCGTCGCATCGATCGCGAGGTTCATGCCGCCCGTCAGCAACGCGAAAATAAAGAAGTAACTGAGCATGCCGAGCAGGATTGCGGAGCGACCGCTCGGCGTGGAGACGTCGACCTGGTCGACGTTAATAGGTCGCATCAGCAGCGGACTAACCCCGCGCAGAGCGAGCCGCATACCAGCGAGCTCTTGATTGTAGCGCTGCAATACACGCATAGCGCGCCGCGCTTCCCGCTCTGCGGAAGTGTTGGCGAGATCGGAAATCAGCTCGATCAACGCAGGCGTTGCGTCCGCGAGTTGCGCGCCAAACTCTTCAGGTATAACCACCACGACGTCGTGGATGCCGTCTTTGACCGCCTGCATCGCGGCAGCACGATCGGCAGGACCATCAATGATGTCGATGTTGTTGCTCTTGAGGTACTCGAGCAGGTTCGGTGCGTGCTGCTGGCCTATCACGGGCAACTGCAGCGCCTCGGTGTCGCTGCTGAGTGATTGTTTCAGCGACAGGTTGATCACAAACGCAAACAGAATCGGTCCGAACAAAGGCCCCATCAACAACGCCGACAACAAAGTTCGGCGGTCACGGAAGTTGTCGAGGACCTCTTTGCGGAACACAATCTGCCAGGTTCGCATCACCGCTCACCAGGTGAGGAGATGGCTTTAACGAACGCGTCCTCGAGATCATCGCAACCTGTGGCGTTGCGTATGCCGTCCGGGCTGTCATGCAGGGCCACTTTGCCGTCGGCGATGATGACAATCTCATCGCATAGTGCTGCAACTTCTTGCATGACATGACTTGAAAACAGCACGCAGCGACCGGCGTTTTTCAGCGTCCGCACGAGCTCGCGTAACGAACGGGTTGCCATTACATCGAGGCCGTTGCTGGGTTCGTCGAGCAGGATATTCTGCGGGCCGTGCACCAGCGCCCGGGCAAGCGCTACTTTAGTCCGCTGGCCCTGCGAAAAACCGCGCGTCCGTCTGTCGGCAAAATCGCTTAGATCAAGTTCGTCGATGAGGCTGTCGATGCGTTCTTCAATACTGTTTTCCGCAACACCGTAAAGTTGCGCGTAATAACGAATGTTCTCGCGCGCGGTCAGGTGCGGGTAGAGCCCGGAGCCGTGCGGCAGTGTGCCCATACCTGCGCGTGCTTTGAGGCTGTTCTCGACTACGTCCACGCCATCGACGCTGGCAGTACCTGCGTCTGGCTTCAGAACGGTATAAAGAATGCGCAGAGTCGTTGATTTGCCTGCGCCATTGGGGCCAAGCAGACCGGTAATTCGGCCGTCGGCCGCCTCGAAGCTGACGCCGTCGATCGCCTTAACGTCGCCAAAGGATTTCTGCAGTCCCGTCACTTTGATCATGGTGCGGGCCCCGAGAAATCCAGGAAAAACGGCATTGCAAATTGCCGGTTCATGCAATCGGTATCCAGGTCGGTTACCGCTGCGGTGCTGACAAAGTCAGCGAGAATGTCGGGGACGCAGCCGCGCGGCGCCATACCGTGTCCCTGGTGTCGGCCAACCAGGTGTCGCGCATTCTGCAGGTCCACAGACGCCAGCTCGGCGTACGCCGGAGGTGTGATCGGGTCGGCGTCACCGGAAAGAAGTAACACGGGCAGCGCGGTTGTCAGCGGTTCCTTGAAATCATCATCAATAATGCCGGCCGGCCAAATGGAACAGGCCGTCCGCATCGAATCGAGCAGTAACGGTCCAATATAAGTTTGCTCCAGCGCATCGCGTGCGCTCGAATCGGTTTTGATGAACGGTACATCCTCGGTGCAAACGACGGCATTGTGCATGCCAACGGCGAGCGCATCGGCGAGCGAATCGCGGCTCTGCATATACTGCGCAGCGATCGGCGCCAGGTTGCCGTTCGCGGCCTCGTGTATCAACAGCGGAATTAGCGCGATAGTGTTCGGGTGATAACTCAGCAATCGAATAGCACCTGCCAGCTCGTTGCTGCCGAAGCGCAAGCTGTCCGGACGGCCCGTTAGCGGGTGGCTAAGAGCAACCTCAACCGGTGCCTCGCGTAGCCGTGCTCGCAGTGCTGCAAACTCTTCGCCAAGCGTGGGAAAGCGCGCATGACAGGCGTCGTTTTCACTGCAGCGACTGAAGATTGAATCCAGTGCGCGCTGCGCTTCGCCGGCGATTGCTGGTCCGAGCGCGAGCTGCGGAGGCACTACTCCGTCGAGCACAACGCTGCGAACAGACTGCGGGTAGCGTCGCGCGTAATGTTGCGCCACGCGCGTGCCGTAGGAAATGCCGTAAACATTAAACTGCGCGTAGCCAAGCGCTTCACGCAGTGCTTCCAGATCCTGCACTGCGATGCTGCTGGTAAAAAATCGCGGGTCGTACGGTAGCGAATCCAGGCAGCCGCGGGTTTCGGCCAGGATATCTTCAGCGCTGACGTCTACGCCCGTCAGCTCGTCGCTGGCGGCGCAATTCATCGCTGCCGACTGTCCGGTACCGCGCTGATCCATCAGGACGATGTCGCGCTTGCGGCGAATGTCCTCAAACGCGCTGGCCTGTGCAGCATAGAATTGTGTCGAGGCCTGGCCCGGGCCACCGGCAATGGGAACGAAGGGGTCCGCTTCCGGTTCCAGGCTGAGAGCGGGCACAACCGCGACGTTGAGATCGATAAGCTGCGAACCGGGGTCGGCCGGGTTCAGGGGTCGCAGCAGAATTCCACAGCGTGCCTTGATTCCCGGGTATCCAGGCCCTGCATTGATTCGGCAGTCTTGCAGATCAATGCTGTCCTGGGGGAGCGCGTCGGGCGCTGCACACATTGCAATTAAGGTGAGAATGGCGGAAAGAGCGGTTCGCAACAGGCGGGCCTCAGGCAACAAGCGGCCAATCTTCCGCATTGCAGCTCGCTGAGTCAAAGTAGTAGAGGGATTTGCGAGGCATTTTCTGGCAAGCGGGGTGGCTGACGATTAGAATCCGGGCTCCCAAGCTTTCGCAGTCGTTTGTTTCATGACCCAGCACAGGTCCCAGCAGCAGCGCTTTGACGTCATCGTGGTCGGTGGCGGTCACGCCGGCACCGAAGCCAGCCTCGCTGCTGCGCGCTCAGGCGCGCGCACCCTTTTGCTGACGCACGCCAAAGCGACGCTCGGGCAGATGAGCTGCAATCCCGCCATCGGCGGCATTGGCAAGGGCCACCTGACGCGTGAAATTGATGCGCTCGGCGGCGCGATGGCGCGGGCGATAGATCAGGCCGGCATACAATTTCGAACCCTGAATGCGAGCAAGGGACCGGCTGTCCGTGCGACTCGCGCGCAGGCGGATCGCGAGTTGTATCGGCAAGCAATTCAACGGATCTTGTTCAATGCGCCGAATCTTGAAATCGTCGAGGCGGCCGTCGATGACCTGATTGTTGAGAAGGAAAAAGTTGCCGGCGTTGTTTGTGCCTCCGGTGAGCGCTTTACTGCGCCGACCGTCGTGCTGACAGTTGGAACGTTTCTTGGTGGCCGCATACTCATTGGCCAGAGCGAAGAACCAGGTGGCCGCGTTGGCGATCCGCCATCGATCCGGCTAGCCGACCGCTTGCGCGAAATGCCGTTTCGGGTTGCGCGACTGAAAACCGGCACGCCGCCGCGTCTTGATGGCACGACACTGAACTATGC
>JBBKWB010000163.1:0-4461 GCA_037968755.1 Woeseia sp.
ATATCCCAGCGCAGCAATTCCGACAAGGTATTCTGGTGAGCCCAGTGCACGTAGAACAGGTTATTCTTTTCAGGCAGCACCAGCCGGACGCGTACGCCGCGCAATGCAGCGGACTCCAGCGCACCCATTAGCTCGCGACTGGGCAAAAAATACGGCGTCATGATGTCAACTGAGTGCCGGGCGGCGCTGACCACGGTTTGAATGGTCACCGCCAGCGCGTCCAGCGCTTCGTTCGGGCCGTCCGGAATAATACGACAGCGCATATCACCCTTTGCTTGTGGCAACGGTTCGGGGATGTCCTGCTCGTCATCGCCAATGGCGAAATGCCAGTCGGCCAGGAAGACAGCGGCCAGCTCAGCTACAGCGGGACCACGCACACCGAAGTGCACGTCGCTGATGACACGCTCGCCCTCGTCGACTCCCACATGTTCGTCACTGATATTCATGCCACCGGCATACGCGACGGTACTATCTGCAATTAACAGTTTGCGGTGATTTCGCAAGTTCAGATACACGCTCGGCGGCAATAAAGTCGGCGGCAGGAATCGTGCAGTCTTGATCCCACGTTTGCGCAAAGCACGTGTTGGGCTGGGCCAGGAATAGAATTCGCCAAAACCATCGATAAGAACCCGAACATCCACGCCGCGTTCTGTAGCAGCTTGCAGGACGTCAGCGAATTGCCCACCGACCCGATCCATTTTCAGAATGTAAGTTGAAAGGTAGACCCGCTCGGACGCTCGTTCGATAGCCTGCAGCATTTCCGGGTACGCGAAATCGCCGTTATAGAGCGGGGTAACCTGATTGCCATCCACCAGATCATGCCCTGTGACGCGCCAGCCAATACCATACGTCCCTGGCTCGCCATTCCCTGAACGGGCAATAGCACGCTGGCCTACTTCGTAGCCCACATAGAAAAGGCGCCGCTTAAGGCCCCGCGCGCGGCTTCTGACGCGGTTGATGCCGAACAGGAAATACGCAACCGGACCCCCGTACGGGACGAAGATGCAGGCCATGATCCAACCCATCGCAGCCCGTGGATCGCGCTTGTATAACAACGCATGATAAACGCCCCAGATAGCAGGCGCGGCATAGATCAGAACCAGCAGGGCGGTCAGCATATTTGGCATAGCCGGGTAAATTGACACTATATAGCTTGTCTGCTGCGGTTACGATTCGCCTACGGTGGCCGTGATTGGGAGAAGATCGACCAGTAAATAGCGCTGTGGCAAAATGCGTTGCAATAGCCTTGCTTGAGTTCACAGCATGCATCGCCGCTTAATGATGCTTCCTCCTGAACGCCGGAACCCCACAATGACTCACGCTGTTATCTTCGACATTGACGATACCTTGCTGCATTCGATGACGGCCGACGATCGGCTCTATCGGAAGGCTATCCGCGCGATCGTCGGCGAAGTTCGTTTTCGGGACCAGCTGGCGGACTACGAGCATGTGTCGGATGCGGGAATCCTGCACCAGGTACTGGTTGATAATGCCATTGAAGTGAATGCCACTACTCTCGAATCGATTAAAGAAGCATTCCTGGGATCGCTAGAGCATTACGTCGCGGAACACGGACCGTTTCAGGAAATCGATGGTGCACGCGAGGTGATCCAACGGCTGCGAGCATCGGCGAACCACAACGTCGCGTTGGCCACCGGATGCTGGCGGCGTTCAGCAGAGCTCAAACTTGGCACAGCCGGCTTCGACATTGCCGATTTGCCGCTGGCCACTGCCGACGATGCGATGGCTCGCGAAGCTATCATGCAAACGGCACTTGGCGCTCTGCCGGAAGGGCCGGAAAGCATCACGTATTTTGGCGACGGAATCTGGGACCAGCGGGCCTGTGCGAATCTTGGCTGGAATTTCCGACCAGTCGGTAGTGGATTGAACGGTCTTTTGGCTTATCACGATGTATTCAGCGATTGCGCCCCGTGCAACTGAATCCTAGTGCGGTTAGTAGCGAATTAGTCGCGTTACAAGTACCGTTTGATTCAGGATTTATGCAATGAAATTTATTACCGCGAAAGACTTCACCGGCGAGCGCGCATGGGCGGCGTTGCCTGTCGCGACGATGAGCGGCGTTACCACACGACTGCACTGGACCGATCAGCCGTATGAATGGCATGTGAACGACGG
Source organism: Woeseia sp. (assembly GCA_037968755.1). Lineage (GTDB taxonomy): Bacteria > Pseudomonadota > Gammaproteobacteria > Steroidobacterales > Woeseiaceae > Woeseia. Next base: position 2,137 of record JBBKWB010000163.1, read on the forward strand.
TGAAGAAGTGTTCGTCGTACTCGATGGTATCGTCGATATGCATTACCGCGATGACAGCGGTGAACACGTAACGCGCATGCAGGTCGGCGATATATTTCATGCAAGCATTGGTACGGAGCACGTGGCGCATCCGCTCGGAGAAGCGCGCATCCTGGTCGTTGAGCAGGAAGGCAGCATCTAGATCCCGTGAGAATACCGAACCTGCTATTTCCAGTAATGGTTGTCCTGCTCGCTCCGCTATTGCTGGTACAGGGCATGCTGACGCGGCGGCGAACGCCGCGGTTACCGGAGCCAGATGGTGCCCGTTGTGGCCGACAGGGAAGCGGCGCGACTCTACGTTTACTGATAGTAGGCGACTCGGCGGCGGCTGGCGTGGGTGTAGCTCACCAGGACCTGGCTCTGAGCGGACAGCTGGTTAACTGCCTCGCGGCAAACTGCACTGTAGATTGGCAGCTCGAGGCGGCGACCGGCGCGAAAACCGAACACAGTATTCAGCGCTTGCGGGAAAAGCCTGCTGAAGCATTTGACGTAGTCGTAATCTCACTCGGCGTGAATGACGTAACCGGACTTAGCCGTCGTCGCCAGTTCGAACGACTGCAAAAGCAACTCTGGTTGCTGCTACGCAAGCGATTCGGCGCGAATTTGATTGTCGTTTGCGGGCTGCCACCGATGCACCGTTTTCCTGCGTTGCCGCAACCGTTGCGATATGTCCTTGGGATACGAGCCCGGCAATTCACCGCGGTGCTGCAGCGCGCAGCGAATAGTACGCAGGGCACTGGCTTCCTGGAAATGGACGGCGATGGCGATATGAGTCTGATAGCCAGTGACGGCTTTCATCCAGGTGCCGGCGTTTACTCGCGTTGGGCTAGCGGGATAGCTGACATCGTGGCCGGGAGGTATCAGCGCATGCAAATGAGTAACGCCCCCCAAAGCTGACCTCGCACGCTGTTTTCTGCAAGTGGCTTTGCAACGGGTCGCGAACAGCGCGAAGATGCGCTCGACACAGGAGACAGTGATCCCATGGACCAATTTTTGCCCATCAGTTCGATCTCGGAAGCCATTCAGCTCGCCGTTGCACCGGTCTTCCTGTTAACTGGCATAGGCGCAATATTGTCAGTATTGACGATGCGCCTGGGCCGGGTCGTTGACCGTGCACGTTTGGTTGAGCAACGCATTACGCTGGCGAACTCGGATGAACACCGGAGTCTGTTGATTGCTGATACCCGTGTATTGTGGCGGCGCATTCAGACAATCAACTGGGCGATTCGCCTGTCTGTAATGTCCGCATTGTTTATCTGTGTTGTTGTAATGAGTTTGTTCATCGCGGATTTTGTTGAATTAAACCTTGGCTCACTGGTTTTGTACCTGTTTGTCATCGCGATGTTGCTGCTAATACTTGCTCTCGTATTTCTGCTGTTTGAAGTCTCAATATCAACGCAGAAAATGCTGAAGCAATCCGAGTACTTGATTCCGCAAGCTGAATCTAGTGACGACGGCGGCTAGTGTTGGCGCTTTGGAGTCGTTAAGGCAAAGCGAATTTCCGAATACCGTGAGTGGATTCTTTGTGCGGGCGAATGCTGGGATGCTTGCGGGGCCGACCAGATCGACTGCTGATTAATCCCAGTACGGTGCTTCCGTAATCCTTGTGGCCAGGAAATCGATGAATGCCCTGACCTTCGGTGACAGGTATCGCCGTTCCGGATAGACGAGATAGATCGCCAGTTCGAGCGTTGTGTATTCACGCAACAGCGGCACCAGGCGGCCCTCGCGAATGTCCTCACCCACCATGAAAGTCGGTGTGCGCATGATGCCAGCGCCCGCCAGCAGCGCTGCGCGTAGCGCGAGGCTGTTGTTCATAAGCAAACGCCCGTTAACCGCAACAGACACTGCCTGTTGCTGAGGCTTCTGGAAATGCCAGTGCAACATGGATTCCTGGTAACGATAGGTGATGATGTTGTGGGCTGTCAGCTCTTCGGGCGTGCGTGGCGTGCCGAACTGTTCCAGGTACGCAGGTGCTGCAACAACGACATGGCGACAGGGTGCGATGCGCCTCGCAACCAAAGATGAATCGGGCATCTCGGCGATGCGTACCGAGAGATCGAAGCCTTCTTCAATGACATCGACTTTGCGATCGTCGAGATTCATATCGACGGTCACCTCCGGGTAGCGTTGCTGAAACTCCGGCAATGCGGGTGCTATGTGCAGGATGCCAAAGGACATCGGCGTGTTGATCCGCAGAAGGCCGCGCGGCTCGCTCTGCAGGCGCGACACTTCTGTCTGGGCATCATCGATATCGGCCAGACCTTTGCGGCTGCGCTCGTAGAA
>JBBKWB010000164.1:0-9769 GCA_037968755.1 Woeseia sp.
CGGTAAAGGCACGCACATGAAGGCGCATGAATCGATCAGCGCTGCACTACGCGCTGCGAACGACGCGGGACGCACGGCATTAATTCCGTTCATCACCGCGGGTTATACCAAGCTCGACAACTTTATTGATGTACTGGCTGCGGTCAGTGAAGTTGGTGATGTAGTTGAGATAGGCGTGCCGTTCTCTGACCCGATGGCGGATGGCATGACTATTCAGCGGTCGAGCTTTGAAGCTATCAAGAATGGCGTCTCACTACGCTGGATCCTGGATCAGCTTACGAACAATCGCGAGCGCATCAAGGCACCGCTTGTGCTGATGTCCTACATGAATCCTCTGCTGGCATTCGGTTACGAGGCGCTCGCAAAGCGTGCCCTGGAAGCCGGTGTTTGCGGGTTTATCGTTCCGGATCTGCCGTTCGAAGAGAGCGACGAGTTACGCGCTGCACTTGAAGCGCACGGCATCGGGGTGATTCAGCTCGTTACTCCGGCGACTCCCGCAGCGCGCCTTAAGCGACTGGCCGATGCTTCGCGCGGATTTCTTTATGCCGTAACCATCACCGGCATTACTGGCGGTGATACGGGCTTGCCCGATGATCTTGCGGCATATCTGGACAAAGTCAGTGCAGTGTCACCGCTGCCCGTCTGCGCAGGTTTCGGTATTCGTGCTGCGTCTGACGTCGCTAACGTCGGCAAGCATGCGGCGGGCGCCATCGTTGGCTCGGCGCTCGTTGAAGTGCTCGAGCGCAACGAAGATCCGGCTGCGTTTCTACGCAAACTGCGAGCCTGAGTAACAAACCGCAGATGAAAAAGCTCACGACGGCACCGTCGATCATTACCGTCAATCACTACAAGAATTTGCTGCAAAGTGAAGGGATCGAAGCGTTCCTGCGCAATGAGCATCTCGGTTCCATCGTTGGCGAAATACCGTTTATGGAGGTTTGGCCGGAGCTTTGGATACGCAATGACCTCGACTTCGATCGCGCCAAACAGCTTATCGATACCGACAATCTGCTGATCGAAAGTCCGGGTGCAAGCTGGCGCTGCAGTAATTGCGGTGAAGATAATGAAGGGCAGTTCGCGGCGTGCTGGAGTTGCGGGCTGGAGAATTGAACAGCAGCTGGGAATCAGGCGTTGGCAACCTGCAGCAGGCGCGCACCGGCTAATTCGTTTCGCAGGATGCTTGAGACTTTTTCGGCCTGCATCGGCTTGCTGATCAAAAAGCCCTGTGCGAGATCGCAGTCACAGCTTTTCAGAAACTCAAGCTGGGTCATCGTTTCGACGCCTTCTGCAGCAACCTCGATATTCAGGCCGCGTGCCATCGCGATCGCGGCACGGACTATTCGTTGATGGCTGTGGTTGGAATCGACGTCCTGGATGAGGCTCGGGTCCAGAACAAAGCTGTCTATCACGCCGGTGTCCAAAGAATTAAACGACACGTCCCGGGTGCCGAAGTGGTCCAGCGACATGCGTACTCCGAGACAATGCAAGGCCTCGAGTGCTTCGCGCTCTGTTGAGCGTCGGCCGACGATGTCACCGTCGGACAATTCGAATTCGATACAGCCGGGGTCCAGCGCGTTGTCAGCCAGCGCCCGGTCAACCGCGTCGACCAGTCGACCGTGCAGTAGTTGTTGTGACGACAGGTTGATCGCTACGGACAGGTCCGGCAGGTCGAACTGCCGCTGCCAGGCAGCGAGCTGTCGGCAAGCCGTGTCAATGATCCACTCACCGGCAGAATGAATGAGTCCACTGCTCTCAAGTATGCTGAGGAAGCGCGCCGGCGGCAGCAGCCCATAGCGCGGGTGCTGCCAGCGCAGCAGCGCTTCGAGGCCAGTAAGCCGGCCGGACAGCACGTCGATACGCGGTTGGTAGTGCAACACAAATTCGTTGCGCACGAGCGCGTGTCGCAGACCGAGTTCCAGCTCTTCGCGTTGTTCCAGCTTTGCGTTCAGTGCTGCAGAGTAATACTGGAATCGACCACCACCGCGCTTCTTGGCCTGGTACATGGCGACATCAGCCGCCTTGATGATGCGTTCAGCTGTCTGCCCGGAGTCGGGGTACAAGGCAATGCCAATACTCGGCGTTGCGTAGACTTCACTGGAATTGATCTCGTATTTCTCTGACAGCACCAGCAGTAATTTCTGTGCTACGGCCGCTGCGTCACCGACTTCGCTGAAATCCTCGAGGCAGGCCACAAACTCATCGCCACCCCAGCGGCCGCAGAAGTCGCCAACACGTAAGTGCCGCTGAAGACGCTCCGCCACCTGGCGTAACAATTCATCACCACTGTCGTGACCCAGCGTGTCGTTCACAGACTTGAAACGATCGAGATCGATAAACAGCATCGCCATTGGTCGCTTGCTGCGCTGCGCACGCCCCATCGCTTTTTGCAGGTGGCGTGCGAACAAATGCCGATTTGGCAGCATTGTGAGATCGTCGTACTCCGCGCGCTTCTCGAGCTCGAGAGTCTTGTTCACCACTTCGGTAACGTCACGGAAAGTAATCACACCGCCAACAAGCGTCTGCTGCGCGTCGTAAAGGCCCTGGCCATTGATGCTCAGCATCGTGTCGGCCTGTTGCGCAATGCGATAAATTGCATTTTGCCCGCTGAACTTCTCACCATTGCGCGCTCGATAGAGCGGCAACGAGGTAGACGGAAGTACGCTGATGCCATCGGCGTCGACGTTGCAGAAAGCAGAAGCCCAGGCCGGGTCCGGATTGCCCCGCCGCTTGAGGCCGAGCATGGAACGGGCGGCCGGATTGATGTCGAGTACGTGGCCATCGCGGTCCACGACAATCGCACCATCATTGATACTTTTCAGAATGGACAACACGGTGTCATCGGCTTCTGACAGGCTTTCCAGCAGTTGATGCCGCTGAACCGCGTGATCAATTGTTGCCTGCTGCTCAGTATCACCCGCCGTATCGATGCACAAATAGCCCTGGGCGCCAGCGCGTATCGCGGCGACACCGCGATGCTCGTGGTCGCGATCTGTCAGGGCGACGACGGGGTGTCCGGCGAGAGCGCGCAGCAGGTTTTTCAGGATCAGACCGGATCGGGCAAGACCGGGTCCGGTTTCGAGCAGGACGAGATCGACATCCCGATCGTTCGCCAGCTGGTGTGCCGCGATCGGGTCGTCGCAGCGATGCAGCCTGCGGCACCAGGCCGCTTGCTCGAGCTTGAGTAAGTAATCGTCGGCGAACGCACTGCGGCCGAGATATAGAATCGTATAGCCAGCCATCAGCTACGCGTTACCGCTACCGGCATCCTGCCCCCCGAGTTTTAACTGCAAGTTGATTTCCAACTGCTCAATTCCGTGCGCCATGTTATTGGTATTAATTCTGGCGTTGCGTGCCTTCACGAGGCCTGCCGCATGATACCAGAATCGTTGCTCCGCACTGCGTTATGTTGGCTGCCGCAATGGAGAATTGGATTCAGCCGGAGACGGCCGGAAAGCAACGTGCCTGTGCCCCGATTCCGGCTCACAGCGGCTACTTCGTAGTGTGATTTGGGGCACAATTCAGGCATTCAGCGGCAGGTCTGTCTTAAACCAAACGGCTGTGGCCGGCGTCCAATTAGCAAAGGACGGGAGATATCGGCTTTGGGAGCGCAATTGGCCGCCAGGACTGACAATTATGAACCAGTGGCGGTAACAGCACAGGGCGAAGGCGACGAGCAAACGCTCATCGCACTTGCGCAACGCGGTAATGCGACGTCGTTCGAGGCGCTGTATCGGCTGCATATTGGCAAGGTTTACGGCCTGTGTCTGCGGATGACCGGCAATGCGAGCGAGGCGGAAGATTGTGCCCAGGATGCCTTTATCCAGGCGTGGACCAAGCTGGCGCTGTTTCGCGGCGACAGCGCGTTCAGTACCTGGCTGCACCGTATAGCCGTTAACGCAGTGCTGGGACGAATGCGAAAATCGCGTCGCGAGCATGATCGTCTGCAGGTGGTTCGGGATATTTCGCCGCCTACGGCGACAGTTGGCGACAGTGGCGGCATGCAGGACCTTGAGCAGGCGCTTGATGAATTGCCCAGAGGCGCCCGCCACGTATTTGTGCTGCATGCCGTGTACGGCTACAGCCACGATGAGACCGGTGAGATGCTCGGCATAGCGAGCGGCACCAGCAAGGCACAGTTACACCGCGCGCGCCGCTTGCTGGCGCAGCAACTGGAAGGTACAGGCACATGAACAACGATGAGATGACCGAACGGGAGCAACGGGTTCTGTCGATGGCAAGGGGTCTTGCTACCGACGTGCAGCCGCAACGCGATCTCTGGCCCGGCATAGCTCTGGCTATCGACGATGGTAGTGTCATTGCTGCGACGCCGCGCTGGCCGCGCGTATTTGCCCAGGCAGCAGCGGTATTGCTTCTCGTGGGTGCGTCGTCCGGACTGACGTGGTACACGATGAATAACGACATGCTGCCAGTGTCGATAGAGCCAGATCATTCTGCGCTGACGTTTGAACCGGTGTCCGGTTCTTTCGGCAGCCAGTACATGCTTGGCCCGGATTTTCAGGATGCTCGCGAGAGTCTCGTGGCCAAGCTTGATGAAGAACTCGATCGCCTGCCAGAGGATACTCGCGCGGACGTCGAGAAGAACATCGCAACAATTCGTGCGGCAATCGCTGAGATTAACAAGGCGCTGGCCGAGGAACCGGATAGCGTGTTGTTGCAGGAATTATTGTTGAGCACGTACAGCGAAGAGATCGCGATCATGCAGAAGGTTGATGGTCTGGCGCATGCAGTCATGCGGCGAACCGACATTTGAACAATTATTACGACGGTTCGAAGGGATGTCGCGGCAACGCGCACGAACCCGGCAACAGGAACATTGATGTGAGTAAGAATATGAGTCGTTATATCCCTATCGCTCTACTATTGAGTCTGGCGTCTGCGGTTGCTACTGCCGACGAAGTACGCCGCGTTGTTGATGCAAGCAGCGATGGCCGGGTTGCTATATCAAACCCAGCGGGCTCCATTGAAGTGAAAGGCTGGTCCCGGGATCAGGTCGAGGTCACCGCCGAGCTGGGCCGCGGTGTCGATGAACTGATATTCGAGCGCGACGGCAATGAAGTAAAAGTATTCATTCGTGCTAAAGGCCACAGTGGCCGTGGTACCTCCAGCGACTTGCAGATACGGGTGCCGCAGAACAGTTCGCTGAAGATAAGCAGCGTCAGTGCGGACATTTCGACCAACGATGTGCGCGGAGCACAACGTCTGCAATCCGTCAGCGGCGACATTGATACGTTTGCGTTCGATGCCGACCTGGATATCGAGTCAGTGAGTGGCGACATTTCCCTCGGCGGCAGCGGTTCTGCATTGCGCACCAAGGTTGGTTCGGTCAGTGGCGATATTGATGTCGTTGGACTGTCCGGCGAGATCGAGACCAGCTCCGTGAGTGGTGACCTCGTCGTTGCAGATGGTGAGTACTCACGCGCCAGCATGAACACGACTAATGGCGACATCGTGTTTCGTGCGCGTTTGTTGGAAAAAGGCCGCCTTGATATTGAGACGATCAACGGCGATGTTGACCTCGAATTCGACGGCGAACTGTCGGCACGTTTCGACATAGAAACCTTCAACGGAGATATTCGTAATTGTTTCGGCCCGGAGTCGCAGCGCACCAGCCGTTATGCGCCCGGTCGCGAATTGAACTTCACAGAGGGCAGCGGCAGCGGCCGCGTCAGTATTCGTACCCTGAACGGTGACCTGCAAATGTGCCGTGACTAAAGTGCGGGTTGGCGTTGACCCGCCAGCCAGCGAGTATCCGCCACACTGACGCCATTTGGCGACAGTCGGCGAGCCAGCTGCAGATTAACGCCCGGCGAACCGGCGATTCGTGACTCAAGTCTGGAAAAAACGGAACATGAGGTCGCGCAGTCGGTCTCTGATATTTGCTATCCTTCGCCGCTCGCGAGCCCCTCCCGGAGTCCTATGAACCGCCTGATCAAAATCTTACTGCTGGCCATCGCCGGCGTAGTCCTGCTGCTTGTGCTGAGCGCCGCGGCGTTGCTGCTGTTTTTCGATCCCAACGACTACCGGGACGAGATTGCTGCGCGCGTTGAAAGTGCAACGGGACGGCAGGTAACGATCGAAGGTGATTTGTCGTTCAGCGTGTTCCCGTGGCTTGCCGTTGAAATGGGCAAGACCAGCATGGGTAACGCGGAAGGATTCGACGCCGAGGACTTTGCCAGTTTCGACTCTGCGCGCCTGAGCGTGCGCTTGCTGCCGTTATTGATGCGCCGCGAAATCGCGGTCGGCACGGCAACGCTTGAAGCATTGCGACTGAATCTGGCCGTCAACCAGCAGGGCGTCAGCAACTGGGATGACCTCATTACAGGTGATGCCGCCGAAACGGCACCACAGGCTGCGGAAGCAACCGGCCCGGCCGGCCTCGATATTGCGGGCGTGCAGATTTCCAATGCGTCCATTCGCTACCGTGACCTGCAAAGCGGAGCCGACTACCAGCTTGAAAGCATGTCGTTGAACACGGGCCGAATCGCCTTTGACGAGGCCTTTCCGGTCGATGCAGAATTTTCATTCAAAGCCAGTCCGGATGACATCAGCGGCGAGTTGACGGTTTCCGTCACGGCAAGTATGAACAAGGATATCAGCGTGATCACGCTGGATGACCTCGTGGCAAACGGCGATGTAATTGGCATCGCCAGTAAGCCGACAGAGCTTGGCGTTGCTGCTGCACGCATGATCGTCGACGTCAATGGCAGCCGGCTCGAACCAACAGCACTCGTCGTGAACGTATTGGGTTTGACAGTCGATGCCGAAGTTCGCAGCCTGTCGTGGGCCGACGATCTGACTGCCGATGCTGGAATCAAGGTTGGCCAGTTCTCACTACGTGACCTGCTTACCCTGCTCGACATCGAAGCGCCGGAAACGGCTGACCCGAACGCACTGCAAAAGGTCGCATTCACCTCGGACGCAAACCTTAATGGTGAGCGCCTCGCCCTCAGCAAGCTGAAAATGAAGCTCGACGATACGGCGCTGACCGGCGAGTTATCCCTGCCGATGGCGGACGATGCGCCGATTCGCTTCGACCTTAGTGCCGATCGTCTCGATGTTGACCGGTACATGGCTCCGGCAGTCGATGCATCCGGGTCGGCTGCATCGTCGGAAGCGGATGACTTCGAGATTCCGCTGGACATGATTCGCGGACTCAATGCTCGCGGAAATTTGAAACTGGCTGAAGCGACATTGTCCGGCATGTTGTTCACTAACGTGCAGCTCGGTCTGAATGTCAGCGGCGGAAAATTGCGCCTCAACCCCCTGTCTGCCGAACTTTTTGACGGCAACTACACGGGCGATGTTCGTATCGACGCGACCGGGGCAACGCCACTGCTGTCGCTTAACGAGAAACTGAGTGACGTCAGCCTTGCGCCACTCGCGAAGACGATGTTCGAGCGCGATAACATCACCGGCAAGATCGACGGCAGTTTCGTCCTGACAGCGCGAGGCAAGACGTTGTCTACAATGCGCGAGAACCTGAACGGCAACATGTCGTTTGAGTTGGCCGACGGCGCCTGGCAGGGCGTGGACCTTTGGCACCAGTTGCGTACTGCGCGTGCGTTATACAAACGCGAGGAAGCACCGGCTGCTCGCACGCCAGTGCAGACGGAGTTCAGTTCCGTGCTTGCGACGGGCACTGTGACTGATGGCGTGTTCAGCAACAAAGACCTGTTCGCAGAGATGCCGTTTTTGCAAGTTACCGGCAACGGCGTCGTAAACCTGGTTAAAGGCGAGATTGATTACTCGCTGCAAGCGCGAGTTATGGAGCGACCGGAGTTCTTGCGGGGCGCGAGCGAGGCGGAGCTCGCTGAGTTCACCGAGGCCTTGATACCCGTCAAAGTACGCGGTCCGCTGGCCAGCCCAAGTGTGCGCCCGGATATTGAAGCCATGTTCCGCAAGGAAGTCGAAGACTCGCTGAAGGAAAAAGGCGATGAACTGCGCCAGCGCCTGCTTGATCGCCTGACGCCGAAGACCGAAACCCAGCCTTCGGCGACTGGCTCCGCTGACCCGGCTGCGGATCCCGCAACGCCGCCACCGGCTGAAGAGAAAAGCCCCGAGGATCAGCTGAAAGATAGGCTGAAAAAGTTTCTTGAAAACTGACAATCACATTCATGTAAGGGCAGGCCGCTGCGCAGCAATTGTTGCTGGCGTCGCGTTGTGCTGGTCGGCTATTGTCGGCGGCGCGGATTTGCAAAAAGTGTCTGTGGATTTCGAAAACGATCGCTACCACCTCGAATCCAAGGCGTGGTTCGCGGCGAGTCGCGATGATCTTTACCGAACGCTTACCAACTACGATCTCTTTGAAAAATTCACCAGCGCCTTTGTAGAGACTCGCAACCTGACGCCTGATGACGAAGGTCGACCGCGATTCTTCACGCGCCTGGAAGGCTGTGTCCTGTTCTTCTGTAAGTCGATGCGCCGCAGCGGTCACCTGGAACTGACGCCGCCCAGTCAGATCATCGCCGTAACACACGCCGACGACAGCAGTGACTTCTCATTCAGTCGCGAGCGTTGGGTGCTGGAAGAAGATGGCGATGGCACGATGATGACTTACTATTTCGAAATGCAGCCTGCGTTCTGGGTCCCGCCCGTAGTCGGGCCCTATATGATCAAGCGAACCCTGCGCGAGGGTGGTATCGATGCCGTAGACCGGATCGAAGCTGTGGCGCGTGGTGAAGAGCCAAAGCGCTAGCGGGTACGGTGACAACGGTCTTTTGGACCGACAATCTTTTTCCGACCGGTCCAATGCTGTGAGTACTCATGCGGATTCCAGAATTCGTGCTAGCCAAAATAACCGGGTGAGGCCGTGAGCGAATTCGCCGATCGATTGTTGCACTGGTTCGACCAGCACGGCCGCAAGGACCTCCCCTGGCAGCGGCAGCCAACGCCGTATCGCGTCTGGGTGTCCGAGATCATGCTGCAGCAAACCCAGGTTGCTACCGTCATTCCCTACTACGAGCGATTCATGCGCTCGTTTCCGGATATGCCGGGACTGGCTGCAGCAAGCGAGGACGAGGTGCTGCACCACTGGTCAGGACTTGGTTACTACGCGCGCTGCCGCAACCTGCACAAGACAGCGCAGATGCTTTGTGAACAGCACTCCGGTGAGTTTCCAGAAACACTTGAGGACGTCATGGCCCTGCCGGGCATCGGTCGTTCAACGGCAGGCGCGATACTGGCGCTATCACGTGGTGAGCGCCACAGCATTCTTGATGGCAATGTGAAACGAGTACTGGCTCGCTTCCACGCCGTCGACGGCTGGCCCGGCACACGTTCAGTAGCGGATGAGCTGTGGAGCTACGCCGAGCGTCACACACCTGACGAACGCGTTGCGGATTACACCCAGGCAATCATGGATCTCGGTGCGACGTTGTGCACGCGCAGCAAACCACGCTGTGTGGAATGTCCGCTACAAGCAGACTGCGCGGCACATGCACTGCTGCGCGAGTCAGATTTTCCGGGCCGCAAAAAGCAACAGCCAAAACCACAGAAATCCACTGTGATGTTACTCGCAACGCACAACAACGCGATCTACCTTGAGCGACGCCCGCCTGCAGGAATCTGGGGCGGCTTGTGGAGCCTGCCGGAGCTGTCGGATGCGGCGGAGCTGCCAGGCTGGCTGCGCGCAACCTTGAATGCGAAAGCCGGCACGGTGCAATCATGGCCAAGCCTGCGCCACAGTTTCAGTCACTATGATCTCGATATTCAGCCACTGGCCGTGCGCCTGTCCGGAGCATCGCGTAAA
>JBBKWB010000165.1:0-30087 GCA_037968755.1 Woeseia sp.
CAGGTCGGCGAGCAGTCCGTAGTGGTCGGTGCCCGGTATCGCTATGGTCTGGCATTGCGCGATGCCGAGGTGCCAGAGGAAGCAGTGGTCGATTCGCAGCAGGCCGTGCAGTCCGAGCCACGGTACACGTGGCCAGGTAGCACCTGGCTTGCCGTTGCTGGCGGCTTTCAGCGCGCCGTCTGTGTAGCGTTCTGCAACCCGCCGGTATACAGGCCAGGCCGGCGACGCATTGAAATCTCCGAACAGCGCATGTGGCAGGTGTTGGTGTCGCGCACGATCCGCCAGCAGGCGCCGCAATTGTTTGCGGCGCCGGACCGGGTGTGGGAAGTAGGGCCACAAATGCGGCGCGGATATGTGTACGTTTACGATCTGGATGGTGGTGTCGAGACCCGGCCAGTCGGCGGGCTCAAGCGTGGCCACCCAAGCATCGCGCTTGGGCAGCGCTATGCGTCGGCAAGTGACTGGCAAGCGGCTGGCGATGCCGTTGCCTTTTATAGTCTGGTCGTGATCCAGGTCGCCAAACGGCAGTACAGCTTGCAAAGCGTCTGCATGCGCGGGTGATAGCTCTTGCAGGCAGACGAGATCGACCTTGTTTTCGGCAATTATTCGCAATAGCGCCGCCGATTCGGCGCGACCGGCAAACAGGTTGCAGGACAAGACTCTTATCACACGGGCTAATGTAGCAGCTTTGTTCGGCTCCGCCGTGTCGCGACGCGTTTTGCCCTTAGCGACAACCTGGTGACTGAGCTAGACTCCAGCGATCCGGGCGAACCATTGCCTACATGCAGCGGGCGGGCCAGACATGCAGCGAAATTCACTGATATTGGTAGCGCTAACGGCGCTGATTGCCGTTACGTCGGGATGTTCAAAGCAGCCCGCAGCCGTGCAGCCGGCGAACTATGACATCGCGACCGCCGGTACGCGCCAATTCGAGTTCGATACTGCCACTGCGCCGGGAATCATCAAGATATTGCTCGAAGAGCAAAACCTCGGTAGCCCGGGCGTCGAGATGGCAGAGATTTTCTTTCCGCCCGAGTATCACGGCACAACCCATCCACACGAATTCGAGATCATTTACGTGCTGGAAGGTGAGCTCGATCACATAGTCAATGGTGAGTCGAATCTGCTGTTGCCGGGCATGGTCGGCGTGGTTCGCGAACCCGATCTCGTCGTGCACCGGAGTGCCTCAGCAGAGGGTGTTCGTGTGTTGGTCATCTGGCCGCGGGGCGGAGAAGTCGCGGGCTTCGAGGATTCCGGCATGCGCGAAAGCGCGCTAAAAAATGACTAAGTCGCGCGACTACCCGCCAAAGCGATAACTGACGCCGAGGATAACGGCGCTGAGCCCCGGGTAAAGTTCGCGCGATGCCTGGTTGCCGATTATCTGTCCAGCCGGGATCTTGCCATCCTGTTGGTAATACTCAAGCCGAAACGAAAGATCGTTTCCGGATGCCGTTTCCCAGCCGTACTTGATGCCGGCGGTAACGGCGTCGAACTTGCCGAGCCGATAGTCTGACGAGGCGAACTGCGGCAGTGGCTGGCCTGAAACCAGGCTGCTCTGGTAGAAATCGGCTTCGTTCTGCGTATAAAAGCGCAAGTGCGGTTCAAGGTACTGGCGTTCGCCGAACGGCATCTTGAAGCGCGCTTCCAGCGTGTGCGAGTCGATACCCCAATCGTCAGTCATGTAGCGGTAGGACAGGTCGAGCACGCGCCCACCAAGCCAGGCTTTCGCCTGTGCGTACAGACTGTGCTTGGTACGTTGCTCAGGCCTGCTCTCGAATCGAAATTCGTGCGACGCACCGCTGCCGACAGGGGTGCGCGTAATGGTGTCGCCCGTAACGCCGTCGACGACACTCAGGAATTTGTAAGGATCATTGAGATAGCCGCTCGCGTCGCTGTAAGAATAGTTCAGCTGCAGCAACAGGTTCTGGTTTATAACCTGGGTAACGCCGAGCAGCAGGTCGAGAACGTCTTTGCTGTCGTTCCCGCGTTTGTTGCTTGTGTCGCCGACATCCAGCATTGAGCTAAGCGGAATCGGAGCGCCGCCAACCGGGTCGAGCTCGTCGCTGGAAAATGCGATACCGGCGCTCACGGTCGTGTTGCGCTTGTTGAAGTCGCGCGACAGGTTGAAGTTCACTCCGGCGTGCGTGTAGTCGTATTCTTTCGAGAAACCGATGCCGGCCGAGCCCGTGTACAGTCGACCGAGCGGCTGTTGCCAGGCGGCAGTCAACGCATAGCGCGTATCGAGAAACGTGTTATCAAGCGGAACGGCGCCGCCAGCAACGTCATATGTGGCATTGCCGGATGGGCTGGTAAAGGTCTGTACTGTGTTCATCGGCAGTGCGCCGCCAGGGGTCGCACCGGTTAGCGTATCGACAGCAAGCGACAATGTGAGTGCCCTATCGTCGACGAATGTGCGCCGCGCAAGGAAATTAAGGCTGACGTCCTCGACACGACTGTCGCTCTCGCCGTAGTAAAGCAATGCGGTATTGAAGTCCCAGCCCGGATCTTCCTGTGCAAGCACAGGCGCGATCGGCGCGCTGCCAAGTAAGGAACAGGTAGCCGCCGCGAGCGCTGCCGCTACATCTTTCGTCTTGTAATTAGCCAAGCTTTTACCGCCTAGTTACAGCCACAGCCGCCACCGCCAAAACCACGGCCACCACTGGAAGCTTCCTTGCTGAAATAAATGTGATCATCGAGGCCTGCTTCGACGGGGTCCGTGACGAGCTGCATTTCCTCTTTCGCGAGAACATCCCGCTCCCAGGGTTCCACGCCGAGGGATGAGCACGCAGGTAGCGCCAGCAGGGCAGCAAGTATCAGAGTAAGTCTTTGCATTGTCGTTATCATTCCTGTTAGACGTATCAGCAGGAATTACTGGTCGCGTTAATTATCAAGCCCGAGCGCTGCCCGTAAATCGCTCTCGTACTCGGCCATATTGGCAACCTTGAAACCCAGGTGGTGACTCAGGATGTTGCCATCGCGATCCAGCCAGTATGAACTGGGCATCGCCACGAGATCGTACTCTTGCGCCAATGCGCCGGCTTCGTCATCGATCAGGGTGAAAGAAACCGGAAACTCTGCGAGAAAGGCGGCGGCTTCGCTTGCATCAGCATCTTCGTTGACGCCAACGACGACCAGGCCGTCCCCGGCGTACTTCGCCTGCATCTCGTCCAGCCACGGGAAAGACCGCCGGCAGGGCACGCACCAGGAGGCCCAGAAATCGACGATGACAACCTTGCCAGCGTAGCGCTCGAGGTTTAACGAGGGTGTAGCCATGGCCAGGCTGGCCGTGAGCAGACACAGTAGCGAGACAGCTGCGCTGCGTGTCAGTAGAGAAAAAATGCGCAAATTGGGGCACCGCTCAGTAGCTTGCAGAATCGCCGCCAATATACTCCAGTTTGCCGGCATTCCCAGTCGAGGAAATTACCTATGTCTAGCGCAGGCACCAGAAGCGGTGGCCTTGCTCGCGCAGGAACGACTCTGCCGTTTCACCCTGCAACATCGCGAGGGTTGCCAACATTCCGGCCTGGGTACAGGTGTCGGCGGCAACCGTGATGGAACGCGGTGCGCCGGCGACTGGCCAGCCGGTCAGCGGGTCGAGAATATGCCCGTAGCGTTGTCCGTTTTTTAGCAGAAAGCGGCGCGCATCGCCGCTGGTTGCCAGCGCGCCCTGCTCGAGATCGACTCTTTTGGCGGCGCTGCCAGTACCTGCGTCGAGTGCTTCGATGCCCACCTGCCACGGGCTTGCCCTGCTGTCACGGCCGACTGCAATGAGATCGCCGCCAAAGTTAAGGAGGCAACGGGCCTCGGTACGCGCAACCACAAGTGCCGCGGCACGATCGACCGCGTACTCTTTGCCAACGCCACCGAAATCGATCTGCATGCCGGTTGGCAGGCGAATAAGCGGGCGTTGCCAGTTTGCCTGGTGCCAGCCAACCCGGGGCAGAATGGCGCGAACGGCCGCAGCAGAGGGAACCCGGTCGCTACCGTCAAATGTCCAGGCTTCGCGCAATACGCCCGAACTGATATCGAAACGGTGCTCACTCAATTCGTAGAGCTGTGCCGAAAAATCCAGAAGATTCGCCGTTTCCTCATCCACCGTAATGCCCTCACCATCGGCGGTGTTAATTGTCGCAACAATATTGTCGGGTAAAAAACGGCTGAACTTGTCTTCTATCCGCCAGGCTTCCGTCGCTACAAGCTGCGTAATTTCTTCGAGTTGCGACTGCGAGGAGCTGGCCAGCAGCACTTCGCACGGACTGCCCATCGCACGGAAACGACCACGCAGGATATTGGCTTGCGTGTCGAAGTCGATCTGCCGCTTCGGTTTACTCAGACTCACGCGTTAGGCTCGCAGCGATTGCACCAGCCTCTATAATAAGCGCATCCCGCTGCACAGTAACCTGCGCGGATGAGGGCCCGACGCGAGAAACAACCGACTTTCGCGCAGGTCTGTATACTCCACCTGCAGCAGATGGCACGGTTTTGCAACGAAAGGTGTATTGATTTTGAAGGACAAACTTCGCATGAATATCGTACTCAGGATCTCATGGTTGTGCGCCGTATTGGCCTTCGCCACCGCCTGTTCCGTGAATCCGGTGACCGGCAAGCGCGAAATTACGCTGATTGGCGAAGCCAGCGAAATTCAAATGGGCGAACAGAATTACGCGCCCATGCGGCAATCGCAGGGTGGCGAGTACGATATCGATCCGCAACTTACGAGCTACGTGAATGGCGTCGGCATGCGGCTTGCCGCAGTCAGTGACCGGCCTTTGCCATACGAATTCGTGGTCCTCAACAACTCGGTGCCCAATGCCTGGGCGTTGCCCGGTGGCAAGATTGCAATCAATCGCGGTTTGTTGACCGAGCTTAATTCCGAATCGGAACTGGCTGCAGTATTAGGCCATGAAATCGTGCACGCGGCAGCGCGGCATTCAGCGCGACAAATGACCCAGGGGATGTTACTGCAGGGGCTGGTTCTGGCTACTGCCGTCGCAACAAGTGACAGCGACTACGGCAACATGGCGGTAGGTGGGGCCAACGTAGCTGCGCAGCTGGTCAGCAGCAAGTACGGCCGCAGTGCTGAACTCGAGTCCGACTTATACGGTATGCAGTACATGTCACGCGCTGGCTACAACCCGGAAGGCGCTGTCTCACTGCAACAGACATTTGTGCGCTTGAGCGAAGGTCGGCAATCGGACTGGTTGAGCGGATTGTTCGCGAGCCATCCACCCTCCCAAGAGCGGGTGGACACAAATCTGCAAACCGCGGCGAGTCTGCCGCCGGGTGGAGAAAGCGGTGAAGATGCCTATCGCCGTGCCATGGCCAAAACGATGGCGGCGATTCCGGCCTACGAGGCGTACGAAGAAGGCCGCAAAGCGCTGGCCGAAAAAAACACCGCGCTGGCATTGCAGAAAGCGGAGACCGCTATACAGCGACTGCCGGAAGAGGCACATTTCTACGCATTACGTGGTGACGCCCGGTTGTTGGATAAGAAATACGATATGGCCATAAGCAACTACGATACTGCCGTGCGTCGCCGCTCCGATTTTTTCTATTACTACCTGCAACGCGGCAGAGCTTATGAGCGCACTGGCAACGATGCCGCCGCCGAAGCAGATCTTGAGAAAAGCCTGACCATGCTGCCGACGGCACCTGCGCATATGGTGCTCGGCCAGATCGCTTCGCGGCGTGGCAATCGCAGCAAAGCGATTGAACACTACCGCGTTGTGGCGGAGGGGCAGGGTGAGATAGCGCAACAGGCGCAATCGGACCTCGTGCGCCTGGATATCGGCGAGAATCCGGGAAACTACGTGCAACGTCGCTGCGATCCGGACGCTGACAACAAGCTCGTGGTGTCGGTTCGCAATGCGACCCAGATTGCGTTACGCAATATAGTTGTTGTGATCGAGTACAACGATGGCGGTACAAGCCGGCAGATGGAACGCCGGCTCAGCGGCACGCTTGCGGCCGGTGAAGTAGCCAGTGTCGCGACCGGGCTCGGTCCCTATACGGCGGGCAGCAACTGCCCTGCGGCTGTCGCCAACGCGCAGCCCGCTGATTGATCCGTAGCCACCGAGACCCCGCTGCCTGGCCAGTAAGCAGCCAGCACGGAATTCATGGCGCAATAAAAAAGGGCGAAGCGGATTACCCGCTTCGCCCTGTACTTCTGCACGAGCGTTAATCAGTCGCTGAGACGAGTTTGACCGGCCTTCTTCTGCTCCAGCAAACGTTCCATTTCGTCCATGATGGCATTCATCTTTGCGACAGCAGCACGATAGGGTGCCGGCGTCGCCATATCCACGCCGGCATTCTTCAGCAGATTGTATGGGAAATCGGAACCACCGGCGCGCAGCAGGTTCTTGTAATTCTCAACACCAGCAGCGCCTTCGTTCTTGATCTTTTCGTACAAGGCTGTACCGGCTGTTTGTGAAGTCGCGTACTGGTAGACGTACATGTTGTAGTAGAAGTGCGGAATGAACATCCATTCGTTTGTGTACAAATCATCAATCAGGACAACACCCTGATCATGGCCGTGGTAACGCTTGAGGATTTCGCCGTACATTTCGGTGATCTTGTCGCCGGACAACGCTTCGCCACGTTCAGCCGCCTCGTACAGCGAAAGCTCGAACTCCGCGAACATGGTCTGGCGGAAGAACGTACCGCGCATGCTTTCCAGACCGAAACCGAGGTAGAACAGTTTCTCGTCTATCGTCTTGGCGTTCCTGGTCATGTAATCCTGCAGGATCTGTTCGAGCGACGTAGAGGGAATTTCCGCGATGAACGTCGAATAGAACGCTGTCTCGAACGGCTGTTCCTGTTTGGAATAAATCGAATGCATCGCATGACCCCATTCATGCGCAAAGGTTGACAGCGACTCGTAGTCATCGTTGTGGTTCAGCAGTACGTACGGGTGCACATCGTAGGCGATCGGATTCATGTAGGCGCCGGATCGTTTGCCGCGTTGCGGATATACATGCATCCAGCGCTGGGCGATGGCGTCGCGTTGCAACTTGACCCAGTCATCTCCCAGTATCTTCATGGCATCGAGGGTAATTGTTTTGCTCGTCTCTATATCGAATGTCCGGTCGAGCGCGACCAGTGGCGGGTATATGTCGTAGTAGCGCATCTGCTCGATGCCCAGCATTTTTGCGCGCAGCCGGAAGTAGCGATGCAGGGTTGGTAACGCGTTATTCACTTCCGCCACCAGCGTCCGGTAAATTTCGGGTGGCAGGTTGTCCTGAAACAACTCGCGTTGCAGGACGCTGTCGTAGTGACGGGCCTGGGCAAGGGATGCCTGGGTTTGCATGTGATTGTTCAATACTGAACCGACACTGTTGCGGTATTCGCTCCACTTGGTCCAAAACGCATCGAATACCTGTTTGCGGACATCGCGGTCTTCGTTGGCTCGCCAACGGCTGTAGCCCTGCGAATCGATCGTGTAGGTATCACCATCCGCCATTTCGATTTCCGGCCACGGGATATCGGAGTTGGCAATCAGCCCGTAAATAGTCGCCGGTGCGCCGAACGTTTGCGAGAGATAGGCGAGCGTCTGCTCAGCTTCTTCGCCGAGCGTATGCGGTGCATTGCGCAGGCTGTCGCGCAGCCCGAACTCATGCGGAGCGAGGCGCGGTTCCTGTTTCAGGTAAGCGTTGATGACTTCTTCGCCGACGCTCAGGATTTCCGGTTGTACCCAGGCCGTCGCCTGCGAAAAGCGTGCAAACATGATATCGCCGAGTTGGTTGCGTTCCTGCTTTTCAGAGTCCCTGAGGTCTTCGTCGCCGCCCAGGCTTGAATAGGCATAGACACGGTAGGCGTCCTTCGATGTTGACGAGATCAGCGCCAGCGCCTCATACAGCGCCTCGGCACTGTCGCCCAGGGTGCCGCGACGGGCTTCGAGTTTTTCCAGATCAGCGAGCACTTGTTGACGGGCAGCGTCCCAGGATTCGGTATCCGGGAACAGTTCGTTCAGATCCCAGGTGTAACGGGGATCAACCTTGTCGGCGGCGCTGGCGACAACGGCGAACAGCAGGAAAATGCCGACCACAGCGGCGCGGATGACTAATGGCATCGAGAGTACTCCGGGTAAATCGAATGAAAACTTAGACAGGCAAATCGCGATCAGTTCGCGCTGTGCCGCCCGTGCGCGCCCAATTCGGCAGCATGGCCGTCACTTTGCCAGCTTTTGGAGCTTGTCGCGAGACCGGCGACTCGCAAACGGGCAGGTATTACCACTGGTGTGGGTGCCCCGCCGCCGGTCGATTTGTCTTGGCGCGAGTTGCCGGCTCTGCATGCTAGACTCGGCGCGCTTTTCCAGAAATTACAAAAAAAAAGAATATGAATAAACTGTTTCGGGAATTAAGGCGTCGCGAGGTATTTCGAACCGCGGGCCTCTATGTTGGCGTCGCCTGGATCACGATCGAGGTGGCCAGCGTACTGCTGCCTACGTTTGATGCACCGGAGTGGATTCTGCGTTGGCTGATCATTGCTACGATGATCGGCTTTCCGGTAGCCGTAGTACTAGCCTGGGTGTTCGATCTGACCGAGCACGGTCTCGTCGTTCAGGAGGAAGCGACCGGCCCCGTAGTCCTGCCGGTCGGTGGCCGCAAGATGGATTTTGTCGTCATAGGCGTATTGACGGTCGCGCTGATTGTGTCCGTGTATCTCAATTTCTCCCAAGGACCGAAGCTCGTCATCGAGCCGGATCCGATGACCATCTTGATTGCTGACTTCGACAACCAGACAGGCAATCCGCTGTTCGACGGCTCACTCGAGCAGGCACTTGCAATTGGCATTGAAGGTGCGACGTTTATCAACTCGATGCGCCGCGATCAGGCACTGGACGCTGCCCGTGAACTGGATCTGGGTGACAAGCTGGACGAGCAGACTGCACGCCTGGTCTCCGTGCGTGAGCATGTACAGTTTGTGCTGGCGGGGTCGATCCTGACGGACGGCAGTCGCCTGCAGCTCGCGTTGCGGGCCATTGATCCTGCCAGTGGCGAGGCACTTGCCAGTACCAGCGAACGAGCGAAGGACAGCGGCGAGGTTCTGTCGGTGCTCAACCAGATGGCTGCCGATATTCGCAAGGACCTCGGCGACGATGCGCGCAATGTAGCTGCGCTGTCAGCCGGCGAGTCGCTGACCACGACGTCCCTCGAAGCGATCAAGCATTACGCGAGCGCGCAGGACCTGGCGCGCGACGGCAAGGACGAGGAGGCCATCGAGTTCTACCAGAAAGCGGTTGAACTCGATCCGCAGTTTGCCCGCGCCTGGTCCGGCTGGGGTTTGTCCGCGTTCAAGATCGGCCGCCGCAGCGAAGCGGATGAATTGTGGAGCAAGGCACTGGCCTTGCAGGACCGCATGACCGAGCGCGAACGCTATCGGACGTTCGGTCTCTACTACACAGCTGTGTCGCTGAACTACGGCAAAGCAATCGAAAACTATCAGCAACTGGTCGAAAAATTTCCTGCAGATGGTGCGGGCAACAACAATCTTGCGATTTTGTACACGTTTACTGCGCAATACGACAAGGCGTTGGCCCAAAGCGAAAAGCTTCTGGAGATTTATCCGACTCGAACGCTGTATCGCGCTAATCACGCGCAATACGCGATGTACGCCGGCAATATGGAAACGGCTGCCGCGGCCGCGGCACAGGTGATCAAAGATGACCCGGAATTTTTTAAGTCGTACATGATCCTTGCGCTGGTGGCGTTACATCAAGGCGACATTGCCGCGGCCAAGGCACAATACGCGACGATGTCGGCGCACGGCGCTCGCGCCGCGTCCCTCGCGAATTCCGGGCTCGCTGATATCGCGATCTACGAGCGTCGCTACGGTGAAGCGATCGCAATGCTGACCACTGGAATTGAGGAAGATCGTGCGGTTGGCAATGAGCGCGCAATCTCGACGAAGATTATTGCGATGGCGCAGGCATATCTTGCCGAGGAGAATGTCACCGAGGCAGTGCGCTTGCTCGAGTCTCTGGACCAGTCGCGCGCAGATGGGCAACTGGTACCTGCTGCCGAAATATATGCGGCTGAGGGATACCTCGATGATGCTGCCGAGATCGCAGAATCGTATCGCCGCCAGCTACGACCCACAGCCGGTGCGTACGCGCAGCTGATCGACGGGCTCATTGCGTATCATCGCGGCGAACACACCGTGGCGATTGGCCACTACACCCGTGCCCTGGAATTTGCGGATCTGTGGATCGTGCGTTTCCATCTGGGCCAGGCCTACCTGGCCGCGAACTATCCGGCGGAAGCCAGCGACGAGTTTGCAAGTTGCATCGAACGCCGCGGCGAAGCCGGCGGACTGTTCTTCGATGACATTCCGACCTGGCGTTACACGGCTACCGTAGGCGACTGGAAAGCCGCCGCGGACCGTGAATTGAGCGGTCTCGCGGCGGCGTTGTAAGGCCCTTTTAGCGCAAAGTTACGCAACGCGTTGCGACGCTCCCGCCCGGCGGCGACAGCGTCACCTGGTAGGAGCCACGTTGCGCCGGCGTTTGCCAGTTGTACTGCCAGGAGTTGTTTGACGCCGAGTAACGGAAGTTGCTGTTGCCGGAGTCCTCTGCATCATTGCCGTCACCGGAGCCGGTGTTGGTTCCCGTGCAATTGCTACCCGTAAACGGGCCCAGCCAGAAAACGGTTGGCGACAACGCGCTGCTGTTCACAACAGCCCCGGAAACCGGATTACGATAACGCCAATCAAGCGGAACTGTGCTGCCGGCCCTGATATTTCCTTTCACGTTATCGAACTGGATGTTCCAGGCAAAAGCCACATTCAGGGCGAACTGAGCGCTCGACGAATTGCCACTGCTGTCCGTTGCCGAGCACGCGACGTTGTAACTGCCGTAGGGCAGTACGACCGGGTTCGGTTGCGCCTGTCCGTCGATCGTGCACTGCGCTGCGAGGTTGCCGTCGACGTTGTCGAATACCGTGACGTTGGACAAGTAGTCAACCTGCGCTGTCAGTGACGTCGTGAGTATCGTCAGCGGATTCTGCGCGATGCTGATGACCGGTGCCGTGGCGTCAGTCACCGTAACCGTACGGCTTGCTGTTGTTGCCGCATTGCCGGCGCTATCCATCACGTTGTAGGTGACGGTGTAACTTCCGACGATCGCCGAATTCACGTTACTGGCATCGATCACGATGTTGCCGCTGAGGTCACCATCAACAATATCGTTCGCGGTTGCGCCGAGCTCGACATACGACGTGTTGCTACCGATGAATTGCGGGTTCGCGCCCTGCAAGCTGATGACTGGCGCCGTTGTGTCAACCACGGTAACCGTTCGGGTCACGGTTGTTGCCGCATTGCCGCTGTTGTCCGCTACGTTGTAAGTGACGGTGTAGACGCCGGGCAGGGCAGTGTTGACTGCGCTGGTGTCAATGAGCAGTGCGCCACTCAGATTGCCATCTATCGAATCGAATGCGTTTGCGCCCAGTTCGAGGTACGGACTGCCGGCTTCGATTGTCTGCGGATTGTTGCCTGCCAGGGTGATGACCGGTGGCGTCGTATCAACGACGTTGACCGTACGCGTCACCGTTTGCGCCGCATTACCTGCAACGTCGCTGACGTTGTAGGTCACGCTGTAGCTACCGGGTACGCTGGTGTTCACGGTGCTGGCGTTAATCATCACGCCGCCGCTGATATCGCCATCGACATTGTCAGTGGCGGTAGCGCCCAGCTCCGTGTAGCCGCTGCCAGCTTCGATGGTTTGCGGATTCACGCCAACGAGGCTGATCACAGGTGGCGTGGTATCGGTGACGATAACCGTGCGGTAAGCCGTGTTGCTGTTGCCGGAGCTGTCCATTGACGTATAGCTGACCTGGTAACTGCCGGGAATCGCGGTATTTACAGCACTCGAATCGATGCTGATTGCGCCGCTGATATCACCGTCGACATTGTCCGTCGCCGTTGCGCCCAGCTCGGTATAAGCCGAACCGCCGGGAACAGTCTGTGGATTGGCTCCGGTAACTGAGATGACCGGTGCCGTCTGGTCTTCGACCAGTACATCGAATGTTCCCGTCACCGTATTGCCGGCGCTATCCGTTGCACTACAGCTAACCTGCGTCGTGCCAACAGGGAACGCGTGCTGGAAGGTGAAAGCAGGCAGGTTCGTATCGAGAGTGCCCGGGCTGCAGTTAACAGAAATGTCGGAGTCGACATTGTCCGTTGCTGTTATCGGCCCGAACGATACCTGGAACGTGCTGGCGTTCGCGTCAAGGATAAACGGTTCCGCCGGCGTGAAGTTCGGCGGATCGATACCGTCGAGTACTGGCGGCGTAGTGTCTGGATTATCGATCTCACAGCTTTCGATAATCGTGCTGTCGCCGGTTTCCGCTTCAATGCTGCAGTCGCTCGCGCCGCCGCCCTGCGAATACATGGCAACACCGAGGTTGGCATTGATGAAGTCTTCATCAAGATCGCCATCGTGATAGAAGCGCAGGGTAACGACAGCCGAGTTATCCGGTTCGAGGAAGAAGCTCGGTGCGGCCGGATCATTTATCGGGTCCGGGTCTGCCGACGAGCTGTTAAGGCTGCTGGCAGGCAGTATCGAGTTGTACAGGACCTGGTTGTTGACGACGACCTTCGGCGAGCAGAAGTTGTCGGCCGTTTCATTCATCGTAACGGTACTGGTTTTGTACGCGCTTGTTACGAAGATCTGGACCGACTTATTGGCAAGTGCCTGCTGCAGGGCTTCGGTGAAGATCGGCTTGACGTCGATACCGGTCGTTGTGTTGGTCTCCGTCTTCAGCTGCCAGCTGACTTCGGTGTAGGGCGCGCCGTTCTCGAGATCCAGATTCTCAAGATCAAGGTTTTCAAGATCCAGGTTCTCAACATCAGAGGCGAAGATCGTAAAGTTCTCAAGATCCAGGTTTTCGAGATCCAGGTTCTCAAGATCCAGGTTCTCGAGATCGAGATTTTCGAGATCAAGGAACAGCAGCCGGTTCTCGAGATCAAGATTTTCGAGATCAAGAATTTCAACATTCTTCTGCTGATACAGCAGGTTTTCGAGATCGAGATTCTCAAGGTCGAGATTCTGCAGGTCCTGGAAGTAGATCACCCGGTTTTCGAGGTCGAGGTTTTCCAGGTCGAGGTTTTCAAGGTCCAGTAGCTCGACCGTGTTTTCGAGGTCCAGGTTCTCAAGGTCCAGATTCTGCGTGGAGATGGTCCGGTCTTTGTCGAGCAGAATGTCGAACACTTCGGTCTGGCCGACGGGGATCGGGTTGCCGGCATCGTCGGTGAATACGTTTTCGAACGGTGTCGTACTCTGAAATTTCAGTGCAGCCTGTGCATTGGCCGTAGGGTCATTGTTGTCGCTGAGTGTGACGACAATGTTATTCGTCGGGTCGGTTGCCGCATTCACGAAACTGAACACGGTGCGGACAATAGACGAACGACCCGGTATGACAACCGGAATGCTGTTGATCGACAGGTCATCGGCTTTGAAGCTGGCCCGAGATGGATTCTCGACAGGCACTGACAGCGTAGCCGTCCGGGTAGCCGGCGAGGCATTGGTAATCAGCAATACGTAGGCGCGTCGATTGCCATCCGGCACCTTGGTTGCGGAGACAACCGAGACAGCCAGTTCCGGTCGCAGTGCTGCGACGAAAATATTCTGGTTGCGGGTCAGCGCATTCGGCGATGATGGCGTGCAGACGCCAATCGAGTCTTCGCCATCTTCACCCTGCAGCGGTGCCATTATCGGTACATTAGGTGCACCGTATTGACTGGCGCAACCGGGTTGTGCGACCCACATGCCCAACGACGCATTCCAGGTATCGCAACCGGTGTAGTACACGTTGCCGCGGACGTTGTGGTTACTGGTCCAGGCAACGTGGAAGGTGGGCTCGTTACTGGCGAAGCCCGGCGCGCTGTAGTTCGGCGTCCATTTGCCGTCCGTTGGTCGCTGGCGGTATTCAGTCGCAAATACAGAATTGTAGTCGCCGATGAAAGGCGCTTTGCCTTTGCGGAACAAACGACCGTTCGGGTAATTGTATTCAAGCTGCTCGACGTTGCCCGTCAGCGGATTCTTGCCCACCGCAAAACGTGAAATACGCGTCGACGGCTTCGGTTGGCCACCCGTCGAGGCGACGTAATCGTTGCTGTCGACAAAATATGTGCGTGGCTGGCCATTGATCAGCTGTGCGCCATACACATCCAGCGTGCGACGGAAGGGGTAGTTGCCCTGGCTCGGCGGCAGTGATGCGGGCGGTGGTACCTGCTCGTAGGCGCCTGCGGGAATCAGTGTGCCGCTCGTGCCTTCGATGTGCAGCACCAGGTCTTCGACGAAGCCGCCGGGCACCGGGTTGGCGCGGGTATTCAGCTTGTCGCGACGGCTGTCAAACCAGGACACGGTGGTGATACCGCCTGCTGTAGTTGCAGCAGGCATGAACTGGTGACCGCGACGACGCACACCCGGTGCGCTTTCCTGCGGATCGACAGCGGTCGGTGTGCTCCATTGCAGGCGATTACTGCCGGACGAGCGCAGCATCATGATGCGTGAGGAGTTCCTTGCCATCGGCACCTTGCCGTCTTTCGCACCGAAAAAATCGTCCTCAATGGTTACGTCGGACAGCCGGTTGCTGCCATCTGCATTGAAACAGGTCTGGTTGCCAGGGCCACGATCGGCATAGAAAACATAGAAATCGTTGCCGTCAGTAGTAACAACCGGCAAGGCGTTGCTGCGGAAACGCGCCGCACCGGTGGTTTGGTCGAACGCGCAAAACTCGGCAATGACTTCCGGCTTGGTGAATTTGTTGCCGGACTTGTAGGACATCATGATGGCGCTGGTTTCATTGTTATCCGAGAAACGCCGCCACACGACGAGAACCTGGTCGCCGAAATTCCGGGTGGCAACGCTCGCCCCCTGATTGATTTCTGAACTCTCGGAGAGCTTGGTGGTAACGGGCCACGTGTAACCCCAGTCATCCGAGGCGCGATAAATAATCTTGGTGCCGTCGTTGTTGTCGTTGCCGACAAACACGGAGTAGACGAGGTGGGTACGGCCGGCGGGTACGGGCAAGTTGTAAGCGGGTACTACGTTGTTCGAGTTGCGCGGATCGTTGTACTGCGGAATCGGTATCAGCACATCGGGGAGACCCTGATCGGGATCGGCCATCGAGGTGGCAAACGCAGGCTTGTCGAGGAATTTGCCGGACGTGCCGGTATCCACGGTGATGATATCCAGTGATTCCCATGGTGGGCCGTTTTCGCGGTTGTGCTCGTACCAGCGGGACAGGTACATGCCACCCGGCTGTTCGTCATTGCGCCAGCCGGCAATAAAGTTGTACAGCAGCAGACCGGGCACGGCAGAGATATTGGCGTCGGCACCGTACTGCTGGCCGATGGCCGGGCTATCGGCCAGATGGCCGGGGTGCAGGCCACTGATCCAGGAGCGGCCGCCGTCGCGTGACATGCTGACGCCCGGGAAAGCGTCACCAACGGTCTGGAAATCAACCGCACGATAATCGTTGTAGCCGCAAAACAGCCAGTTCGCATTGCCCGGGGCAACGGCGCATTCCGGTTCGTTCTGCTGCTTACGGGCGTTGCCTGCTAGTAGCCAGTTGACGGGCGTTGGCCCGATCGCGTTGACGTTTTGTTGTGGAATGCCCTGGCCTGCAGCCGACTGAGTTAACAACAGCGCAACCAGAATTCCACGGGACCATGCACGAACGGGATGCAAGGCACCACCGTTACTGACTTGAGTACTCACAGTTTGCTCCCGCGTTATCGTTATTTTGGTGAATCGGCAATTCGATTCACCTGTTATTTTTATTGCAGAACTCGCCGAGTATAGGTCAATCGGTCAATTGGTGATTGAGCTTTCGTAGAACGGTCCGGCAAGGCCCATATATAGCGTTGCAAATGACCCGAAACGGCTGTTCAGGGGATAATATGTCAGATCAGGTCCCGGCCGACTGGAACCTGGTGCGGTGCCAACACTCAAAAATACAGTCAGACCGCCTGAGAGAATCCAATGCCTCGACTCATCCCTGTTGCCCTGATCCTGTTGCTTGCGGGGTTTGCTGCAGCGCGTTTCCTGCCGTTCGCTGAACCGGAACAAAGGTCAGCGGGGGCCGTAGCAGTGGCGCAGCATTTTGATGCCTCCCAGCCGATTGAACAGCGCCTCCGCGAGCTCGAGCGAGCGGTCAGTGAAGAGCGCCAGGCCAGACAATTGCTGCAAGAAGAGCTGGTGTATCTGACGGCGGAGCTTGATGAGTTGCGGCCCGTTCCTCAATCGCGTGATGCCGTTTCTCGTGACGAGGCGGCAGCGGAATCGGGCGCGCTGGCCGCGAGCGAGCGGCGTTCGTTTCAGCGAGGGTCGCGGCCCTCACGCAGCGAGCAGTTGGTTGCGGCAGGATTTGCCCCCGATCGCGCCGCATGGATCGAACAACGCGAATCCCAGCTGCAACTGGAGCTGCTCGAGGCCCGTTACGAGGCTCAGCGTAACGGCGATTATGACGACTATCGACGAATGCGCGAGAGCAGTACCGATGTGTTGCGCGATGAGCTCGGACCCAATGACTACGAGCGCTACCTGGAAGGCATAGGTCGACCAACGACCATTACTGTATCCAGCGTGATGGATGGCTCGCCCGCACAAAACGCGGGATTGCGCCCCGGCGACGAGATTGTTAGCTACGCCGGCAACCGGACCTACTCCATGACCGACCTGAATCAGGCTACCCTCGAAGGCCAGGCAGGCCAAACAGTGCTTGTTGATATAGTGCGCGATGGCGTGCCGATGCAGGTTGCGCTGCCACGTGGCGCTGTAGGCATCACAGGCGGTAGACGACGCACCCGCTAGCCGTATGGGCCACGAATGAACGTTGCAGTTGCTCACAAGCTGGCCATAGTCCGCTGGGCCATGCAGAATGTTGCCCGGATTCAGGCCATGCCGCGGGGCAAACCTTGACGTGAATGTTATTCGTTACACGATTCCCAACAGTTTTACCGCAATGAGCCTGTTGCTTGGACTGGGTTCAATTGTTACCAGTCAGCTGGGACACCTGGAACTCGCCGGCTGGATGATTATCTGGTGCGGTCTGCTCGATGTGCTGGACGGTCTTGCCGCACGCCTCCTGAAAGCCACCTCCAGCTTCGGCGCGGAATTCGACTCCATGGCCGATCTCGTTTCCTTCGGTGTCGCGCCTGGCATGCTGATCTATCACGCTGGTTTGCAAATCGGCGGTGTGCAATTTGATACTGGCGCGTACTGGATATTGCTCGTTTCCGTGGGCGCGTTCGTGCTCGCGGGTGCGATGCGCCTTGCCCGATTCAATCTGTCGTCACAACAAACGAATGATGGCTGGTTCGCAGGCATACCGATCACAGCGGCAGGCGGCGGGCTGTTGTCTACCATCGTCATTCTGCTTGCGCGCTACGAAGACATTGCCAATTTACTGCCATTGCATGCTTATCTGCCCGTACTAATGTTCGTGCTGGCTTTGTCGATGGTGTCGCGAATCCGTTTTCCAAAAATTCGTCGCCGCGAGAGCAAACTGATAAACGCGTTTCAGGGCTTTAACTTTGCCGCCAGTTACTACTGCGGAATCACGCGCAGTTATCCCGAGTTCCTGTTTTTCATGGCAATGTTTCTGCTGGTCAGCGGCATCATTGCGGGGCGCCTGAGCCTGCGCGATGACGAAGCGGCCTGACGGCAGCAGCACGCCCTGCAACTTTTCGCACGACAAACCATGCAATGAGTACATCAATGCCTGACGTGGACCGCGAACGCATGCTGCGGCGGCGACAACAATTGCTGGGTCCTGCCTACCGGCTGTTCTACGACGAGCCACTGCATATCGTGCGCGGCGACGGCGTATGGCTATACGCCGCAGATGGCCGTCGTTATCTTGATATGTACAACAATGTGCCGCACGTAGGTCATTGTCGGCCCGAGGTCGTCGAAGCGATTTGCACACAGGCGGCTCAGCTCAATACGCATACTCGTTACCTGCACGATAACGTTCTCGACTATGCGGAGCGTCTGTTGGGTAAGTTGCCGGCGCAGCTCAATACAGCGATGTTCAGCTGTACGGGTACCGAGGCGAACGAACTCGCCTTGCGCATTGCGCGAACGGTGACCGGCGGTACCGGTATTATCGTTACCGAGTTCTCGTACCACGGCAATTCGCAGGCGATCGCTGAAATTTCAACTGAAGATACGCCGAGCGACCGGCGTCCTCCGTTCGTGGTAACGATTCCGTATCCGGATGCCTACCGCGGCGCACATCGCGCTGCGGACGCAGGTTTGCTGTACGCGGCGTATCTTGACCAGGCGCTTGCCACATTGGCCGAGCGTGGCATCCGTCCCGCGGCCTTCGTTGTCGACACGATCTCGTCGTCCAGCGGTGTGGTCGATGTGCCTGCAGGCTTCCTGGATGCCGCAGCACAAAAAGCACGGGCTGCAGGCGCTTTGTATATTGCCGATGAAGTGCAGCCAGGCTTCGGCCGTACCGGTCGCCACTTCTGGGGTTTCGAAGCAGCTGCTGCAGTCCCTGATATCGTGACGCTCGGCAAGCCGATCGGTAACGGCCATCCGTTGGCCGCAACGATTGCACGTCGCGAATTGCTTGACGTATTTGCTGCGCAATCGGGTTATTTCAATACGTTTGGCGGCAACCCGGTAGCAACGGCTGCCGGACTGGCGGTGCTGGATGTGCTGGAACGTGATCAGTTGCAGGCCAATGCATTGCAGGTCGGTGAATATCTGAAAGCCGGATTGCAGGAGCTTGCGGCAACACACGACTTAATTGGTGAGGTGCGCGGCCACGGCCTGTTCCTGGCTGTTGATCTGGTCACGAATCGCGAAACACGTGCACCCGCGACCGCCGCAGCGCGGACTGTCGTGCGCGCTCTGAAAGCGCGTGGCGTACTGACCAACCCGATTGGTGAACACAGCAACATTCTGAAGTTGCGGCCGCCGATGGTATTCTCGCAGCCAAACGCGGACCTGTTCCTGGAAGCATTCCGGGAGACACTGGAGAGCAACACCGCGATCGATTGACTCAGTATCCGGGGGGATCATGCGCAAATTGTTTGTATTCGCATTCGTCATCTTGACGGGATGTGGCCAACCGGCTGCTGACGGCAATTTTTCTACACAACTGGCAACTTTCGACAAGCGTCCGGGCTTCATTGACCTGTATCACGATACTGGCGCCGGCCGCATTTACCTCAGGATTGCGGAACTCGATACAGCATTTCTTTACCAGTCATCGATGGCGCGCGGTGTGGGCTCCAATGATCTGGGACTTGATCGCGGCCAGCTCGGCAACGCCCATGTCGTTGAGTTCCAGCGGCACGGCGACAAGTTGTTACTGGTTGCCGAGAACCTCGATTACCGTGCGCAAAGTGACAGCGCGGACGAGCGCGATGCAGTAGCTGCTTCGTTCGCGCGCTCGGTTCTATGGGGGTTCGCGATCGCAGGCGAGTCGGATGGCGCGCTCTTCGTCGACGCAACAGATTTCTTCCTGCGTGACGCGCATGGCATCGCACGCCGTCTGCAAGATGCAGGAGAGGGCAGCTACGCGGTTGATGTCACGCGTTCGGCGATTTTTGCGCCGCGTACCAAAGCATTTCCCGACAACAGCGAAGTCGAAGCGGTTGTCACCTACAAAGGTGAACCAAGCGGCCAGATTCTGCGCACGGTGGTGCCGGACCCGACCAGTATTACCGTGCACTTGCATCACTCCCTTATTCGCCTGCCGGATGCCGACTATGAGCCGCTGGCCTATGATCCGCGCGCTGGTCTGATTGGTCTGAGCTACGGAGCCGACGGTTTTACGGATTACGGCACGCCCATTGGCGAAGATTTGCGGGTGCGCTTTGCACGTCGTCATCGGCTCGAGAAACAGGACCCAGCAGCGGCGCAGAGCGAGGCTGTTGAACCGATCGTGTACTACGTTGATCGCGGCGCACCGGAGCCTGTGCGGACGGCCTTGATCGAGGGTGGCAATTGGTGGAATGCCGCGTTCGAGGCGGCGGGTTACGTCAACGCGTTTCGGGTTGAGTTGCTGCCGGAAGATGCCGATCCGATGGACGTACGTTACAACGTCATTCAATGGGTGCACCGCTCCACCCGCGGCTGGTCCTATGGATCGTCTGTGATGGACCCGCGGACCGGCGAAATAATTAAAGGTCACGTCACGCTGGGTTCGTTGCGCGTTCGCCAGGACTACCTGATCGCCGAAGGCCTGCTCGCACCCTACGGTGATCGCGAACGACCTGATGCGATGATGGATATGGCGTTGTCGCGTATCCGCCAGTTATCGGCACACGAAATCGGTCATACGATCGGCCTGGAACACAATTTTGCAGCCAGCACCCAGGGTCGGACCTCGGTCATGGATTATCCGTTTCCGCTAATTGGCATTGCGGCAGACGGCGAGCTCGATCTCAGCGAGGCGTATGGAGTTGGTGCCGGCGCCTGGGATCGGCGGGTCATTCTGTACGGTTACCAGGATTTTCCCGACGACGTTGATGCGGACGCGGAACGCCAGCGGATACTTGGCGAGACCCTGGCCAGCCTGAAATACGTTTCCGACGAAGACTCACGCGCGATCGGCACTGCCCATCCGGATGGCAATCTTTGGGATAACGGCGCCGATGCGATAGCCGAACTGGAGCACCTCTTACAGGTTCGTGCGTATGCGCTGGCGCGCTTCTCCCCGGAGAATATTCGCAACGGTCGGCCATTAGCCACGCTGGAAGAGGCGCTGGTGCCCGTCTACCTGCTGCATCGATTCCAGTTGCACGCTGTCGCAAAGTTGCTCGGCGGCGAATACTTTAATTATGCGTTGCGCGGGGATGGCCAACAGGCAACGCGCCCGGTAACTCCACAGCGACAACGTGCGGCATTACGCGCCTTGCTCAGCACACTCGATCCGGCGATCCTGAGCTTGTCGCCGGAATTACTCGCAAGCATCCCACCGCGACCGCCCGGCTACACGCTGAGCCGCGAGTCATTCCCGCGTGAAACAGGGCCGACCTTCGATCCATTCGGACCGGCAAAAAGCGCCGCTGCCCTGACACTCGAGGTATTGCTTGAGCGGCAGCGTGCGGCCCGGCTGGTGGCAGCGCATGCCTTGAATGCCGAGACGCCGGGTTTCGATGAGCTGTTGCAATCGTTGCTTGCGGCGAGCTGGCTGGACGACAGGGCCAGCGGCCAGGAGGCGGAGATCCAGCGTTCTACAAATGCGCTGGTGCTGGATGAATTGCTGCGCATCTATCTGGATGAAGGCGCATCGGCACAGGTTCGCGCCCTCGCTATGGACAGCATCATGACGCTCGATGAATGGCTGCGGACACGTTCAGGAAGTGAGCGAGATGTATTGTGGCGAGCCCATTATCGTGCGGCGCGGGCCCGTATCGCCACGTTACAAACGGACCCGGAAAGCATCAGGAATACGCCGTCTGTAACGGTACCGCCGGGTTCACCCATCGGCGCATATTGAGGAGTTCGCTATGAACGCAGTCACCGGCGTACTCGTCGCCTACTTGCTCGTGCTCGCCGGCCTCGCGTACTGGAGTCGCGTTGAATCGCGTTCCATGTCCGGCTATTTTCTGGCGGGCAAGAAGCTGCCGTTCTGGGTCGTCGCGTTCAGCACCAATGCGACTGGCGAGTCCGGGTGGCTGCTGCTCGGGCTGACTGGCATGGGCTATGCGGTTGGCGCACAAGCCTACTGGGTGGTGGTTGGCGAGATTATTGGCATATTCCTGGCCTGGACCCTGGTATCGAAGCGGCTCAAAAACCTCAGCGACGAAACCGACTCCTTAACCCTGCCCGACGTGCTTGCTGCCCGCTTCGATGACCGGCGACACATTCTTCGCAGTATTGCCGTAGTGATCATCCTGTCGATGGTTTGTGCCTACGTGACCTCGCAAATGGTTGCATCCGGCAAAGCGCTCAGCAGCTTCATCGATATCGATTACCAGGCGGCCGTGATCGTTGGCGCGATAATCATAATCGCGTACACCTTTGTCGGCGGCTACAAGGCAGTGGCCTACACGGACGTCGTGCAAGGCGCTCTGATGCTGGCTGGCTTGATCATCGTACCTACCGTGGCGGTAGCAACAGCGGGCGGCTGGGCGCGGATGAGTGAGACGCTGGCGGCACAGGACCCCGGCTTGTTATCAATGTGGCAGATTGCGGGTGAGGGCATACCCGGCTGGGTCGCTCTGGTCAGTTTTCTTGCGATAGGACTGCCATTTCTTGGCGCGCCGCAGCTGATGACGCGCTTCATGTCCATCCGTGATGTCTCTGAACTCAAGCGAGCGCGCAGCATGTCGGTGCTGGTTATCCTGCTGTTTGATATTGGCGCAGTTACTGCCGGCATGGCTGGGCGTGCGTTGTTTCCAGAGTTGGATGACCCGGAAACCATTTTCCCGCTGTTGTCCACGGAGTTGTTCCCGCCACTGATTACCGGTCTGCTAATGGTGATTGTGCTCTCAGCGATCATGTCGACCGTTGACTCGCTGCTATTGCTCGCATCGTCTGCTGTTGTGCGCGACACAATGCAGAAGATCCTTGGCAGCAAGCGTAGCGATCGTTCGCTCGCGCGCTACGGCAAGTTCGTTACGATAATTATCGGCGCAATCGCAATTGGCTTCGCACTCGAAGAAGTGAAGTTTATTTTCTGGTTCATTTTGTTCGCCTGGTCCGGCCTGGGAGCGGCTTTCGGCCCCGTGCTGCTGTGCATGTTCTACTACAAACGCACTAATCTTCCTGGCGTCGCTGCCGGCATGCTTGGCGGCTTCCTCACCAGCGTAGTCTGGGTTCTCACGGCTAAACAGTACACCTACGAGCTTTACGAGATGATTCCGGGCTTCATCGTTGGTTTGTTGGCGACAATAGTCGTATCCAGATTGACGGCGCATCGCTATCCGCCACCCGCCTGAACGGGTTGCTGTCACCATGTGAAACAGCAACAGGCGCTGTTCTTGTGAGTGCCATGAGGCGCGTCTAGTATCCTCTGGGTTCGCAGGCAGGAGACTAATGATGAAAAAGCTACATTTGGGTTTGGCAAGCGCCGGGCTGTTGTTCGCTGCCAGTGCGCTTCTGACCGCTGCGGAACCCGTGCCGCAGCCGGCCGAGTTAACCCGCGAAGATATCGGCGGCGCGATATTCAATCACGAGGATGTCACTGTGCACGAGCGCGGGAGCAACGTGACACTCGACTATACCTCGCTGAAAAGCAGCGACGGACGCTTCGCTTCGGGTATGTATCGCTCTGGCAAAGTGCGTTCGGAAATAACGGAGCCCTACGGCGTCGATGAATTCATGTACTTCATCGAAGGCGGTGTGACCCTGACGTCAAGCGACGGCACGGTGCACACGATACGCGCCGGCGAAGCGGTCACGATTCCGAAAGAATGGACTGGCGTCTGGGATACGGACGGCTACTCCAAAATATGGGTTATCTATTCGCAAGACGGTTCGGGCCTCTAAGCCCGCAACAGAACACCAAGGGGCAGGCAATGGCAGATTTTACGCGACGACGTTTTATAGGTACGACCGGGGCGCTGCCATTTGGCCTGGGACTGGGCCTCGCCAGCGGCTCGGCAGAGGCGCTGTATCCAACCGACCAGGCCGATACGATTGTTACCGGCGGCCGCATTTACACAATGAACCCGGCGCAACCGCGGGTCGATGCGCTTGCCGTACGCGGTGACCGCATACTTGCCGTTGGCAGCAAGGAAGAAATACTCGCGTTCGCAACTGCGAGCACCAAGCGGATTGATGCGCGCGGGATGACCATAACGCCGGGCTTTATCGACGCGCACAGCCACCCGTTGTTCGCCGAGGAGGCGCTGGGTGTAAACGTAAACCTGCCACGTATCTCGGAGGTCAAGACGGCGCTGGCTGGCAGGGCAGCCAATACCCCACCGGGACACTGGGTGCGCGGCGTCATGTACGACGACACCAAGTTCGAAGACGAACGGCCACTCAATCGCCGCGACATCGACGAGGCGGTGCCCGATCATCCCGTGTTCGTCGGTCATCGCGGAGGACACACGGGCGTTGTTAATTCGAAGGCGCTGGATATTGCCGGTGTCAACATGGACACGCCCGACCCTGTAGGCGGAAAGTTCTTCCGCGAGAACGGTGAGCTGACCGGCAAGATCGCCGAGCACGCGCTCGAAGTCTTCCGCAAAGTTGGCACCTGGCCGGAGATGACACGCGAAGTCCGCCAGGAGTCGGCGAGTATTTCCACTCGCAACATGGCGGCAGCAGGCCTCACATCGACCACCGACGCGTACGGCAACAGTGACAATATGCGTGCTTACCAGGATGCACGCGCAGCCGACGAGTTGTACTGCCGGGTCGCATTCATGCCGGGCGGCAACAGCGAGATGTTTACGGCATTGAAAGCAGCAGGCATCAGCTCCGGATTCGGCGATGACATGATTCGCATTGGTGCGGTGAAGTATTCGGCCGACGGTTCGGCGTCCGAACGCACAATGAGCATGAGCACGCCTTACAAGGGGCAGCCGGACAATTTCGGCATTCTGACGATGACCCAGGAGCAGATTGACGCCGCCGTAGACGATGCCGTTGCGCATGATTTCCGGGTGGGTATCCATGCGAATGGTGACGTGGCGATCGACATGGTGCTGAAAGCGTACGAACGCGTACTCGGCAAGCACAGCGGCCAGAACCCGCGGCATCGTATCGAGCATTGTTCGCTCGTAAATGAAAACCTGTTGCAGCGTATCCGGGCAGCAGGCGTCGTGCCGACACCGTTTTATACCTATATTTATTATCACGGCAACAAGTGGCTGGACTACGGCGAAGAAAAGATGCGCTCGATGTTTGCGCATCGCAGTTTTCTTGACGCCGGTATACCGGTGGCACCGGCGTCGGACTACACGCCCGGGCCATACGAGCCGATGATGGCTTTGCAAAGCATGGTGACGCGCACTGATACGCGTGGCCGGGTCTGGGGTGCGAATCAAAAAGTGTCGGTTACCGAGGCGCTGCGTATTTGCACCGTGCACGGCGCATACGCATCGTTCGAGGAGGACCTGAAGGGCTCACTCAAGCCCGGCAAGCTTGCGGACTTCGTCGTGCTCGCGGAGGACCCGCACGAAGTTGATCCATCCACGTTAGTTGATATTCCTATCGTGCGTACCGTAATGGGCGGGCGCACAACCCATGAGGCCTGACCTTTGCAGAACTCTCGAACAGTAGTAAGCGCGGCGTGCATAGCCTTGTTAATGCTCGCCGCATGCGGCCAGGAGCAGGAAGCCGGCGTCTCGACAGTATTCGTCAATGGCAAAATCTATACGCTCGATGACGCGCAGCCCTGGGTCGAGGCAGTTGCCGTGGACGGTGATCGTATTGTCTACGTAGGTAGCACTGCCGGTGCCAATGCACTCGCTGGCAAAGACACGACCGTACACGACCTCGGTGGCAAGCTGCTGTTGCCGGGTTTCATTGATACGCACATGCATCCAATCGCTGGCGGCGCTTACGCAAAAGCCCTGTCGCTCGATACGTTTGCCGGCGTGGATACCTGGGTCGCGGCAATCAGCGACTATGCTGATGCCAATCCCGACGCCGCTTTGCTGTTCGGCTACGGCTTTCTCGCCAGCAGTTTCGGACCGGAAGGGCCGACCCGGCAAATGATTGACGCGGTCGTCGCGGATCGTCCGGTATTAATCATGGACGAAGGCTTCCACGGCGCCTGGGCAAACAGCAAGGCGCTTGAATTGTTGAACATCACCCAGGACACCGCGGATCCCGTTCCCGGATTCAGCTATTACAAACGCGACGCCGACGGCAACGCGACCGGCTACCTGCTGGAAGGCACTGCAGGTATGGCGATGGAAGGTCTCAACGCGATTACCTCCGACACCGTAATTGATGGCACGGCCTACGTATTCGATAGATTAAACCAGTACGGCGTCACGTCAGTATTCGATGCCGGTGCCATCGGCTATGAAGAAGACCTGGCTGCGATACTCGCGCGTCTCGAAGCAAGCGGCGACATGACCGTACGCATCGTCGGTTCGTACCGGCCAAGAGGACCGGAGGATGTCGCAATCGCTGTATCCAAAGCCCGCGACTGGCGTGAGCAGATGCGCGGTGAGCGCTATCACTACCGTGTACTGAAGATCATGGACGACGGCACGATCGAAGGCCGTACCGCCGCAATGTTCGAAGACTATCAGGGCGAACCCGGCAACAGCGGCGAAACCGTATTCAGTCAGCAACAGATGAACAGCATGGTGGTCGGTGCTGCCGGCGCGAACCTCGACGTGCACATTCACGCACTCGGCGAGCGCGCAATACACGAAGCGTTGAACGCCATAGAACAAGCCCGTGAATTGCATGCGGACAGCACAACACGCTACGCG
The DNA here is from genome assembly GCA_037968755.1 of Woeseia sp. Classification (GTDB taxonomy): domain Bacteria; phylum Pseudomonadota; class Gammaproteobacteria; order Steroidobacterales; family Woeseiaceae; genus Woeseia. The sequence continues at coordinate 26,371 of JBBKWB010000165.1, forward strand.
ATCTGCCACATCCAGGTGATCACCGACCAGGACTTACCGCGCTTTGCTGAACTGGACGTGATCGCGCAAAGCACGCCGCTCTGGGCCTCCTATGACACCTACGGCGAGCAGTTTGTCAGTGCCGACCAATTCCAGCGCTACTGGCGATTCAAGAGCCTGGCCGAGCTTGGAGTGAAGCTGAGCTTCGGCAGCGATTTCCCCGCCAGCGGTGCCGGCATGCTGGGCATGTCGCCGGTGCTGCAAATCGAAATTGGCCACACCCGCCAAAACCCGGGCGAACCGGATGCACCGATTCAACCGCGACAGTCCGAACGCCTGAGCGTCGCCGAACTGGTGCGCGGCTTTACCCTGGATGCTGCCTGGCAACTGCACATGGAAGATGAAATCGGCTCAATCGAGACCGGCAAGAAAGCCGACCTGATCGTGCTCGACCAGAACCTGTTCGAGGTCGATGCTTACGAGATCCACAAGACCCGCGTGTTATTGACCATGCTGGATGGCGAGGTTGTCTGGCAGGAGTAAGTGCCGCGGGAGCAGCATCATGAGTCAGTCGAGACTTGACCTGGCACTTAGTGTCGGATCGCCGCGAACGAAGTCTCCGCCCTGAAATCTCGCGATGAGTTAAGGCAGTGTCTCTCGGGACCTCTTTGGGGGGAATAAAGCGGACCGAAGGGAGCCATCCCCCCAAAGAGGTCCCGAGAGGCGCTGCCGACCGGTTGGCACGTCAATTCCACTATGCAGAACCTGTTCCACCGGCAAAGAGGCGGCAAGCCCACGAGAAGGCGCCCGGCTGAGCCCTTTAGGGGGATGGCTCCCATAGTTCCGATAAACCCCAAGTAGACGGCTCGGCCGAATGCCCTTATTGAGTAGGTCCGCTTTATTCCCCCTAAAGGGCTCAGCCGAACACCTTCTCTTACATCGACGGTACGTTGAGTCTCCCGGTAGTGCCGTTGGACGCAAAGTGCGAGATCAGGTGTGAGCGGTGACTCGTCAGCCTCGAATCGGAAAATAATCGGGTCAAGGTGTAACCTTTTGCTGCTGGCACGCCTATAAGCCTGCATACCATCACACTGCGGGACGCCCCATGAACAAGACTCTTTTTTCGATACTGGCCCTGGGCCTGGTTTTCAGTACTCCGGTCGCGGCGGTCGGTACCGACGACTTACCTTCGGATACGATTTGGTACCTGCATGCTGATTTGGCTGGCATGCGCGAAAGTCAGGCGGGCGGCGAGCTTTATCGCTGGCTGCAGGGCGAGGTGTTTGCCGAGATTAACGAGGAAACCGGCATTGATGTCGGTCGTGAAGTCGATCGGCTTACCGCGTTTGCCGCGGAGGGTCCGGGCGTCACGATCATGCTTGAAGGCCCGCTTAGCCAGGAAACGCGCGACAAGGTCATGGCCATGATGGCGATGCAGTCGGGCTATTCGATTCGTGAACACAAGAACATGAGTTATTTTTTTGCCGGGGATGTAAACGCCAAAGTCGAAGACGGCGACCCGCTCGGCGGCCTTTCAGGGGCAGCGTATTTGAGCTTGGCTCTCAAGAACAAGATTCTGGTCTCGTCCAATGAAGACCAGATGCGCGAGTTGTTATCGAATGGCGGCAGGATATCCGGCAGTGGTGGGCACAAAGGCACGTTGTTTGTGCTGTCGGCTGCGCGCAGTTTTATCCAGGCCGGCTTGCGTACCGAGCAACTTAGAGACGATGGGGACGGCTGGAATTCGAATATCCTGCGTAACACCGAGCAAGCGGCGTTGCTGGTTGCAGAACGAGGCGGCCTGCTGGCTATCGAGGCGCAGCTTGAATCCAAGGATGAGAGTATGGCCCGATCGATCGGCAGCGTCGTGAACGGACTGATTGGCTTGCAGGCTTTCAACTCTGAGCTCGATCCGGCCATTCGCAGTCTGATCAGCAATACCAAAGTGGACGTTGCCGATGCGGTACTTAGAATCAGCACTGTCATTGATCCCAAATCGATTATTGAACTGCTGTCGGACTGAGCAAGCGACGTCCCGGTGCAAAGTGATGAACAGCTCGCCGGTAGCGCACAGCGCGGGAATGCACTGGCATTTTCTGCGCTGGTTGAGCGTTACCAGGAGCGCCTGCTGCGGTTCTTGCAGGCGCGTTGCCGTTGTCGCGCAGACGCAGAGGATGCCGTTCAGGATGCGTTCGTGGATGCCTGGCGATACCTGCACAGCTACGATTCGCGCTGGCGTTTCAGTACCTGGCTCTACCGTATCGCGATCCGCCGCGCAGGGCGGCAGCAAACGTCTACGGGCGGCGAGGGTCTGGAGCAGCTCGCTTCCGGTGACGATCCGTTGGCGGCCTGTATTGCGGCAGATGAACAAAAGAACCTGTGGCTAATAGCGCGCCGCGAGCTGACCGAGGACGCGCTGACGGCCTTGTGGCTGCAAAGCGTTGAGGAAATGGCGTTGAAGGACATTGCCCGGGCGTTGCAGCGCTCATTACCGTGGACCAAGGTCAGCCTGCTGCGTTCGCGCCGACGCTTACGCGCGGTATTGGCAGAACAGTCGAGCGTAAAATCAGGATCAGAAGCATATGGATAGATTGGACGAACAACTACGGAATGATGCGGCGGCGATTAGCGCAGATGTCTCAGTTGAAGATAAGCAACGTCTCGAGGCTATGCTTGCCGCGACGCCGCAGGTGCCGGCAACGCGTCGGCCAGCAACGGGACTGCGTTGGGCGGCTCTGGCGGCGGGCTTGGGCTCGTTTGCGCTCGTTATCCTGTTGCAGGATGCAACACCACCGGTAGTCGAAGCACCTGTCGCCGCGACGCCTGTTTATGAGTCTGTGCCCCCTGCGCTGCTGACGGTCCCTTTGCGCGTGGAGCCGGCTGACCTGACTGAACCGTTACAGCAGGAACTGAATGCGCTTCGCGCGGATGTTGCCAAAGCCCGGGAATCCATAGAGCGCGACTTGCGGGTTACATTCTGATTCGCACGACGTTTACGGCATGCCGTATTACGAGCGAGCAAAAATTCTAATAGCACCCGCCGCTTAACGCGCCCGCTGCGTGGCTTTGAAAGCCTTCGTCGCAGTGGAAATCAACGAATGAATCCTCTATCCTGCGTTCTGGAATCAGTCCGTCCGTAATACTACGAACGCGGCAGTCGGGCATTCCGGATCAAGCTTGCGACAGGTTGCCCAGACAACCGCGAACGGGGGAAACGCAACACCAAGACCGAAAAAGTATAACGGCGCTGATCAGTAAAGAGCGGCTCTCGTCTTTCGCTGTTCAAAAAAATCCGCAAGGTCACGAAGAAAAGGATGCGACAGGTATGCCTTTAGCAGTAGTGTTGATTCTGTTGGTCGTGGGATCGTTGGTATTCCACTTCCTGAGTCCATGGACATTTACGCCGCTCGCATCCAACTGGGCCGCGATCGATTTCACAATCGATATCACCTTCGTTGTAACCGGCCTTGTGTTTGTTGCCGTGAATCTGTTCATGGCGTGGTGTGTCATCAAGTACCGCGCCAAAGCCGGCAGCAAAGCCAAGTACGATCCCGAAAACCAGAAGCTTGAGTGGATCCTGACTATCGTCACGACCATTCTGGTGGCTGCCATGCTGGCACCGGGCCTGTTCGTGTGGGCCAGCTTCGTTAACGTCCCTGACAATGCGATGGAAGTCGAAGCCGTCGGCCAGCAATGGCACTGGAGCTATCGACTGCCGGGAGAAGACGGCGAGTTCGG
>JBBKWB010000166.1:0-39831 GCA_037968755.1 Woeseia sp.
CGAACAGACTTATTACTTTGCGCCGGGTATCCCGAGTCGTACGCATCCCTTGATTCCCGATGCAGGCATGCAGCTGGTCGCAGATGTTGTCGGTCCTGCTGAGCAGTTCATGGATTCGCAAGGACGTTTGTACTTCCATGGTGATCGTTACGATCACTTTTTCCTCGGCAAGGGAGCGGGCTTCCCGATGGTCAACGGTGGTATCGGGATACTGCATGAAGCCAGTGCCGCGCGCGGTGTTGCACTGGAGACCAGCAACGGAACGCGCACTTATCGCGAAAACATCCTGAAGCATTTCCGCACCAGCATTGCGAATGCTGAAGGTGCCCTGGCAGAACGGATGCCGCTGCTGCAGTTTCAGAAGAATTTTTACGACACAGCCTCAGAGCGTGCACGCAATCACAACGTAAAAGCCTACATATTTGCCGCGCCCGGCGACGATGCGCGCCTGTATCACTTTGTGGACCTGCTGAACTTCCATCGAATTCGTGTACATCGGCTTGGCCAGGACATTACCCAGGGCGGTGTTACCTATCGTGCGGGCGATGCCCTGATCGTGCCGCTGGACCAACCGCAGCATCAGCTCATTCGCAGCATGTTCGAAACGATTACCGAATTCGAAGATAACGCGTTCTATGACGTTTCAACCTGGACCGTGCCGCTCGCCTACGGTGTCGACTACGCCAGCCTCTCCGGGCGACGCCTGAACTCAAACTTGCTCGGCGCTGAGGCTGCGCTGGAAATGCCGGTGGCACCGACACCGGAGCGGGCAAGTTACGCCTACGCATTTGAATGGGCCGGCTACTACGCGCCGCGCGCTTTGCACCGAATACTGGATGCGGGATTGTACGCGCGCGTATCAATGGATCCAACGGCAGTGCAAACCAGCCGCGGGGTAGTGAACCTGGATCGTGGCAGCATCTTTGTTGCATTTGATCGTCAGGAGGAAGCTCGCGAGACAATACATGCGCTCGCACGCGACATAGCCCGCGAAGACGGAATTGCTGTGCATGCGCTGAGCTCCGGCCGCAGCGCGGTGGGCACACGCAGTTCTGATGTAGGCGGGCAGTTCTTCAAACCGCTGAAAAAGCCTGAGGTGCTGCTGATCGCCGGGCGTAACCTCGATTGGTACAACGCGGGCGAGATCTGGCACTTGCTCGATGAGCGCATGGACATGAAGGTAACAATTCGTGATCGCGAACGCCTCGCCGGGGTACCGCTGAAGCGCTATTCACACCTGATATTTGTTGGTGGTGACTACGAAACTTACCTGCCGGAGTACGCAGAGCGCATTCGCCTGTGGGTAAATGAAGGTGGCACGATAATCGGTATTCGCCAGGGTGCCGATTGGGTGCGCGCCAATGTGCTGGACTGGATTGATCCACTTGCTGACGACGCAGCTAGCTTGAGGCTCGCGCTAAGTGAATCCGGACACGCACCATTGCCCGAAGAAGGGCTGCTACCCGAACGGTTCGCATACGGCGAGAAAGAGTCTCGCGATCCGCTGGACCTTATAGGTGGCGCTATATTTTCAGGCGACCTCGACAATACGCACCCGCTCGGTTTTGGCTACCGACGTCCATCAGTAGCGCTGCTAAAAAATACGACCAACATCTTGTATCGGCCGCAAAACCCTTACGCCAGCGTCATTACTTATGCAACGCCACCGTTGTTATCGGGTTACGCATCGCAGAAGAATCTGACGGCACTGGAAGGCACGGCAGCACTGATCGCGGAACGCAAAGGCATGGGCAGCGTCATCCTGTTCGCCGACGACCCGAACTTCCGCGCAACCTGGTACGGCAGCAACAAGCTGTTCATGAATGCCCTGTTTTTCTCAAAAGCGTTCGACGCCCCACTCCCTGAGTAAAACAAGAAACGGGGTCAGACCCCTATTTAATCATCAATGTGTCAGGCTCCCGACTTGGCCAGGATTAAATAGGGGTCTGACCCCGTTTCTTCTCAGGGGAGTACCGGCAACTCCAGGCGCGACGGGTATTTGGCGCTGTGCCAGATAGTGTTGTTGGCCTCTACGCCTTCTGTCTCGTCGAAGTTGTTGCCGCCCGTGTTCAGGTTGCGCATGTATTGTGGAAATTTGCTTGAGGCCACTTCTACGCGTAGTCGATGGCCCTTCTTGAACTGGTAGCTGGTCGACATCGGGGTTGGCTTCAGTTCGTAAACTTCGCCCTCCGTCATGAATACTTCCTGGTCGTAGCCGGCGCGATAGCGTGCCCTGAAAATGGTGTCGTCTACGTTGTAGGCCGTGCCGTCAGGATAAACATCCACGAGCTTGACGGTGAAGTCGGTGTCCTTCGCGCTTGAAGATACGTACAAGGTCGGCCGAATGTGACCCGTTAACTGCACGTCCTCTTCCAGTACGTCAGACGTGTATACAAGTACGTCAGCTCGCGCTTCGATGCCGCGCTGGTCGTAGCTGCCGCCTTTTGCTGCGTCATTGTTGCAGCATACGCCACCACCAAGCGCCGGAACCGGGTTCATCGGATCGTAGGTGAAGCTGTCCGATGCGGCACCGCTGGGTTCAGTCATGCTCAAACGACCATTGCCAAACAAGCTGTTCGCCGCACCGTCACTGGCTAGATAGATCGTTTTCGTTACCACGGCGCGCGGTGGCCAGGACTCTGCCGATTCCCAGGTATTCTTACCCATTGTGTAGAACTGAACTCGCGGCATCTTCTTTAGCTCGCGGCCATTGTTGCCCTTCAGGTAGTGATCGAAGAACGTGAACAGCTGTTCGTAAACAGGATAGCTTGCGTTACCCACGTTGAGTTCGCCGGCGATGAGATCTTCGTGCTCCGGAATACGATAGAAACCGCAGTGCAGCGTCGGCGCCACCAGCAGGTACTGACCATCACGAACGCTTTTCTCGCTGGCGTTCGCGCGCACATGATTGTAGAGAGCAAGGTTTGGGCCCTGGCTCACATCGAACCAGCTGTTCCACCAGAACGCCGGTACACCGAAATCTTCGTTGTCGTGATACAAGCCGCCGCCGAACCAGGCAGGGTCCGCAGGTTTTCGCGCCATCAGCTCGCGAAACGGGCCCGTGTTACCGCCGGCATCGTCCAGCCAGTCTGCAGCAGGCAGCTTGCGCAGCTGCTTGATCCAGTCAACCTCGGGCATTGCCGGGGCGAGATCGTACATTGTCCGCAAGCGCTGCAATTGTTCCTGGGAGAGTCCGACAGGGAAGCGCGGGTAGGTCGTCTGCTGTACTCCGTACAGCCAGACGCTGAACAGGGTTTGGTGTACGCCGCCTTTGTACCAGTTGCCCTGCTCCTGGAATTCGCCAACGCGACCGATGCCGGCACCGGAGGCCATCGGCACCATCGCCTTATGCGCAGGGTGGTTCTGCGCAGCAAGCGCCAGCTGCCACTCGGCTGATGATGAGCAACCTACCGTGCCGACATTGCCGTTGGACCATGGCTGCTTCTCAAGCCAGGTAAGTGCATCGTATCCGTCAGTGCGCGGGTTGCCGAGCAGCTCCCATTCGCCTTCCGAGTAATAGCGGCCGCGCTCGTTCTGGATCGCCACCGCGTAGCCGCGCGACACCGCCTGGTAGGCCCATTGCAAACTCGCGCCACCTACTTCGTTAAAGTCGTACGGCGTTTTGATAAGAATGACAGGTACTTTGCCGGCAGCATCTTTGGGGCGGTAGATATCTGTGGCAAGCCGCACATCATCACGCATTGGCATCATCAGCATTGTGTCGGCGGTGGCTATGCGCTCGAGGTCGGCCAGCTCCACATCAGCGGCCAGCGCGGTTGCCTGCGTCATGCTCAACGCGAGACAAGCAGTCAGAGCGGCCCGCAGTGCTGCGAACCGATTCCGTATCGACATGATCATTCTCCCCTGCAGTGACGATCGGTCACTTGATTGAGCAGCCGGCCTGTTGGCGTTTGCTGTTATGCGCGATGGCTGCGGTCAGTACGCATTGTGGACCGGCGGGCGCGAAGTCTCAATTGGCGAAACAGTTCAGGCGAAACTGCCTGTCGCGGCTACCGCGAAAGCTGCCGCGGCATCACGATTGGATGCGCAGTATTGAACTCATGCCTCGCAAGGAGGTGGCAGCCAAGCCGCGGCCCCGGAGAAAAACGGGGGGGAGGAGTTGTTTTCCCCGGGGCCGTTAAGAATTGCCAGAAGACTATAACGTCCAGCTAAACGACAAGGAGTAGCTCGAGCCCGGATCTTCCGCGAAGGTAACGACGCCGGCGCGTTCAATTTCGATCTGTTCCTGCAGCAGGTTCTGCGCTTTGACCTTGATCGTGAATGTGTCCGTCGGAAACCAGGAATAGGTCAGGTCCAGCGAGTGGAAGGGCTGTTCGAAACCATCGGGCGCACCATTGCGGCCGGCGACGTAAAGACGTTCGCCAAAAACATTGTAGGCAAGTGATGCCGTGTGCCGCGCGTCCGGAGAATCGAAGCCAAGCGCGAAATTTGCTACATACCTGGAAGCGCCGGTCAGCTCGCGAACCGGGTTAGTCGGTGCATCCGCGTCGGGGCCGGCAACAAGTTCCGAATCCTGTACCGTGAAGTTGCCTTGCACGAACAGGCTGTCGAATGGATCACCGAGAAAACCCAGTTCTTTAAGCAGCTCCACTTCCACGCCGGTAATTTCGGCCGTGTCAGCATTGATGATCTCGCGAGCTACAGTCGTGTCGCTCGCTGCAGATTCAAAAAACTCGATCGGCTTGTCGATTTCTTTTCTGAACAGGCTGACGGTGAAGTTGTCACCGGTAGAGAAATACCATTCTGCGCGGATATCGTAGCTGCTCACGTCGGAGGGTACGACGCCCGGATTACCGTCAACGAGATCGTCAGTGATCGGGTCTACGTAACTCGCATCGGTAATCTCGCGCAGGTCAGGTCGGATCGAAGTCTGGCTCCAGCCGAAGCGCAGCTGAAATGTTTCCGCCCAGAGATCGCCGATATAAGTTACAGACGCCGACGGGTAGACCTTGTCATCGCTGAACGTCGCCCGCGCGAGCGCTTCCGGATCGGTGGTTACCTGCGGATCGTTTTCCGTGTAGCCCAGCGGGTTCCAGTCAACCGCGACCTGCCGATAGTCTTCCCACCGAGCACCCACTGCAATGCGCCATTTGTCATTCCAGGTCCAGTCAACCTTACCGAACACGGCGTCCGTCATCGTCGCAGCGATATAGCTCTGGTTGTTAGTACCCTGGATGTCAAAAACGTAGTTGTTTGCCGGGTTCAGAATTGCTGCATCCGAGAACACGGTATCGAGTGAGCTGCCAAGCGTGGCGGCATCGGCTACGTTCAGCGCGCCCAGGCTGAACTGTAGTTGCCGGTAGGTCCGCGCCTTACGATCGTGCTGGTAGCCCGCGCTGACTTCGATTACAGAGTCGCGGCTGTAGAACGGCACTGTCGCCATCCAGCCGTAATTCTGGACCTCGTCATCCAGCTCGGTGAAGCGATAGTCGGCGGCGGTTGCGTCAATGCTGACAGCCTCGTCGATTACGGCGCCATTCGCCGGGTCGGTAACTGTCTGTGACGAAATGCTGACCTGATTTGGAATACGGGTTTCAGCGTTGGCATCGGAAACGAACCAGGACAACGTGGCATCTTCAGGAACCATGCCCAGAAGCATTCCGAAGCTATCCGGCAACATCTGTCGGGTTGCTTCGCCGAACTGGTGCGTAGCTTTGATCTGGTTGACCAGCATGTCGCGCTGCTCGAACTGGAAACGGTAGTTGCGAAAACCGATACCGTCCTGCACCTCGCGATTCGCATTGAAGAAATCACGGATAGCGGTTTCGTTATCCGTGTTACGCAGGTACATCGTTGTCGTTTCGAACTTATGGTCTTCAGCGAGCTTGAGGCCAAAGTTCAGGGTTCCGGTAATGTTCACCGAGCGGGTCGACTCGTCTTCGGTATCGGTTCGCTGTTCCGGGAAATTGAAGTTACGCGCGCGTGCCACACTCTTGCGCCATTGCGTGTCATAGGCAGCGCTCGCCTGTACCCCGAATTCAACGTTATCGCCTAATTCGAAATTGTCGCCGACGGTACCCTTTACACCAATATCAGGATAGTACTGGCGACGCTCCAGGCCGATGTCGCGATTGAGCTGCAAGCCAAGATTGCGATTGACGAGTTGTGCATCAGCAAGCGTAGCCGTCGGGTCATCCTGGTGTAAGTTGCTGAGTATCCCCTGTACGTCGATATTGCCCTGGTAGTAGTTGATCTGCTGCAACAGCTCCGCGGAAATCGCACGACTGCCGTCATCCCGGCCAAAGTCATCAGCACTACTGCCCGGGTAGGACAGGAAATCACCCTGCAGTTCCGAGTTGTAGCCACTGCCGACCTCGAAACTCGCGTTGAAGCCATCCGGTACGCCTTTGGTTCGAATATCGACGTTGCCGCCGCCGAAATTCGCCGGTAGTTCCGGCGACCACGACTTCTGGACTTTCAACGATTGCACTGCGGAAGTCGGGAAGATATCCAGCGGGATGACGTTGCGCGTCAGGTCAGGCGACGGAATGCGTGCACCGTTCAATGACGTCGCTGAGTAGCGTTCACCGAGCCCGCGAATGTACACGAAGCGACCGCCAACGAGAGACAAGCCGGGAACCCGGCGCAGTGCAGAGGCGACCGTGGAATCTCCAAGACGGCTGATTGTATCGGCGCCGAGTACATCGCTTACAGAATCGTCGTTCAGTCTTTCATCGAGCAACTGCTGGCTGGCACTTCGATAGCGACCGAGGACAACGACCTCTTCAATCACAGGCGCGTTCGCTTCGGTGACAGGCAGCTCCGGCTCGGCAATAACCGGGGCCGAGCTCTGTGCATAGGCGGGTAACGGCGCAGCCGCTGCTGCGGCAAATGCCCACAGCAACGGCCCGACGGAATAGCGTGTGCTAGTCATTGTTGATTACCTTGCGTGGTACTTATTCGAACCACAGCGCCTGGGCGCGGTTGTCCGGATGCAGGCCGTAGGTCCAGTTTGCGGTCCAGTCTGTCTGCCCAAGGCTCAGGCCACCTACGAAAGAGCCGTTCTGCGGAGCGCCGGCCGGTGCCGCGCCGTCAACCTGCATGGTTGCGTAGCCGATCGAGTAAACGGCTTGCACGCCTTCGAGCAGTTGAAGTTGGGCGTCGTTTGCAGCAGTCGCATCAATCGCGGTGCCATTGGCGATGGTGGCGAAGACGTTGCCACTCGCTGTCGCGAAACTTTGTTCAGTCGTAATGCCATCCGGGAACGTTTGGCCGCGGGTTGCTTCAGCGCAGGCGAATATGACCGAGTTCAGTTCAAGGTCGCCGTCCTGCGCAGCAATCTGGCTGCGGTTGTCGATTCGCAGGCAGTAGTTGTCGTTACCACTGGTCTGGTCGTTCGCGCTGAATGAACCCACCAACAATGCGTCGTTGATCGTCGCGAAGATGCCTTCGCGAAGTCGCCAGCCGGCGCCTGGATCGTGAGTTGCGGTAGACGCACCATTCGCAGAAATAATGCAGGTCAGGTTGTTAATCGTCGGCCGGCTATTAATGCCCTGTGCAATCATGGCCTCCACTTCATCTGCCGTGAGGCTGTCATACGAGCCTATTCCATCTGCCTCTATGCAATGATTACCATCCGTGGCCGACTGGATAACGAGCGCGTTACTGATCGTTCCCGAGTAACCCTCGTCGATATCGATCGCATCGTCGCGAACATACAGCGCAACGAAGTTTTTGAAATTGACGGCACCACCAAACATTTCGATGCCGTCATCGAACGTCGAGTAGACCTGCAGGTTGTTTGCGATCGTATTGCGACCCACACCGCCGAACGATATGCCGTTCAGCTCATCACCGTTACCCACCGTGGCGCCGGTATGCTTGACCACGACGTACTCAAGTCGGCCGGAGCTGTCGTCATTGTTGTCGCCGCCGTATTGCGATTCATCGAGTCCAGCCGCACCTTCTGCATCAACGTGGCAGTCCGTGGTCGCCAGGTCGCCGCCGGCAACGCTGCCAGTGTAAGCGCACTTATTGGTGACACCGAAGCCATTGATTACCATGCCGCCCCATTGCTGCACATCCTCGGGACCGACCGTGCCGTTAATGTCAGATACAGAGGTGAACGTGATCGGTGCATCAACACGGCCTACCGCAAATAACTGCGAGCCGCGATTAACGATCATGAAGTCTGCGTTTGACTGGAAAGCCAGAGTCGCGCCCGCTTCAACCGTCAGTACCGGGCCGTCGCCACCCTCGATTATGCCCGCTGCTGCCAGTGCAGCATCGGTGTCATGCGTCTCGCCGACGAACAAGCTGCCTTCGAAGATATGCGCACCGTCGTTAGCAAGATCGCTTAGTGTGAGGTCAACCATCAGGTTGTTGCCCGCATCGACAAACGACGGGGCATACGTGCAATGGGTACCGTCGTAGCTGCCCTGAATCGACTGGCCACCACTGTTCTGGTAGGCCGCGCAAGGGTTGGTTGTGCCGCTGCCACCGCCGCCATTGGTTGTGTTATTGCTGTTGGTCACCGAGGTCACCGGGTCGATATTGATATCGCCACTACCACAGGCAGCGCTCACAACACCGGCAACAAGAACGGCTATCACAGACTTCGCTTTCATTTAGTACTCTCCGCACAGGCTGCGCCCCAACAGTTCGCTGTTGCGGCTAACTGAATGTTGGATACCCGGCAAGTCACCGTAGAACCGGCACGCGCGGTGCTGGTTGTTATTGCCGGATATTCCGTGCAAGGCGAATTCATCTCGCCTTGATCGGAGAGAACTGTAAAGGGGGAATGTGGACGTTGTATGACGCGCTGATGAAAGAAATATGACAGCCGCGAAGTGGCGCGCCTTCGCGGCTGTCAGTTGAACTATTGCGCTTGTGTTATTGCCTGCTGCAGTTCGGTGGTGAGTTTGCTGCGGTCGTACACCCGCCCCTGGCTGATAACCAAGGCAATTTCTCGTGTGTTACGAATATCTTCCAGCGGATCGGCCGTCAGCAGAACGAGATCTGCGCGCATGCCCACTGCAATATTGCCCATCGATTTTTCCAGCTTGAAGAACTGCGCGGGCCTGACTGTTGCCGATTCGATAGCCTGCAAGGGCGACAAGCCAGCACGCACCAGCATTTCCAGTTCAGAATGCAGGCTGTAACCAGGAATGGCGAAGCCGATAGGCGTATCAGTACCTGCGCCAACGGGCACGCCGGCCCGGTTCATGTCACCGATCAGTTTCAGGCTCCAGTCACCGAACGTCGTGTCGCGTTGCTCGTCGCTCAACTGCCAGTTCTCACCGGTTTGTTGCCAGTCCGCCTTAGCATCAGCGGGCAACATTTCCAGCGCGGCTGCCCAGTCGTCGCGAGCAAACGGCGGCGCGAGCGTCAATCCGTTCAGGCGCAATGTGGGCACCTGAATGGTGCCAGACAGTGCCTCCAGGACATTTGCACAGCGTGTCGCATCGTAGTTAGCAATAGCCGGCAAGCGCTGCAAACTGTGCAAAGCCGAGCGCAGTTCGAAACCCGACGCGTCGCTCATATCAGCCATCAGGGACAAGCGTGCTTCGTGCAGCTCGCCCGCGTTGCGGGCACAAGCGAGTTCGACATTACGCAAGTGTTCCATCGAATCGACTTCCGGCCCGGCTTGTAAGGCGGTCATGCTGAGCGGCACATGGGCTGCAATCGGCAGATTGTGCTCGCGCGCAGCGGCCTGCAACGCCGCAAATACATCCGGACGCACGAGTTCATAGATCTTGATGAAGTCGGCGCCGGCCGCAACGAGCTCGGCGACGCTCTGTCGTGCCATCTCGGGGCTGGCGTTACGCTGGCCGATCAGCGGCCGCGAGTCGCCGTCATACACGACCTGGTTGCCATCCTGCAACGGGCCACTCCACCATACTCGGGGTGCATAGGCGTCCGTTGCTTCCATGCGCGCCACGATGGGCTGCAGATTGGGCACCATTCCGCCGGTATCGCGCACACTGGTCACGCCGTAGTAGAGAAACGATGCCGGCATCGATGGCGTTAAGCGGTCGTCGTAACTGAGGTGCACATGCATGTCCCACAGTCCCGGGATCAGGTAGCGACCTTTGCCGTCGATCTCGGTCGCGGCAGCCGGCAACTCGTCATCGGCACCACCGACCGCGATGATTTCATCGCCGTCAAAAATCACGGTTTGCTCGTGACGGACACCGTGCGCTGCATCGATGACTGTAACGTTAGTGACAGCCGTACCACGTGCGTCCGGTTTCTCGCTACAAGCACCGAGTAGTAACGTGGCAAGAATCAGTGATACCGCAGAGAGACACGGCTTCAGTCTTTTAATCATGGTTGCAGGCCTACCTCGTAATTGAGGACGAAAGTGAGAAATCGCGATACATCGCTCATGTCTTCGGCGATGTAACGCACGGTATGTGAATTGAGTCGTTCAACATTCGACAGGTATCCCAGGAGTTCCACCGGTTGGTAGTGCTTCAAGGTGAGATCGACCTGCAGCGGGCCTTCGAGAACATACGGTTTGAAGTCGTCGATGCGACCCAGTGCGGCGAGTGTGCGAGTACGAATTACTTCGCGCGCTGCCGACGGCGTCAAAGTACGTGCTGAATGAAAGCCCTCCGCCCATTTCACAACGGCGCCTTCAATGTCGCCGATGATGACCTGGTTCTCCGCAACAGCAACGTCGTCCCCGGAAACCAGCACCACCGGCACGCCAAACTGACCGGCGATGGCGGCGTTCATGCTGCCCTCAGACATGGAAATGCCGTTGATACTCAAACCGGTAACATTGGCGCTCGACATCGTATGCGCCCGCACCCCGCGCTTGTTCGCTGTGCTGGAGTGATAGCCGATAAAGATGGCGGCATCGAATGATTCGTCAATACCCGACATCATGCCGTGCTCGCGCGGCCAGGAGCGCACCACCATGACATCCTCCGGTAGCTGTTCAATCAACAGGTTCTGACCGTTGCCGTGCGAATCACTGACCAGAATCTCGGTTGCTCCCGCTGCCCGTGCCGCATCGATGGCGGCATTGACCTCGGCCGTCATGAATTCACGAAAGCGTTGGTACTCGAAGCCGTCGGGGCCGAGCTGTTCGCCCGATACGGCGCCGGCCACACCTTCCATATCGGCAGAGATGTACACTTTTAATGAGTCACGTTCCTGGCCATGGACGACCGCCCCGAAAAACACAAGTGCTACACAAATGGCTCTGGTCATTCTCATTTGGCTCCCCTCTGGTAATCTCGACGAAATGCTAAGGAATTCAAGTAATGATATTTGCTAATTCGGGCCGCTTTCGAGCCGTACTGCTGGCATTGCTGTGCAGTATAGCCGCAGCCTCCTGCGCACATCGCGGTGCTGCAGTGCCCGCCGCCGCAACACCCGCGGACAAACCGTACCTTATCCTGATATCGATCGACGGTTTTCGCCACGACTACCAGGCAAACTACCCAACGCCTGCGCTAGACCGGATTGCCGCAAACGGTGTCCGCGCCGATTCCATGCAACCTGTCTGGCCTACCCTGACATTCCCAAATCACTACTCTATTGCTACCGGCCTGTACCCGATTGATCACGGCATTGTTGCCAATGACTTCCGCGATCCGCAGAGCCGCGATTGGTACCACAAGAATGAGCGTGCCGAAGTACAGAATGGTGACTGGTACAACGGCGAGCCTGTCTGGGTAGCGGCAGAACGCGCTGGCATGATGGCCGCGGCGTACTACTTCGTCGGCACTGAAGCCCCCGTCGATGGGGTCTCGCCGAGCCATTGGCGCGCGTTTGATGCCAGTATCAGCGGCGAGGCGCGCATTGCACAGGCTTTGGCCTGGCTGGCGCTGCCGGAGCCGGATCGGCCGCAGCTCATCACGCTGTATTTTGAACAAGTGGATGATGCCTCGCACCGCTTTGGTCCCGGTTCGCCCGAGAGCATCGCGGCAATCGCCAAAGTGGACAGCTGGATCGGCGAATTGCTGGATGGCATCGGCACGGACAGCCTGGGCCAACAGGTGAATGTCGTCGTGGTATCCGATCATGGTCAGCTGCGCTTTCTTGACGACGAGCCGCCGCTGGTTCTGAGTGAGATCATCGGGCTGGATGGCGTTACCGTCGTCGATGGCTCGTCATTCGCCATGCTGTACATAAAAGACGGCAACGAGCTGCATGCGCGCAAAGTACGCGATGCGATTAACAAACAATGGCAACACGGTCGCGCATATCTGCGTGATGAGGCACCCACCGAATGGCGCGTAACCGACAGCAAGCGTCTGGGCGAAGTATTGCTGCAGGCCGACCCCGGCTTCGCGGTGGTATCCACGCCCCGGAAACTGCCCCTGAAAAATCGTGGTACGCACGGCGGTTCTCCAGCGACACCCCAGATGCACGGCATATTCCTGGCCGCGGGACCGCGGCTACCTGCCGGCAAAGTCGTGGATACAATCAGTGTGACCGATGTGTACCCGCTGTTGCTGGAACTGCTGAACCTGCCGGACAATCGCGAATCACCACCACCATCACCGCTGTGTGCGCTGCTGACCTCCCGCGCTGCTTGCGCGCAAACGGGTCAATGAAGCGGAGAGATAGATCATGCTAATGGCTGCAGCGCTGCTCGTCATTTTCATTGGACTGGTCCACTCAGTGCTTGGTGAGAAATACATTCTTATCCGGCTGTTTCGGAAGCCGCTGCCAAAACTATTCGGTAATGACGAGTTTACGAAGAAGACCTTGCGCTTCGCCTGGCATGTAACAACCATTGCCTGGTTCGGGTTTGCCGCGATACTGGTTCAGCTTTCGTGGAATAACGCGAGTGAGACCAATGTACTGCTCGCGATCGCAGCTACATTCGGCATCACGGGACTCATCGCGTTGATCGCGAGCAAAGGCAAACACTTATCCTGGCTGGTGTTCGGCACGATAGCAATCTTGACCTATGTTGCGGCAGGTTCTGCCTGACGCAGACCAATACCGTGTTGGCTTTGCGCCGTCGCATGCTGATTTTGTCGGCTGTCCTTAATGCCAGAATCGCGACTTGCGATTCAGTTGCAGATCCCGGCGTCACGCAGCTCGGCGAGTTGTGCATCCGAATAACCCGCTTCGCGCAATACCGCTTCCGTGTCCGCGCCTTCGGTATGGGGAGCATGGGGTGTCGCGATTGCGTTGCGACTGAATCGCGGTGCCGGCGCCGGTTGCGTCAGTCCGTTGATGTCGACATAGGTTTTCCGGGCCACGTTGTGCGGGTGAGCCGGTGCATCGGCATAGTCAAGTACTGGCGCAACGCAGGCGTCGCTGTCCGCGAACAGCGCGCACCATTCCGACTGGCTTCGTGTACGGAATACGCGCTCGAACTCTGAACGCAGCGCTGGCCACGCCGACGGGTCATCGCGTCTCTCCAGCCATTCCGACGCCAAGCCGGTCTTATCAAGTAGTTGTTGGAAGAAGGTCGGTTCGAGTGCTGCGACACTGATGTACTTCTTATCTTGGGTTGCGTAAACGTTGTAGAACGGCGCGCCGCCATCAAGCAGGTTGGCGTGCCGCTCTGTCTGCCATGCACCCATGCCAGCAAGAGTGTGAAACAGTGACATCAGGCTGGCGCTGCCATCAGTGATCGCCGCATCAATCACCTGGCCTTTGCCTGAAGCCCTGGATTCGAACAACGCCGCCAGCATACCGATTACCAGGAAGAGGCTGCCACCGGCGTAGTCGCCAATAATATTCAGCGGTATCGCCGGTTTCTCCTTCGCACCAATAGCCGCGAGAGCGCCAGTAATCGCAATGTAGTTGAGATCGTGACCTGCGGTCTGCGCCAGTGGACCATCCTGCCCCCAACCGGTTATCCGTCCGAATACCAAGCCCGGATTGCGTTGCAGGCAGACGTCGGGTCCGAACCCCGCACGTTCGGCGGCGCCGGGTCTGTACGGGTCGATCAGCATCTCGGCATTGTCGATCAACCTCAGCAGGGCGCCCAGTCCAGCGGGCTGCTTGATGTCCAGAATTATCGAACGCTTGCCGCGACTGTGTACGTCGGTAGCTGTTGGCGGCGCCAGTCCGGGCTTCCCGGTCGCGCGCTCTACAACAATGACATCGGCTCCGAGGTCCGCAAGCAGCATTCCGGCATACGGTCCGGGACCGATGCCTTTCATTTCTATAATCGTGACACCTGCAAGTGGACCCATTACTAAATCCTATAAGCAAACATTGTTGATGTGGCTGAAAGCGTGCTATTCGCAGGCTTATCGGAAACGCAAAAATACCTGCTAAATAACTACGTCGAATATAGCGCTACTGTCTTTCTCTGATGCGTTATTGCAACAACAACATCGACCTGCAGCATATAACGAATCGTTCGTAAGTAAGCAAATGCGTAAGAAGTATGCTCTGCCGCATGCATAGCTGAGCCTGAGGAACTCTTTCGCTCTTGTAGGCAAATAGCAACAACAACAATTGTCGCAGACTGCATTTCTGAAAAGTGGCGAACACCGATCTGCGCCACGCAAGAGCCCCGCAAGACCCAGCGATACAACCCGCAAGCATAAGACGTTGTCATGTGCTGACCGGGAATTGCAGAACATTGTTTGCTTTTGATTACAACAAGGAACCTATCCCATGAACATTAGATATCTAATGCGCACGCTATGCGTTGCGTTGGTGTTTTTCGCCAGCGTGCCCGCATACGCAGTCGGTGAGGCAACGGGCAATATTGTTGGCTCACTGGGAAATTACAGTGGTGGTGACTACACAGTTAATGCAACGGACGCGAATACCGGCCGTTCACGTACTGTGACAGTTGACACCAGCGGTGATTTCCGTTTTTCACAACTCCCCGTTGGCAGCTACACTTTGTCGGTTAGCACCGGCGGCCAGGTTGTTGCACAAAACTTGTATAACGTCTCACTGAATGGCAACACTGTTGCCCGCTTCGAAATCGCTGACGGTTCAGTGGAAGAGATCATTGTTACCGCCGCGGCATTGACGGGCGACGTCTACTCGACTGACTCCGGTCTCGTACTGGGCAAGGCAGAGATTGACATTATGCCGGTTGCTCGCACACTCACCGGTATCTCGTTACTGGCACCGGGTGTGGTCCTGGGTGAAAGCAAGTTCGGCTTGAACGGCGGGCCGGGCTTCGCCTCGTTCGGCGGTTCGTCGATTGCTGAGAACTCCTGTTACATCAACGGTCTTGAAGTGACTAACACCAGCCAGGGTCTCGGCTGTGGCGCGGTACCGTTCGAGTTTTACCAGCAGTTCCAGGTAAAAACCGGCGGCTACTCAGCCCAATACGGTCGTAGCACCGGCGGCGTTCTGAATGCCGTAACCAAGAGCGGCGGCAACGAGTGGGAGTTCGGGGTTGGCGCAGCCATCGAGCCGAGTTCGCTGTACGAAGAGGGTAAAGTCTCTCGCGGTAATGGCGCGCTGGGCGGTGGCCAGGGTGGTCAGGGCACAGGTCGCGTTTTCCGCGACACAACCCAGGACGAGAACGACCTGTTTGAATATTGGGTAACGGCATCAGGCCCGATCATTGAGGACAAGCTGTTCATCTACGCGATCGTCAATCCGCGCGACGAACAGCAGAACTTCTCATGGCAAGCGGGTTCGCCGTCGGCTGAGAACAACCGCGACACGGAGTACCGCAAGATCGACAAGTCTGGTTCGGATAATCTCTTCTGGGGTGCAAAGATCGATTGGGATATTAATGACTACCATCGCGTGAGTGCCTGGGGTTATTCAAATCGCAATGACGGCATCGACACGCATTTCGCAAAGGATCCGATCACCAACGCCATTGCTACAACGTCGAATTCGTTATTCATTCGTAAACGCGGCGGCGAAGCTTCAAGCATAAGCTACACCGGTACGTTCTTCGATGACTTCACGGTTTCTGCGATGTACGGCACGATTCAGACCGAGTACACCACTGTGCCCGATGACGTCGTTACTTGCCCGCGGGTAACCGACAACCGTACGCCGGCACCTGCCGCTCCATTCACGGGTTGTGGCCCGGGCGGACAGTTCGGTGATAACCAGGACACAAACGATCAGTTCCGGCTTGACCTCGAATACCTCGTCGGCAATCACCTTGTACGTGTTGGCCTCGACCAACAGGATCGTGACACGAAACACCTTTCGTCACCGATCGGCGGCGGTCGCTACACGTACTCAACGCTTGCTGCGAACGGCACGATCCAGGGTACCAGCGGTGTGCTGTACACCAACAACACCGGTGCTCCGCAGGAGATTGTCAACAATCGACTGTTCGACAACGGCGAAGCTGGCGGCAGGTTCAAAAGCGAACTGACTGCGTATTACCTTGAAGACGAATGGCAGCTTAACGACAACATGGTCCTCTATCTTGGTATGCGCAAAGATCAGTTGACCAACATTGGCGGTACCGGTGTTGTGTTTACCGACTTCGACCAGGATTGGGCACCACGAATCGGCTTGAGCTGGGATCCGACCGGAAGCGGCCAGGACAAGTTGTACTCGACCTGGGGTCGCTACTACCTCCCGGTTGCCAACAACACTAACTTCCGTGTGTCGGCCGGCGTCAGAGATACGACAACTCACTACACGTACTCGGGTGTTGATCCCACCACTGGCGCGCCAACAGGTCTCACGCCAATTACTGGCGACGTCAATACCTCGACGGTTGTGAACTCCAGCGGTACGGCACCGACCCAGCGTCAGTTCCAGGCGGAGGAAGCGGATCCGTTCTACAAAGAAGAGTTCATCCTCGGTTACGAGAAGTACCTGTCGGACGAGAACAAGCTGTCGGTCCGTTTCGTTAACAGAGATGTTGGCGCAACCCTTGACGACTACTGCGGTCCTTCCGCCAACGGCTCATTCTGTACCTTGGTAAACCCTGGCTTCGGCGGCACCTGGGAAGATACGGACGGCACCGTTCGCTTCCATCCGGCAGACCAGATCAAACTGCCGAAGGGACGGAACGAGTACAACGCCGTGCAACTGCAGTGGGATCACTCCGGTGACCGGGCGAACTACACGTTCACCTATTCCTGGTCGCAGAGCATCGGTAACTTCGAGGGCGCGGTGAAATCTGACATCCAGCAACCGGATGCCGGTATCACCCAGGACTTCGACTTCCCGGCACTGATGGACGGAGCGGACGGCTATCTGCCAAACGATCGCCGGCACGTGTTCAAGTTCTACGGCTCCTACCAGGTTACGGATCAGCTGACAGCTGGCTGGAACGCCTCACTGGCGAGCGGTCGTCCATTGAACCTGTTCGGCCAGGGTTACCCGGACGATGCGGCTGATATTTATGGCGCGTACGGTGATACGTTCTACCTGTTCACCAACACGTGTAATAACCCGACAGGTGTCGCGGCTTGTACACCGGCGAACGTTCAGGCTGACAAAATCTACACGTTCAACCCGCGCGGTTCGGGCGGCCGGTCACCATGGCTGACCACACTGGATGCATCACTGACTTACGATTTCCAGGTTGGTGAAACGGATATGTCTGCGAACCTGCAGATATTCAATATCCTGAATATCCAGGAAGCGACGTCAATAAATGAGCATGTAGAACAATCGGAAGGCGTAGCGAACGAATGGTACGGCGCTGCCTACGGATGGCAGACTCCGCGTTATGTTCGTCTGAGTATCCAGGCGCGTTTCTAAACGACGCAACTGGCGCAAGAATATTAGGGGGCCTGTATGGCCCCCTTTTTTTTGCTCCGTGAATCGCGGCCTTGCAAGAGGACGAGGCCAACAAGGATGCCGGCACCGGTCAGGTGCAACACGAAACCGAACGGCGGCCAGAGGAGCAGCACCACGCAAATAATCACAACCGCTGCGGTAATTGCAGAAAGCGGTTTCTCGAGATGCCATTGCAGCAGCCCGCAGAGTCCGTAGAGCCCGAAGCAGGACCACACAAAGATCTCGAACCGGTCGAGCCAGTCGCCGGTAATCAGTGGCGTGTAGACAAACAGCAATGGGACAAGGTAAAGGCCTTTTGCCAGCTTCCAGGTCGTCAGTCCGGTTGCCATCGGTCGGGTGCCCGCAATGCCCGCGGCGGCGAACGCGGTCAAACATACTGGCGGTGTGACGTTGCTGTCCTGGGACAACCAGAAGATCACTAAATGTGCACTGAGTATCATGCTTGTCAGCAGCGCGGGGTCGAGCAATTGCCGCATGACGAGCTCTTTCATTTGCAACGGCATCTCCTGCAGGGCGATACGCGGATCACCACCAAACAAGTCCAGGGTTGCCTGCACACTCGTCGGCAACTCGCCGGCGCGAAGAAGTTTCAGCAGAGCATCGTGACTGATCAGATCCAGCAGCATCGGAGCGGTGAGAGTCGCTAGCACAACGTACGCAGCCGTCACCGGCAAGCCCATGCCGAGGATCAGCGATGCCAGGGCGATGAGAATTAACGTAACGATCAGGCTGCCCCCCGCCCAGTCAACGATCATCAACGAGAATGCGTTGCCCACACCGGTCGTTGTCACGACATTGATAACCAAGCCGATCGCGACCAGGAGTACGGCGGTAGCCGTCATTGTGCGCATGGCGTCCACTACGGCATCGAAACACCGCGCCGGCGTCATGGGCTGCGGCGACATCCAGGAACAAAGAATGACCGCAACAATGGCGAAGGTGACGGAACGGATCGGCGTAAAGCCCAGCACGAGGCCGCCGATCAACACCAACAGCGGGACGATGAAGTACCACTCTTTTAACAACAGCGATGCCGCCCCGGGCGTGTCGGCGTCATGATCAGCGGACCAGCCACTGCGTTTGGCCTCGCCGCGTACAAAGAATATGACAGTCAGGAAATAGAGTATGGCCGGAAGGACCGAGACCGCGACAATCTGTGTGTACGGAATCTGGGTATAGCTTGCCATGATGAAAGCGCCCGCACCCATGACCGGCGGCATGAGTTGCCCGCCAGTCGACGCCGCCGCTTCAACCGCTGCGGCAAACTGCGGTCGGAAGCCTGCTCGCTTCATCATCGGAATAGTGATTGTTCCGGTCGAGACGGTATTCGCGACGGCTGAGCCGGTAACGGAGCCCATCAGGCCAGAGCCGACCACGGCGACCATACCAGCGCCGCCAACAAAGCGGTCACCTACGCTGCGTGCGAGTTTGATGATGAAGTCGCCCGCGCCCGACTTGAGCAGAAAAGAGCCGAACAGGATAAACATGAAGATGTAGGTCGCCGAGATATTGGCGACGAAACCAAACATGCCGCTTGAGCTGAAGTAGCTGCGATACAGCACCGTTTCAAAACTCAAGCCAGGAAACGAGAAAATTCCGGAGACGTAACGACCGAGAAAGAGCATGTAACAAAGGCTGAACACGATCAGCACTGGCAGGAACCAACCTGCGACGCGGCGGGTGAATTCAATAGCAAGCAGGATGGCAATGCCGCAGGCCAGGTAGTCACTCAGCACAAACTCTGTGCCGCGGGCGTACAACGCATCCTCGAACAGGATCAGGTAGACCGCGGTAGCCGCCGACAGTATCGCCAGGGTTACCCCAAGAACACGTTGCCAGGAGACGCGCGCCGCGTACTGCTCCGGATCCTGGAAGGACAGTGCACACAATGCCCCAAAGCCACCAAAATGAATTGCTGAAAACCAGAGTTCCGACATCGTCGCGAACACATTCGTGTACAGGTGAAATACACCGAAAGCGAACGCGAGCCAGCGAACTAGCGGGGTGTTCATGGCGGCGTCAGGTGTGGCGGAATAACGATGCCAATTTCGCGATAGTAACGCGCGGCGCCCGGATGCAGAGGCACAACCATTCCCTGCAACGCCATTTCAGGGTGCATGTTCTTGGTTGCGCCGTGAATTTTTTTCAGAGCCTCGATGTTCTCCCACATCGTACGGGTAACCTGGTACACGACTTCATCCGGAACATCGGCGCGTACGGCAAATACATTTGGGTGAGCGATAGAGCGAATCGGCTTTTTCTGGTTTGGATAAGTGTCCGGAGCAATATCGTAAAAGTCCCACAGCGGGTAGCGCGCATTGATCTGGTCAAGTTCATCCTGAGTTACATCAAGCACGGTGATTCGATCGCCCAACATGGCATAGGCCCGGGTAATTGCACTGACCGGTACGCCCGCCGGGATGTTCATCCCAACGATATTGCCATCGTTCAGTGCATCGGCCGTGGCGCTGTAACCCATATAGGCGAGCTGCATGCGTTGCTCGTAGTCGATGCCGAGCGCACGGAGAATGTACGCGCCGGTATGTGCCGCGCCGGAGTTTCGTGCACCGAGTACGAAGCGTTCGCCATTGAGTGTACTCAGGTCAGCGAGCGTCCCCATCTTCACAAGTTCGCTCAACAAAGCGAAGTGCTCGACGTTGCTCCACATGGCGCTGATGCTGCGGAGGTAGGATTGCGGCCGCACTACCGGCGCCTCGCCTTCCAGGGCCCATGCAGCGAAGACGCCTTGTAGCAGCGCAAACTGCACCTGGTTGTCACGCAGCAGCATGATGTTTTCAAGAGAGCCGGCGGAGCTGATAGCGGACAGGGAGATTCCGTGGCCATCGTACAATTGCGAGCGCGTAATGGTCGCGAGCGCCACGCCAACCGGGTAGTAGGTGCCACCGACGGTCGCTGTGGCCAGAATGTACGGTCGTTCTGATGCCAGTTTGTCAGTACAGGCGACTTGCAGGCACAGGATGCCAATCACCACCCAAAGAAAGCGTCTGTTGATCCAACCTTTCGGCATGTACCCCCCAGTCAGCACGATGTCACTGCCGGGGCTATGGTACACGGTTCACCCAGCAGGGCCGCGGCCGGCGGCGCAAGAATTCGGAACCGGAGACAGCTGTTATCTAAAGGCACTCGTGACACACGGTCAGTGAGGCGCGTGCTCCCTGCAGCGCCCGTTGTATGGTTATCAATCGTGCAGAAGAAAATCGAGCCGTCTTCAGCACGACCCAGCGAACAGCTTGCATAGAGAACGCATCCCAAAAACAATATGCCGGGCGGTCAAAGACCGGCCCGGCATGAATTGCGCTGCTATAAGACGATCACCGGCGCAAAGCGGCCGGTGCAGCGTCACTAACAAGGTACTATCGCTTGCCTTTGAGCCTTTGCGCCGCGCGGAAGCGTGCCTGCGCTTCGGCCAGTTCCAGCTGCGCCCGCTTCATGTCTGTCTCGGTCGAGGCGCCTTTCAGGTTTTCTTCTGCGTCCTGCTGTGATCTCAGCGCGGCCGCTTCATCCAGTTGTTCGCCGCGCAGCGCGGTATCAGCCAGTACGGTAACAAGGTGCGGCTGGATTTCCAGCATGCCCCCTGTGATGTAGAAGAAGTGTTCCTTGCCATCCGTATCCTCAACCCGGACTTCACCCGGTTTCAATGCTGTCAGCAACGGCGCATGCCGCGGCGAAATACCGAGCTCACCCATGCGTGCCGGCGCGAACACCATACTGGCTTCGCCCGAATGGATTTCGCCTTCTGCGGATACGATGTCGACGTGGATTGTTGCCATTGTCTATTCCTGAGCGATGCTTACTGCATCGTCTTGGCTTTCTCGACGGCTTCGTCGATTGAGCCAACCATGTAGAACGCCTGCTCCGGCATGTGATCGTAGTCGCCGGCGACGATGCCGTTGAAGCCACGAATCGTTTCGGCGAGTGATACGTATTTGCCCGGGCTACCCGTGAAAGTTTCTGCCACGAAGAACGGCTGTGACAGGAAGCGCTGGATTTTACGAGCGCGGGTAACAGAGAGTTTGTCGTCTTCTGACAGCTCGTCCATACCGAGAATTGCGATGATGTCCTGCAATTCTTTGTAGCGCTGCAGAACGGCCTGCACACCGCGAGCACAATCGTAGTGCTCCTGGCCGATGACGAGCGGATCCAGGATTCGGCTGGTGGAATCAAGCGGGTCAACAGCCGGGTAGATGCCGAGCTCAGCAATCTGCCGCGACAATACGAGCGTCGCGTCAAGGTGAGCAAAGGTTGTTGCCGGTGACGGGTCGGTAAGGTCATCGGCCGGTACGTAAACGGCCTGGAATGAGGTAATGGAACCCGTCTTCGTTGAGGTAATGCGTTCCTGCAGTACGCCCATTTCCTCAGCGAGTGTCGGCTGGTAGCCCACCGCTGATGGCATACGACCGAGCAGCGCGGATACTTCCGTTCCCGCCAGGGTGTAACGATAGATGTTGTCGATAAACATCAGGACGTCACGGCCTTCATCGCGGAACGCTTCGGCCATGGTCAGACCCGTCAGGGCTACACGCAGGCGGTTACCCGGTGGCTCGTTCATCTGGCCGTACACGAGTGACACCTTGTCGATAACGTTCGACTCAGTCATCTCGTGATAGAAATCGTTACCCTCACGAGTACGCTCACCGACACCGGCGAATACCGAGTAACCGGAGTGCTCGGCCGCGATGTTACGAATGAGCTCCATCAGGGTTACCGTCTTGCCCACACCGGCGCCGCCGAACAAACCGATCTTGCCGCCCTTGGCGATCGGCATAATCAGGTCGATAACTTTAATACCGGTCTCGAGCAGCTCTGTCGCAGCCGCCTGTTCTTCGTACGACGGTGCCGCGCGATGAATCGGCATCTCGGTTTCTGCACCGATCGGACCTTTGTTGTCGATTGGCTTGCCGAGAACGTCCATGATGCGGCCAAGCGTCTTCTCGCCGACCGGCACCTGGATGGCCGTGCCTGTATTGCGCACGTTCATGCCGCGCTTCAGGCCTTCACTGGCACCCATCGCAATCGTGCGCACGACGCCGTCACCGAGTTGCTGCTGCACCTCAAGCGTGATGCCGCCTTCTTCAATGACAAGCGCATCGTAAATCTTGGGAATGGCGTCCGACGGGAACTCCACGTCCACGACAGCGCCAATGATCTGCACAGTTGTTCCGGTGCTCATTATTAAAACCTCTAACCTGAGACGGCAGCTGCGCCGCCGACAATTTCTGAAATTTCCTGGGTAATCGCAGCCTGACGCGCCTTGTTATAGGCAAGCTGCAAATTCTCGATGATGTCGCCGGCGTTGTCGGTGGCGGATTTCATAGCCACCATCTTCGCTGCCATTTCGCTGGCAAGGTTTTCAACCGCGCCGCGATAAACCTGGGATTCGATGTAGCGCATCAGTACGTCGTCAAGCAACTCGCCCGCATCCGGCTCGTAGATGTAATCCCAGTGGTCCTGCAAGGCTTCTTCGCCAAGGTCGATCGCGCTGACCGGCAACATAGTCGTTACGGTTGGCGTCTGCGTCATCGTGTTGACGAACTTGTTGTTGACGAGGAACAGCCGATCAATCTCGCCGTTCTCGTAGGCATCAAGCATCAGCTTGATCGGGCCAATCAGCTCGTTGACCTGGGGCCTGTCGCCAAGATGGGTGGTTGTGCCGAGCACCTTGCCACCGAGACGCTTGAAGAACTGCACAGCCTTGGTGCCAACCAGCGAGTATTGAACCTCGACACCTTTTTCCTGCCACTGACTGACTTCTGCGATAACGCGCTTGAACATGTTGACGTTCAAGCCACCGCACATACCGCGATCCGTTGAGATCACAATGTAGCCAACCCGCTTTACTTCGCGCTCAACGAGGTACGGGTGCTTGTAATCCGGATTGGCGTGCGAGAGATGACCAATAACGCGACGAATCCGCTCGGCATAGGGACGCGACGCTTCCATCTGATCCTGTGCTTTACGGATCTTGCTGGCCGCGACCATCTCCATGGCTTTGGTGATCTTCTGCAGGTTTTTAACGCTGCGGATCTTTGTGCGGATTTCTTTTTCGCCCGCCATATTCTTCTCTGTACTCGTCGTTTACTGCGTAGTTAGTTGCGTTCGCTGTTTGTCAGCCATTAACGCTCTGCGTGTCGATCGACTCAAAATGCGCCTTTTTCAGCAAAGCCCTGGCAAACCGCTTTCAGGCCAGCCTGGATTTCTTCGCTGTAGTCACCAGTCGAATTGATCTTGTCGAGCAGGTCAGCATGGTTCGCGTGAGCGAAGTCGTGCAACGCCGCTTCGTAGTCCACAACCTTCTTCGCTGGCACCTTGTCGATGAAACCTTCGTTGGCCGCATACAGCGACAACCCCATGTCAGCAACCGACAGGGGTGAATATTGCTTCTGCTTCATCAGTTCGGTAACGCGCTGGCCGCGTTCGAGCTGCTTGCGAGTGGTTTCGTCAAGATCCGATGCAAACTGGGCGAAGGCCGCGAGCTCGCGGTATTGCGCGAGCGCAAGACGAATACCGCCGCCGAGCTTCTTGATGATCTTGGTCTGGGCCGCGCCACCTACACGTGATACCGAAAGGCCGGCGTTGATGGCCGGGCGGATACCTGCGTTAAAGAGGTCGGTCTCGAGGAATATCTGGCCGTCGGTGATCGAAATCACGTTGGTCGGTACGAACGCCGACACGTCACCAGCCTGGGTTTCGATGATCGGCAGCGCGGTCAATGACCCGGTCTTGCCTTTCACTTTGCCACCCGTGAATGCTTCCACGTACTCGGCATTCACCCGCGCTGCACGTTCCAGCAGACGTGAATGCAAATAGAAGACGTCACCGGGATAGGCTTCACGACCTGGCGGACGACGCAGCAACAAGGACATCTGGCGATACGCCCAGGCTTGCTTTGTGAGGTCGTCAAAAATGATCAGGGCATCTTCGCCGCGATCGCGGAAGTACTCGCCCATCGTGGTGCCGGCGTAGGGTGCGATGTACTGCATCGCAGCCGAGTCGGCAGCGGATGCTGCAACCACGATCGTGTGGCCCATTGCGCCTTCTTCTTCGAGCTTGCGAACGACACCGGCGATCGACGAGGCTTTCTGGCCGATTGCGACGTAGATACATTTAATACCGGTGCCCTTCTGATTGATGATCGCGTCAATCGCAACGGCGGTCTTGCCCGTCTGGCGGTCACCAATAATCAGCTCACGCTGGCCTCGGCCAATCGGCACCATGGAGTCAATTGACTTCAGGCCGGTCTGCACCGGCTGGTCAACGGACTTACGCTCAATAACGCCGGGCGCTACTTTTTCGATTGGCGCGGTTTCTGTCGCATTGATCGGGCCCTTGCCGTCAATCGGCTGGCCGAGTGAGTCAACAACGCGACCCAGCAACTCGGTGCCAATGGGCACTTCGAGAATACGGCCGGTAGTCTTGACCGTGTCACCTTCGGAGATGTGCTTGTAATCACCAAGTACTACCGAACCGACCGAGTCCTGCTCCAGGTTCAGTGCCAGACCAAACGTGTTCTGCGGGAACTCGAGCATTTCGCCGTAGCGGGCGTCAGCCAGGCCGTGAATACGCACGATGCCATCGGTAACACCGATAACGGTGCCGACATCGCGAGCTTCAGCCGAGGCTTCGAAGTTCTCGATTCGCTCTTTAATCAGCTGGCTGATTTCAGAAGCTTTGAGTGCCATGTTGCTTTCCTCTTTAGGCGACCAGTGCGGTAGCGAGGCCCTGTAGCCTTGCGCGCAATGATCCATCAATTACTACGTCGCCGGCGCGAATTACCGCACCGCCGATGAGTGTTTCGTTAGTTTCTGTTGTCAGCCGCACATTGCGACCGAGGCGCGTTTTCAATGCGCTGGCAAGCGCCTGCTCTTGTGCATCGCTAAGCGCTACTGCCGAGGTAATGGTGACATCAATCGTGTTCTCGACCTTCGCCTTCAGCGCGTCAAAGTGCGTGGCGATCTCCGGCAATACATCAACGCGGTCGTACTCGATCAGCAGCTTCAGGAAGTTGGTGCCTTCCTTGTCGCTGCCATCCAGCACCGTGTTGTTGCCGCCCGCGGCCTTGATCAGTCCGGTCAAGAACTCGAGGCGCCTGGCATCGGTCAATGCCGGGCTGGCCATGAACTTCGCAGCCGCGCCATCCGCCAGCAAACTGCCGGCTACGTTCAGCGCATCCGACCACGGACCCAGCCGGTCTGCTGCATTGGCAAGGTCAAACGCCGCGCGAGCATACGGTCTGGCGATTGTATTGTTGTCAGCCATCGCCTGCGCCTACAGTTGTGCTGCGAGTTTGCTGAGGATGTCGTCGTGCGCTTTCGCGTCAATCTCGCGCGACAGGATCTTCTCGGCGCTGGCGACGGCGATAGCCGATACCTGGCCACGCAGCTCCTCACGAGCGCGATTGATTTCCTGTTCCACGTCCGCGAGACCGGCCACGAGTTGCTTCTCACGCTCTTTGACGCCGACAGCCTTGCCCTCGGCAACAATCTCGCTGGAGCGCGCATGCGCCTGATCGAGAATACCGGTGGCTTGCTTACGCGCATCAGCGATCAGCTCATCCGCTTCGGCTTGTGCCTTTTCGAGGCTGTGCTGACCGCGCTCGGCGGCCGCGAGGCCATCCGCAATCTGCGTCTGGCGCTCCTCGATAGCGTTCATGATCGGCGGCCATATGTACTTCATACAGAACCAGACAAACACGATCATCGCGATTGTCTGGCCGGCCAGAGTACCGATATTAATGTCCACTAGAGACTCCTGGTGTTATTGCAAAAACACGTCGTTTGATTGACGCAAAGCAATTAGCCGCCGGCCGCAGCCTGTGCTGCCTGCAACTGACCGATGAACGGGTTGGCGAACGCGAAGAACAACGCGATACCCACACCGATCATGGCAACGGCGTCGAGCAACGCCACAACCAGGAACATCTTGGTCTGCAACATCGGAGCCAGTTCCGGCTGCCGCGCAGCACCTTCGAGGAAGCGGCCGCCCAGAAGGCCCATGCCGATGCCCACACCGAGTGCGCCGAGGCCAATCAGTAGTGCGACGGCAATCGCGGTAAAGCCAATAACAGTTTCCATCAGTTTCTCCTGTCTAGATCTAAGTCCAGCTAATAAAAGTAAAGCGTAAGTTGATCAGTGTTTTTCTGAAGCGAGGCTCAGGTAAACAATGGTCAGCATCATGAAAATAAAGGCCTGCAGGGTAATGATCAGCACGTGGAACACGGCCCAGCCGAAATGCAGTGGCAGCTGGTACCAGCCAATCAGTGCAATAAGAATGAAGATCAGTTCACCGGCAAACATGTTGCCGAAGAGTCGCAAGGACAGCGACAGCGGCTTCGCCAGCAATGCCACGGACTCGAGAATAAAGTTGAACGCGATAATAAATGGCGCGGCCAGCAGACCAAAACCTTTGGTTGGCGGCGCGATCGGGTGCAAGGTTAACTCGGCAATGAAACCGCCAATGCCCTTGTTCTTGACCGTGTAGAAGATGATCAGGAAGAACACGGCAATCGACATGCCGAAGGTGACATTGACGTCCGTGGACGGCACCACCTTTAAGTAAGGTACGCCGATTGCGGCGCCAGCGAGCGGCAACCAGTCAACCGGGATCAGGTCCATCAGGTTCATCAGGAATACCCAGACGAAAATCGTCAGGGCTAATGGGGCTATCAGCCGGCTCTTGCCGTGAAAGGTATCTTTAACGCTGGAATCGACAAAATCGACGATGATTTCGACAAATGCCTGCATTTTTCCGGGCGTACCGGCCGAAGACTTCTTTGCCGCACCGCGGAACAGGGTGATGAAGACGAGGCCAAGGAGAACCGAGAAGAACATGGAGTCGACGTTTACCGCCCAGAAATTGCCGGCACAGTCGTTCCAGACCCAGTCACCACTTTCGGCCTTGCACAGCTGAAGGTTCTGCAGGTGATGCTGAATATAGTCGCCGGAACTTACCGGACCGTGTCCGCTTTCACTCGCCATCTGTCGTATCCGTACCTTGTTGTTCTTTATCGCGCATTAACAGCCCGGCAAACGTCGCCAGCTGGCAGGCAATGAAGCCCGCAAACAGTGGCAGCGCCGCAAGCGGCTTGACCAGCGCAAAGACCGTGCCGAACATCAGCAGGGTCAGCGCCAGCTTCCCGATTTCTCCAATATAAGCCGCGTGCAGCAGGGCTTTTGCACCCGGATCACGTCGCGGCGCAACGAGCCTGAGCGCGAGCCAGGCACTGGGAATAATGCAGGTCAAGCCACCCAGCAACGCCGAGTACCCTGCAACCACTCCAGTTGTGCCCCAAAACAGCGCGGCCAGCGCCACGCAAAGGCCCAGTTGCAGCAGCAGCAGCCGGATGATCGGGTGAACTGACGGGCCCAAAGATCGCTCCCTGGCCTTAGCCGTCATATCGCGCGCGTCTCCGACACTAAAAACGCCACGTCCATCGGCTAACCGGCGGTGAGTGGCGTTGTGAATACTGCTTTTCCAAACGGGCCTGCGTTTAGCCCGCGCATTATAGTGGCGAGGTGGGGTCAAGGCAACAGAACCGGGCACGACAATTTTCCTTCTGTACATCCCATTTATGGCGCCACTGACCGCCGCTTCAAGCATTTTTCTGTCATAACTGGTCAATTTCCTGCATTGCGACCTGCCGCACAATCGCGGCGCCGGAAGCCGGGTATAAAAGTCGCTGCCCCCTACCCACAAACATCACCGCGTGCTGGCACAAGAATCCAGGGCGCACGCCAATCAGGCAGGAGATTTCATGTTATTGCTCGCAAGTGAGGCTGCGGCCAGATCACGCGCTGTTATCGATGTCGCCCGGGAGTTCAGCCTGGGCCTCGCTGGGTTCAATGATGCTGTGGGTCTTGATCGGCAAATGGGCGGCAAGATGCGCCGCATTGTGTTGCTGACCCGGCAGGACTTGTCCGCCGGCACGGTGGCAGTGGTCAGCAAAGCGGCAGCTGAATCGCCGCTTGGCCTGGTCGTTTGTGTTGACCGCGAGGCTTTGAGCTCGCAGAACCAGGACGATCTCGTCGAGGAGCTTGCCGAGCTCAGCAACGTGCAATGGTTGCCACCGAAATACAGCAAAGCCGACCTGCGCGAGGCCTTGCATGGCTGCCGTCGGCGTTTGCTGCGAATCTCCGAAGACGATCTCGAGATGGCGATATCAAACAACGAGTTTTCACTGCGCTACCAACCCAAGGTGGTTCGCAGTGACGGTCGCGAATGGCGCACCTCTGAAGCAGAAGCGCTATTGCGCTGGCATCATCCGAAACATGGCCGCGTTGGTCCGTTGGAATTCTTGCCGGAATTGGAAGCGTTCGGGCTGATGGGCACAGTGAGTGACTTCGTGTTGCACGAAGCCGCAGCGCAGCTCGTCATCTGGCGCGAGCAGGGCCTGAACCTCAATTCCTGTATCAACCTTGCATCAAGCCAATTGAACAATGCCGGACTGCCGGCCAAGTACGAAGCCATCGTGAAAGAACATGGCCTTGAGTGCGCGAACTTCACATTTGAAGTGATCGAGCAGGACATCGCAGATTCTGACGCGCCGCATCTAAAAGTATTGAACGAGTTGCGGGCGCTCGGCTTTCGAATATCGCTGGACGACTTTGGCATTGCTGCCGCATCACTCGGCACGC
The DNA here is from genome assembly GCA_037968755.1 of Woeseia sp. GTDB lineage: Bacteria > Pseudomonadota > Gammaproteobacteria > Steroidobacterales > Woeseiaceae > Woeseia. The sequence goes on from JBBKWB010000166.1 coordinate 29,292, forward strand.
TGGAAGCGTTGCCGGTGGATGAGATCAAGATTCATTCGCGTGCTTTAAAGCGCGCACGGCAAAGCGACGTTGCACAGAAGATTCTGGCGGCGGTTACCGGTCTCGCACACAACCTGGGCATTTCCGTTTGCGCCGAAGGCGTCGAAGACCACGAAACCTACGCGTTCCTCGAGACTATCGAGTGCGACAAGTTGCAGGGTTATTTGATTTCAGAAGCGGTTATGCCTGAGCTAATACAAAGCGGCTACAGCGCAGAGTCAGTGGAAGAACACGCCGTCGCATAACGACAAGATTCAAGTCAGGCCAATGGATGGCATTGTGGACAGGGATGTCCTTTTCAGTGCGCGCTGTACCGGATTGGCCTGATTGTTGAGCCCAAAGAATAGTGAAACGTGAGTTTGTCTGAATCCAGAAGTATCAGGCGCACCCGGTTTGGTTCTTAAAGGAAATCAAGCCACCTCAAGTCCGCCACTCTCATCTTGAACTGACCAACTCGAGATGCTCAATCAATACGCCTGAAGCTAATGAACGAAAACGGCTGCACCATGGGCTCGCAGACCGTCGCGGGCAAACCGCGCCCGCCAAAGTGACGGGCGCATTCCAACGGTCGTTGTTCAGACTGACGATACCGAGCGGCTGTGAACCAGCTTGTACAATGCGGGTAGTACCAGCAATGTCAGCAGCGTCGCAGATATGATGCCGCCGATCACGACCGTTGCCAGCGGTCGCTGAACCTCCGAACCGATTCCTGTATTGAGCGCCATCGGCACAAAACCCAGTGAAGCCACGAGCGCGGTCATCAGAACGGGGCGCAGCCGGGTTACGGCTCCATCAATGATGCTCTCATCAAGGCTCCTGCCCGAAGCGTGCAGGTCGCGAATGAAGGCGACCATCACCAATCCGTTCAATACCGCAACACCACTCAGGGCGATAAAGCCCACAGCTGCTGAGATCGAGAACGGGATATCCCGCAGAAGCAACGCAATGATTCCACCGGTCAGCGCCAACGGAACGCCACTGAAAATAATCGCGGCATCGCGGAATGAGCCCAGCGCCACCACCAACATGCCGATGATAATCGCAAGCGTCAGTGGCACGACGACTGAGAGCCGGCGCGTTGCTGACTGCAACTGCTCAAACGTGCCGCCGTACTCCACCCAATAGCCTGTCGGCACCTCAACACCGTTACTAATAGCAGCCTGAACATCGCGAACGAATGAACCGAGGTCCCTGCCCCGAACGTTTGCTGTCACGACAACACGCCGTTTGCCATTTTCACGATAGACCTGGTTGTAGCCGCTGCTTAGTCGCGGTTCTGCCAGTTCGCCAAGCGGTACGTAGCCTCCACCTGGCAAGCGAACCGGCAGACGCGAAAAGGCTTCCCAGTCTGCACGACGTTGCTCATCCAGCCGAACTACGATGTCGAAACGCCGGTCCCCCTCATAGTGAGTGCCCGCTTTTGTCCCGCCAACAGCGGTCGCCAGTACTGACTGCAACTCTTCAATAGAGATACCGAAGCGAGCGAGCGCCTCGCGCTTCGGTTCAAATGTCAGCACCGGCAGTCCGGTTGTTTGCTCGACAACGAGATCGGCCGCGCCATCGACCTGGCCAATGGCCGCTTCAATTTCGTCAGCGAGCCGGATCAGCTCGTCAAAATCATCACCAAAGACCTTCACCGCCAGCTCTGAGCGAACCCCCGCCAGCAATTCATTGAAGCGCATCTGAATCGGCTGCAGAAATTCATAACGATTACCCGGTACCGGCGTTACCGCAGCCTCCAGCTCTGCTACAAACTGGTTCTTTGGCTTGTCTGGATCCGGCCATTCGCTGCGCGGTTTCATAATGATGAAGTTGTCAGCGACGCTGGGCGGTACGGCATCGGTTGCAACCTCCGCAGTTCCGATCTTCGCAAACACGCGTTCAACTTCTGGCAGTTCGCGAACAGCGGCCTCCAGCTGTTCCTGCAACTGCACCGCCTGTGTCAGCGACGTACCCGGAATGCGCAATGCATGCATGGCGATGTCGCCTTCGTCAAGATTCGGAACAAATTCGGTTCCGAGGCGCGTAGCCAATAACCCACTGGCTATTACGAGCCCCACCGCGGCAACGACAACCAGCCAGCGCCAGCGCAGCGCCATGAGCAGCAGCGGCCTGTAGATCGCTCGACTTTTCTGCACAAGCCGATTTGGCTTTTCGCTGACGCCGCCTTTGAATAACAACGCAACCCCCGCTGGCACAAACGTCACCGAGAGCAGCATCGCGCTAACCAGCGCGATAACCACGGTGATTGCCATTGGGTGGAACATTTTTCCTTCGACGCCAGTGAGCGCAAAGATCGGCAGGTATACCGCTGTAATGATAAAAACGCCAAACAACGCCGGCCTGATCACTTCTTGTGTGGCATCGAATACGACACTGAGTCGCTCGCGTAACGACTCACGTTCTGTGCTTTCGTACTCGCCGAGTCGCCGCAGGCAATTCTCTACGATGATGACAGCGCCATCGACTATCAGGCCAAAATCAAGAGCACCAAGACTCATCAGGTTGGCGCTAACGCCGCTGCGCACCATGCCGGTAATAGTCATTAACATGGCAACCGGAATGACGGCTGCTGTCAGCAGTGCGGCGCGAAAATTGCCGAGAAAAGCGAACAGCACGACAACAACAAGCAGGGCACCTTCGACCAGGTTCTTCTGGACTGTCTTTAATGTTTTGTCGACCAGGCTGGTGCGGTTGTAAACGGCTTGCGCGGTAATACCCTCGGGTAGGCCCGTGTTGATCTCGATTAACTTGTCCGCAGCCGCCTGTGCGACCGCGCGGGCATTCTCGCCAATCAACATGAACACTGTGCTCATCACTACTTCGTGGCCGTTTTGCGTGGCCGCGCCGGTGCGTAACGCGTGTCCGTCAGCAACGTGGGCGATATCATTGACCCGAATCGGAATACCGTCGACCGTATCAACGACGATGTCCGCCAGTTGCTCCAGTTGCTCAGCCTGCCCGGGCACCCGTAGCAGCCACTGTGCACCGTTGTGTTCGATGAAGCCTGCGCCGCGATTGTCATTGTTGCGTTCAACAGCCGTCACCAGATCGGCAATCGTCAACTTGTGTGCAATCAGCTTGGCGGGGTCGGGCGAGATCACAACCTGACGCTGATATCCGCCGATTGGGTTCACCTCGGCTACACCGGGCACGCGCACGAGCTGGGGTCGTATGATCCAGTCGTGCACGGAGCGCAAATCAGTCGGCGTTACCAGGCTGCCATCTGCATTGGTTGCGCCGGGCTCTGCATCGACAGTGAACATGAATATCTCGCCGAGCCCCGTTGCGACCGGGCCAAGCACGGGCTCAAGTGCCAACGGAATTTCAGAGCGCGCTGATGACAATCGTTCGGCCACCTGTTGCCGCGCAAAGTAGATATCCGTTCCTTCCTCGAACACCACCGTGATTTGGGATAAGCCGTAACGGGACAATGAGCGCGTATACGACAGTCGCGGCATACCTGCCATGGAATTCTCGAGTGGATAGGTCACTCGTTGTTCCACTTCGAGCGGCGTGTAGCCCGGTGCCTCGGTATTGACGACAACCTGCACATTGGTGATGTCGGGCAAGGCGTCAATAGGCAGGCGACCGAAACTCCACAGGCCGAGGCCGGCGAGCATCAATACCAGCAACATCACCATGCCGCGACGGGCAAGGGATGTTTGAATTATGAAATTAAGCATGACTTCGCCTCAGTGATCGTGGGATGCGCCGGACTTTTCAATGTCCGCCTTGACGAGGTAGCTGTTGGTTGTGACGTAGCGAGTACCAGCTGCAAGCCCTCCCAGCACTTCTGCCCATTCACTGTCCTGACGCCCCAGCTCCAGCATGCGTACTTCGTACTGATCGCCGATCTGCGCATAGACCACGGTGAAATCACGAAACGACTGCAGACCGTTGCGCTTTACCGCAATAGGAACCGAGTGGCGCGCAATCTCAATTTCCGCGCTCACTTGCACACCCGGCACGAACTTGCCGTCTGCGTTGTCGAGCCGCAGCAATGCGGTGACGCTCTGATTTGGATTCGCGACCGGGCTGATCTGCGAGATCTTGCCACTCGCCGAGAGCTCTGCACCTATCGCCGAGACGTTAACCAGTGCGCCGATCTGGACGCGGGCATGGTCGGCTGGATACAGGGCCAGCGCCGCCCAGACCTCGGACGTATCGACGAGAGTGAATAGCTGACGGCCCGCTGTCTGTTCGCCGCGAACGGCATTCATTGCAGTAACAACGCCATCGATCGTCGCTTTCACGGAGTATTCGATCAGGCTTTCGTTGCTCTCGACGATTGCGAGTACGTCACCGACACGGACGCGCTCGCCCACGTTGGCACGCACATCGCGGATCTGCCCCTCGAAGCGCGCCCGCACTTCGCTGACACGCCCCTCTATCGGCTGGATGCGTCCATAGACGGACACGGTGTCGTGAATCTCGGCAGGGCCCGCCGGCGCGGTCTCAAGACCGAACGCTTGTGCCATGCCGGCACCGATGCGTGTCCGACCCTCGAAGCTGTCGTACTGCCACTCGTATTGCTGTCCCTGATAACGAGCGTTCACTGCAACCGCGAACGAATGCGGCTCGCTAATGACGGTATCGCCGCGCAAGTAATCTTCTTCCGCGCGAAATGCGATGTTGTCCTCGGGATCACCGAGTCGGGTCAGGACCACGTCGAGTGAGACCTCATCCAGCGGCAATGGCTGGCCATTCAGTGCTGGCCACGCGCGATACTCCGGCGGTACGCCGGCTTCGTAGATAGCGAGCTCAACGGAGAAACCATTGTCGATCAGGAGGCGGCCGCCATGCGGTCCTTTTGCGGCTTCTTCAGTCGCGTGATCTGGCTCCTGGCCTGTATCTTGATCGTGAGATTCGGGAGCGTTGCACGCACCGAGCAATACGGCGAACAAGTTGGCGATTAGAAATTTCTTGTACGTATTCATGGTGTGCCTCAATTGGCGACCGGCAATGCCTTGCCGGTCAGCCGTTCAATATCGATGACGTTCAGGTGAGCCCTTGCGCGAGCGTCTGTCAGTGCGAAACGAGCAGCCAGCAACTCCTCCTGTACGGTGCGTAGTTCGAGATAGCCGTAGCGCCCTGCTACGTAGGCCGCGCGAGCGTCTTCCAGTGCAGCGTCAATGCGTGGGATTACGTCCCGCTGCAATACATCGGTCTGGTGCAAGCTGTGCAACAGCTCCTGATGCAATACGAACAACTGGGTCCCGATACGCAACGAAAGCGCGTCTGCTTCGGCGCGGGTTACTGCCAGGCTCGCCCGCGCGCTGGCAACATCGCCTTGCCGTCGGTCGGAGATCGCAAGTGGCACGCTGAAACCAGCCATCAACGCGACTTCGTCGCCGAGGCCGAAGTGTTTGACTCCCGCCGTTACTCGCCACCCAGGTTTTACCTCGGCGCGGATGAGCTTCAGTTCCGCTTCGCGGAGTCGGGTTTCCGCCGAGTACAAACGAATGTCGGGATTGTCTGCGGTCTGCTCGAGTAAGCGCGCAAAGCTTGCAGGTGTTGGTGTTTGATCCAGCGTACCGGCAACAGAGCTGAATCGCGGCTGCGGGTCGCCCCACTGTGCGGCCAGCCGTCGATGCAAAGATTCAGTTTCGTGAGTGATGTCATCGACATCAAGTTGAGCCAGGGCCAACTCCGCTTCGGCACGGGCAAGGTCAGCGCGCGGCGTACGCCCGGCATCTACCCGCTTTTTCACTGCCTCCACTGCTTTTTCTGCCAGCGCGACGGCTTCCACGAAGTGTTTTTTGTTTGCTGCCGCGTTGAGACTCTCAATGAACAAACGAGCGGTCTGCGCTGCCGCATCGAAACGCACAACGTCAACGGCTGCCTGCGAACGCGCTACGCCCGCTTCAGCCGTGCCTACTCGTTGTTCGCGTTTCGCGCGCTCCAGTTGCCACGCGACACTCAAGGTTGACTCGCTATTGTCCAAGCCAGTGAAGCGATTGCTGCCGAGTACGTTCTCGGTGACGAGATCAAGCTCCGGATTAGGCTTCAGCCCGGCTTGTACTACGGCACCGCGGCTCGTTCCGAGCTGGTGACCCGCAGCAATCAGCTGCGGGTTCGACGCAAGTGTTTGTGCAACGGCCTGCTGCAGGGTCAGCCCGGTATCAGAGCGCCCACTCTCGGCTATGACCACCGAGTTCAGCAGAACCAGCAGCAACGCAGCAACTATTTGCCGCGCTTGCAGGATTTTCATGGTTTTCTCCCGGCGCCTGGGGTAGGCGCCAATCAATTCAGGGCAAGCATTCGGACCGAACGGTCATACAATGCTCGTAAATGAAATCGATTCAGGGAGTGGCTGGAGGAGCTCGCAACGGTGGCCGCCAGCGCTGGCGGCGCGATTGGAATACGACCCGCATGACCGGCAAGCCGAAAGTGTTGCTCAGAATACCCGTGAACAGCAGTACGGTTAAAAGGGCAACCAGAAACGGCATATGCTTGGCTGAACCGGTCAGAACCTCGAACAGCGTCACGTCGCGATCAGCGTCATGCTCATGGCCGTGTGTGGTGGTTTCAGCCTGGTGAATGTGCGCACCGTGCAGCCCTGCCGTATGCGATTTGCTGCTTGCATGCAGATGCAAGCCGCTAAATTGCAGTGAAATCACTGCGGCGCAGGCGAAAATGGCTATCAGGACACGGAACGGACGCATGCCCGGCACTATACCGAACAAGCTGGGCACAAGGACACTTATGATTGCATCAGGTCTGGCTACTCGGCAACGCGTAACAAGAATTGCCAGAGATCTGGTTCATTATTTCGACCCATAGTCGAATGCAGGCACATTGTGGCGGCGACCGCCCTTGATGACGGTTGTGACGTTTTCCAGTTCGCGAATATTTATCAGGGGATTGCCGTTAGTTGCGATGATGTCGGCAATCTTTCCGGCTTCGATCGTGCCAAGCTGATCACTTTGTTGCAGCAATTCGGCGGCGACTACTGTCGCTGCGCGAATAGCATTCATCTCGCTCATGCCGCCTTCGACCATCATTGCAAACTCGTCTGCATTCTCACCGTGCGGCGTTACCGCGGAATCAGTACCAAACGCGATCTTGACGCCAGCTTCAACCGCGAGGCGGAAGTTTTGTTTTGATGCTGCAGAGGCAGCCAGTGCCTTCTGTTTGATCGCATCAGTAAAGAACGGATTGTTTTCCATGGTCGCAGGAATCTTGTAACCCGGCGACAAAGTCGGTACGAGGAACGCGCCGGTTTTCTTGAACAGGCTGATCGATTCTTTGTCCAGAAAACTGCCGTGGTCGATGCTGTCGACGCCTGCCCGCAGTGCCGCGTTGATGCCGTCTGTACCGTGAGCGTGCGCCGCGACCCGCACGCCAAGCCCGTGCGCGGTGTTCATGATCTCGACCAGCTCGTCATCGGTCATCTGTTGATCAGTGCCAGTTGCCGTATCAGAAAGTACGCCGCCGGTGGCAGTAATCTTGATCCAGTCAGCACCGTATTTAATCGCATAGCGGGTAGCACGACGGCAATCGTATGGGCCGTCGCAGATGGTGTCTGGGGTCCACAGCTCAAGCAGCTCAGCTTTGACGCCGTCGACATCACCGTGGCCTCCGGTCGCTGCGAGCGCGCTGCCGGCGGCGAAAATGCGCGGCCCGGGTATCCAGCCTTTCGCAGTCGCTTCGCGCAGTGCGTAAATGGCTTCCGGCTCGCCACCCAAATCTCGCACGGTCGTGAAGCCAGCCTCCAGGGTGCGGCGTGCGTACTGCGCGCCCATCAACGCGGACATTGATGTAGTGACTTGCAAAGCCTCTCCGCGCGAATTCGGTCCAAGCTCGCCGAGCAAGTGGACATGCATGTCCATAAGTCCCGGCAGCACAAACTGATCGGACAGATCAATAAAGGCAGCAGCAGAATCGATGCTCGCCGGGTCGGCAAAACCGTTCCGGACTTCACGGATCAGCTCGCCATCGAGAATAATTGTCTGTTCACGCTGGCTAGCTTGGCCAGGTATGGCAAGCAGTTCGCCGGCGTGGATGACGGTGACGGATTGCGCGAAAGATGCACTGCCCAGGGAGAGCAGTGAGAGAACTGCAATGATTGCTTTCATGTACGCGTCCTGCGAATGCTTGTCGGTAGCGAACGCCGGCGTTCTGTTTATTTGATGTGCTTCAGGATACCGTCGAGTTCATCGAGATTGTTGTAGTTGATAACCAGCTTGCCATTGCCCTTGGCGGTGTGGTCTATGCTGACCCTGGCGCCGAGTTTGTCGGTAATTTCAGTTTCGAGACGACGGATATCGGCGTTCGCAGACTGCGCTTTCGCAGGCTTTGCCGTCGGCTTGTCGGAAAGCATGCGGCGGACCAGCGCTTCGGTGTCCCGCACCGAGAGTTTCTTTTTGACCACCTGGCGTGCTGCATCGAATTGTTGCGTAGCGTTGCTGAGAGAGAGCAGGGAGCGCGCGTGACCCATTTCGATCTCGCGCGATTCCAGCATCGGTTTAACTTTGTCGCTGAGATCCATCAGGCGTAGCAGATTACTGACCGCGGCACGTGAGCGGCCCACGGCGGTTGCGGCTTCCTGGTGAGTAAGTTCGAATTCCTTGATCAGCCGCTCAAGGGCCCGCGCTTCTTCCAGCGGATTCAGGTCCTCGCGCTGGATATTCTCGATGAGCGCCATCGCGATCGCGGCTTCATCCGGAATTTGTTTGATGATTGCCGGGATGACATCGAGCTGCGCTATTTGTGCTGCGCGCCAGCGGCGTTCACCGGCAATGATTTCGTAGCGCGGCTGGCCGTTGTCGCCTTTGCCTATCGGTCGAACCACGATCGGCTGGATTATGCCTTGCGCCTCGATTGAGCGGGCGAGGTCTTCGAGCGTGTCTTGGCGCATGTCGACACGTGGCTGATACTCGCCGCGTTGCAAGTGCTCTATCGGGATGTTGCGCAGGTTATCGACTTTGTCATCTACCGCAGCGGTACTGCCGCCCGATGTTTCGCGCGCGAGTACCGGCTTGCTCAACAAGGCATCGAGGCCGCGTCCCAATCGTTTTTTCTTCGTCATGTTTGTCTCTGCTGCCGGTTGTGTACCTGGCGGCTGTTATCCGGTGCCAATTTGATTGTCGGTACAGCTTGTGAGCCGGCCGCTTATTGTCCGCTGCCGGAGTTTCTCACAGCGCGGCGGTGGCGCGCTCGTCTTCGCGACGCAGGACTTCGCCTGCCAGCGCGAGATAGGCCAGCGCACCGCGCGAATTGCGGTCGTGGTACAGCACGGGTTTGCCGAAACTTGGTGCCTCGGCAAGGCGCACGTTACGCGGGACCACGGTGCGGAACACCTTGTCTTCAAAATGTGCGATCAACTGATCGGACACTTCATTGGAAAGATTAATGCGCGGATCGACCATGGTCCGCAGCAATCCAAACACGCTGAGCTCCGGGTTTACGCTGGCGCGAACCTGTTCGATTGTATTCAACAGTGACGTCAGACCTTCGAGCGCGTAGTACTCGCACTGCATCGGGATCAACACGCCATCGGCGGCAGTCAGCGCATTCACTGTCAGCATGTTTATCGACGGCGGACAGTCGATAAGGATGAAGTCGTATAAGCCGACAACCGGCTTCAATGCATTGCGCAGCTTCATCTCGCGGCCTATTTCCTGCAGCAACTGCACTTCGGCCATCGTCAGGTCCTCGTTGCCCGGCAGCAGCGCAAAATCGCCTTCCGGCACGGACACGATGGAATCCGCCGCCGTAGCCTCGCCAAGCAGCACTTCGCAGGCCGACGATTCCAGCTCACGCTTGTCCACACCGCAGCCCATCGTCGCGTTGCCTTGTGGATCGAGATCGACGAGCAGCACTCTGCGTTGGGTGGCGGCTAATGATGCCGCGAGATTCACACAGGTCGTGGTCTTGCCCACGCCGCCTTTCTGGTTGGCCACTGCAATAATGCGCGTCATGAGCGCGTCGCCCGCGTGAGGCAAATGGCATGGCGTTCGTGTTCCACAAGTCCGGGCACGTTCAGTTCGGTCACAGCGTATTTCCAGGTGTTGTCGGTCTCACCCAGCTCGGCGAGTTCCGCGGCCGGGTATTTTCCCTTGAGAGCGAGCAGCATGCCAGTATCTGAGATGAGATGTCCGGTCTGCGTCAGCATACGGGGCAGCGGGGCGAAGGCGCGCGCGATGACGGTGTCAAATGCGCGCTCCGGCGCGTAGTCCTCAACCCGGCTTTTTACGGCCGTCGCGTTGCCAAGACCCAGCTCGCCGATCATGTGCTGCACGAAGCTGATTTTCTTGCCGTTGCTGTCAAGTAGCGTGATTTCGCAATCCGGCTCCACAATTGCAAGCGGCAGACCCGGAAAGCCAGCGCCCGTTCCCACATCGAGGATCAAACGACCCTGCAGTAGCGGCCGCGCTGCCAGGCTGTCCAGGACATGACCTGTGATCATGCCGGGCAGATCGCGAATCGCGGTCAGGTTGATGCGCGCACCCCAGCGCTTGAGCTCCAGCAGCAGGATTGCGAGCCGGTCCGCCGC
>JBBKWB010000167.1:0-6525 GCA_037968755.1 Woeseia sp.
TACGAATCCATCAATCGGATTGCGTTCGAGGTGGAAGCATTCGTGCGTCTCGGCATGAGCAACTTCGAGGCACTGCAGACCGCCACCGTGAATTCTGCCGAGCTGCTGGACTTAGGCGCAACAACCGGCCGCATCGCCGAGGGCTTCGAAGCCGATCTCATATTGCTGCCAGGCAATCCACTGGAGAATGTCGCCGCATTACAGGATGTGTTGATGGTGGTCAGCAACGGCCAGGTGGCGCTGAAGCGCATACCTTTCGCTTTATAAGATTGGCCGACGGCTGTAGCCGTTGCGGCAAATGTCGGGGCATGTGCTGCGTATCGAGCAAAATAGCAATTTATTCTAGGCACACTCGCTGGCAGGGTTTATCCTGCCTTGATTCTGTGCGCTTATGGGGGGTAAGAAAATGAGACTGATAGTTGCGCGTATAGCGCTCATCGTACTGTCGTTGTGTGCAATTCCGGGACTGGTCCTGGCGCAAAACAGCGACGGAAGTATCTCGGGTGTGGTGGTTGATCAATCCAACTCTCCGCAGGCCAGCGCCACGGTGACGATCGAGAATTCGGACAACGGCTACCGGCGTAGTGTCACGGCCTCCGGCGACGGTCGCTTCCGCATCGGGCGATTGCCCGTTGGTAACTACCGGTTGACGGCGGCCAAAGACGGCTTCGGCAACGGAACCATCGAGAATGTATCGGTAGGCATCGGCAGCACAACCACCGTTGACCTTGTGCTCACTGGTGGCTCAATTGACAACATCGTCGTTACAGCCTCAATGATTACCGGCCTGGATGTAACGTCCACAGAATCAGCGTTGAATATCGACTTCGCTGAGTTGCAGCGCATACCCATAGCGCGTGATGCAGGGTCGGTTGCCCTGCTGGCTCCCGGTGTTACCACCGGTGTACCGTTCGGTGGCATCTCTTTCGGTGGTTCATCCGTCGGCGAGAACTCCGTATTCATCAATGGCCTGAACGTCAGTGACGTAGAAACCGGCGTTGGCTTTTCCGATGTGCCGTTTTCGATGTTCAAGGAATTCCAGGTGAAGACCGGTGGTTACTCGGTGGAGTACGGCCGCAGTACTGGCGGCGTTATCAACGCCGTACTGAAATCCGGTACTAATGAATTTCGTTACGGCGCGGATGTCTACACGACACCGGATGCTTTCCGCGGCGACGGTCGCGACTTTTTTGACCGCGACGGCAATCGTTTGATCAATCGCACTGACGATGACCTGAGCTCTACGAGTGCCAGCTTTTACGCCAGTGGCCCGATCATCCGCGACAAGCTCATGTTCTACGCGCTCTATGAGCCGCGACTTGTTGAGTCGAAGTCCGTCAATACGGCTGGTAATTCGCTTAGCGATTCCAAAGACGACACGGCGACCTGGGGTGGCAAGCTGGACTGGTTTATTAGTGATAACCATTCACTCGAGTTCTTCGGGTTCTCAGACGATCGCGCCGACGTAGCTGACCGCTTCGACGATGGCACCTTGATCGAAACCCAGACCACCGACCTCGGTGGTACAAACTGGGCTCTGACGTACACCGGCTTTTACGGCGACAACCTCGTCGTGAAGGTCTTGTACGGTGAGAACGAGCGCAACTTTGATGGCCGTACCAATACGTCTTCGGAATGCAACCGGGTATTCGATGACCGCGTTGGTGTTGACCAGCACATTGGTTGCACGACCCAACTGCGCAACGACAAGCGCGTCAACTCGCGCGATGCCATGCGTATCGATGCGGAATACCAGTTCAACGACAATCACCTGTTCCGCTTCGGTGTTGATCGCGAGCTGCGCACGACGAATATGCAACGCGCCTCAGTAGGCCCGCTGCAGGCCAACTTCACGCTGGACAATACAACCCCGGGCGACAGCCTGAATAATGTGACGGTGCCGGCCGGAGTGACCGAATACGTTCTGGAGCGTCGTGAAATTCGCGGCGGCATCTTTGAGGCGCGGACGTCTGCGGCATACATCGAAGATGTCTGGAATGTAACCGACGCGGTAACCGCGACCCTCGGCCTGCGCTGGGACCAGTTTGAAACTGACGACGCGGCTGGCGATACCTTCATCAAGGTCGACGACATGATCTCGCCACGCTTTGGTGTGGCCTGGGATATCGGCGGCCAGGGTACGTCAAAGTTGTTCGCCAACGTCGGTCGTTACTACTTCCCGATCGCGAACGGTCTGGCTGCACGCGAGGGTGGCGGCACCATTGATACCCGCAGGTACTACGCACTGAATGGCCTGGACACCAATACAACTTCAAACGGATTGACCAATTACACGCCAATTCTCGGTGCGCAGATCGGTACAGTCGTTGAGTTTGGTAGTGGCGAAGGTCTGGGTTCCGAGCAACGCTTCAAAGTTGACCAGGATCTGGATGCCAGTCACCAGGACGAGTTTATCGTCGGCTACGAACGCATGTTGACCGACACGTGGAGCCTTGGCGTGCGCGGCATCCACCGTCGTTTCAAGAATGCGATCGAGGACATGCGAGTCGACGTCGATGTACCCGGCTGCGGCACGATTGATCGCTGGGTCTTTGGCAACGTCGGCCAGCCGCTGACCGTGGACAACGATTGCGGCGACGGCACAACGCAGACAGTTACCGTCGATCTCGGCCAGGCGCAGGCCTTCGGCTACGATCTTGACGGCGACGGCAACCCGGACCCTATCGGCAGTGCCACTCCGGTCCGCCGCTACAACGCAGTTGAGTTTGTGTTCAACCGGGAATGGGACGGTCAGTGGTCAACGCGACTTTCTTATACCTGGGCGCACAGCTACGGCAATTATGAAGGCAGTGTGAACTCGGATACCGGCAACGACATTCCGGGCTGGACCGAATCGGGTGATGACGTCATGTTCATCAACTCAAACTGGGGCGACCTGCCAAATGATCAACGCCACTCCATCAAGGCATTCGGTGCGTTCTCGCTGACCGACAAGCTGACATTGGGTACTAACCTGTCGTTGAGCTCAGGTCGACCGATCAATGCGCGCGGGCATGGCAATCCGTTCAACTCGCAGACCCGCAAGGAAATGAACTACGTCTGTGTCGCAAATTGCATCGATCCGAATGACGGAATATGGACCTCACAGGATCGCGAGTTTGATTACCTGCCAAAAGGCAAGTTCGGACGTACTCCATGGATCTTCGATGTGGACGTGAGCGCGACCTACACGACGGACTTCAGTGGTCACACAGCGCAATTTGGACTGGATGTATTCAACTTGTTCAATAGCCAGGATGCGACCCGGCTGTACGAGATCATGACCGACGGTGTAGTCGACCCCGATCCGACCTTCCTGGCGACACGCAACGCACAGTTGCCGCGCGCCATTCGCTTGCGGGCTTCTATCGACTTCTGATCGAGCGCCCACACGCAGCGAACATGCAGGCCTTGCCATTCCCCCGGCAGGGCCTGCTTGTTTCCGGGCAGCGACATCATCAGCTGGATTGATGACCCGTTATCCGGAACAGCGGTGCCGATCAGGTACGCACCGCGTGCTATGCCGCCGCGTCTGATTTGGTCTTCGACCTTGTCAGCTCGCGGCGTTTGTTCGCCTGCTGTGTACAATCGAACCCGCGGGATCTGCCGCTGTCAGACAAAAGGAAGAGCGGTCTATTGCCGAGGGACCATGAAAGATACTGTGTTGTTTCCGCTAGTCTTGCTCGCGGCCTGCGTGCCATTGAACGAGGAGCAAATGGCAGACCGCGAGTATCGCCGCGGCGAGTACCGCGCAAAATTTCTGGATTTCCGCATCGCCTGCGAAGCTGAGGGCGGCACTGTAGTGATTCGTTCGCGTCGCAAGCTGAGTCCGGACCGGATACCGGTGCTGGGTGATCGCTATCATTGCGAGGCGCCCTGATTCTGCAGAAATGCCAAAGATAGACCGGTGACTCCAGCATTGCCCGCCAATCCATGACGCAACCGTTTGCCGTTGCCGTGCATCATAGTTAATAACACTAAGCCAGTACCGACTCCGCGACCTCGCGCGAGTGGCAGGCTGAACAAATACCCTAAAAGGACGCTAACTCGCGAAATCGTCATGCGAACCATTCCAATTCTACTTTTCCTGCTGCTGGTCGTAGCCACCATAGCGGCCGAACAGCGCAGCAGTACTCTCAATCGACTTTCTGCTTCATCCGCTGTTCCGGAAACAGTGCAGGCTGAGCAACGCGAGACCGGGGAGATGCTTCTTGTCTCCGTGGTACGTGCGCTCGTGCGCCGTCAATTCTCTGACGTCTGAGGGTGTTTCTCCGCGCAAACGCGCGGTTTTTGACCAGTTTGCGTCGGCGACCGAATGCCGAGCTGTGGTTGCCGGTTTGACGGCAGGGGAAAAGTAAAGGCCCTAAAGCTTTCCAGGATGGAAAAAGTGGGGCTTTTACTTGTTCCGCTGTGGCTTCTATCTAGCTGCTATCCGTCGTCATCCGGCGACAGTTTTTCCCTTAAAAACCTGTACAAAAATGAATTGTGAACAATTGCTAATAGGCATTGCGTTCGCTGGCCAATGTGCTAAGTTGCGCGCCGCTCGACCCAAGTGCCGGGTGTCAGGGGTGAAAACTCCGGCTTTTGCGCTTGGTATCCCGTGGCAGGAGCGTTTGCAGCATCGGAACATGACACCGACGTAGCGTATCTCTTGCCACACTTTGCTTGTGCACTAAGGCGATACCGCAAGAATTTCGGTGTTCGTCACTGGAGATATTCCATGAAGTTTTTTAAGCATGCCGTCCTGTTGCTGACGGTCGTACTGTCATCGCAGGCGCTTGCCGATGCCCAGCCAGGGCAAGGCTACTTTTCGCCGATGGCGACATTTATCGACGACGACAAAGATCGTGCAGTTGATGATGAAGTGGCCGGTGGTCAACTTGGTCTCGGCGTCGTACTGAACGATGCCTGGAACCTGGAAGCTATTGTCCAGGGCGCCAGCCTGTCAGGCTTTGCGCCGCAGGACCAGTTCGCTGTAGGCATCGATATTCAGCGCGTTTTCAACCGTGAAGGCCGTTTCAGCCCGTACCTGTTTGCCGGTATCGGCTACATGGAAAACGAGCTGTCCGGACAACGCGCACGTGACGGCGGTATGGGCTCTGCCGGTGTTGGCTTTCTGGCCGACATCTTTGGTAGCAGCGACGTAGCACTGCGTGCCGAATATCGCTATCGCTCGGATGATGCGCTGAACACCACACTGTCTGACCAGATGGTCAGTATCGGCCTGCAGATTCCGTTCGGTGCGAAGACGATCAAGTTCGTCGACACCGATGGTGATGGCGTGGCTGACAGCGGCGATCGCTGCCCGGCAACTCCGCGCGGCGTGACGGTAGATGCTGACGGTTGCGAAACCGATAGCGACCGTGACGGTGTGGCCGATTCCAAGGACAAGTGTCCGAACACCCCGGCACGCGCAAAAGTTAATGCTGACGGTTGCGAAGTCGACAGCGATGGCGACGGCGTAGCGGATAGCAAAGACAAGTGCCCGAACACCGTTCGTGGTGCCAAGGTCAATGCCGAAGGCTGTGAGCTGGACGACGACAGTGATGGCGTAGTGAATCGCCTCGACAAATGTGCGAACACCCGCAAGGGCGCACAGGTTGACGTTGCTGGTTGTGAGATCAAAGAAGAGATCAAGCTGCCTGGCGTGAACTTCGAGTCAAACTCGGATCGTCTGCTGCCGGGTGCTGAGCGCGTACTGAGTGACGCCGCTGCAACTTTGCAACGCAACCCGACAATCACGGTTGAAGTGGCTGGTCATACCGACAGCGACGGCGCAGCAGCTTACAATGAGAGCCTGTCTCAGCGTCGTGCCGGCACGGTACGTGATTACCTGGCCGCTCGCGGTGTTGCGATGAACCGCATGACGGTACGTGGTTACGGTGAAGCAGAGCCGATTGCCAGCAACGCAAATGCAACGGGTAAGGCGCAAAATCGTCGCGTAGTGCTGCGGATTACCGCACGCTAAGCGTTCGACCAAAGTAGTAACACTGGCCGGGACACGCAAGTGTCCCGGCTTTTTTTTGTGCACAAATCTGTAATGTCGTCCGAATGAGCACTTTGGTGAAGTGACCAGAGCGTTGCGTTACTTTTTCCCGAGTGCGGGATGGTCATTGTTCATGATCAATGCAGAAATGGATAAGCGTTGTGCCCGGCGCAAGCATTCTGGCCGATTATTACGCTAAACTCGATGCACAATTCAGCCGCCGCCCAGCGCGGAAATTGCAGGGGAGAGGAAGATGACGACACGACGTGAAGTGCTTGGCGCAATCGCCGCTGCCGCGGCCAGTCCGCTCGCTGCAAACGCAGCCACAGCTGATCTCTATGATCGCGCGCTGATCATTGATGCGTTGTCGTTCGGCCGCAATTGGGACGAGGCCGAATTCAACGCTCTCAAGCAGGCTCGCTACTCCGGCATGGTTGAAAGCTTGTCGCGCCGTGATCTTCAAACCGCCATCGATGAACTCGTGACCTGGCGGCATCGTGTTGCGGAGCACCCGGACAAGTTGCTACAGGCATTACGCG
>JBBKWB010000168.1:0-3423 GCA_037968755.1 Woeseia sp.
TTACCAGCATCACCGCTTATGTCGGCGGCACGGGTAAAGACGTGCGCTATGGAATCTATTCGGATGTGGCCGGCGAGCCCGGAGACTTGCTGGCCGAGTCTGACAAGATTACGACGCAATCCAGCATGTCCTGGGTGAGCAATGACGTTCCACCAACCGCCTTGGTCGCAGGCACCTATTGGCTGGCGCTGTCGTTCGCCGACAATGCGCAGCAGTATGCCTTTGAGGACGGCGGCGAGACCCGATATGCGAATAACGATGGCGTGACTAATGGATTCTCGTCTAGCTGGGGCTCATCCGCGTCGTCCTACTCCCGCACGATATCCATATACGCCACCTATACCCAGTAGTCTGAGTCGATCTGCGACTGTGTCTCAAAACAGCAGAATGACCCCATAGCCAACGGCCCCACCCACTAAAGAAATCCCGGATTTGGCCGATAAACAAGGAGAGCACGGAACGACGTTCCGCTATGAAATAAGGGATTTGCAGTGACAGCAAAGACGTATCTGGCGCAGGCCTGGTCGGCAACGGATTTCCGTACCCCGGAAATGTCCGCCTATGCCGAAAAGCTGATGCGCCTGGATACCCGCCACGGGGTGCAAATCCTCGCCCTGTTGATGCTCCTGGTACAAATCTGCATTCCTTTGTTTGTGCTGAAACTCGGCCTCCCATCGGCCCACGCGTACACCTACACCCTGCTCGGCTTGCTGTCTCTCCACGTGCTGATTTCGGCAAAGTTCGTTTCTGATGTTCGCAGCCTCCAATTCCTTGGCATCGTATTGCTCACGATCTCCGCGATGGCGGTGATGTTCCTCGCGCACAGCACCGGCGCGCTGAACATCGGCATGATGGCCGCGATCGTCATGCTGTTCATCGCCGTGCCGGTAGTGCCGTGGGGCGTGCGGGAAGTCGCAATCGTCATCCCGTTGACATACCTGTTACTGACGTCGTCACTGATCAGTGTCCCGGGGCGGTTCGACCCCATCGCCTTCTGGACATTGCAATCACTGGTGCTTGGCTCATCTCTGATCGTGACGGTCATCGTCGCCAGAAACGCCTACACGCGAAAGCAGGACATTCAAACGCGCTTCGAGCTTGAAAGCGCCCGCAAGGAAATGGAACTGCTGTCGCTGCAGGATCACCTTACTGGTGCCTGGAACCGTCGATACCTCGACACACGGTTTGCGGAAATCGCTGCACGCTGCAAAAACGATGGTGAGACACTGCATGTTGCCGTTCTGGATATCGACAACTTCAAAGTCATTAATGATCACTGTGGCCATCACCTGGCCGATGAAATTCTGGCTCACCTTGGCGAAGTCTTCATTCGCCATCTCGGCTCGAAAGGTCGCTTTATCCGTCTTGGCGGAGATGAATTTCAGATACTTTACGCCGGCGACAACCTTCGCGAACTGATTGACGATGCCGTTCTCGAACTGCAATCGAAACTGCCTATCGCGAAGTCGACCGGTATGGACGGGGTGACATTGAGCGCCGGATTCACCAGCGTTCCACCGAATGAGTGGGCTGACGCCGATAAAGTGTACAAAGCTGCGGACAAGGCGCTCTACCTCGCAAAGCGAAACAAGGTGCCATTGCGCGAGCTCGACGAGTCGGAAATTTCTGCCAACAGTAGTACCGGAACGTGGAAGCTGTGAATGCCGTTGCGAACAGTCTGCGCAGAACTTTTGCAGCCGTCGGTGCACGCAAGGCCGCGGTCAGGGTCGGCCCGATTGGCGTCGACATCGCGCTCCAGGAAATGCACATGGTGCAGCTTGAGCGCGTGGACGGCGGCTTACCAAGAGTCCGGACCAAAGTAACCGTTCCGTGCACTATGCCGCGGGACCAATTGCTTGCTTCACCACGGGAGTTCAAGGCGCTGGTCAAACAGGCGCTCGCTGCGGGCAATTTTCTGGGCCGCGATACGATATTCACCGTGCCGTCTGCGTTAGTGAGAACCATATCCATCAACTACCGCGTGAGTGGCGGACCGGAACAGGAAGGTGCGGCCGTGGCCCGCGTCATGGCAGACCGTCTGGACGGCGATCTGAGCAACTACATCGTCGACTATATGCCGGTCAAGAACCGTTCGAAAAGCGACGACCGCCTTGCCCTCGTGGCAGTCAGTGAACGCCAGCCGGTGCTCAATTTTCTTGAGATGATTCGCAAGGCCGGACTGAAGGTCAACGCGCTTGAAATCGGCCCGGTCGCAATCACCCGCCTCATCCGGGCGATGAATTCGAATAACGAGCGACAAAACATCCTGGTCGTCAATTCCGGGCAGCAGGCAAGCTACCTGACTTTGATTTCAGGCGATGACCTTTTGTTTGATCAAGAGGTGCAGATCGGTGAAGAGAGATTAGTCGCCCAGGTTGCAAAGTCTCTTGAAATGGACATTGCAACGGCTCGTGACCTGGTGATTCGTACGGGTGTGCAACCCGAGCAGGTCAACGGTTCGGTTCATGACGCGCTGGATTCCGGTGGTGCGTATCACACACTCGCCCAGATTCTGAAGCCGGAATTCCTGAAGCTTGTCGAAGAAATCAAACGGGTACTCTTGTACGCCGCCTCGGAGACGCGCGGTGGAGGCGTATCGAAAGTCTATTTGCTGGGTAGCGTGGCGCGCTGGCCTGGTTCTGATTTATTGCTAAGCAAACTCGCCGGCGTAACAGTCGCGAAGATTCCGGATGCATTAGACCTGCTGCCCACGAACGACGTAGCCCGACGAGACACTCAGATCAGCGCGGCACCTGACATTGCCGTTGCGACGGGGCTTGCTCTTAGAGGAATGATGGACGATGCATGAAATTGACCTCGTTCCTGCCGATTACCGCAAGGCGCTTGCGCAACATGCCAGTCTGAAAGTATTTGGCGTGCTCGTTGTCTGTGGCGCGGCATTGGTCGCGGTTACCTGCGGCTTGGTCACGCGTGCAGCGGACAAGGCAGCGAGCCGCGTAACCGAAATGCAGACACGAAATACCATCAGTCAGCAACAGCAAATCGAACTAGAGCGACTTGGCAGCGAACACGCAGAGTATGAAACGCAGTGGTCGATGCTGCGTGGCTTGCGCGCCGGCGCTGCCGCTGAGGACATCTTCAGGATCGTCGATCGGGCATTGGATGGCAACGAGTTGTGGTTTAACACCTGGCAGTTCCGACGCGCCGGCGTCATCGTTGACGTCGCGCCGCGCGGAGTACAGACCGGCTACTTCATAGTCGTCGCCGATGGCGGCACCCCGGACGATGAAGAGCAGCGGTGGCAGGTGGAAACGCACATGACGATTGCGGGCCAGGCCAGGGACCACCAGGCCCTGTCGAACTTCGTACGCGCCCTGTTTGAGCTACCGGAAATCAAGGACGTCAATGTGCAGAAAACGGCCCGCATAAACTACGGCACCGGCCGCGTCGTCGAATTTGATA
>JBBKWB010000169.1:0-21053 GCA_037968755.1 Woeseia sp.
GTCTTGCTGGTCAAAGTCTCTGGTGTTGCCCTTTTGGAAAAGACCATCGGTAATCGGCGTCCCGAGTACGCAGACTATATCGAACGCACCAGCGCATTCATTCCGTGGTTGCCGGCCAAGAAGTCTGGCGACAAGGCAGGAGGCTGACATGCGAGCGCCTGAATGGAAATTATCAAGGTTGAAACTGCTGATTGGAGTGCTACTGATGGCAATTAGTGCGTGTGGCACTTCAGGCGACGAGCTGGATACGGTTGAGTTTGTCGACATACCGCGCTTCATGGGTGACTGGTACGTCATTGCCAATATTCCGACCTTCCTTGAGAAAGGTGCGCACAACGCTGTTGAGAATTACAAGCTGGATGAGGACGGCAGCATTGCAACGACCTTTACGTACCGTAAGAACGCCTTCGATGGTGAGCGCAAGGAGTATTCGCCACGCGGCTTCGTGACGGACGATCCTTCAAACGCGGTGTGGGGAATGCGATTCGTGTGGCCGATCAAGGCTGACTACCGGATTATTTATCTTGCAGACGATTATTCGCTAACGGTCATAGGCCGGAACAAGCGCGATTACGTGTGGATCATGTCGCGTTCGCCACATATTGACGACGAGACTTACGCACGGATGCTCAAGCTTGTTGTGTCCGTTGGCTATGACCTCGAGCGGATTCGCCGCGTGCCGCAACAATGGCAATGAAGGGCGTCGCATGAGAATTGCTATTGTTGGTAGCGGCATCGCGGGTAATACCGCTGCCTGGTTGCTTCGTGAGCGTCATGACGTCACGGTATTCGAGGCGTCGAGCTACGTGGGCGGCCATACCAATACCGTCGATATCCAAAGTTCTGCCGGGCCCCTAGCAGTGGATACCGGCTTTATCGTATTCAATGATAGAACGTACCCGGAGTTTAACGCTCTGCTCGCTGCGATTGGCCAGGACTGGCAACCCAGCGTGATGAGCTTCAGCGTGCAACAGGGAGACGGCGCGCTTGAGTACAACGGGGCCTCGCTCGCATCAATGTTTGCCCAGCGGCGAAATCTCGTCAGGCCCTCGTTCTGGCGCATGCTGCGGGATATCCTGCGATTCAATCGCGAGGCTGCCGAAGTGCTGGAGGCAGGCGACTACACACTGACACTTGGCCAGTATCTTGAGTTGCACGCTTATTCGAATGAATTCGCTGACCATTACCTCGTGCCCATGGCAGCCGCGATCTGGTCCGGCGAGCATCAACTTGTTCGTGAAATGCCGATTGGCTTTCTGGTTCGCTTCTTTCTGCATCATGGCCTGCTGCAGCTCGCCGATCGTCCGAATTGGCGGGTAGTAAAAGGCGGTTCGCGGGAATACGTCCGCAGACTTGTAGCCGGGCATGAGCCAAATATCCGCCTGAACTGTGCCGTGAAATCGATCGCCCGCTCTGTCGACGGCGTTTACATTCGCTCGCAGGCGGCAGCGGTAGAGCGCTTTGACGCGGTGGTCATCGCCTGTCACAGCGACCAGGCGCTGGCCTTGTTGCAAGACGCTACAGACCTCGAACGCGACGTGCTTGGCGCCATCCCATACCAGAAGAACGAGGCAGTCCTGCATACCGACAGTAGCCTGTTGCCGCGTCGGCGCAAGTGTTGGGCAGCATGGAATTACCATCTACCCGGTGCTGGTCAGAGCGCCGCGGCGGTCACCTACAACATGAACATTCTGCAGGGCTTCGATGTTCCGGAACAGTACCTGGTTACCCTAAACAGCAGCGAGCGAATTGACCCGCAGAAAGTTCTGCGGAGTTTCGAATACGACCACCCGGTGTTTACCCGTACGTCACTTGCGGCACAGGAACGGCAAGCGGAGCTGAATGCCGGCGGTCGAACATTGTTTTGCGGCGCGTACTGGCGCAATGGATTTCACGAGGACGGCGTTGTCAGTGCGATCAACGCTGTGCGTCACTTTGAGGAGGCTGAGACGAATGGACAGCTGTATTTTCGAAGGGCAGGTTAGGCACACCCGGCATCAGCCGGTACGGCACCGGTTCCGTTACCGGATGTTCATGATGTACCTGGATCTCGCGGAACTGGATTCGGTTTTCTCCGGCCGTTGGCTGTGGTCGGCCCGATCCCGGGCTCCAGCACGTTTCCGTCGCGAAGATCATCTCGGTGACAGCGAGGTACCGCTTGATGTTGCGGTACGTGAGCTCGTGCAACAGCGAACCGGACGGATGCCATCTGGCCCGATACGCTTGCTGACCCACCTCAGCTATTTCGGTTATTGCTTTAACCCGGCCAGCTTTTACTACTGCTACGACGAAAGCGGCGTGCAACTCGAGACGATTGTAGTCGAGGTTAACAACACGCCATGGGGAGAGCGGCATTGCTACGTTCTTCCTGCCGACGCGAGCAGCCGCCCGGGAGCAACCTTGCGGTTTCAGCCCGACAAAGAGATGCATGTCTCGCCGTTCATGAGTATGGACGTTGATTACGACTGGAGCTTCCTGCCGCCCGCAGAGCGTCTGCACATATACATGGCAAACAAGAGTGACGGCGCCCGCATCTTCGATGCCGCGATGTTGCTCAAGCGGCGACAAATAAACGGGCGATCACTGGCGCGCGTGCTGTTGATGTATCCGCTTATGACGCTGAAAGTCATCGCGGGTGTTCATTGGCAGGCCGCAAAGCTGTGGTTCAAACGCGTTCCGTTGCATGCGCATCCCGACAAAATCCAAGAACATTCGACCAAGCAATCCAAAACGGTACCTACACAATGAACGATCTATCTCTTAGCTCTCCTCGTTTCCTGGACGGTGCGCCAAGCCCAAGCTGGCTGGACATGCTGGCGAGGCGAAAACTGCTGCAGCGACTGGGAGCCGTTAGCGACGGTCGCCTGGTGATACGCGAGGCCGATACACGCCGCGTAGTCGGTGACAGCGATTCCAACTGCAGATTGAGCGCGGAAATATTGGTGCGCGATCCGCGATTTTATAGTGACGTGGCATTTGGCGGATCAATTGGAGCGGCGGAGGCCTACATACGCGGCTACTGGGAGTGCGCTGACCTGACTACCCTGGTGCGCGTACTGTTGCGTAACCGTGACGTCCTCGAGGGACTCGAAGGCGGGCTCGCACGCCTGAAGCGCCCGTTGGCGAAAGTGTTTCACTGGCTGAACCGCAATACGCATAAAGGCAGCCGCAAGAATATTTCGGCTCACTATGACCTCGGCAACGAGTTTTTTGCCTTGTGGCTGGACGAACGCATGATGTATTCGGCGGCAATTTATGAACAAGCGGACATGAATCTCGAAGCAGCTTCCACTGCAAAGCTGGAAAGAATATGCCGCAAACTGGACCTGCAGCCCGATGATCACTTGCTGGAGATCGGCACCGGCTGGGGCGGGCTGGCGATCTACGCGGCAAAACACTATGGCTGCAGGGTCACCACGACCACAATTTCACAAGAGCAACAGAAACTGGCAAGTGCACGGGTGGCTGCAGCCGGGCTCGAGGACCGTATCACCTTGCTGCTAAAGGACTACCGCGAGCTCGACGGTCAGTATGACAAGCTGGTCTCTGTAGAAATGATCGAAGCGGTTGGACAGGAGAACTACCGAACGTACTTTGACACATGCTGCAGGCTCTTAAAGCCGGAAGGGCTGATGTGTCTGCAGTCAATCACAATTGCTGATCAGCGCTATGCCAGCGCGCTGAATTCGGTCGACTTTATTCAACGCTACATATTTCCCGGTGGCTGCCTGCCGTCTGTCACGGCGATCGCAGAAAGCCTTACAGAAGCGACGGACATGCGGATAACGCATTGTGAAGACATTGGTCCGCATTATGCGACGACCTTACAACACTGGCGTGAGCGCTTCATGGCGCAGCTCGAAAACGTGCGCGAACTGGGCTATTCGAGCGAGTTTATCCGGCTTTGGAAGTACTATCTTGGCTACTGTGAAGGGGCATTTATCGAACGTGCCATAGGCAGTGTCCAGTTGTTGATCGCACGCCCCGAAAATCGCCGTACACCTTACCTGGGGTGAGTACCCATTCCGCTAGCTGTCGACTGGTTCATTGTTTTAAGGGATAAGCCACAGTAATCTGCTGAAAATTGCAGCTGATGAGGACCGGGGCACATAGACCTGCCCAGACCACAATGCTTTGGCGGACGTTTACAGGCGTAATTGCCTTGTTCCTGCTGCTTACCCGGCTACCCGCCGACGAGCTGGCTACATTTGAACAAGGATTGCAGGCGTTTCATGACGGCGACTACCCGGCTGCGCTGGGTATCTGGTTGCCGTTGGCTGAGGCGGGCGATCTTAGTGCGATGTACAACGTCGCGTTAGTTTACGACGAAGGTCTGGGCGTTGCCGTCGACAAGGAGCTGGCACTGCGTTGGTACAGGCAACCCGCGGAAGAGGGCGACCTCTCAGCACAATTCAGCATGGCGAGTATTTACGATTTTGGCGACGGTGTTGCCGAGGACAACGCGGAGGCGCTGCGCTGGTACGAAGCGGCCGCGCGCCAGGCTGATGAACAGGCGCAGTTCAATCTTGGCGTCATGTACAGCCATGGCGAGGGCGTAGAGCGTGACGTCGAAACCGCCATCTACTGGTATCAGCTCAGTGCTGACCAGGGCCACGCACCGGCCCAATTCAATCTTGGCTATCTCTACGACACCGGCGATGGTGTACCCGAGGATAATGACCTCGCCTTGCGTTGGTATCAGCGCGCGGCGAAGTCCGGCGATTCGGACGCTTATTACGCGACTGCGCTGATGTACGACGAAGGTGACGGTTTCGCCGAAGATAATGTTGCAGCTGCGAGCTGGTATGAGAAAGCGGCTCTACTCGGGCACAAGAAGGCGCAATACAACCTCGCGATCATGTACGACGTTGGTGAAGGTATCGATGAGGATAACGGCAAAGCCCGCTACTGGTATCTCGAAGCTGCGCAACTGGGACATACCTCGGCGCAGGTAAACCTGGCGGTCATGCTTGAAAATGGCGAGGGCGGCGACGTTGATCTGCTTGCTGCGCTAGGCTGGTACAAGACTGCCGCTGCTGCTGGCTCGGCGAATGCGCAGTATGCCATCGCATTGATGTATGACCAGGGTAACGGCGTAGCTGAAGACAATCGGCAAGCAGTCGAGTGGTATCGACTTGCGGCCGAGCAGGGCGACCCGGATGCACAGAACAACCTGGGTGCAATGTACGATGCGGGTGAAGGCCTGGACGAGGATAACTCCAAGGCTCTGTACTGGTATCGGCAGTCGGCCGAACAAGGTAACTCGGTAGCCCAGAATAATCTTGGCGCCATGTATTTTAGTGGCGAGAGCGGCGCCGAAGACAAGGCTGAGGCGTACAAGTGGTTCTATATCGCCGAGCGCCTGGGCAATGAAACCGGCAAGCAGAACCGGGTGTCTTCATCTCGTAACATGGTGCTGGCCGATATTCTCAGGGCCCGCCGCGAAGCCCGTCAGTGGCTGGGTCGTTTTCGCAGCGACGCCGACGACTAACCCGCTCCTGCCACGATCCGCATAACTCGGCCTTCCGCCGGTTTTGCTACCATGCGGGCCAATAGCGGCCTACGGCAGAGCAGGACATGGCAATTCGCAGCATCCTCCACGAGTATCGAGATGGCGCCACGGCCTTACGGGCCAGTGTGAGCTGGGACGACGCCCGGGCGGAGCCGGTACCCGGCGTACTGGTTGCGCATGCATGGCGTGGACGAACCGACTTTGAAGACCAAAAGGCCGTAGCGCTAGCAAAGCTCGGCTATGTTGGCTTTGCTCTTGACCTCTACGGTGCTGGTGTCACGGGCCGCAGCCCGGACGAGTGTCGCGAACTGATGCAACCGTTCATCGAAGACCGCCAACTTCTGCAGAGACGCATGCATCTCGCCCTGACGGAACTGCGCGCACTAACTACTGTCGACAATCAGCGGACGGCGGCGATCGGCTACTGTTTCGGCGGCCTGTGTGTTCTCGATCTGGCACGCAGTGGTGCGGACGTGAACGGCGTAGTGAGTTTGCACGGCTTGCTGAATCCACCCGATGGCGATAAATCGCAACGAATACGGTCACGGGTTTTGATTATGCATGGCTGGGACGACCCCATGGCCAGCCCGAACGATGTTCTGGCGCTCGCCCGGGAACTGAGTGCTCGCGATGCTGACTGGCAAGTTCATGCCTTTGGCAATACGCTACATGCGTTTACCAACCCGGCTGCGGCCGACCCGGAAAGCGGCTTGCAGTACTCTGCCTTGGCGGATTCGCGTTCATGGCAAGGCACGAAAAACTTTCTGGACGAAGCGTTTTCATAGTGCGGTGCGATACCGCAAGAATAACCAATCGAGGTACATAGTGAATCGAATTACTCTTGTTCTTGGCGCATTTGGGCTTTTCCTCTTCGGCGCTTGCAGCGACGATAGCGCACCACAATCTGCCGCAAGCCCGGAAAGTTCCGGTGCGGAGCAGGCGGTGAAACTGATCACCGCGGAGGGCATGCGCGATTACGTTATCGAATTGTCCAGCGATAAGTACGAGGGCAGGGGCCCGGGCAGCCGTGGCGATCGTATGGCCCGCGACTACCTGGTTGAACAGCTGAAGCAGATGGGCCTGGAGCCCGGCGCAGCGGATGGCGGCTGGCAACAGC
The DNA here is from genome assembly GCA_037968755.1 of Woeseia sp. Taxonomy (GTDB): domain Bacteria; phylum Pseudomonadota; class Gammaproteobacteria; order Steroidobacterales; family Woeseiaceae; genus Woeseia. The sequence continues at coordinate 6,630 of JBBKWB010000169.1, forward strand.
CTTTCGATCTAGTCGGTGTCACGGCTGAACAACCACCGGCATGGGAGTTCGCGGCAAGCGATGCGGCTACGACACTTAAGCAGTGGGATGACTTTATTGTATCGAGCGGTGTGCAAACGGCACGTGCAGAAGTCAGCGATGCGGAGCTGGTATTTGTAGGTTACGGAATCCAGGCTCCCGAATACGACTGGGACGATTACAAAGGCACGGACCTAAGTGGCAAGGTTCTGGTCATGCTGAACAATGATCCGTCGTGGGATCCGGAATTATTCGCGGGCGAAACACGCCTCTACTACGGTCGCTGGGGCTACAAGTATGAAAGTGCTGCAGCGCAGGGCGCAGTCGGCGCCATCATCATCCACACAACTCCGTCAGCAGGGTATCCGTTCCAGGTCGTACAGACGTCGTGGACGGGTGAACAGTTTGAGTTGCCTGCAGGTGACGAGCCGCGACTGCAGATTGAAGCGTGGCTGACCGATTCGGCTGCGCGCAAGCTGATAGCGATGTCAGGTCAGGATCTCGATGCACTGCGCGAAGCGGCAGACAATCGTGATTTCGTGCCGGTGCCTCTTGGTGTGACAACCTCTATAGGTCTTGATGTGTCCATCAATCGCGTCGAGTCTGCGAATGTACTCGGACTCATCCCGGGCAGCGATCCCGATCTAAAGGACGAGGTCGTGATCTACACAGCGCATCACGATCACCTGGGAATAGGCACGCCGAATGCGGAAGGTGACGCTATCTACAACGGTGCAATGGACAATGCTTCGGGCGTGGCGCAGGCACTGGTCATTGCCAGGGCTATCAAGGCACTTCCGGTCGCACCGCGACGTAGCATTTTGATGGCATTCGTAGGCGCAGAGGAGCAGGGGCTACTCGGTTCAATGTACTACGCGAGCAATCCCACGTTTCCGCCTGGCAAGATTGCCGCCAACATCAATTACGATGGCGGCAATATCTGGGGGCATACCCACGATGTAACCTTTATCGGACTGGGCAAGTCGACGATCGATGAAATCGTTGAAGGCATTGCGGCACAGCAGGACAGAGTCGTGAAAGCGGATCAGTTTTCGGATCGCGGCTACTTTTACCGCTCTGATCAATTCAGTTTTGCGAAGATCGGCGTGCCGGCGTTGTACCTCGACACCGGTACGGAATTTATCGACAAGCCCGCGGACTGGGGCAAGCAGCAAGTCAACCATTACACCGATATCAATTACCATCAACCATCCGACGAATACGATCCAAGCTGGAACTTCGACGGCATGATCGACGACGCGCAACTCGGCTTCTGGACCGGTCTCGCGATCGCGGACAGTGACACCTTGCCAGGCTGGAACAAGGGCGACGAATTTGAAGCCGCCCGGCTCGAGGCGCTGCGCGCCGTTGGCAAAGACTAGCGTGATGCGCCGGGAATAGTCCTTATCGCGATGCTTTGGCGGAGGGCCGCTGTCGCGCGAACCAATACAGGACCAGGCCGACGGCCAGCACGCCGCCGGTCAGCGCCCAGGCATCCAGCGCGGACTGGAACATGATCCAGAGGCATAGGGCCAGGGCAATCAGCGGGATCGTGTACCCACCAACCAGGCGATAGGCTTCAGCGTGCGCGGCCTCGTCAGCCTGGTGTCGAATGACGGGCAGGGCGGCAATGCAAAGGACATAGGAAATCAGGCGTGTCAGCGAGCTTGCGGCTGCCAGCCATACAAAGGATCCACTCAGCGCGAAAATTATGCCGATTGCGCCGAGAAACAGGATGGAATTGCCGGGAGTCGAATGCCGTTCGTGAATTTCGCCAAACCAGCGGGGTAATAACCGTTGTTCGGCCAGAGCGTACGTCAGCCGAGGTACTGCCAGCATGATCGATGCCAGGTTGCCGCCGATTGAAAATACCGCAGCAAACAGGATAACCATGGCGCCGGCAGGGCCCGCGAGTACTCGACCCACGTCCATAAGATTCTGGCTGCCGTCTGCGTCGGGCAGCACCGAGACGTAGACCAGCACGATCAGGAAATACAGAACGCCGATCAGGATAACGGTCGAGACCAGCGCGCGCGGCAGTTCCCGCTTCGGGTTTTTTGCTTCGCCGGAAATGATGGTGGTCGACTCGAAACCGACGTAGGCGTAAATCAATAGCAAGGTAGTGCCGCCGAAGTCCTCAAATGTTGGGAAGTTCGACGGGAACAGGGTATCCATGCTGACGTATTGCAGGCCGAGGAGTATCAGCAAGACGATCGGCGTGAGTTTCATGAACGTGAACACGCCGAGAGTACGAACGCCGTCCCGAACGCCGACATAGTTCGCCCAGGTCAATCCACCGCCTACACCGATAATCAGTACTGCGCGGCCAATGCCCTCACCGAACCACGGAATGACGGCGCCAAGGTAGGTCGACATGACCACAATGTTGGCCGCGAACGCGGAAACACGGCTGAGGAACAGGATCCAGCCGGTGCTGAACCCGACCAGGGGACCGAACGCCTGGGTCGTATAGAGCACCGGTCCGCCCGTGTCACTAAAGTAGCTCGATAACTCGGCAAAGGTCAGGACGATCGTGATGACCAGCACGCCTATCAGCAGGAACAGCCAGGGGCTCCAGGCACCGGCTTGTACGGCAATAGTGGCTGGCAAGGCAAAAATGCCAGCGCCGATGACGCCATTCAGTGCGAGCGCGGCAATTCCGAGAAAGCCTATTCCGCGTACAAGTTGCTTTGGGCTATGCAGCCCGTTGGTTGAATCGGTCATGGTTTTTCCGCGCTGTTTTTTTTTGGTCTGACGAACCTTAGACAACTAATGGGCCGTTACGCAAATGGTGGTTATGAAACAGTGTTCTCGCTTGCTGTGTATTGCCGGCTACTGCACACAATGAGCAACTGACGGGTACTTCGTCTGTCCGTGATACAGGAAGCTCGCTGCCAGTGCTAGCCGCCGCACCAATGCACCTGCCGCGAGGTCATTCAATCATCGTTATGCAGACTTCCAGCAACGCTAAGCTGGTGATTGCGCGACATTATTCCGCGGTATGCGGGGAGGGCGACGAACCGTACCAGAGTCCTGCATGGACTTTGCCGGCCAAGCGCTCATAATGCGCTGCTAATCCTGTAGCGCGAGGCAGCATAATGCTTGTAAGTCGATCTTTTACCCTGGTTGTTGCTGTGCTGGCTGCAGCCTGCTCCTCCAAAACCTCAGAAGTGCCCATGCCCGAGAAAATACCGCAGACCCTGGAAATTCACGATGACGTCAGAGTTGATGATTATTTCTGGCTGAAAGACCGTGACGATCCGCGGGTGGTCGACTGGCTGAACAAGCAGAACGCCTGGACCGAAAAAAATATGGCACCGATGGCAGGTCTCAAAGCCTCGCTGTTTGACGAGATGAAGGCGCGTATCAAGGAAGATGACATCTCGGCGCCGTACCAGGACGGCGAATACTGGTACTACTATCGGTACGAGAAAGGTCAGGAATACCCGGTCTACTGTCGCAAGCACGGAAGCCTGGATGCGGCGGAAGAAGTGTTGCTCGACGTGAATGCCATTGCGGGCGATAACGAGTTTTTCGCTGTGCGCAACTTCGCGGTCAGTCCTGATCACAAACTCGCGGCGTACGGAGTCGATAAACAAGGGCGGCGTTTCTACACCATTCATTTTCTGGATCTCGACAGCGGCCGCCTGTTGCCCGATCGCATTGTAGATGTCACCAACAACTTCGAATGGGCGAACGACAGCAAGACGTTGTTCTACGCCAGCCAGAACAGTGACACCTTGCGTATGGATCAGGTTTTCCGACATACGCTCGGCAATGCTGAAGATACGCTGGTCTATACCGAGAATGATGAAACGAATTATCTCTGGGTGGAGAAGTCCTTATCGTCACAGACGTTGTATCTCGTCAGCGCGGCCACGGTGTCAACCGAGGTCCGCTATATTCCGGCCGACATGCCGCAACGCCCGCCTGCGCTATTCTTGCCGCGCGGCGCGGAACATGAGTATTTCGTAACCGATGGCGGTGACCGCTATTTTGTTCTGTCGAACGACGAGGCACAGAACTTTCGCGTGTTCGAGGTACCGCTCGAAAATACAGCCCGAGATCAATGGCGGGAAATTGTTCCGCATCGCGACGACGTCCTGATCGAAGGCTTCGATGTATTCAAGGACTACATCGTCTTGTCTCTGCTGGATAAAGGTGTAGTTGCGCTGGAGGTGCTTGATCGCAAGAACGGCGAACGCTATCGCATTCCGTTCGATGAAGCGGTTTTTACTGCTTATTCTGACGACAACGCGCGCTACGACACGCCGTGGTTTCGCTATGGTTATGAGTCGATGACAACGCCGGAGTCGGTTTATGACTTCAATATGGCGACCCGCGAACAACTGTTGATCAAAGAAGACACGATTCTGGGCGGCTTCGACCGCAAGAACTACGAATCACGGGCCATCATGGCGCCCGCTCGTGACGGCGCACAGATTCCGGTGTCGATGGTTTTTCGCAAAGGCATGAAACTGGACGGTAGCAATCCATTGCTGCAGTACGGCTACGGTTCCTACGGCGTCACCATTGACCCGAGTTTTGACTCCGATCGCCTGAGCCTTCTCGATCGTGGTTTTATATTCGCGGTCGCGCACATTCGTGGCAGTTCCAAGCTGGGACGTGATTGGTACTACGAAGGTCGCCAGCTCAAGAAAATGAATACGTTCAACGACTTCATTGATGTATCCCGATTTCTGATCGCCGAAGGCTATACGTCGCCGGAGCATTTGTACGCCCGCGGCGGCAGTGCGGGTGGTTTGTTGATGGGCGCGGTAGTCAACATGGCGCCGGAGCTTTACAAGGGAATATCAGCGGCGGTGCCGTTTGTCGATGTGGTAACGACCATGCTCGATGACAGTATTCCACTCACTTCCGGCGAGTGGGACGAATGGGGGAATCCGAACGACCCGGAGTATTATGAGTACATGCTGTCGTACTCACCGTACGACAATGTTGAACGCAAAGCGTACCCCAACATGCTGGTGACCACTGGCTTGCATGACTCGCAGGTACAGTATTGGGAGCCGGCGAAGTGGGTCGCCAAGCTCAATGAGTACAAGACGGACGACAATTTGTTGCTGTTGCAGACCGACATGCAGGCCGGGCACAGCGGCAAGACGGGTCGTTTCCAGAGTCTGGAAGACACTGCCCTGTATTACTCGTTCTTCCTTTGGCTCGAAGGTATCAGGGAGTAGTTATCATGCGCAGTGCCGTCGCATCCTTAGTACTGATCATTGCCGCGACGGCGTCCGCTGCCGACGTGAACGAGATAATCAATTATCGGCAATATTCGGACAGTTTCGCCAGTTCGGGTCAGCCCGACGAAGCTCAGTTGCAGGCACTTAAGGCAGCTGGTTTCGATCGTGTTGTCTACATCGCCTGGACGGACCATGAGAAGTCGCTGCCGAACGAGGACCGGCTGGTCCGCTCACTTGGAATGGAATACCTGCACATCCCGGTTGAGTGGGACAGGCCGACGAAAAGCGATTTTTATATGTTTGCCGGTGCGATGCAGATGGCGCCTGCACGCAAGACCTTGCTGCATTGCCAGATTAACGCACGCGCGACTGCGTTCAGTTTTTTGTATCGCGTTATCTTCGAAGATGTGTCGGTCGCTGAGGCCAAACGAGACATGAACAGCGTATGGGCGCCGAATGAAACATGGCGCGAGCTGATCTTCGATGTGCTGGGTGATCGCGGTATCTCACCTGACTGTGCCGGTTGCGACTGGAGCACCGAAACAGAGTAGGCAAGCAGTTGCGCATGCAACTGGCGGTTGATTGAATGCCCGCTGTAGTTGTGCTCCAATCGCCTCGAGTTTCGAGCACGCAACGGGTTGGGGGAATGATGAAAACTCTTGGAATACTGGCAATTTTCGCCAGCGCGCTGCTATTTGCAGCGCCATTCGCGCAAGCACAAACAGCTGATCTTGTCCTTCGCAACGGCGTGGTCTGGACCGTTGATGAAGACTTGCCACGCGGCGAAGCAATTGCCACGGCCGGCGCCAGGATTATTTATGTTGGCTCGAACGCCGGCGTCAATCGTCACATCGGCAATGACACGCGCGTCATCGACCTGCGGGGCAAACTCGTTGTTCCCGGCTTCAATGACAATCACGTGCATTTCGAAGGCACAGGCCGTTTGCTTTACGGCCTGAACTTGCTCGATGTTTCTGATGAACGTTCGTTTGTTGCGCGCATCAGGGAAGTTCATGAGCGCTACGCGGCGGGAACCTGGATAACAGGTGGCGATTGGTCTGCCTATGAGACCTGGGCTGCGAACGACGTCGCCGAGGCAGGTCGCCAGGTTAATCCTGATGACATGTACGGCAATCTGTTTCTGCCAAACAAAGGCATGATCGACGGCTTTACCCGCGACCGCCCGGTGCTCGTAAATCGTTTTGACCGCAAGGTTTACATGGCCAATAGCGCTGCACTGGATCGGGCCGGCATCAAGAAGGGACTGCCCGATCCGGAAGGAATTGCTGTTGAACGCGATCGCAGCGGCGAGCCGACGGGGGCATTGTTCAACCCGGTTGCGGGTGCCGTCGAGTCAACCGTGCTGGTCCAGGACAACGTGCGCAGTCTGTTCAGCAAACTGATTCCAGAGCCATCGCGGGCACAGCGCACGGCTGAAACCCTGCGAGCCTGGGAGCAGATGAAATCGGTTGGCTTAACCAGCTACTCAGATGTCACGTCGGCACCAGTGCAGGTGGATATTTACCAGGAACTTAAGGACAAGGGGCTAATGACGGCCCGGGTGCGCTATCGACCACCGCTCGACCAATGGGAATCAATGAATGCACTGGGCATTCATGTTGGCTTCGGTGATGAGTGGATACGTTACGGGGCAGTCAAAGCCTGGATCGACGGCATCATGGGTAACAGCTCGGCACGCTTCTACGAGCCGTATACGCACAATCCCGCGAGCCGCGGTATCTGGCGCGACATCATGTTCCCGTTCGAACGTAGCCCCGACAATCCTGAAGACATGCAAAGCCGCCTTGAACGCCTGGCGCTGCAGGCCGATGCACATGATATTCAGTTGACTGTGCACGCGATTGGCGACGAGGCTAATGGCTACTTGATGGACATGGTCGAACGGCTGATCGAAAAAAACGGTGACAAGGACCGGCGCTTCCGCCTGGTGCATGCCCAAATCATGACGGATCGCGATATCGAGCGAGCTGGTCGCATGGGTGTGGTCATGGAAGTACAGCCGTACCATGTGTCAGATGACATGCGCTGGATGGAAGAGAGAATTGGTCGCGACCGGTCACGCGGCGCATACGCTTTTCGGCGCATGTGGGATGCAGGCTCGGTCGTCAGCTTCGGCTCCGATTCACCGGGAACGAATGCGTCTCGCTATTACCTGAACCCGTTGCTGGGTATATATGCGGCCGTTACTCGCAAGACCATGTCTGGCGCGCCAGAGGGTGGCTGGTTTCCACAGGAGAAGCTCACGGTCGAGCAGGCGATCCAGGCTTACACGCTGAACACGGCTTACGCGGCCTATGAAGAAAAGATCAAGGGCTCACTGACGGTAGGCAAGCTCGGCGACTTCGTAGTGTTGTCGGAAAACCTGCTGACTATGGATCCTGACGACATCAAGGACGTTAAGGTTTTAACCACTGTCGTTGGTGGCAAGGTCGTATACGAAGCGAAGTAAGCGGCGTGCGAAATTGTTTGAATAAGGGGAAGCGGACTACGCTTCCCCTTTATTTTATGGCCTGCGCGAATTAGGCTGCCATTACTCAGTCCAGCAGCCTCGCCAATGCCTGACAAAAAGCCAAATGTTTGTAAACGATCCATCGCGATAGCCGGCAATATTGGCGTCGGCAAGTCCACCTTGGTCGAATTTCTTAGCAATGCGTACGGAATAGCGCCGTTTTACGAGCCGAGTGAAGACAATCCGTATTTGCCGGATTTCTATAAGGACATGAAACGTTGGGCGTTTCACTCGCAGATATATTTTCTCAGCAATAAATTCCGCATTCACCAGGCGCTCGACAAGATGCCGGGCGTTGTCGTGCTCGATCGAACAATTTTTGAAGACGCGGAAATCTTCGCTACAGCTTTGCACGACATGCGACACATCGACGATCGCGACTGGCGGACCTACCGGGGTGTCTATGAGTCGATCCTGGAAGCCATCCAGCCGCCCGACCTGATGATTTATCTACGCTGTTCCATGCGTACCTTGCGTCAGCGGATACGCATGCGTGGGCGAGAGATGGAGCAAGACGTGCCGTTAAGTTATCTCAAACGACTGGAGCGGCTCTACGAGCAGTGGATCGATAACTACGACCTGGGCGACAAGCTGATTCTGGAAACGGATAGCCTGGATTACATTCACGACCTGGTATCCCGGCTCGATGTCATGCAGCGAATCGAAGCAGTGCTGCCGCCCGACATTGGCCGGCCAGTACGCTAGCTGCCGAAGGGTTCGACAAAGGTTGACGGTACGGCCTCGCCGTCCGCTTTTGCAGGTGTGAAGCGACTTTCGGACAATGTTTCAATGATCGCCTCTGAGCAGCGTTCAGTTATTGCCGGGCCACCGCCAGTGAGGATGCTGATACTGCTTTGACTGCCGTCTTCTGCTATGTGCGCTTTGCCGAGGACCAAAAAGCGCATTCGGCTCGGGCAAACCTTTTGCCATTTCTCCGCTGTCAGTCCACGCTGTGGAGCGATGTGATCTTCGCCGTAGGCCGCAACGTTCTCTTCGACCCCAGGGTTGTTCAGTATTCGAACTGACTGGTCGTCGCCTGCTTTCGTGAATTCGACCCGGTACTGTACGTAGACCGCCGCACTTTTGCCGTCAATGATTGCGGGATTCATCCGGGCTTTTTTGGCCGCCTCATAGATTGCTTTGATAAATACTTCGTCACCCGCGTTCTGTGCGAAGCAGACGTTATTCTCAAATTTTCCGGATCGCTGGACCTGGGCTGCACAGCGAATCATGGCAACGCTGTCACCACGGAGTTCCGGGAACTTGATACGGGATTGCAGGCTACTTTCGGAGTGGATGAACGACGCGGGGCTCTGCGCGCCGAGTGCAATCTGCGGGCTGATCAATGCAATTGCAAGTGCGGCAATTCGGGCAATTTTTACGCTCATGTATGCTCCTGCTGCGCAGCCAGATCGTTCCGGCTGGCACCTGAAGTCGGAGTATTTGTGCGAGAAATAGTTCCGCGGCTTAACGATGCTATTCGCTGACGGCCTGGAATTCGTACATAGCTTCCACCACCGGTGCCAAAGGCTCGCCGTAACGACCGAACCAGTTGTGATGCAGGCGCCGGATCCGGGCATCGCCATACAGGTCGGCGAGTGCACTGTCGGCCAGCAGCCGGAATTCCGTGTCGCCACGTTGGGTCATGAGCGAATACGGCTCACGCGAGAATACCTGGCGAGCCATAACATAGTCGGCCGAACCTGGCGTCCGAAAAACCTGGCCAATCAGCATAGCCCGGTCGGAGGCATAGCCATCGACCTTGCCTTCATTCAGTAAGCGCATACCCTCGTCGTGAGTGGCGATCAGTGCAAGTGTAAAACGATAATCGTTCAACTTGCCGAAGCGGAGCAGGGCATCTTCCGTCGTCGTTCCCTTGATGACGGCAATTCGTTTTCCGGGCAGACTTTCCAACGTCGGAATCGGGTTCTGCTTGCGCGATAGTACTGTGCCGCCGGTAATAAACGTCATTAGCGTAAAGTCGACAAACTTGCGCCGTGTCAGCGTTACCGTAGTCGCGCCGCATTCGATATCCACTTTGCCGGTGACAACTGCATCAATACGCTCCGCGGGAGCGACCAGAGGGACAAAGGCGACTTCCAGGTCGGAGCGGTCCAGGCGCTGTTTTACGGCCTCGCCGATATGTCGGCACAGGTCCACGGAATAGCCGACCGTCTTGCCATTCGTGTCCACGAAGGACATCGGCGGAGCATCCGGCACGTAGCCAATTCGGAACACGCCAGATTCGGCGATTCGCTGCAGTGTCGGACTGTTGTACTGTTCGGCAACGGCGACTGGCGCGACGGTCATCAGGACCGCAACAATCAGGCAACGGGTCATGTGTCTCTCCTGGCAGCGTGAGTGAATGACTCACCTGTACCAAGGCAGTCTGGCAAGCCGCCGCCCGGAAGTCCAGAAAGTGCTTTTAGTTACGCCTAGTCGGGAATCAGGTGAATTATCTGGACCGTGTTCTTTTCAATCGCTTCACGCGAGTACAGCAGCGGAAAGGATTCCTCGTTAGCCCAACCCTCCAGAAGGTTGTCGTAGAACGGTGAACGCGGATCCCCGGATTGTCCGGGCGCATTGGTCATACGTGCCGCGTCCCAGTTACCGACGTCCAGTACCATGCGATACGAAGCGCCGGAACGTACAAGGAAATCGGTGCTGCGAAAACCGGTGTTATTGGTCGTATAGCTGCTGCCGCCCCGCGCATATGGCTTGTATGTCATCTGCTCACGCAACGCGCCGCTGGCGTGTGCGAGCAGCGGGTGCTCAAACTTCATCTTGTGCAAATCACCCCAGCGCCATGACGCCGGATCTTCACCGAGCAAGCCCTGGGTTTCCGTGAACGCTTGCTGCAGTGTTTGCGACACCAAGCTGGCTGAGTAGTCAGACTCCAGCAAGCTCAGGATACCCCGTGTGTCGAGCCTGAATGGCGCGGGTTGCGGACTTTTGACCAAGGTGCCTGCCAGCGCAGGGTTAAGGTGCCGGTGCAGCCACACGTTATACAACGCGGCAGCGCCTGAGTCCGGTGTCAGCTTTGTATCCCATTCCCGCAACATTTTTGCCGCGGCTTGCTCATCAGAGTCAGGTATAAAGCGCAACAGATTTCTTGCAAGTACTGAGTGATAGTCGCGTTGCAGAACCAGCGAGTCGTCCATCGAGTGCTGGTCATCGGCTGCAAGCACTTCCCACAAGCGCTGGTACCGCCAAGGCGCAGACCATTCAAACCCCAGCGGGTAATCTTTTATCGGGTAGTCGGCTGGCAGGTTGTTCGAATTTGCCGTGCCGGTGTAGCCGCGTTCAGGATTGTATTCAACGGGCAGCACGTCCATGTCGAAGTAGCCATCCCACTCGAAACGCCCATCGCCTATGACCGGTAGCAAACCATCAAAGCCAACCCGGCGCGGAAAAAGCCCGGCGGGTTTATAGCCAATATTTCCCTCGATATCAGCGTACACCTGGTTCTCTGATGGCGCTCCCCAACGATTGAGCGCAGCCAGGAATTCTCGCCAGTTGCGAGCTCGCATGTACTCGATGCTGCCAAAGTAGGGTGCCATGCCAGCATCGAGCCAGGCTGCACGAATTGCATAGAAGTGCCGTTCGTCTTCGAACACGATTGGGCCGTGTCGCGTGAATCGCAGCGTGACATCTTTGCTGGTGCCATCACGCACTCTAACGGTCTCCGTTATCTCCGTGACCTTCTCCGGCTGCCCCATGTAACTGTAGGCATCGCGGTCGCTCTCGCGTCGATAAACATAAACATCTTCCTGGTCGATCGGGAAAATGGTCAGGCCGAAGGCAATACGATCGTTATGACCAATTGAGATACCTGGAAGAGCAGGTTCTCCTGCACCAATTACGTCGAGATCCGGTGCGACGAGGTGTGCGATATAGCGCAAAGACGGAACGGCATGCGTTCGATGAGGGTCGTCGGCCAGAATCGGGCGTCCTGTCGTTGTTCGTTTCCCCGCGACCACCCAGTTGTTGCTGCCGAGGCTGCGATCCTCCGAGAGCTCCCGAGCAAGAGCCAACGCTTCTTCGGGCCGATCAAACACGACTGGCGCTTTCGCCAGCATGTAGACGTCGAGTACGCCATCCGGAACGTCACAAGGATTGAACCCGACTGGCACCCGCGTATGCCACTCCGGTTCCAGCGGCTGCCAGAGCTCGGCACGTTCGAGCGACAGGTTGCAGGCGATTCTGGCGCGGCCAATCTCATTGCTGGCATTGCGCCACAGGCCGTGGCCGCGAATTCGCACGACGTCCGCAGCTGACCATTTCGCGGGACGGTAGTCGAGCAAGTCGAATTCAGGCGGCAGTAGCTCAGGATCGTTTTGCACGAGGTCAATGTACGCATTGATGCCGGCCGTAAATGCTTCAGCAATACGCTTGGCGTCAGATCCGTACGCAAGCCATTCGCGATACATATCTCCGCGATACAGGAACAGGCGCGTGGCGCGATCCTGTTTCAGGTATTCCGCGCCGAATACCTCCGACAGCTGCCCAAGGCCACGGCGGCGCCACAGATCAATCTGCCAGAGGCGATCGCGTGCGGCATTCCAGCCCTGCACAAAAAACGCATCGTAATGAGTAGCGGCGTAGATGTGTGGAACACCCCACTGGTCGATGAGAATTTCGGCGGGTTCAGTGAGGCCTGCTGCCTGGTACTCCAAAGGCGTGTCGGCCGCAGTGGCAATGCTGCCAAGTAAGCAAAGCAGGCTCAGGCTCAGGTATCTCATTTGGCAACGCACTCCGCATCTAACAGGAACCAGCGTAAGCCGGTTCGATCGTGAACAAGAACACACTGTGGTCCATCCAGCAGCAAGCGAAACGTTTCAGGTCGTCCTAACAGTCGGCCATTGGCAGGTGGCGCGTTGAGTCCACGTGGTGCGCTGGGCTCGATACTCAAGATGTTGCTTTGGGTCAGGGCATCGTCTGCAAGCGTTATGTTCGCAACCTTCAGCGCTGAACTTACTACCTGGCGTAATTCACGCTTGCTGTCTTCATCCGGGTTCAGCAGCAACGCGGCTACGCCCTCTGGCAGCGGCGTAGATCGGCAACCGGCCAGCCCGAGCAGCGCAGCGATGGCGAACAGAAACGCGCAGCGCACAGTCATCGGTATTCAACGATGCGGTTTTCCCGCATCGGGTTGCGCGGCAAAATCAGCTCTTCGTCGGCAATTGCTCGAAAGCTTGCTTTATTTGCGCCAGGGAAGGTCACGGAGGTTGCAGCAGGACAGCTGCCGTTCTCGCGGTACTCAAGTGCTGCAGCGAAACGCGCCTCGGTTGGATCACCCAGCGCGTGATCAAAATCATCGGCAACCTGGCAGCCCGGCAAGACAGTTGTCTGGGTAGCGGAGTTGGCCGGCGAGAAGCCATCGGTGTAGTCACCGAAGCCTTGTTCATTCTCACCACGAAACTGAATCGTGAAATAGGTAGTACCGCAATTGTCTGTCGCGTAAAAGCCATACGGTTTACCGCAGGTGGTGGAACCGATCTGGATAACCTCAATGCCAACACCGCGCAAACCGTTAATGATGGATTCGCTGGCAGAGCAGGTGCCCGGCCCGGTCAGAACGAATACGCGCGAGAGATTCAGTGTAGGCAGGGGCTGTCCCTGGTTATCCGTGTCGTAAAACGGAATCGGATTGATCGGCTGGCCAGTCACCGGATTTGTATTCGGATGCTTGTTGTTAAAGCGCAGAACTTCAAATGTGCGGCCAGCGGTCGCTGCGTCGCCGGCAATCATGTACGCAAACTCGTTTGCGATATACAGGAAGCCGCCGCCGTTATAGCGCAGGTCGATCACGAGGTCCGTGATGTTGTCTGCAGCGAGTTGTGTGACGGCATCAATGAGGCCCAGTTCAGCGGGCGCAATATGATCGTTAAACAGCAAGTAGCCAATATTGCCGGCTGGACTCGGGATAGTTTGTACATTCTGAACGGGCTGGGACGTAATGATTGCAGAGGTCATTTCGATATTGCGTTCGCTGCCGTCAGGATCGCGCAAGCGAAATTGATGCAGCTCCCCAGCTTCGGACGGGAACAGGCCGCTGTTCAGTTTGGTCACGTCGGTGCCGTTTATTGCATCTTCGCCGTCGACTTCGAGAATTTCAGCGCCGCGTAACAAACCGGCAGTTGTAGCAGGCGTGTTCGGGTCGGTGAACGCGACCAATATTTTGCGTGGCCGCTCCGCAGCCAGGATTGCAAGCTGGGCGCCGTAACCACCACTGGCGCCGGACTGTGACAAAGCGAAATACTCAGCACTGTCGTAGGTAAAATGAAATTTGTCTTTAGCGGCGCCGGAGCTGGTCAGTGCGTCGGTCTTGAGCAGGTCAAAATACTCGGGCGTTGTGTATTGGGCCGGATTGCGATCAATAATTTCGTCATACCACAAGTACGTATTGTTGCTGTATGAGCGCAAAAAATTATTCTCATCGGTACGCGAGCCGTTGCGATCCGCGTAGGCTTGCCCCGTTGCCGGATTGGTTCCCGTACGCGGGTTCACGCACAAAGACTGGAAGTTGCTGGCCGCACGATAAACACCTGCAGTCCAGGAATTGCCAGCGGTGATAAGGCTGCCCCCGCCACCACTGCCGCCGCCACAGCCGGCGATGAATAGCAGGCCAGCTGCAACTGCCGATGTGTGCATTCGCATGACTATCTGCCA
>JBBKWB010000170.1:0-16727 GCA_037968755.1 Woeseia sp.
GATACTTACTGCGGACGAGCACATTTTTGCCAGGTCCTGCATCCTCGATACGACCACCAATTTCCGACTCAAAGCGCAGATTTGGTTTCGCCGGCTTTTTGGGCGCGACAACGTCGCCCTTTTTCGGGCGTTGCGCTGGCGTGCGCACCCGCACGCCGGTCTGACCGAGCTGAAACTCGGCTTCAGAGCGGGCGCCAAATATGCGCTCTCGTAACCATGAAATTATTCGCTGCATCATACTGTTAGACGTCGTTCGGATCGCACTGTTCAATTTAACGGGAATATAAGCTGAATTGCCGGGGATGATGCAACAGGGTTTACATAATTACCATCGAATGCGGCGTAAATCATTGTTCGGAAAGCAGTAATTGTGAGCTGCGTCACGTTATTGACGCGCTTTCCGGTGGCTTCAGCCGGGGCTGGTCCGCGGGCGGCGACGAAACAGCCGGACTGTCACGCGCAAGGTCTGCCAGACGAGGTAGGGCGACAAGATCAGAAACAGCAGGCCGAGATTGCCGCTGAAGGCATCTGCCAGCAGTTTGCTGTAGAAATCGCTGTACTCGCCGCCGGCGTATTCACCAAATACCGCGTTGCCAACGGCGAAGATTGCGAAGGGCAGCAACAGGATACCGATGGCGAGTAAGACTGCCAGCAAGATAGCTTCTTTTTTCATGATTGCGCGAGCACTACGCGGGGCGGCTGCCATTGGCTGGTCACTGTCAACTGAATTGCGCACATCCTAACGGGTGATATCGGCCCGTCAAGGCCGGCATCCTGACGGGCGCCGTTTCAGGCGTCGTCGGCAGTATCTGGCGTGTCACCCGGGCGCTGCGCGCGGCGTCGCAATACCAGCACCGCCAGGTGCAAGCAAGCGGCCGAGAACAGCAGGTAGTGCGGCAGAACCCAAAACCATTCGCTGATGTACAAGGTCGCAAACAAGGCTGCGAAACCGGCGGTCAGGTAGAAATAGGGAAGGCAGTCGTAGACCAGCCGAGGCAACCAAATTTTGCGGGTTGCGATCTTGCCTGCCTTTACTACAAACGCACGGGTACTGGAAAGGTCCGAGGTTTCGTTTGCGGTATCAATTAACATTGCTGGCAAGTCTGGGGGGCGAGTTGAAACAGAAATCAGTCTAGCGAACTATGCAGTTGACGAGCGTGATTGCGCTCACAAATCGCGCCACGATTGTCGCCAGATATGTCACATAACGTAACAATACGCCTTGTTGCAGCGCATTCTGCCGACTTTGAAGGCATGCGAATTACTCGCGCAGGATACTAGTGACAGGGCACGGTCCGATCGGCGGCCCAGTGTCTGAGGCCGGCGATTTTCTCCGCCATCACGATGGACAGCGGCCGGGTGGCGGCTGCTTCCTCGAGCAAAAGCATTGTACTAAGTGGTGCATCCTTGGCGTGGGCCGCGTAGAGCGCTGAGACGACAACTTGTTCAAGTTCAGCACCGGAAAAGCCGTCCGTCTTGCTGGCCACAGCTGCCAGATCGAGTGCATCGGGCGGCTGATTACGATTTCGCAAATGTATGCCGAGAATCGCATGGCGTGTCTGCTTGTCAGGCAAGTCAACGAAGAAGATTTCGTCGAAACGACCCTTACGAACGAGTTCCGGCGGTAACGCACTGATGTCGTTTGCAGTCGCAACAACGAATACCTGGCTGTTCTTGTCAGCAAGCCAGGCCAGGAAACTGCCGAGGACGCGTTGTGACGTGCCAGTCTCGCCACCGCGTCCAGCGATGCCTTTTTCTATTTCGTCTATCCACAACACGCAGGGTGCCATCACGTCGGCGGTCCGCAGTGATTCACGCAAGTTGCGCTCCGTTTCGCCATGGTATTTGTTGTACAGCGAAGCGAAGTCCAGCCGCAGCAAAGGAATTCCAAGTACGCCGGCGGTTGCGCGTGCGGCAAGGCTCTTGCCGCAGCCCTGGATGCCGATAAGCAATACACCTTTCGGAGTATCAAGGTGCGCCGCTGCCGTAGAGTTTTCGAACGCTGGCTTGCGCCGCTTGAGCCATTCCTGCAAGCGATTTAATCCGCCTACATCGCTGAACTGACGCGTATCGTATTCGAATTGCAGTACGCCGCCGCGATTCAGTAATTCGTATTTTGCCTGCATTACGTCCGGCAAGTCACTGTGGGTAATCGCGCCGTCAACAAAAATAGCGTTGCGAGCAAGCTGCTCCGTATCGCCCTCGGTTAGTCCGGCCAGGTTCTGGATTAAAAGTTCGAACGCTTTAGCATCGGTACGCACACTGCTTCCAGGGTGTCGATCGACGTATTCGCGCGCCACCCGCTTGACGATTGCTTCGCGTTCCGCCTCGTCCGGAAGTGCCAGTTCGAACCGTGCGCTGAAGCCTTCAAGCTCGCCCGGCAACTTTAATTCATGGCTAAGCAGGATCAGTTGCCGCGAATGCGCGCTGAATGAAATACAAATGTCCTTCAGCAGGCGAATATTCACGGGGTCTTCAAGGTAGTGATGAAAATCCAGCAACACGTACACGCCAGCCTTGGTGACGGCGCGAATATGTTTCAATGCTTCAGTCGGTTCTGCGTTGTGCAGTTGCGGCTCAAGTGAGATGTCGAGTCGTTGCATGCCGTCGGTTACGGTCCAGCGAAACAGCGGCACATAGTCGCCGCTTCCGCCGCGGACTGTGATCTCCTTCAGCATGTCGAGTACGCGCGCTTCGTCACGTGTTTCAATTACTACTAATGGGCGCCGTGAGCGCAAAACCAGCTCCAGGTCCTGCTGTCTATCTTTATGCGCCATCAGCTATCACAGCCTGCAAGCTTGCTTAATGCCTCCGGCATTGAACCGTGCAATTTGCTCGCTGCTGCGCGCAATCTGGCAACAGATACTTTCTTGTCGGCCTTCACGAGAGTCTGCAACAGCTTGTCCAGCGGGTCTTGCCTGCCGCTGCGGCGCAATTCCCTGTGAAGCGCGGCAAACACGCCAACGGCGCGCGCGGTCGTATCCGCCGTGGACTGACGCGTGCACAGGTTTTTGACTTCTGAGCCCCATTCTTCGAGGCCTTCAAGCGCGCCATCAAAGCGCTTCTTGCTGATCGTGCGACTGCGTCGCAATAGTTCGAGTGAGTAGTACTCGGCAATGCCCTCGACGATCCAGTCTGCGCCGGGCTCCGCAGACAACCCCATGCCGATGTGCATGACTTCGTGCAGCAAGTTGCTGGTGGTATTCTCGCTGATTAACGGCAGTGAGGAATGGATGTACAGCGAGCGCGGGCCGGACAAGCCGCCACGCCACATTCGATCACCAGCGCTGATGATGGTAAGCCGCTCCGGGTAGTCGGGTAATACACCTTTAACCTGTGGCAAGGTCCATTGCAGTAGCGCCAACATGTCCATGCGCCGGACGTCGTGGCCAGTCGGTCCGGCGATCAATACCCGAATTCCTGCAATCGTTTCAAAGCGCACACCGATCTTGCCGAGCAAGATCCAGCCAGCCGGCCGGTCAAATCGCCGCTCTTCATTGGCGACGGCATAGCGGCCGTTTCTTTCTCGATACTGGGTGACTGATGACCAACCCGCGGGCAAGTTGAACGCCATCGATGTCTGGCTGCGAGCGCCTTTCAGGGTGCGGGAGCGGGCTGGCGGGATGATATCTGAGGCGCGCAGTAGCGCCCAGTCTTCACCCATCCAGGCATCGTAGGACTGGCCGTAGCGCAGGTGCCGTACTTTGACCTTCCAGCGCAGTTCACCACCGTCTCGCGGTGGTATCCAGGTTAGGGTGTCGCCATCGCGAGTGACAGTGCCATCACCTTCAAAGTTGCTGAAGAGTTCCGCCGGCGCGTCCATGCTGAGCTGACGCAACAAGTGTTCGTCCTGGCTGAGTTCGAGACGGACCTCGGCGTCGCCCGCTGCAGCCAGAGGGCGCACCGTGTAATTCACGGCGTAGATGCGCTCTGCGGTGCTCTCTGCGGCCGCCAGTGCGCAACCGCCAGTCAGCAGAAGCAGGCAGACAATGACGCTTGAACGCAAGGCAGTGGCAATTTTTGGAATACCGGCGAATGCGCCGATTCCCCTTCCTGGGATACAGTTCATGCTGAATTCAGTTTGATCCTTGTATGCTGCCGGTATTATGCAAGCCGAAGTGTTTCATATGCATCTCCAGCCAGCCAGTCTTGCGCGCAATCTGCTGATTGTCACCTTATGCACCGGTGTCGTTGCCTGCGGTGGGCATGATGTTTATCGGCGCGCGCCGACAGCACCACCAGTGGTGTTGCCGGAACCACGCCAGGCGCATACCCCGGCGCGGTCAGTCGGTGAGAAGGCGGCGATCGTTGCTGTTCGCCAGATCGGCGTGCCATATCGCTACGGCGGCGCAAGTCGTGACGGCTTCGACTGCAGCGGCCTGATTCAGTATGCCTACCGGCACGCCGGCAAGCGGGTGCCCCGCACAACCGCGACACAGTGGAAACATCTACGGCCGGTAAAAGGGAATGATCTGCGCACCGGCGATGTGCTGTTCTTCCGAATCAAGGGCAAGATGTCGCACGTTGGCATGTATCTCGGCGACGGACGTTTCGTCCACGCGCCATCGACCGGGCGCGAGGTAACCGTGACGGCGCTGGATTCGCCGTTTTATCGCAGGGCATTCATTCGGGCCGGCCGGCCCTGATTCATCAAGCTTCTTCGTCGTTGACGATGAACAGCTTCAATTGATCCGATAAGCCCTTGCAGGCTTTCGACTGGGTACGCGCGAATAAGGGAATCGGCACCACTATCGCAGGCAGGAACGACGTACCGCTATAATCCGCGCTGACCGTGCCAGCGTCCTCCAGGCCAGTCAGGTCCCAGACTGAGGCTTCGTAATTCGCGTCGTTCTGCCACCAGGCGAAGCCAAAGCAGCCACCGCCGCCCGGACCGGCAGCACACGACAGGCTGCCGCCGCCGGCTACCCGATCGGTCTCGCCATCCAGCCAGATAATGTAGCGCACGCCTTTCTTGGCAATTGCCTTCAGCACTCCGGGCCGGGACATCAGGTTTGGCAGGCCTTTAGTGTCAGCGGGGGCTGTGCGCGGCTCGAACCACGGAAACAGGGCGTCTACAAATTCCTGGTTGGGGATGACCCGCAAACCGCTGGAGCCGCGACCTACCGCATCGCCAACACAGGAGATGAACTTGCTTTCCGTTTCGTTACCCAGGTGGTAGCTCTTCGCCATAATGACGATGCCTTCACCTTCCTCGATGCCGGTGCCACCCTGACGGGAGTCTTCAATGCGCGACGTGACACACGCAGCGAGTGGTAAGACGATAATGCTGAGCAAGACAGTGCGCCAGGCAGGACCGCCATTGGAATAATGGTCAACCGGTTTCATCGGGGATTTCCTCGGTTGTTGTGGTTTGCAGCGCAGTCGGCGTTACGATCGGTCCGACGGCATCGAGCTCGGTTTCCGGCGTGCTGCGTTTACCGAGCTGGCTGATGCCAGTCGCCTTGTCCATTTGCAGTATGACCAGTGCCGCCGCGTCGCGCATTGCAAGCACCGCTGCTCGTTGCAGCGCTTGATCACCGCCAAACGTTGATGACTGGCTCTTGCCGTACGCGCTGATAGGCCAATTCGCTACCTGGGTACCGGCATTGTCAAAAATCTTGATGCGATAGCGTATCCAGACGGCAAAGGCGTCGGTCTGGCTTTGTTCCGGGACCGAAAACTCGAATGCGTCGATGCCGGGCTCGATGACCGCATCTATGCCCAATGCAGCGATGTCGGATTCTTCGCCGACGACCTGGATCTTGCTGAACATTGCGCCAAACAGTTTCGTGAACAGCAGCTTGTTTGATTTGCCCAGATCGATCTTCCAGGTCTCTTTGCCGATTACTCGTTCTTCATGAACAAAATTATCAAAGGCAGCCGGGAAGCGAATGCCGACAGAAAGCGGCATCTGTGCAATTAGCGGATCTGGGATGCGCGGATCGGTCATGGCGACCTGCGAGCTGCATCCTTGCAGGATGCATAGCGTCGCCAGAAGCACTACTGGGAAAAGCCGAACTGACATCAAATCCCCGGAATCGCTGAGCGGCTTAAATTGCCGCTCTATATTCGAACGTTTGAACGGTTAGGTCCGACTAAGTTCCGGCTAAAGCCAGTAACCCGGACGGGTTGTGACTTTAGACCGGCAACTTGGGTTTCGCAACAGAGCATTTGTGACGGCCCGCTGGGCATCCGGGACCTTATGCGTACCAGGGCAGGGGCGCTTCCTGCGTCAGCGCAGTCTGTTCGCGCAGCGTCAGTATATGTTCGTCCCAGTAGCGACCGGTATTGAACCAGGGAAATGCCTGTTTGAATGCGGGGTCTTCCCAGCGGCGCGCAAGCCAGGCGGCATAATGCAGCATGCGCAGGCTGCGCAACGCCTCAATCAGGTGCAATTCACGGGCATCGAAGCGACGAAATTCCTGGTAGCCCTCGAGCAAGGTGGCGAGCTGCGGCGCCTGTTCCTCACGGTCGCCAGACAAGAACATCCACAGGTCCTGCACCGCCGGTCCGCTGCGCGCGTCGTCGAGGTCAACAATGTGTACGCGATCCTCCTGGACGAGAACATTGCCAGGATGAAAATCGGCGTGAAGTCGCAGCTCGCGAACATTCCCGGCGCGCTCATATGCCGCATCGATGTTCTCGAAAAGATGATCGGCGATACCGGAGTACACGTCCTCCATTTCTTCGGGAATAAAGTGTTCGTCAACGAGGAAGTCATGCGCGGCAATGCCGTAACTTTCAATATCAACACGCGGCCGTGCACGGAAGCTGCTGCGCTCACCCTGCAAATGGATGCGGGCGACCAAGCGGCCAATTTGCTTCAACAACTCCTTGTTGTCCAGGTCGGGTGCGCGGCCGCCGTGACAAGTCGAAACAGAAACACGAAACGGTCCGTGATGGTGCAGGGTACGGCCGTTTAATTCATTCGGCGCCACAACGGGAATATCCGCTGCTGCAAGTTCTGCCGCGAATTCGTGTTCTTCCTCAATGGCGTCGTCGCTCCAGCGACCGGGTCGGTAAAACTTGGCGACAACTGGCGGACTGTCTTCGATGCCCACCTGGTAGACCCGGTTCTCGTAGCTGTTCAGTGCCAACATGCGCCCGTTGCACACAAAGCCGAGGCTTTCCAGTGTGTCCAGGATGTCGTCGGGTTGCAGGTCCTGAAAAGCGAGTGCAGTGTCGTCCTGCCCGCTCATGCGCGCAGTCGCGAATCTCGTTTACGCTCGTTCTCAGACAACAGTTTTTTCCGAAGCCGGACGTGGTGCGGAGTCACTTCGAGTAGCTCGTCGTCGTCAATAAACTCGAGCGCCTGTTCCAGCGAGAATTTTATTGGCGTGGACAGAACGATGTTTTCATCATTACCCGCGGCACGAATATTGTTGAGCTGCTTCGCTTTGGTCGGGTTTACGACAAGGTCATTCTGGCGGCTGTGTATGCCAATGATGCGGCCCTCGTAAACGGGCTCACCGTGACCAATGAACAGCTTGCCACGTTCCTGCAGGTTGTAGAGCGCGTAGGCGAGTGCCTTGCCATGGACCATCGATACCAGCACACCATTATTGCGTTGCCCGAGCGCTTCCGGAACGTAGCGATCGTATTTCTCGAATACGTGGTAGATAAGGCCGGTGCCGGACGTCGTCGTCAGATACTCGGTGCGAAACCCAATCAAGCCGCGCGTCGGAATTCTATAGTCGAGGCGAATCCGGCCTTTGCCGTCAGACTGCATGTCGAGGAGTTCGCCTTTGCGTTCGGCAATACGCGACATGACGCCGCCCTGGTAGGCTTCTTCAAAATCGACCGTTAACAATTCCCACGGCTCTTCTTTAACGCCGTCCTCTTCGTGCACGATAACTTCTGGCCGTGATACGGCTAATTCATAGCCTTCGCGGCGCATGGTTTCTATCAGCACCGAAAGATGCAGTTCGCCGCGCCCGGAGACCCGGAATTTGTCGGGGTCCTCGGTGTCCACAACGCGCAAGGCGACATTGTGTTTCAGTTCCTGCTGCAGGCGTTCGCGAATCTGCCGGCTGGTAAGGAACTTGCCGTCCTGGCCAACGAACGGCGATTTATTGACCTGGAAGGTCATACTGATAGTCGGTTCATCGACGGCCAAAGGCGGCAATGCCTCCGGCTTGTCGCGCGGACACAATGTGTCGGAAATATTCAGATCATCTATGCCGCTGAAGACAACAATATCGCCGGCGCTTGCGCTCTCAATTTTCAGACGCTCCAGACCAAGGAAGCCATACAGTTCGAGGATTCGGGCATTGCGGGTGCGGCCATCGGCGCCAACGACGCAAACAGGTGTGTTCACGGCAACTTCACCGCGCTGGATTCGGCCAATGCCGAGCACGCCGACGTAGGAATCGTAGGCAAGGCTTGAGACCTGCAACTGCAGCGGACCGTCGATATCCACGGGCGGCGAGGGCACTTTGCTGATAATCGCTTCGAAGAGCGGCTGCATGTCGCCACCGCGGGCATCGGGATTGGTACTGGCGTAGCCTTCGAGCGCCGATGCGTATATCACCGGAAAATCGAGTTGCTCATCGGTGGCGCCGAGCCGGTCGAACAGGTCGAAGGTCTGGTTCAGCACCCAGTCCGGGCGTGCGCCGGGACGATCAATCTTGTTGATTACGACGACTGGAACCAGGCCGCGGGCAAATGCTTTCTGGGTCACGAAGCGGGTTTGTGGCATGGGGCCATCAACGGCATCGACCAGCAGCAGCACGCTATCGACCATCGACAGAACCCGTTCAACCTCGCCGCCGAAGTCGGCGTGTCCCGGGGTGTCGACGATATTAATGTTGTAATCCTGCCAACGAATTGCGGTGTTCTTCGCGAGGATCGTAATTCCGCGTTCGCGTTCCTGGTCGCTGGAGTCCATGACCCGGTCCGGCATGGCCGCGCGCTCGTTAAGGGTGCCAGACTGCCTGAGCAACTGGTCTACGAGGGTGGTCTTGCCATGATCGACATGCGCGATAATGGCGATATTGCGGAGTTTTTCGAGTTTGGACATGAGTCTGGGTGCTGTGGAGAAGTGGCCGCGGATTATAGAGAGCGTCCGGCGCAATTGATACGCGTGTACGCAAAGATACGGAGTTACGGGACATCTGCGGTAAGCTGCCGCCATTACGGAGGCCTGAAGTGACCGAAAAAGCGCCGGCAACGGCAGTTTACGCCCAGATTACGCGCGATGTGGACCGTTCGGCTGCAGGCCCCGGCTCGATCGCTTTTTTTGATTTTGACGGCACCCTGATCTTCGGATTCTCAATAGCGTCGGTTTTCCGCGAGCGAGTGCTGTCCGGCAAGCTCAGCCCCAAAGACGCCATTACCCAGTTTCTGTCCCTGATTACACACGGCGTTAACGGTAGCGATTACGCCTTGTTGTTGCGGGAATCTGCCGACGCGCTGACTGGCGTGCCGGAACAGGACTTCATCGATCTTGGCGAGACCGTCTTTACCAAGTACCTGGCCGGCTCGGTGTACCCGGAGTCGCGGGCGCTGTTGCGCTCGCACCAGGCGAAAGGGCATACCGTA
The DNA here is from genome assembly GCA_037968755.1 of Woeseia sp. Lineage (GTDB taxonomy): Bacteria > Pseudomonadota > Gammaproteobacteria > Steroidobacterales > Woeseiaceae > Woeseia. Next base: position 9,541 of record JBBKWB010000170.1, read on the forward strand.
GCGGTACTGTCGTCGGCCACGCCCTACCAGATTAATCCTGCGGCTCGCGAGCTGGGCATCGAGCACGTGCTGTGCAATTACTTCGATGTGGAGAATGGTCTGTTTACAGGCGAGATCCACGAGCCGGTGGTTTTTGCTCGCGGCAAGCTGGACGCAGCGAGGGCGTTCGCAGCGGAACGCGGAGTTGATCTTGCCGATTGCTGGTTTTACAGCGACGGACTTGAAGATTTGCCGCTACTCGAAGCCGTTGGCAAACCCCGCCCACTCAATCCGGATTCCACCTTGCGGGAAGTAGCACTCCGCCGCGACTGGCCTGTCCGCGATTTTACCAGTCGCGGTTTGCCAGGATTTAAGGAAGTGGTTCGCACCGGGCTTGCCTACGGCGCGTTTTTCTCTGCCGCCTTGCAGATCGTGCCGACCTGGATTCTTAATCAATCTCGCCGCGATGCGGTGAATCTTGCCGTTACCACCTGGGGTGAGTTTGGCAGCGCACTCGCCGGTGTGGATATTCGAGTACGTGGCGAACAGCATGTGTGGTCGCAACGACCAGCCGTTTTCTTGTTCAATCACCAAAGCGCCATCGATGTGCTGATCATCGCTAAACTCCTGCGCCGCGATTTCACTGCAATTGCGAAACAGGAGATCGCCTTGAACCCGTTAGTGGGCCCCGTGTTCCGCGTCGCGGATACCGTGTTCGTGGACCGGCGCAATCATGCAAAAGCGATAGAGTCGCTTAGGCCTGTCGTTGATTCATTGCGCTCTGGACTTTCGCTTGCCATTGCTCCCGAAGGTACGCGCAGCAACAGTGATCGGCTGGGTGAGTTCAAGAAAGGGCCATTTCATATTGCCATGCAGGCGGGTGTACCGATCGTGCCTATCGTCATTCACAACGCCAGCGACGTCTTGCCGAAAGGCGCATTTTTCATTCGACCTGCTCGCGTCCAGGTCGATGTATTGCCGCCGGTGAACACCGATAACTGGAAGCCGGAAACGGTCGATCAGCACGTTGCTGAGGTTCGTCAGCAGTATCTGGTCACGCTCGGGCAAGCGCGCGAGGCCGCACCAGCGCTGAAAAGTGTCAGCGAATCGTCCTGACTGAGACCTGGTACTCGCAGCGACCGTATTCAGCCGGTATCCTTCACGGCTCTTCGAGAACGATCGACTGCTGCGTTCTCTCTTTTCACTTCACATGGAATGACAAGCCATGAATGCAAAGTTCTTCTTCAAGACCTCGTTCGTTGTTGTGCTGCTGGCACTGGCCGCGGGCTGCTCCAAGAAATCCTCCGACATAGCGGCGGATTCTGCGCTGCTCGAATTCGTGCCTGCTGACACGCCGTATTTCATGGGCAAGCTGCAACCGTTGCCTGATGACTTGTCGGACAAGCTCGAGCCTCGGATGGATACCTTGCTGAAGGCGTATCAAAATCTGATTCGTGTCGCGATCCGTGACGGCCTTGAGAATGTCGAGGTAACGGACGACGACGCTGCCGCCGAACGTGAACGTGGGCTGGCTGTTGCCGATAGGCTGATCGACTTGTTCTCAGTTGACGGAATGAACGCAGCAGGCATTGGTCGCGATTCGACGTTTGTCTTCTATGGCGCAGGTTTACTGCCGGTGTTGCGTGTCGATTTGAGCGACGCGGATGCATTCGAAGCCACGCTTGTCGATCTGGAAAAAGAAAGCGGCAACGAGATGATGACGGCAACACTCGATAGCCTGAGCTATCGGTATTTCGGCGACGACGAAGCTCGCGTCATCGTTGCGCAAACAGATGGCCAGCTGATCGTCACGCTGGCACCGACTGCATTAAGTGAAGATTCGCTACGCAGCGTTCTCGGTATCGCAAAGCCGGCGCAATCAATGGCGAATTCCGGCAAGTTGCAAGCTGTAGTCAAGGAATACAATTTTACCTCGCAGGTTCTGGCCATCGTTGATTTTCAACGGATCGCCATGACCTTCCTGCAGGAGCCCAAAGGTATTGACGCAGAGATACTGGCGCTCAGCGATTTCGACGCAACGGAGCTGAGCGCGACCTGCAAGGCAGAGTTGACGACGCTCACCAGCATCGCACCACGCCTCGTTTCCGGTTACACAGAGTTGAATGAAGATCGCATCGTCTCGAATACTGTCGTCGAGCTGCGTTCTGATATTGCGGATGGACTGGCTACGATTTCGGCACCCGTTCCGGGCTTGGGCAGCGGACACGGTGGATTGCTGTCGATGGGAATGAGCATCGACATGCTGGCCGCTCGCGCATTCTACGAAGCGCGTCTGGACGCAATGGAAGCAGACCCCTACGAATGCGAGTTGCTCGCTGAGTTGCAAGGCAGTGTGACGAAAGGTCGCGCAGCGCTGCAGCAGCCAATACCGCCCATTGCGTACGGTCTGAAAGGTTTCCTCGCGGTGATTGATGACGTCGAAGGTATGGACATCATGAACCAGCAACCGCCGACTTCGATCGACATGCGCTTCCTCCTGGCGACAGACAATGCACCAGGCTTGTTGGCTATGGGCAGCATGTTCAGCCCGGAGCTGGCAGCCTTGAATCTGCAACCGGATGGCAAACCAGTGAAGTTTGAGTCAGCAATGATGCAGGGCCCGGTCGATGAAGCGTGGGTCGCCATGACTAACGATGGCCTGGCCTTGTCTGTTGGTGAAGACGGCAAAGACAAACTGGGTGCAATGCTGAACGCGAAAGCGGGCGATCCGCCGCCGTTCTTCAGCATGGACATGGATGCCGAGCGCTACTACTCATTTATTGCCGACGCCAGCGCGATGCAACGAGACGACGATGAAACACCACCCGAAGTAACGCAGGCGGTAAGCGAGCTTATGGGCAGCATGGGCGACCTGTTCGAACGCATGTCGCTTACGATTAACTTCACAGATCGCGGCATCGAGATGCCAAGCGAAGTGACCCTCGCAAAATGAATAAATTGGGGACAGACCACGGTTTTCACTATCGACAATCGTTTAACCGGGGTCAGACCACGGTTTCATGTGTCGATTTAGAATGTACGCCTCGCTGGGCCGAAGCAACGTGAGCCTGGCTATCAAAGCTCGTGTTGGACTGCTCGCGGGATTGTTGCTGCTGCTAGCGGGCTGTGCGGGCACTCAACAGAAACTGCCGGTGCGAACGCTATCGGTTGCGGCGATCAAGGCAGAGCCTGCCGCCTTGCCAACGATCGGCTACGTATCGACCGGTCAGCCTGACCCGGCAACGCTGCGGGTCATAAAGGAAGCGGGCTATGTGGCCGTAATTGATCTGCGCACGGCAGGCGAACCTCGCGGCTACGATGAAGCCGCAACAGCAGCGGATCTGGGCCTGGATTACCGCTCCCTGCCTATCGGTAGCCCAGATGACTTGACCTACGAGAACGCAGCGGAGCTAGACGGTATTCTCGCTGCATACGACGGCCCGGTGCTTCTACACTGCGCCTCAGGAAACAGGGTAGGGGCGTTATTCGCCCTCAGCGCGAAAGCCAATGGCGCAACCGACGCTGAGGCACTTGCGCGCGGCAAGGCGGCAGGCCTGACTCGCTATACAGAAGCCGTAGAAAAACGCCTGGCCGAGAACTAGAAAAACCGGGGACAGACCACAGTTATCTGTCCCCGCTTCCCAGACAACGCCACACACCGCGCTGCTGCGCGTGCAGCTCCGCAAACATGGCATTCGGTGAACTTTCTATCAACCACACCTTTTTGGCCAGATCAGGGTCAGACAGCGGCGCGCCAATTCCGCTGTATTCGCCGGAAACGGCAGCGGCAGTACATAGTCCCGCTGACCCGGTAGTCTTCGAGTCGATGGTTACCGTCGCTGCTGAAGCGAGGCTCCGCGAAAGGTCATAGCCAATCGCGGTAGTTTGACCTTCGCTCCGCTTGCGCGGCGCCAGCGCACCTCAGATGCAGACACAGCGCAGGAAAGCACGGGAGCCCGACGCTACGCAGACCGTAACATCGCGCACCCGTCTTACAGGCCTTCGATCGCTACGCAGCAGGCGCCAAGGCAGTTTCTTCCTGAACGAGTACCAGTACATCGGACTGAATATCCGCCAGGATCTTTTCAGCCGTATTACCGACCGTGATGCCGGACAGGCCACGCCTGCCAACGGTGCCGACTACAACCAGGCCCGCGCCAATACGATTTGCCGACTCGGGAATAACTTCGGCGGCCTTACCGCGTACAACGTGCGCTCTCGAGCGGTCGATGCCGAGCTTCTTCGCAACGTCGGGCGGATGCACGAATTTATCGGATTCGGGGTAAGCGGAAACGCAGTGCAGCTCCATGTTCTCGTCGGTTCCGCAAATGCTGTTGCCAAGATCCATGATGGCGCTGTTCAGGTCAGTGTGGCTTTTGCTTGTTGCATTGAAGTCAACCGCGACCAGCACTTTGTCCAGCCTTCTCGACGGGTTGTGCTTGACCAATAGCAGCGCGTTTTTCAGCGAGCGGATAAGCTGCCGGTCCGAATTGGCTAGCGAACTGGGCCGGCCGCTTGCACGCTTCACGACCAGCTCAGAGCCTGTTATTTGCGCGATAGTAGCGATCGCTTCGCGCCAGTCCTTATGCCATTCGACGATCGGCGTTATCGTAACGCCGGATTCACTGTATTCATCAATTATTTCAGCCAGCCAGAGCGAATGGCGGCGAATCTCGGCTGCCTGCAATTCCGTGGGTTCGTCGCATTTAGCTGGCGAATACACGCAGACCAAAGCATGCACAGTGGCATCTTCCCGACCTTGTGCGATCGTCACTGCTCTTTGCAATGCCCATTGTTCTACGCGCGTCGGGTCGATGACGGCCAGAAAACGCGTCATTTCATTCGTCATGAGTACTGTCCTTGTTACCGGGAGATCATTCAATCCGCTAATAGTAGTGAGCGCAGATCGAATTCGTAAGAGGGCTTATACGTACTGAACGCGGTGTGACCACAGTTAGGCGCTTGACCGTACGGCATTCGATTTCGCGGGTGCGCCTCGCCGCGATTCGACCCACCTCTCCAGAAAGTGATAAAACAAAACTGGCAAAACTGGGGACACAAAACTAGGGACAGACCACGGTTTTTCGTGTCGATCCAGCCCCCGTACCGCCCTATGCTCAATGTTTCATCGTGTAGGGACGCGCCCAAATGCCGAGGCGACCGCGAATAACGCTGCCCGAAGTGGCGCATCATTTGATTCAACGCGGCAACAACAAGCAGGCGTGCTTTCACGCGGATCAGGACTACGAGTTGTTTCTGAAATGGTTGCAAGAGTACGCAAAAGAAGCCGCGTGCTACGTTCACGCGTTCGTTTTGATGACCAACCATGTTCACATGCTGGTCACGCCAACGACCACACACGGTGTCGGCTACCTGATGAAACGTCTTGGACAACGCTATGTGCAATATTTCAATCGCAACTACCAGCGCAGTGGATCGCTATGGGAAGGTCGGTACCGATCGTGCCTGGTACAGGGTGATCACTACGCTTTGGCTTGTTATCGCTATATCGAATTGAATCCGGTTCGAGCGTCTATGGTTCAACGTCCGGAAGAGTATCGCTGGAGTAGTTACCGGGAAAATGCCCGAAGTGGCGGGAGTCTACTGATATCACCTCATGACACCTACCTGGGCCTTGCTGATGCACCGTCGACACGTGCGCTTGCCTATCGCCGATTGTTCAAAGAATGCCTGGCACCTGATTTGATATGCGAATTTCGATCTGCCACTAACGGGAACTACGCCGTTGGTGAGGATCGTTTCAAGCACGATATAGAGTTGGCATTGGGACGGCGGGCTACACCCGGTCGGATAGGCCGGCCAGAACAAGTTTCCAAGCGACAACGTAAGGTCGAAAAAAAGCGTGGTCTGTCCCCATAAACAAGAACGGGCCCATTGAGGGCCCGTTGTTGTTTGGTGGAGGCGGCGGGAATCGAACCCGCGTCCGCAAGCCCTCCGCTATGAGATCTACATGCTTAGCCCGTCTTTAATCTCACCGTTAGCTACCCGAAGGGCAGGGAAAACTTACGGCCTGCTCAGATTGGATTTAACGGTTTGCGTGCTGAGCACACTCTCCCCGCGGTCCCGTGTGGGTGACCCCTGGACCCCGAACGCACAGGCACATCCGGTCAGAGGGCATTCAACTGGTTTTTAAGCAGCTGGAGAAATCTAACGACGCCCAGATCTGTCGATATATTTTACAAAATCATAGGCGCAGCAAATTTGGGCTAACCTAACTGGTTAATATCGTTTGAGAAAAGTTTGTGGCACGAATTTTGCTTTATGTCAGGTAGGCATTAAAGCCTTGCGATACGCAATTAAAGGGGATCTCATGAAATTGTTAGCATCACTAAGAGTGGCAGCCGGGGTTTTGCTGCTAACCGCAGCTGGCAGCGCATCAGCCGTAATGATAACGGACCAAAGCGCGGTCACTACGGGCGGGCAGGTTTTCAATTACAGCTTCGGCGGCCTTTCTGCAACATCCGACGCGCATGTTATGACGTTGTTCGGTCGCGGCGATTACACAATTAACGCGGGTTCGGGCGCTGGAGAAACTGCAAGCTGGGATCTTGACGGGTTGATCTCTGGACTCGTGCACACCATCAACACTCTTCCCGCGAATGTTGTGGTGACGGAGCATAGCCTGCAGGACGTGTCGTTCAGTGCAACATTTAGCGTGCTTGGCGCCACTATGGCTGCGTTGACGTCTGACGGCATGATTAACGTTACTCTGACTAATTCGTCGGGTGTGAACGTCATTTCCGCAAACAGCTTCCTCGGATTCTCTCTGGAGCCGCAAGCGGTGCCAGAACCGGCAACCTTGGGTCTGTTCGGGCTAGGGCTGGCTGCAATTGGCTTTTCGAGAAGGCGAGGACAAAAATCCTAGCAAGCTAGAATCAGAGTTGGAAGCCTCGCCCAGTGCGGGGTTTTTTTTGTCGAGAATAACTGGCGACAGACCTCAGTCTCTGAAAAGGCCAAACGAAATTGACGTCCTTAGTCGCGCATAACTGATGGTGGATACGTTGCGATTCGAACCTGGCACGCTCGCCATCGATAAGAGGATCACGGTGGCCTGGCAGTGTGATTAACCACTAAACAGATAACAATCCTAGCGGCGTATTACGCGGTTGATTCGCGCAGGGTCCAGAAACAAATTGGGCCCCGAATGGGGCCCGCATTTGTTGGTGGAGGCGGCGGGAATCGAACCC
>JBBKWB010000171.1:0-38774 GCA_037968755.1 Woeseia sp.
CGCTCGCGCTTTACACCCTCAGCGAACGGAAGATTGACCGCTGCCTCGACTGCCTGGATACAACGCTCCGGCGCGTTCATGCCTCGGGCCTTGCGGGCGATTGATTTGCGAAAAGCGGCGAAGTATTCGTCGTCATACTTTTCAGCATCGAGAGTCAGTTTGTGAGTTTTTCTCAGTTCTGCTTTTGCAGCGACCAGTTCTTCTGCATAGGCAACTGCCGCCGCGACGATGTCATCATCCGCGATTCGGTCGATCGCCCCGGCCTTCAGTGCGTCAGCGGCGAAAACCGGATTGCCAGAGGTAATCAGCTTCAGGGCGAAATCGACATCGGTCAGTCGTGGCAGGCGTTGTGTGCCCTGAGCGCCAGGTATGATGCCCAACTTGACCTCGGGCAGTCCGATCCTGGTTGAAAGTAATGCGATTCGGTAATTACAGGCCAGCGCGACTTCCAGGCCACCGCCAAAGGCGGTTCCGAACAACGCCGCGACGATCAGTTTCGGGCTCGCGGCCAGTGTGTCGACCACTTCACCCAGCGAGGGTGGTTTCGGCCCACTGGAAAACTCGGCGATGTCAGCGCCGGCCATGAACGTGCGGCCACGGCAAGCCAACACCAGCGCTTTGATCTTATGATCGTCTGCTGCAGCAGCAACCGCAGCAATGATCCCCTCGCGAACCGCATGCGAGATGGCATTGACTGGTGGATTGTCGATCCAGATGATGCCGATTGATCTGCGCTTCTCTATAGAACCCTGCATGCCTGGCCTCCTGAATTGAGAGGTCAGTTTGACCGGTCTGGTCGACGGCGACAAGACCTTCACCTAATGACTACTTATAAAACATCCGATTGCCTATTCGCCCGGCAACAACCAAGGTTCGCGTTGCACACGCAGCATTGCCTCCATTCGATTAGCCACGTTGAGCTTCCCGAGCACTGATGACACGTGGTGTTCGATAGTTCGCGGCGAGCGTTTGAGACTGGCGGATATATCGCGGTTGCTCGCTCCGCCTGCAATGAGTTTTAGAATATCCTGTTCGCGTTTTGTCAGCCCGAGCGGGTGGTTGCGGGCACTCTTATACGGTCCTCGTCGCGCTTGCGGCATCTGGCCGGTGATGCCCAACAAGTCTGCAATCCTGCGCGCTTTTGCAACAGCCGCGGCGGCATCCATTTTTTCTAGCATTTTGATGGCTTTGCCGATCGCTTCAACGCTTTCGTCGCCTTTCGATTGCAATAGTGCTACCGCAGAAGCATAGGGCGACTGCACGGCATCCCAGGCTTCGGCAGCAGCTACGCAGTCCCCCGTCAGTTCTGCGCGATGCGGACCAGGCAGGTGTGTCGCATAAGAAGCATCCAGCGGGAAATCAAAGCGGTGTGACCAAACAACCAACTCAGCAGTATTCCAGCGATGCAATTCACTTCTGTCTCTCCTGACCAGGCTTTCCAGATGTTCTATTGCCTTGTCGGGCGTGTCATTCAGCCAGGCGGATTCGATCAGCGTGAAGCGCGCCGGAATCATGTACTGCACTTCATCCGTTGCCATCGCATTCTGTAGTGCCTGTGACGCCAGTTCATAGGCATCAGGCATACCCAGCCTGGTGTGAACGCGCGCCAAAACTGTCAGCGCCGGGAGTCGCATTAACAGCGTCAGTTGTTCGAGGTTCAACACGCCCTGTGCGATCGTTTCGGCGTCGCGCAGACGACCTTGCTCCATGCGCAATTGGGCGAGACGTCCGACAAGATAGTGCGTCCATGAGTCGAGATCATGGTGTGTATCAAATGCGATACCCTCGCCGACTATTCTCTCTGCAAGGTCGAACTTCTTGAAATCGACGCCGTACTCGGCAAGGTTGGTATAAACGCGAGCGGCATGTTCGTGGTGCCCGGCGGCGAGAGCCAGTTCCAGACTCTTCTCCAATAACTCAACGCCCTCCGGGTTGTCGTGAAAGACCTTGGCAGTACCAATGTTGTTTAGCGCATGTATTTTAACTTCGACATTATTGAAGGTGTCCGCAAGGTCGAGTGAGCGTTGCCCCCAGACGATGGCCTCTTCCATGCGGTTATTCAGCATGTGCAGCTGCGATCGCAGGCTGTAAGCCATCGCCCGCTCTGCGGATGGCGGTGTACTTTCGAGTACCCGCACCGCCTCGTCGGCAAAGTGACTCGCCTCTGCTGCTTCGCCCCGGTACCAGTGCAGTCGCGACAACCAGCGCAGGTTATCGCCAACCCGGTCGATACGGCCCAGTGCTCTCCAAAGCGTTATCGCATGGCGACGGGCCTCAATTACGTCGTCGCTGATGCGCAGTGCCAGGCCGGCTTCATAGGCCCAGTCTTCATAAAGCTGCGCAGCCATTGCCGGTTCGGCCTCATTGATGAAACGCAATGCCGTGCCCAGATGTGCAGCGGCTTCCCTGTGTGCGCCAAGTGCCGCCGCTCGCCTGGCCGCCAGCGGTGCAAACTCGAGTACGCTCTTCGCATCCATTGCGCCAGCAGAATGATGGACAAGCTGATCGAATGTCGGCTCCCGCGGCTCGTCTTGCTTCTGGACGGCCAGCAACGCAGCAAGCACGCGTGCGTGCATGTCAACCTGCTCACTGGTGGAAATTCGGGTCAGCGTAGCGAGGCGCGCGAGCTCATGGCGAAAGCGCAATGATCGATTGACGTTCTGCATGAGCAGGTTTCGGCCAACGCATGCCATTGCCAGGGTTTCACCGTTCTCTCCAAACAGTGGCTTGAGAATACTGGGCGGCACTGAGCCTGGAATGACACTTATAGTTTCGAGAAAACTCCGTTCCGCTGGCGCGAGCCGGTTGAGTCGCGAGCCAACGGCATCTTTCACAGAAGCGGGTATCGAGTTACGAGAAGTGTCGCGCCATGCGATGAGTTCAGTGACAAAGAATGGATTGCCGCTGGTAATTGCGAACAACTCATCGTCTTTGTAACCGGATGATGCGCTCAGGGCGCTCACGCCCTGCGGCGACAATGGCAAGATATTGATCCGTTTTGTATAGGCGGCGGGGAGGTCGCCTATGACGCGGGCAAGAGGGTGGTCGTCACCGACTTCGTCGCTCCTGAAACTCAGGACAAGCAGCATATGCAGCATCGACGCGCGCCTGCCAATGAATTTCAGAAAGTCGAGCGACGCATGATCCGCCCAGTGCACATCCTCGAATACGAGGACCGCCGTTTTCTCTGCGCGTTCGATCTTGCTGAGTATCGCGGCAAACAATTCATGTGATTGCGCGGCATCGGCAAGCAGTGCCTGCACTTTGTCGCCAAACACTGCAGCCATGTCGTGAATCGGGCCAAGCGCCCGCGGTGTCGCCAGTGCATCGCAACTACCCCAGAAAACCTGGCAGTTCTGGCTGGCACGCAAGCGCATCTCTTCCAGCAGGGTGGTCTTGCCAATACCGGCCTCGCCGGCGACCAGCGCGATTGAGCCGCGGCCGGCAGCGGCCCTTTCCGTCAGGTCGTGAAGTTGCTGAAGTGGCTCGTCTCTTTCCAGTAGCACGCGGTATCTATCCAAGTCTCGTCAATGTGCTGAATGTAACGCAGCTTGCCTGTGTTATGTCGCAAGCAGGCCGCCAGGGTATGAAAATTGGGTAGGTACAGGCGAAAAATGGGTGCTTGGGCGGGTTGTTGTGGCAGGCGCCGCTGCCTATTGTTGACTGAGCGCATCACCGGCGCAAATAGCGATAAGAACATAGCAATAAAAACAACGGGGAATCGCCTTGGGCGGCGCAAGGGTCAGATCACGACACTGCAAACAGCAACACGGCGGGCAATTGCTTGCAGTGTTGCTGTTTGCCGCGCTGGTTCTGAATGGTTGCGGTGGTGGTTCTGGCGGTGGCCGCGGAGGCGGAGGCGGAGGCGGAGGCGGTTCAGGCAATAGTAATAACGTCACAATAGTCGGGACGGCGCAAAAAGGCCTTTTTCAGATACTCGATGTGCAGGCGTATCCCGTTACCGCCTCTAACGGTACATTGGGTACAGCGGTGACGGTCCCGGTGTCAGGGCAGAGTTTCTCAGTCGATGTCGCGACCACCCAGCTCACTCTTTTCGAAGCGAGCGGCACCTTCAGCAGCGAGATATCCGGCGATCCAATCACCGCGGACAAACCGCTCATGGCGATCATCGCGCCGGGAACGGCCAACCGAACAGCGAACATCAATATTGCGACAACGCTGGTCGCGGAACTCGTGCTACGCGATTTGCGCAACGGTGGCGGCAATGCGGCGACACTGATCGCGCAACATTCGAGTTTCATCAATAGCGTATTCGGATTTCCAGCGGGCACCGATCCAACCCAACTGGATTTCAACAAAATTGCGGCGACGTCCGACATATTGGACGCGAACCTGCAGCTGCTGATTATTAGCGGCGGCATTGTGCAAATGCTGGATGGTGACCAGCTCTACGCCGGTGGCTTCCAGAGTATTGTCGATGGAATTCTTGCGGCCACGAATGTCGAGGAGGCTATTGCTGTTCTGTCCGCGATGAACGGACTGTCCGCAGAGACTATCTACGCGTTGGCGCAGCAGTATTCAGGTTTCAATCTGCCCACGCTGGTACTCGGCAACACGTTTTATGTCTGGATTTGCGACGCAGCCAGTAGTTGTCAGTGGCTGGAAGTTACCGAGCCAATGGTCAGTGTTGCAAACGCATCGGCCTGGGAGTCGGACGGCAAGGCTCGCGTATTCATACGTGTTAACCGGGTATCAAGCGCCGCCATGACTATCGAATTGGAACTGGCCTCCGATTCCGCGACGTCGGGCGATGACTTTGTTGGCCAGCACCGCGCCGTTACGGTGCCCGCCGGGCAATCATCAGTGTTTGTCGATGTGGACCTGATTATTGATGCGATTGCCGAGTCGACTGAAAGACTCCAGGTAACTATCGCGCCAGGCATCGATTCTTACCCGGTCTTTCAGGGCACCGCGAATGTTGCGATCTACGATGGCGTCAAGCCGACACTGGATACTCCTGACAGTCGCGACGCGGCCGGTCTGGCGCTATCCATCAGTGTTGATTCCGTCTGCAATCCGGTCGTCAATATGGGTCCGGCAAACTGTCTCTCACTGGACGGTACCCAGCCGTTGCTCGGCGTTGTCGATGGTCGCACCAGTGTGGCAAAGACCCAGGTCGATGTGGTCGGCGACTGCACCGCCCTTGGCAAATGTCGTGTTAGCTGGATCGTTGATTTTTTCCTGGTTGCGAAAGATGGTGTAGCCGCGGCTGGTGAGGTTCCGCTTGGGGCATTTGTTTATCCGCCCAACAAAGTGCATCTGGCAGGCTCAACGATCAGCTTGCCGATGCCGCTTGTCCGCCTGACAGATGATGGGTCGCTAGCCTTGATGAACGAGGCCGGTACCAATGGCTGGGACCTGGAACTCGAAGCGAGAATCGGTACGACGAATACTGTATCGGCGGCGAATCCGCTGCCGACTGTAATGACGGTGCCGGATACAGTGCTGGTCGGTGACGTGCTGCTAGAGATAGGCGTTGTAAACGATGTGATGCCGGGCGCCGACTATGGCTGCGCCAGCGGGCAGTACGCGATCAATGCGCAGTATGCCCAGCCAGGTGCGCCGAGCATCCTGGGTTCGGGCACCTTGTGCGTAAATTTCGCTGCTGGCGGAGCGGGTGCCGGGCCTGCTGTCATGGTTGAGGGGCGTCTCGATGTCTTTGGCGGAACCGCCGACGCGGGTATGAGCACCACACTGTTTCTACCCCCTGGCCTGTACGGTCAGACCACGATTACAGTGCCGGGCGCCGGTGAGGTCGTGGACACTGCTCCGGCATTGCCCCTGTATCCTGCCGGGTCCTCGGCGGCAATTTCGAGTTTGCTGCATTCAAATGGCTGGCCGTTTCTGTTTCACGTCAACGCGCTGTCGTTAACTCCTGACGGCATTGAGATCGGCTACGACGGCATGCACTATGTCATGGACGCAGGCTATTCGAGCCAGGACCCGCGATCGCTGGGCATCCTGTACAGCAACGACATCATCTATCGGGGTGTTGACGGCCAAAGCGGATCACTGATCCTCGGGGCGAACGGAGTGAGCGGGGCGATTGCTGTTGAAGGCGGCCCGGGTCATGCTGATCACACCGCTTTCCCGCGCGCCCGAATCGAATGGCAGGATTTCAATCAGGCGATTGTCGACAACGTGTTGCAGCCGGCGGCAATAACGATCGACGAATTCCGTATGAGCCAGTCTGCCGCGTGCTCTGGCCCGGATTGTGTGCAAGGCCGTAAAGATGATTTCGTAGTAGCTGGCAGCGCAGCCCTGGATGGCAAGGGTTACCTCGTTGGTGACGTCGTCAACACTGGCGCGCATTCCGAACCGCGATGGGGCGCACGCGCCAATGGCGGCTACGCCTGGTCGCGCCCGGATGATCTGACAGTGCAAACCGAACTGAAGCTGGCTTTGCCCGGTTACATCGTTCCGGGCCAGGCAGTGAGCGACGTGTTGATCGGGCATCTTAACGAGTCGCCGGTGGCTGGCGATGCGGAGATCTATCCGCGGGGTTCGAATGCTTTTGTCGACGGGAACTACCATCCAACCGGTCTCTCAATTGGGCCCGAAACCTATCGCAATGGTTCGGGCATTCCCGAAACCGGTGACGGTCAGGATTTGCCTGGCTTGCCCCTGCGGCTGGACAACGGCCAGGAACCTGCGTTCGATTTGCGCTCCTCGGCAGCGGTCAAATACGTCATTCGCAACGGCGGCATAACCGGTGTCTTCAACGTTGAAAGTGGCAGCCTTGTCGGCGCAGCGCCGCAGTTCTATGGCTACAATTTTGATCTGACGCGCTTTGCCGTGCGCACGGTGGACAACGTACTCGACACCTTCAACTGGATTGATGGCCACGTTGTGTTGAATGGTGATGCCGGCGGCAGCGCCGGCTTAGATGTCTGGTTTACCAATCTTGAGATTGACTGCAGTGCGAAGCTCGGCAATATCGACCTGCTGTATGAGGCTTGTGATACGCAAGACAATAACGGCAACGGGGTAGCGGACGAGAACTGCAGTTCCGAACTTTACGCCTGGAACGCGAAGACTGACATATTCGCGGCAGGCTTCACAGGCAACGAAACCGGCGATGCATGCATTGTCGGGCCGCAGCAGTTCGGCATGCAGCAGCAAATACATTTTGCCGCGCTCAACAAGCCAGTGGTATTCGAAACGGTCTGGAACAAAGACGGAGATATGACCGGCCAGACCAGCGGTCAGCTACCGAACTACCGCTTTGATCGCAGCGACGAGGGCAAGGGCTTCCCGATGAAGGCGAGCAGCGCGGCGCTGGACGACGTGCAGCTCGGCGTGGCAGATATCGACAATGACCGCTATGGCTGGCTGGAAATGAAACAGTCAACCGTTGGCGTGCCATTCTGGAATTCACTCGATACCGACATGCGCATTGCCAATATTCGCCGCGGGATCGATATCGCCGCCGAGCCTACGGTCGTCCTCAAGCAGGGAGAGCTCGCCGGTCTGAATGCAGCACAGCGCAACAGGGCGGTGCTACTTGAGGGCAATGCGAACACAAATGCAGCATTGAAGGCTCAGTACGAATGGGGCCGCACCGGATTCGGCTTCAAGTTGCCGGTCTACTATCAGCCCTGGCAGCTCGACAACGGCCGCAGCGACGAAGACGCTGCGGGCCGGCAGTCACGCTTTCTTGGCCGGCAACTGACCAAAGATCTGTTCGTGCTCGATGCGAACGCGGGCATCAACTTCATCGAGCCGGAACGCACCAAGCTGAGCTTTGGTGCCAGTGCAGACTTCACCCGGCTCGAGGGCCTGGAATTCCAGATTGATATCACTGATGCGGGCAGTGCGGCTGCGGTTGATTCCGTCCTGCAGAAGCTGCGAATAACCAACCGGCCGCTGTTCGAGCCCGCGCTCACCGACTTGCTGACCACCATAAATGTTGTCAACCGGTTTGCGAATCGCGGACTGGACGAACTAATGCAGGAGTCACTCGAAGCTGCAGTGAAAGAGCTGGGCGAAGCAGCCGCGCCGTTGACGCCAAACAATCAGGATCCATTTGTTACTGCAAGTGAAGTGCTGACCCAGCTGCAAAGCATGCCGCAGCAGATGATTGCGTTAATTGAAGAAGACGTCCAGCGACCACTAAATAATCGTCTCGCGCTGCTCGAGGATGACATGCGTACGGCACTGCTCGAGGCAGAAGCCGCTGTGCTTGCAATCCAGGGTACGGAGCCGCTCGTAGACCGACTTCCCAAGATTGAAGCGCTCAGAGTAGCCAAAGAGAAAGTCAGGGATGTGCTTGAACAGTTGGAAGCTGCGGTCCATGTTGTCGACGCCCAGTTAGCCGCGAACCTCAGGCTGGCAGACGACCTGGTTGGCGCAGCCCAGACCGCAACACTGGACCTCAGCACGGCACTGCAAAACGTGAATAGCGTCATGCGGCAGGCGACTGCAATAGCCGATGCCGCATGCAGCAACGGCCTGGTAGTCACGGAGACCGGTGCGGGATTTCTCGTCGTAGCTGCACAACGCATCGCAGCCGTTCGGCGTGTGGTCGACATTATTCAGAACACCAATGCATGGCTCGATGCAGCGGCGGCGATTGTGAATAGCGCTGATGGGACGCGTCGTTTGAATCAGGCCAAACAACGCATTCGGGATGCCACCGAGGAGCTGGTGGCGTTCGTGGATAACGCCGATCAGGCGGTCAGCGAACTGCTTTGCCACCCTGATGAACTGGACGCTGTTGTCCAGCAGGCAGAAGCATTCACGCAAAGAATCATTGCCGAACTCGCAGCCGCGCAGGATCCGTTCGCCGCTGCCCGCGCGGCGCTCGCGACGGCGAGTACGATCGAAGCAACGTTTGCCGCGCGCGTATACGAACCCATCCGGACATTGCGCGCGGCCCTCGAACCGAGTGACAACAGCCCGTCGACGATGCCGGGCGAAATATTGAATCGCAGCATCAGTTGTGTCCTGTACAAAGCTTCGCATGATGGCGATTGTGCGCTCGCGCTCAGTATCCCGGTTCCTGATGCCGATGAGCCGTACGGCATCAACGCTCTAGCCAGAAACGAGGTCGGTGAACGCGACATAGCGGATGCGCTCTTCTACGCCCTCGGAACCGAAATCAACGGACAGATCGAAGTTGCCAAAGTCCGGCTGCGGCAAGTCACCGAGGGCCTCGTCCCGGGTGCGTACATGAGTCCCGAGCAGCTGCGACGATTAATGGTCACCGAGATCATGCGCAGCGAGCCCGTCAAACGCTTGCGCGTCGCAATGGATAAGCACTTCGGCGAAATTGCGTACGCGATCAACAATATCTCGCTGCAGTTCGTCGACCAGGTCAACGCAGCCGTTGAGGAGGCACTCGCGAGTGTTACCGGGCCAATCAACGATGCACTGAGCGGAGCGACCTCGGCTGTACGTGGCATTCCGCTGCAGTCGGCTGGCATGAACGGCTTCGCGACAATCGCGGGCAACGAACTCGAGCGAGCGCACATCAGTGCAGGCTGGACCATGCGCGGTAGCGACGACGATGACTCGACGGGTTTCAAAGCCGCGCTGGATGCTGAAAGCTGGTCAGCCAAGCATACAAACCCGGATGCCAACACGCCGACGGCTTGCGCGCTCGATCCTGGGCAAAGCCTCCTCGACGTCACTATTTCAGCCTATGGCCTGCCGATCAACGTGTTGGCGGCTGACATCAATATCGAGAAGCTCTACCTCGGTTTCACGCTCGAGAACAACACGGGCAGTGGGCCTGCGTTGAAGCCGGTAGGAATCTTCGGCGGCATAAATACGATCGGTGAAATTGGGTTCTCGGAAGCAATCGTTTTCGATCCGGCATTTGCTGCCGGGCTGGGTGCCAAACAGACCTACATCGGCGCATCGGCCGGGGCGATGTTCTCAAGCCTGACTGCCGACGTGGCATTCCTCGTTGGCCGGGTATGCCCTGGCAACTCGGTCCTCACCGATCTTGATCCCAGTGTAGATAAATTCCTGCCCAACCTTCCTGCCAGCGGCTTTACCGGCGCGTATCTCAGGGGTGGCGCCACGATTCCCATTATCCCCGGTGGCTGCGTACTCAATGTTGGTGTTGTCGCTGATTTTGGCACCTGGATATTCGTCGGCCGACCGACAACGCTCGGCGGTCTCGTCGGCGGCGGTGCGACCGGGCAGGTCGCGTGTATCGCCTCACTCAAGGGCAAGGTGACCGTCGGCGGCAGCGTGTCGACCGATGGCGACCTCAAGTTGGCGGGCGAAGGCTGGGGAGTTGCGGGAGTAGGTATGTGTGAACCCGGAACCTGGACCGATGTGCCGCGCAGCCGCGACGACAGTTGGTGTGGTACTGGCGATGCCCAGTTTGGTGCGTCATTTGAAAACGGCAAATGGAAAGTCAATCCACCCAAACCGAGTGCGATTCACTGATGCGACGCTTAACTCAAATTCTGGCACTTGTTGCCTGGCTGATAACGACGCACGCGACGCTGGCGGCCGAGGAGCAGTTTTATTTCGTTGGCAAGGTCGTCGTCAGCAGTGCTCCGGTACCCGGTGCACACCATGTTTACCTGCGCTGGGATTCTATCGAAGGAGGTCTGCCGGCCGATATTGTCAATCTGCGACTACTGCGTAATGGCGACCAGGTTGGTGAGTGGGCGGTGAATGCGGTAATGCCCGTGACTGATATCGACGCGATTTACCAGGGCGCCGATCACCAGCGCCGCAAGCTTGAGACGATTACCCGCCTCAATGAAATCGCGAGTGAACAAAAGATTCCGTTCTCAGCGAGCCAGTTTGCGCGAACGTTGTATGACCTGATCAATCCGGCGAGCCCGGATCGCTACAACCCCTTGTGGGCGTTCCTGGGTTCGCGCACGGACTTCAACATTGCAAGAGCGCGATACCGGGCGTGGATCGACACTACACCCGCACCGGCGAGCGGTACGAATGTTGTGCAATACGAATTGCTGGGCGTCAACGCGGTCGATGCCACGGCGCGACTTGGCTATGTAGAGATTGATCCGACAACGCAGCAGCAGGCTCTCGGTGCGACCGGGCTCAGGCAGATTCGCGTTTCTGACTGGCGTTGCGATTTGCCTGAGGGTTCCAAGGACAACTACACGGTCATGCTCGACTGGACACCGCCGGGTGCCGGCAATGTCACCGATCGTGTGGCCGCGCAATCCTATCTCAGCGGTTTCGACCTGTATCGCACGACCGACAACATTGCCCCGACCGAGACGGATGTGCCGGTTCGTGATATTGCGGCACTCGCTGCGGCGGCAACCACGGACAGTCGCGGCCGACCGGTAATGGCCGGCCTGGAAAAGGTCAATGTACCGTTGATTATCGATTCGGGCGCACCGTCATTCGATCCCGAGTGGATCGAGGCCCGCCAGTACCATATTGAAAGGCTGATCAGTGAAGACGGGGATGCCGACAACCTGCCGCCAGTCCTTGACGACAACATTCCGATGGAACCGCGGTGGCTGGAAGCGCGCGATCGACTGATGCGCGCCGGACTGAAGCCGGGCGATCGTCGTGCGTACTACCTGGTGTCGCGGGACTTCACTGGCCAGTATGGCCCGAGCGTTGGCGCCATAGTCGAGGTGCCGTTGATGGCGCGACCGCCGGCGCCCTGGAACCTGCGCGCATTCGCCGACGAAACGAGTTCGGCGCTGAACGCGGGTAGCGATGCACTGACGTTTACCTGGGACGAGGTCAATGTCGATAACTATATAAAAATGTACCAGGGCACGCGGCTGTTCTGTAACCCGCTCGAGGCCCACACAACCGGTGTACTTGAATACGTACCCCTCGGCGAAAGCTGTGCAACGGCTCCGCACAACGTCGTGCGAATGGATGTCAGGGACTATCGAATCTATCGTTTCGAAAATTTCGATATCGCCGGGCGCTTCAAAGACAGCGATGGTGATGGTGTCGAAGACGCATTCGAAACTCCGGACTTTGACGGCAACGGTCGGGTTGATGCCTTTGAGCGCAGTGCCGGGCTGCAGTGCAATGTTCTGCTACAACCGGCCAATGCCGAGAACTATCTTGTGTATTCGATGGCGGGTGGCAGCGTAGAGCTCGGTCGTCCCAGCCTCTTCAATCCCAACCTGCCAAATATTGCTCGCATGCGCGATGTGGTTCCTGCGGGCAACAAAGACACGGTGTACTGGTATCGCATCGTATCGGAAGCCACGACACCGTTTCCCGTTGGACGCCTGAGTTTCATGAGTGCGCCGCAACGCGGCCTGTTTCCGGATCGTGAGCCACCGTTGCCGCCGGATGTCCAGGTTCTCAAACCGGGTCCTCGCTCACCGCTGCCGGCATTCGCCGGCGACCTGGTACCCGGCGGTGCAGGGATACTGGTGAAACCCAAAGCCGGCAGTAACACCTGTGTTGCCGCGTTCGAGAGTATCGATGGCACCGCGACAAGGATTGGCAGTACCTGTGATCCAGGCGGGCTGGAATTCCAGGCGCGACCCGGACTGTTCTGTGGCTACGCGATCGCGACCGATGAGAACAACAATATTTCAACGACTGTGCAGTTCCCCTGTGTTTTGACACCGTCGCAGCCGAAGGCACCGAGCGCGCCGCAGCTGCTGACATTTGCCGTCGATAACAGCGAGGCGAGTTTCACGTTCCGGCTGCCTGCGGAGCAAGTCGCGATGGCCATGGCGCGACTTAATCAGGACGGTGGTGCCAGTGACGCGGTCAGCACGATCGAGGCAATTCCGGTTATGGGCAACGAAAGTGGCGACTCGATGAGTGCATCGATCCCGGTTGCCGCATTGCAGTCAAGGCAGGACACGTTCTGTTTGCAGCTGATGTCAGTCGGTCCTGATGACGGCACCGGTAGCTCGCTCAGTTCCAACTGGAGTACAGAAAAATGCTTCACGCGTACCTCCACCGGCGAAGACCTGCCAGAATATCTGCCGTGGCCATCGGTGCAGGGCGCTGTACAGGGCGCCCCTCTGGAAGCCGCACTGGTTACGGATTATCTGATCAGCCCGTTCCTGGCATTCAAGCTTGGCGAGTCGGCAGATCTCCTTCAACCGTTTGCTGATTTCTCGAATTGCTGGATCACGACGCCGAACCCTGAACCACAACGTCGCCAGGACTTTTATCCGTATCGGTGCCTGGAAGGCGGGTATGCGGATTTTCAAAGATTTCTTGAGCCGGAGCTGCGCTTCATCCTGTACCGTCAGCAACGACTGGTAGGAGGGGTCGCATCCGACTGGGTGCAGGTGTCACCGCTCATCGACTACGCACATTTCGACCGTGAGCAGGTCGATATCGGCAACGACAACGGGCCATTCACTGTCTGGACGCTCAATGATCCGTACGTCAAAGCGTTGGCGGACGAGGTTGACCCGTCCACCCTCAATATATGGTTCGTCGACCAGTATCCGTTCCAGTGGAGCGCCGACGTTGAGCGCAATCAACTCTTTGAGTGGCGCTACCAGGCCGTGTACTTTGATGCCGGGCACCATCCTGTTCGCTGGCGAGCCAGTAACTGGTTCCGGGACGGTAACCTGTGAGCCGCTCCTTCCGGATTCTGGCGCTTGGCTGGCTGCTGTCGATGCTGCCCGCTTCGGTGCTGGCTCAGGACAGCCCGTTATTTACAGGGCGCAGCGCTGACGTCTGGCTAGTCGATTCCGGGACAGGCCAGGTGACTGGCTACGACAATGGCACATGGGTGCCCAGTATTACTCCTCTCGATATTTCCAACATCGCGCTCGGTGTTGGCGACGCATTGCTGATCAATGGTCTGCAAAACAGTTCTCCGAATATGAGTGCCGGCCAACCGATCCTGTCGTTCGCAGGCATTGGTGATGAAGCGCTGGAACTCAGCGTTGGTGGCCGACACGGCCTGACAGTCTTGCCGCAGTCGGGGACCTTTAGGGCGACGATCGCAGTCACAATCGGTGTCAGCACTGCGCTGTTGCAAGATGGTGCGCACCGCTTGACGTGGAGCGCCGTCGAAACAGGTTCCGGGACCACGGTGGCGAGCGACGATGTGCTGCTTGCACAAGGTCTGGGTGGCGCTGGTGAGAACGGTTATTTCAAGAGAACGTTCTACCTCGTCAATAATGGAAACTACTTTGTCTCCGCACGGCTGCAGGGTGCGGCAGTCGATAAAACTGAAACACAGTCCTACGACCTCGTCATTCCGGCCGGTGAGCAACGCCGCGACACGGATGGCGACGGCATACCTGACGCCGTTGAAATTGATATGGGGCTCAATCCTCTCAAAGACGACTGGCTTGCTGATACGGATGGCAATGGCTGGTCTCAATTTGACGAATGGCTGCGGCGTTATTGTCTCGACCCGAATACCTTTCAGCCGGACGACGGTGGAGCACCGTGTCTCGATGCCGACGGCGTGCCACTCGATACAGACGCCGACAACTGGACTGACTTCGACGAGATACTGCGCGGTACCAATCACCTCGATCCAGAACCCGTTATTCTTGAACAGACTGCTGCTCCCTCGGCGAACGATGACGACGATACGCCCCCACCAGCCGCACCCGCGGCGGAACTCGGCAGCGAGTACGTAGAGCGGCAGCGCCTGCGTTACAAGGACTTTCCGGCCGCGAACCGGCTGTACGAGGTTGAGTACCGTATTGATGCCGGCAGCAGCGTGCTGGACATCCCGCCGGTAGCGACTGTCTTGCTTGGCCAGCAGAGTGCCGGGCTGAATCAAGGCGCCTACAAGGGCATTGTCGTGCAAAGCTACACACCCGCGCAGAACAACATAGCGGGTATCAACTTCAGGGTGGCGGCGGATAACGCTGCCAGCGGTGTTGAGGACGTCGTGTTCAATATCTGGGCCGGTTCGCTGCGCGATGGCGAGTTGCTACTGTCGCAGAAACTCGACCAGGTAAAAACTAACGGTGACCCTGATCAACCGCTCGTACTGCGGTTCGAGCCCGTGGCAGTGCAGCCTGGGCAGCCCATCTATTTCGAATTCCGCAAGGGGGCCGTGGCACTGGTAACCACCGGTGCCGATACGCTGGCCGGTGGCGGCGTCATTGAAATCGACGGCGTTGCGTCCAGTGGCCTGACTGATCTGGTCTTTGACGTTTACTACGACGCGAATTTTACCAATGGTATCGGTGGTACCAGGGCATCCATGCAGTGGTGGAATCTGGCGGCGGCAGACCTTGACGGAGTCAACGCGTACGACGCGACGACGCTGTTGCGCGACAACGAAATTGCCGAGGCAGGATTGACGCCGACCGACATTGCGCCGCGCCGCCGCATGTCGACATTGCAAAACGCATTTGCTACCGGCCGTCTGCCGGCGATGCGCCTGCCGGCTGGCAACAGCGTGATACTCGGTGCCGCGCTGCGCAACCAGTCGCCACCGCAGGAAGGCTGGCAGGTGCCCGCCGATTACAGTCGTATTTATAAGAACTGGTTGCCGCGCAGTAATGATGTCACGCCGCAGGCGATGTTTGCCGAGATCGGTGAAGGCGCCTGGACAACACCCGCCGAATGGCGCCAACAGTTCATCGCGTTTCTGGTGCCAAGGTTGGTGGCGCCTGCAGCAATCACGCTCAATGAAAGCAGTACGCTGGAAGTTGCGATCGTGGAGGCGGCGCTCAGCGAAGAAGCGCGCATTGACGGCTCCGGTGGTGTGCAGGTTTTGACCCGACTGTTCCAGCCAGGGCAGCCGATCTACGCTCATCAACCGGGCCAGCCAATCTACGGCAGCCTGCTGACCGACGAGTCCCCGTTCGTCAACGAATGGGAGGACAATCTCGAACGTCTGTCGTCCGACAGTTTCAATCTTGATCAGAGCTTTGACGGGGTTGGTGCCAGTCTCGGCGCCGGCGGTTCGCTCGAAGCAACGGGACAATGGTTGCGCAAACGCTTTCACGCCGGCGTGCCCGGCACGTCATCTGATCACTACATGTCGCAGCAATTCCTGATTGCGTTTCCCGATGTCTGCAAGGTGCCCACTTCCGAAGTCGCGGCACGGCAGGCCGACGTTGCAGGTTGGAACGAATTCCTTGATCAATGTTCAGCGTGGGTCGACGACGCCGGTTATGCACAGTACCTCGCGGATCTGGAAGAACGGTGTTACCTGGTCAGGTTAAACCTGTTGCCTGGCGCAGCGTCTGAAATCAGTGCTGATGTAACGCTGCGCGAGCGCGAAGCTGACTCGGATTCTGACGGCGCGTTGAATGCCAGTGAGATTGAGAACCCGGTACGCGAGGTGACACTGCCGTGGCTCTTCGATACTGATGGCGATTCGATAGCGGATTTCGTCGATCCGTGTCCGAATGATCCGTACAACGATTGCAGCGCGAACCCCATACGGCCGATGGTTACTCTCGATGCCGATTTCGCGGTCAATGAACCGATTACCGGCACGGGATTCGCACTCGTCAGCGTGCAGCTCGAACGAATTTACGATGTACCGGTTACCGTTTGCTATGAGGCGATCATGGATCTCGGCGATACCGCTACGGCGGATGTCGATTTCGTGGCTGTGACGGGTTGCGTGATCATTGAACCCGGTCAGTTGAGTGCCCTGATCGAGATTCCGGTCAATGCCGATGCCGAGCTTGATGCGGGCGAGACGTTCAGCGTACGTATCACGAGTATCACCAATGGATCGATTGGTGACGACGGCCTGGTTGTTGTTACGCTCAACGACCCTGTAGCGGTCAGCAACACGGCACCCGTATTCACATCGGCTGGTGCGATTTCGTCGGCTTCAGGAAGTACAGATACAGGCTATACAGCGACCGCAATTGATGCCGAGGGCGACACCTTGAGCTTCAGTATCAGCGGCGGTGCAGACCAGGCACAGTTCGGCATTGATTCGACCACGGGTGTACTCAGTTTTGTCGTGGCGCCGGACTTCAACGCGCCGGCAGATGCCGACGGCGATAACGATTATGAGGTGCAACTCATTGTCGACGATGGCAATGCAGGCACGGACACGCTCGATCTGATCGTCAGTGTTATCGAAGCAGGGTTAATGGTCGAAGTGACCTACCCGACACCAAACGCGAACCTCGGGGGTAGCGTGACGCTCACGACGGTCACCGGCAAGGTCGTCGACCCGCTCGGCAACCCCGTCAATCTTGCCGACATCAATTTCGTTTCTGTGAATGGCCGTGTTGCAACTTTCGATGCGGGCAACCCGGGCCGTTGGTCGGTGCAGGTGCCGGTGAGTGCAGGCGAAAACACTCTGGCAGTAACGCTGGAACGAAGTGACGCCAGTCAAACGACGTTTAACCTGATTCTGCAAAACTTCGTCGTACACTCGCGCTTCGCCGACCTCGAGTTTGACGCCACGAACAATCGCCTTCTGGTTATCGATTGGTTCGCCGACGAATTGTTGACGGTTGACCTGGCTACAGGAGATAGAGCGGTATTGTCCGGCGCTACTGCAGGCACCGGACCTGCACTGGTGTCGCCAACAAACTTTGCAATGGACGACACAAACAACAGGGCGCTGCTTTATGACGCCGGCCTTAGCGCGCTTGTCGCCGTGAATCTGACGACGGGTGACCGCAGTATCCTGGCGAACGATGCCACTGGCGTTGGGCCCTCCCTTAGCGCATCCAATGACCTCGTCCTCGACAGCGTTAACAACCGTGTATTGGTCGCGAACGGCGCGACCGGCGATTCAAAAGTTCTGGCAGTTAATCTGGCCAATGGCGACCGGTCTGTGCTGTCGAGTGCTGCGGTAGGAACCGGACCTGAAGCCCTGCGACTGCGTGATATTGCTTTGGACAGTGCTAACAACCGGGCCTTTGTCATCGATACAACGCTCGACGCGGTGATTTCTGTCGACCTGGCAACTGGCGACCGCACGATTGTTGCGAATGCGGCGACAGGCACTGGAATAAACTTTTCGACACCGGAGCGCCTGGTATATGATGCTCCCGGCAATCGAGTCCTCGTCGCGGATATAGTGCGCGGTCTCATAGCTGTAGATCTGGCTACCGGCAACCGGACGGTTGTCAATGCGCCAACCAATGACTATGGCGCGAACGGCAGCAGGCTTTCCGGTCTGGTCTTCAACCCCACGCGCGATACTGCCTACCTGAGCGACTATTACGTTGACGCTGTTTTTGCCGTTGATCTTGCGAGCGGTGTGCGGAGCATCGTTTCCGACAGTGTCGTTGGTAACGTCAACGGTCTTAACGGACTTAGCGTTTTGTTCGGCATCCAGGGAATCGGCATGGATACCGCAGGTAACCGCGTGTTGACCGTTGACTCGTATCGCAAAGTCATCTGGGGAGTGGATGTGGCAAGCGGCGACCGGTCCGTTGTGAGCGGCGATACCAGTGGGTCAGGACCCGCGATCGACTTCCCGGGCAAACTAGACGTAGATGTAGGCAGTAATCGCGCATACGTCGTCGAGCAGAACAGGAACGCCGTCACTCGAATCGACCTTGCCAACGGCGACCGGGTGGACCTGTCCGGCGGCACTAGTGGTGGCACCGGTCCGGCGTTCACCGGCATCAAGGACATTACGCTGGATCCAGCCAATGACCGCGCGTTGGTGGTCGATTGGACGGCAGATGCTGTATTTGAGGTCGACCTCAGTTCCGGTAACCGAACGATCGTTTCCAATTCGTCCACGGGTAACGGCCAGGTATTTTCAGTACCGACGACACTCGCGTATCACAAGGAACTGGATCGCGCGTACGTTCTGGACTGGGATCTCGACATGCTGATTGCAGTTGATCTGCAAACCGGCGACCGCTCAGTGATTTCAAGTAACGCGGGAATCGGTACTGGTAATAACTTCTCGGTACCGTTCGACATGGTGGTCGATCACGCAAGGAACCGGGTGCTGATAGTGGACTACGGCACGGACCTCATGTCGGCCATCGACCTTGCCAATGGCGACAGGACGGTGATTTCGAGTACCGGCGTGGGCAGCGGCCCAGGGTTTGAGGTGCCCTATTATATTGCTGACGATCTCGCGAATAATCGAGTCTTCGTCTACGACCTGATCCTGAGGTCGATCGTGGTCGTTGATCTTGCAACCGGCGAACGAGCTATCACCTCGAAATAGTTAATCGTTGGCAGTGTGGATTGGGCTTACACGTAAGCTTCCCCCTATCTGACACAGGCTGAAGTTGGAGTTTTCTGGCAGGATATTACCGCTAGGAGACGAAGATGAAACGAAGCCGATTTACCGAAAGCCAGATCGTATCGATCCTGAAAGAGGCGGATGCCGGGGCAAAGATCAAAGAGCTTTGCCGCAATCACGGCATCAGCGATGCGACTTACTACAATTGGAAAGCGAAATACGGTGGCATGAGCACATCCGACTTGCGGCGCCTGAAGGAAACAGAGGCCGAGCTGTCGCAATACAAGAAAATGTACGCGGAGCTCGCCCACGAGAACTACGCGTTGAAGGATCTCATTGAGAAAAAGCTCTGAGGCCACTGGATAAGCGCGAAGCGGCGCAGTACCTGGTGGCCACACACGAGTTGAGCAAGACGAAAGCCTGCGCGGCGGTGCAACTGTCGCGCTCGAGCTGGTATCGGGAACCGTCGCAACAGGCGGTACGAGATCAGTCCGTTATCGACGCGCTCAACGCGATGCTCCAAAAGTACCCGCGCTGGGGGTTTTGGATGTGTTACGACCGAATGCGACTGGACGGCTATGCCTGGAATCACAAACGAGTTTATCGAGTGTACAAAGCGATGAAGCTGAACCTGCCACGACGCAAGAAGCGCCGGTTGCCACAACGCGTCCAGCAACCGATGGTGGTCGAGGCCAGAGCTAACGCCGAATGGTCCTTGGACTTCATGAGCGACGCGCTGTATCACGGCCGCCGCTTCCGCACGCTAAATGTGCTCGACGAAGGCGTGCGTGAGGCGCTGGATATCGTCATCGATACGTCGATCCCCGGCGCTCGTGTTGTGCGGATGCTGGACCGCCTCATCGAGTGGCGCGGCAAGCCGGATGCAATACGCGTCGACAACGGGCCAGAGTACATCTCGCAAGTGTTCTCGGAATGGTGCGAAAAACACGGCATCAAGCTGAACTACATCCAGCTGGGAAAGCCGAACCAGAACGCGTACATCGAACGCTTCAACCGAACGTATCGCCACGAGGTGTTGAACGCTTACGTGTTCGAATCGTTACGGCAGGTCAGAGACATTACGCGAGCCTGGATCATCGAATACAACGAAGAACGACCGCACGACAGCTTAGGAAAAATACCCCCTGCCATGTTCCGACGGCAGGTCGAAAGCGCCAGAAACTCTACTTCATCACCGACCGGCCTACCAGTAAACGGCGCAACAGCCACCCGCACTCCGTAGCAAAAAAACCAGGGACAGTGACCGGTTTTCGTAAATACGGCGCTAGCCCCTGGTTTCGTACCAAATTACGAAAACCGGTCACTGTCCCTAATTTTGGAATTAAGGAAAACCGGTCACTGTCCCTGTTTTTGCTCTGTTTCCCTCTTGCGTGAATGAGCTAACGTAGCGGATCTGGTGTAAAATTAGGGACGTTAGTTCAACGCAGAGGCAACAGCCATGAGCAAAGAACAAAAGAGCAACAAAGAAGCCAAGAAGCAGCCAGCCATGACACCAAAAGAAAAGAAGGCGGCGAAGAAAGCGAAGAAAAACGAAAGGGGTCGCATCGGCGAATGAGTCGACCTGCCTGATGGCTGCCCGGCGCTACGGGCTCCTGATACTCATCAAATTGGGGTCAGTGACCACGTTTCACGCTTTTAGGTCACTGTCACTAAATATCCTCCCCAGGTACGGGATATTCGCCGATTCGTCTTCGGACGTGTCGATGCTTCACGTCGGCGCCAGGCATGTCCGGTATCTGGCGGCCAGCTAACCGGATCTGACCCCTCCGCCACTATCCTCTTGTATTTATCCTGCTGCAGCCTAGTCTAGGACTTTCCACGAAGCTCGAATCCGCGGCGAAAGCCGCCCGATGCGGGAACGTTGCACATGACCAAGAAGGACCTGACAACCACCACCCAACTGGTACGCAACTACCAGGGTGGTGACCGGTCAGCGCTCGAGGTTCTGTACGCGCGCTACATGCCAATGCTGCGACGCTGGGCCAGTGGCCGGCTGCCGGCGTACGGTCGTGATGTCTCTGAAACCGAAGATCTTGTGCAGATGGCCTTCATGCGTGCGTTTAAGCATATGGATACGTTTGAAGTTCAGCATCCCGGCTCGTTCCTGGTTTATCTGCGCTCGATACTTATGAACCTGGTTCGCGACGAGTTGCGTCGCAAGAAAGTACGGCCGCAGACGTTCTCTGTGATGGCCTCCTTGCCCGACACAGGAACTTCGGTCGTTGAAGCGGCGGTTGGTGCCGAGATGCTGGCGAACTATGAACGTGCCTTGTCCAAGCTGCCAGAGGAGAAACGGTCGGCCGTCATGTTGCGTATCGAATTCAGTCTGAGCTACGAGGAGATTGCTACAGAGCTGGAGCTGCCTTCGGCAAACTCCACGCGCATGATGATTTCGCGAGCACTCGTGGAACTCGCCGGGCACATGCAACCATGAACGACGACGAGAAACTCAAAATCGCACAGGCCGTCGCCGACGAAAGCCTGGATGTCGACAACCTCAGTGACCTTAGCCAAAAACCTTTCGCTGACCTGCAACGAATCAGCAATGCATTCCGAAGCGCTGCGGGCGTAACGGCTAGCGTCGCGGAAGAGTACGAGTTCAAGTGGCGTCACCTGTTGGTCAAAGAGCAGATCGGTCATGGCGGCTTTGGAAGTGTGTATCGCGCGTACGACCCAATTCTGAGACGCGACGTTGCCTTGAAGCTCGCACGCCTAACCCGAACGGCGGCCGAGGCAGCGATCATCGCTGAAGCGCGGCTGATGGCAAGACTCCGGCACCCGAACATTCTCGCGATCCACGGCGCCGATACTGATACGGATAGCGAACAGGCGGGCATTTGGTGCGACTTGCTCAGCGGCGAAACGCTCGAACGATATTTGCGGGAGAGGCCACGGTTGTCGGTGGCAGAAGTCTTGCTCATTGCGCAGCCGCTGGCGTCGGCGCTGCAGGAAATCCATGCGGCCGGCCTGACACACGGTGATATCAAGCCTGCAAACGTCATGATGACGGCGGAAGCCGTGCCCATACTGATGGATTTCGGTGCTGGCCGTGAGCTGCGCAAAGCCTGGAGCAGTGGTATCGGCACGCCGCTGTACATGGCACCAGAACAGTTTGACTCGATGGAAACTTCTGCTGCAGCTGACGTTTACGCATTTGGTGCGCTGCTGTACCGCGTGTTGTCCACAAGGCATCCGATAGAGGCCGGCACGTTCGATGAGCTTGAAGCGCTCCATCGGCAAGGAGCCTCGCCAGACTATTACGGCGTGGATCGACGGTTTCGGCCGCTGTTGCGCAGCATGTTGCGTGTTCGCCCGGAGCAGCGACCGGGTGCTGCGGATGTAGAGAGAGCGATCTCAGATCTAATCGAGGCGCCAAAGCGACGCGTGCGGCGCACCGCGGTCGCAATTGTAATTTGCAGCTTGGCGCTGGGGCTGGCGGTATCCGTGATTGGGACCTGGCGCGCACAGCAGGCGGAGGCGAGGGCGACGGCAGAGCAGGTGGCTTCGCAGGCGGCCCTGAACTTCTTGCAGGATCTGCTGCATGCACCCAGTGGCGTGAATCAGGGCGCCAATGTACGCATGCTGGATGCAATAGACGAAGCAGCGCTGCGCCTGGCTGCGAATCCGCCGGGTTCTGTGTTCGTAAGAGCGAAGGTTCAGCAGACGCTGGGGATGACTTATCAGAACCTCGATCAGTACAGCAAAGCACGCCCGTTACTTGAATCGGCATTGCAGCTGTTCGTCGACGGGGCTGCAGAGTGTTGCGTGGATGAGGTTGACACTCGTATTTATATTGCGAAAAACAACCTGGCCAGCGGGCAAGTCGATGAGGCTTTCGCGGAACTGGATCGGGCCGAACGCCAACAAACAGCAACACCGGAGGCGCTCGAGAGACAGCGCATTGAAATCATGCGGACCAAATCGGACGCGCATTTCTCTGTCGGCGAAACGGAAGCAGCAAGAGCGCAGTTGCTCGGCGCGCTGGCGCTGACTGATAGTTACAAGGAATCAGCCGGTTACATTCGAGCGCGGTTGCAGGCAGGCCTGGCAGCGATCCTGCGTACCGCCGGTGACATAGACGGGGCTGAATCCGCTGCACGCGAATCTCTGCTTTGGTACGAAAGTAATGGCTTCGGTGAGCGCATGGACAGTACAGAAGCCAGACACGCACTGAGCACCGTGTTGTTGATTCGCGGCGAGTTTGCCGAGGCAGAGCAACTGTCTCGGCAAAACCTGGAAGTGCTTGATCACTTCGCGCCAGATGTAAGTCACGACCGCATGGCCGTACTGACCAACATTGTAGAAACACTGCTGAACTCAGGGCAGGAAGAAGAGTCCTTGCTTCTGGCGAAAGAGTTGTACAAGAACGCGGAATCCTTGCACGGTACCCGGCACGAACTAACCCTGAAAGTTCGTGCCAACATAGGCGTAGCGCTGACTTCGCTTGACCGTCACGCGGAAGCGGCCGAGATCTTTCGCAGCAATTGGGACACGCAGCGCGCAGTCGTTGGTGAGCATGCACTCGACACATTGATCAGTCGTGGCAACTATGCCGAAGCATTGCTGTTCTCAGGCTCAACTCAAGAGGCCATGGAAGTAGCGAGTGCGGCCCGAGCGGCGAACACAGAAGCATTGGGCCCGGACCATCTGGTAACAATGTATTTCACCGACATACTTGCAGTGGCGCAAAGCCGGCTCGGCATGAATGCTGAGGCCATAGCCATGCTGGAGCAAAACAGAATCGACAAAACCCGCAACTTCGGTGAGGACAACCCGATGGTGTGGGACAGCGTCGCCTACCTGGTCGAGGCCCGGTTAGCTGCTGGAGACGGCGCACGCGCACTGCCCATGGCAGAGATCCTGCTTCTGCGTCGTCGCGAGATTCTGGGCGATACGCATCCGGCGACGGTACGTGCCGGCGAGTTGCTCGCTGCTGCAAAGCGCGCTGCGACAGAGACGGCCGAAGTCGAGTAGCTCGGGAGAGCAGAGTTCCTCCGGTGGCAGGTCGATTCCTCGAATAATCGGCGGACAAACTTCAAATAAGTGTGCGATTCCGTTACTGGCTGCGTTTATTCAGTAAACGAGGCCAATAACCGGCCGCTGCCAGGAGTTTCCCATGCTATTGCATCGCACATCCGCCCTTAGATTCGTAGGCCTTCTGGTCGTGCTGATGGTGCAGGGCTGTGGCGGCGGCAGCAGTGGCGGTGGCAGCGTAATACTGCCGCCACCTCCGCCGCCTCCACCACCACCGCCGGTTACCGGCTACAAGTCACCAATGACACTCGGTCTCGAGCGCCTGCGAACGGAGTCGCAAGTGCCGATTAACGTGTCGTTTGACAAAGGCGTGCCGCGCTGGATACGGCTGGATATTCCAATGACCGGCAATAGTGCGGAAGAGGGTGCGCGAAACTTTCTCGTGAACTACCAGGACCTGTTGGGGCAGGAAAGCCTGATTGAAGAAACGGATCGCCGACAGCTAAGCTTTGCGACGCGTCACACGACTCGCGAAGATGCTCCGGAGACGTTCGATTTCGTGCGTTTTGCACAGAGTTACGACGGTGTTCCGGTGTTTGGCGCGGAAGCGATCGTTGGCGTGCTGAAAGGCGATAGTGCGGATGGTCGTATCGTAACGATGTCGGGTCGTTTCATGCCCGCGCCGCGTTCAGCCATTGACCTGATTCCGGCAATCTCGGAGCAACAGGCGCTGGACGCCGCGCGATCGTACCTTGCTATGCCGGCCGCCACTGCAAGCGGGCCAATTAAGCGCGTTGTTTTTGATCCTTCACTGGGTCGGGAAGATGGCGAGCCACGTCTCGCCTGGCTGGTTCCTGTTGGTAGCGGCGCGCCTCATGAAATGTTGATTGATGCGCACGACAGCAGTGTGCTGCTGGCGAATCCGTCGTTCTACGATGCGTACAGTGACTTCGATCTCGATCTCGAAGATGCCAATGGCGGCACTATACAGGGCACGAATTGTTTCAATCCAACGACCCTTGACGACACCGCTGGCGACGAGGACGGTCTCGTATCTGCTTACAGCAATGATCAAAATGCGATCTGGGCACGTAACTGGGCGATCGACACTGCAAACTGGTACTTCAATACTTTCGGTCAACGCAGCGTCGACAACGATGATGCGCAGCTGGAAGTGTACATTCACTCGGGGATCGGGGGATCAATACTGGGCTCCTATTCGCACGGATGTGGAATTGAGATCATCACCGGTGGGCCATCAGGCGATTTGTTGACGCATGAGTTTACACACGGCGTAATCCGTTCCTCGTCCAATCTCATATACAAGAACCAGTCCGGCGCGCTGAATGAGAGTTAT
Source organism: Woeseia sp. (assembly GCA_037968755.1). Lineage (GTDB taxonomy): Bacteria > Pseudomonadota > Gammaproteobacteria > Steroidobacterales > Woeseiaceae > Woeseia. Next base: position 25,425 of record JBBKWB010000171.1, read on the forward strand.
GCCGACACCATGTCGGCGCTCGCAGATAACACTCAACGCTGGTTGCTCGGCGAAGATCAACTTAACGGTGATGGTGTATATCGTTCAATGAGCAATCCGGCGGGGTTCGAATGCGGCCCGAATCACGATGAATCCTGCGGCCAGCCAGCCAAGTTCAGCGACTACGAGATCACCAGCGACGATCACGGTGGGGTTCACGCGAACAGCGGGATCATGAACAAGGCTCACTACCATATGACCGAGATCCAGCAGTTTGATACGTCGACGCCGGTTGTTGGAATGGGTGTGAGTAAGGTCGAAAAGCTGCTCTTCTGGAGCATGAAGCACTTGCCGATGTGGGCCGGATTTCAGGATGCGAGGGATGCGGATATTGGCTATGCGCAGTTTTTCGTTGATGCCGGCTGGTACGGTTTCACGAGTGCCAATGTCTGCTCGGTCCGCAATGCATTTGCCGCCGTTGAAATTGGTGTTGGCGATTTCGATTGCGATGGTGTCGACAATTCCGTCGACGATCCTGACGGCGATTTTGTAAACAGCAATGTCGATAATTGTCCGAACGTTGCCAACCCAGACCAATGGGACTTGGATCAGGATGGTATTGGAAGTGCGTGCGATGATGATAACGACAACGACGGCATCGAAGATGCCGTCGACAATTGTCCTGTTAACTACAATCCCGGACAGCAGAATATCGACGGCGACGACCGGGGCGATGCCTGTGACGTGGATGATGATAACGACGGTGTAGCCGATACATCCGATAACTGCCCAGGCGATCCGAACCCCGACCAGTTCGACGGCAACAACAATGGCTGGGGCGATGCCTGCGATCCGGACTATGACGGCGACGGTCTCTATTCCGATTTGGACAACTGCAACTTTGTCGCCAACCCGGCCGGGCGCGACGGCCTGCAGGCAGACGCCGACAACGACGGCATCGGCGATGCTTGCGACATGTGCCCGAATACCGCCGACAACAGCAACGCCTATACCACCGGCATTCCGGAACTTGGCGTCGATCCGATTCCGCTGCAGCCGGACTCCGATGGTGACGGCCTGCCCGATGCCTGCGACGACATGCCGTACGGCAGCACGACCCTGGTCAGCATCGACAATGGTCCGCCGAATCCTGCGAACCCATCCGAGGTAGGTGATGAAATTTCAGTTTCCGTGCAGGGTGCAACGCCCGGCAGCCTGGTCGATGTGCCGATACTCCTTTGTCTGCCGGATACGTCCTCCCGGCCACCGGCAGAAGATAGCGATCGCATCGAATTCCTGTTCAGTGGTCTCGAGAACGCACTGACCGCATCGATCCTGGACAGCAACGGTATTCGCGTTGCATACACGCACGAACTCAACGCGCCGGTGCGCGGCATGCGCATCCGCCCTGACTGCAGTGAACGCTATGTGCTGAGGGTCGAGTTCGGTCCTGATGCAGAGCCCGACTACGATTTCGACATCGCGATAGAGTTAGTTGCAGATACCGGCATCAATCCATGGCAGGGTTATCGCAAATCAGCGATTGCGACGCTTGCCAATCTCAGCCTGTCGGCACTTAGTCTCGATCAAGTCTTTCAATCGAACCTGTTCGCTTACACCGGCGATGTGCCGTTCTCAGTCAGCAACACCAGTGCGACGCCGACGGCTGATGATGCGAATGCCACGATAACCGTGAATGGCATTGCTACTGCATCAGGTACGGCGAGCGTCCCGATTAACCTGGCAACAGGCAGCAACCAGATTTCAGTCCACGTGACTGCCGAAAACGGCATTGCCACGCAGACCTACAACGTCAATGTCACCCGTGAAGCGGCAAACAGCTTCGCGCAGACGGCTTACATCAAGGCGTCGAATGCCAGTGCGGGCGACGTGTTTGGGCATGTCGTGGCAATAGACGGCGACACGATGGTCGTTGGTGCCTTGAACGAAGACAGCAACGCGCTGGGCGTTAATGGCAATCAAGGCAATGATCTGGGGCCGAACTCGGGTGCAGCGTACATTTTCACCCGCGACGGTAGCGGCACCTGGAGCCAGCAGGCGTATCTGAAAGCGTCCAATACTGACAACAACGATGCTTTTGGCAGCAGCGTTGCAATAAGTGGTGACACGGTTGTTGTCGGCGCAACAATGGAGCGCAGCGCGGCTACGGGCATCAACGGCAACCAGGCGGATAACTCGGCAACCGCGGCGGGTGCTATATACGTTTTCACCCGGGATCTTGCGGGACTCTGGAGTCAGCAGGCCTACATCAAGGCGTCGAACACCAGCAACGTGTTTCCCGGCGACAATTTTGGCGCAAGCGTCTCCATCGATGGCGATACACTGGTGGTTGGCGCAACCGGTGAAGCGAGTGCGGCCGACGGAGTGAACGCTGATCAATCGGACATCACCGCGGAAGCGGCGGGTGCTGCCTACGTCTACGTGCGCGATGGCAGTGGCAACTGGTCACAGCAGGCGTACATCAAGGCATCGAACAGCGACGCGGGTGACTGGTTCGGCAGTGATGTCGTAATCGACGGCGATACGCTCGCGGTATCGGCAATGCACGAGGACAGCGCCGCTACCGGGATCAACGGAAATCAGGATGATCAAACGGCGCGCAGCTCAGGTGCGGTCTACGTGTACACGCGCGATGGCGGTGGTAACTGGGCGCAGCAGGCCTACATCAAGGCATCGACTATTGATGCCGCTGGTGTCGGTGACCGCTTCGGCGTCAGTATCGACCTCGACGGCAACACGCTCGTGGTTGGTGCCAACATGGAAGACAGCAGCGCAACGGGCATCAACGGCGATGAGAGTGATAACAACGTGTCGTCAGCGGGCGCCGTCTACGCTTTCGTTCGCAACGCAAGCGGCGTATGGAGTCAGCAGGCCTACATCAAGGCATCCAATACGGCGGCGACAGCCGGGAACGGCAGCCAGTTTGGTACGAGCGTCGCACTCGCCGGTGATACGTTGCTGGTAGGTGCGCCGTACGAAACCAGCGTTGCAACCGGTATCGATGGCGATCAAAGCGACACCAGCGCAACCCAGGCCGGTGCGGCCTATTTGTTTGCCCGTGACGGTAGCGGCGTTTGGTCGCAGCAGGCCTATGTCAAAGCATCCAACACGGATGCCTTCGATAACTTCGGCCTTAGCGTGTCGCTGGACGGCACCAACCTGGCTATCGCTGCACCAGGCGAAGCCAGCGAAGCGGCTGGTATCAACGGTGATCAGGGCGACAATACCTCGCCGAGCTCAGGAGCGGTGTATGTTTTCCGCTAGGAATCCATACCGACGCAAGGGCACACACTTTGGTATTCTGTGCCGGAACTCGCACGGAGACTGTCGCGATTGCGTGGTGTCGGCTACAGCAGGGCCGAGCGAGGAAAGCAATCGCACGATCATGCAACTATTATCATCAGTCTCGGGAAAAGTCTGCGTGGATTGGTCACGACATCGCGGTGTCTGCGGTGCACCTAACGGACCGGTGACCGCTACTATTGAAGCGGGATCGATGCGTTACAGGTAATAGATCGTGAGTATGAACGACAACGCGAGCCACAACAGAATCTGCAATGGCAGGCCACCGCGGAAAAAATCAGAAAAACGATAACCACCGGCACTCATCACCAGCAGGTTCGTCTGATAGCCGATGGGTGTCAGGTAACTCATGTTCGCGCCAAACATTACGGCCAGCACGAACGGTGTTGGTGGCAAACCCAATCCGTGTGCCACGCTGATCGCGATCGGCGTTGCGATCACGGCTACGGCATTGTTTGTGACTACTTCGGTCAGCAGTGCGGTAACGAGCAGCAGCGCGCTCAATACATACGGAGCCGGCACGCCGTCGACGAAGTTCACAAAATGATGGGCAATAAATGCCGCGGCACCGGTGCCGACCAGCATCGTGCCAAGTGCCAGGCTGGTAACGATGATCAGTGCGAGGCGAGTGTCAACGGCCTTCCACGCTTCATTCCAGGTCAGGCAGCGGGAAATCAACATCAGACCAACGCCGCAAATGGCGCTCGCACTGATCGGCAGAATACCGAGCGCGGCCACGATCACAACGCCGGCCATGATCGACAGGGCTATCGGTGCCTTGGCCTTTCTGGGCACCGGGATCGTTCGCGCCAGCACCAGGATGCTGGCGGTCTCCGACAGCTTTCGAATGTCGGCACGGTGGCCCTGCAGCAACAACACGTCGCCGGTGCGCAGCAAAGGATCGGTCGTTTTTTTCAGTTTGGTTAGCGTGCGCTGCCCAGGCCGGTGCCAGCCAATCGGCGAAAGCCCACGCAAAGTATCTGCCGGCAGTTGCGTCAGGCGCTTCTGGTGCAGGGGCGAATTGCGCGTCACCACGATTTCAATAATATGCTCATCGCTGCTGCGCGATAGCTCAGCCGACGAAACCGTACTGCCGAGCGCGCCACTGGCTGTATGAATTTCCTCCGACGTGCCAGAAATACTCAGCTGGTCACCTGCTTGCAAAGTTAGCGTCGGCAAGCGAACCAGTTCCAGGTCCGCGCCGCGCCGGACATGGGTTATGCGTATGCCATCGCCCAGTCGCCGCATGACCTGGGACAGCGTTGTGCCGATCATGGGGCTTTTGTTGTCCAGCGTCAGTTCAGAATCGAAAATCCGGGCATCGGTACTCGTCAGGGCCGTGTTCCGGTCCGGCAGGAGTTTTGGCAGCACCAGCCACAAATATAGAATCCCGACACAGGCGGCCAGAAACGCTGGCACGACGAAGTCGAACACTTGCATCCGCGGCACACCGAGGTCAGCGGCTACCGACACCACCAGCAAGTTCGTTGAGGTACCAATAGTGGTGCTCATGCCGCCGATGATGGTTGCGAACCCTGCCGGCATCAGAATCTTCGATGGCGCTACACCAATGCTGTGGGCGACGCCGACCAGGATCGGCAGCAGCATGACGACGATGGGCGTGTTGTTGGTAAAGCTGCTGATGAATGCGGCCGTTGCCAGCGTGGCCAGCAGTGCCAGTGACCGATTGCGTAACCAGAGCCGAGTCAGCAACCGGCCAATTGGCCTCAGTGCGCCGCTGGCCTCTATGCCTTTTGCCAGCATTAAAAGCAGACAGATGCTGATTAGTGCCTCGTTGCCGAAACCGGCAAGGAAGTTCGAGCCGCGCAGCGGCTGCGGGCCCGTCACCGGGAACAACTCAAATCCTGCGACCAGTACGATCAGTATGCCGGCGCAGGAGTATTCGATAGCAAATCTGGCGCGCGAGATGATGACCAGCGCAGACAGGGTCAGGATAATGGCGGCAACGGCGTGCGGTGTAAGCGACATGAATGGCATACCCGGCCGATGGCGGCACCAGCAAATGGACAGACTTCGTGTCGATTTGACGCCCCGAAGGCCGCAGCCGTCAAGGCCTGAAAATTAATCAGGGACAGTTACCGGTTTTAATGAGAATCAAGTCGCCGTCGCCAATATTCCTCGTCAATCACTCCTCCCAAAAGCAGGGACAGTTACCGGTTTCCATAACCAGGGACATTAACCAATTAATCGTGAAAACCAGTCACTGTCCCTAATTTATCGGAAACCGGTAACTGTCCCTGGTTTTCACTGGCCGGAAACGGATATCCCGGAATCGCGTTCTGCGCGACAATGTGACATCAACATTCCGGAATATCGTCGGGAGGCGGGGCCATGACTATCTTCGAACTGGGTGCGCTGGGTGAGCTGCTGGGCTCAATCGTTGTGCTGATCACGCTGGTGTATGTGGCAGTACAGATCCGGCAGAACACACAAGCCATGCAGGAAAGTCGCAAACTGGCCCTGGCACAGACGTATCAGATGCGGTCGGATGCACTGCAAATGATGCTCGTCAACGCGGCAGACTCTGAGCACATCGGGCCGATCATCACCAAGCTGACGGGGCTGGGTTATCCGGAAGATATCAGCGCGCTCGAACAGTTGTCGCAGGTGGAACGCGGCCGGTTCCGGTTGTGGCAGATCGCGCAGCATACGCACTGGGACAACATGTTCTTCCAGTACCAGCAGGGTTTCATCGATGAGGAGTACTACCAGGATTCATTTCGCGAACGCGTTAGACGTCTGGCACCAACCTGGCGGGCGCTCAAGGTTGCGGGAGCACGGAGCAGCTTCAACGCGGAGATCAAAGATATCCTGGCGGAGAAAAAAACCTGAATTGCACTATCAACGTCGCACACGTCACCATGCAATAACAGCCAAATGATGATTCGCTGCTGCTACTGATTTCCGTACGCGTTCCGAAAACTACAATCTCGCCAAGACCGTAGTTACCGCGCACCGCTTCGTGCAATCAGGACACCGCCCGTGATCGCAATCGCCGCCATAGCCCACACGATTATCGCACCCGTTGGCAGATCGAATGCTGCCGAGAGCACAATACCGACGAAGTACGACAACGCACCAATGACATAAGCAATGGCAAGACCTCTGCCGCGCTGCAGCCGGGACGTCGCAAGTGCCGGGATGATCAGGCTCGCAAACACGAGATAGATACCGACGATCTGCACGGATGCGGTAACGACGATCGCAAACGTGATGTAAAAGCCCAGCGCGCCGAAGCGCTCACGCAGGCCGAACCAGACTGCAAGGATGACGGCTGACAGTACTGCGATCGGTAGTAACGAACTCCACGTCGACCAGAGAATTTGGCCTACCAAAAGTTCTTTCAGATGCTCGCTGCCATGCGGATTACCTGCCAGCAGCAGAATGCCGCCGGTCGCTGCGAGGATAAACAGAATGCCGATCAGCGGTTCCTGGATTTTCGGCCAGTGCTTCTCCGTCCAGTTAAGGCCTATCGCCGCCAGCAGCGCGGCCGATACGGCGGCTAACTCCACTTCGAGGCCGTTCGGGTCCCAGCTCATGCTGTGTGCGGCGATCACACCAAGGCCAGCAACTTGCGCGATCGCAAGGTCGATAAAAATGATGCCGCGCTTCAGCACTTCCTGGCCGAGCGGCACGTGCGTGCTCAGCACAATCAGGCCGGCGGCGAGCGCGGGGCCGACAATCGACCAATCGATGAACTCCATCATTTCGCTAGCGCTCCAAGCAGACGATCGATGATGTCATCGAACAGCGTGAACAGGTCCGTGGCCGCGTCGCTGCCGCCAACCGTCAGCGGCAGCATCACGGCAGGAATGCCGCTGCGTTCGGCAAGCCACTGCGATGACTTTTCGTCCTGGTACGTTGAGCGCACGATGAAACTGGCACCACCGTCGCGGAATCGCGATGCCAATCCGCTCAGGTGAGACACGGTGGGCGGCAATCCCGGCACTGCTTCCAGGTTTGCGACTTCCTCCAGCCCCAGCCATTTCTCGAGGTACACCCAGGAATTGTGATGCGTAATCACGCGCAGGCCCCGGAGTGGTGCCGCCCGCTCTTCCCAACTCGCAATCGCGGTCGCCCAGCGCGTACTGAAGCTCGCAAGCTTCGATTCATACAGCGCGCTGTTTGCTGAATCGAGTTCTGCCATACGTTCGCCCAATGCTTTCGCGACAATCGCAATATTGTGCGGGTCGGTTTGCACATGCGGATTGCCTCGTGGATGTATATCACCCTGCGAGCGATCAACATTTCCGGTTGCGCCAATGCGCAGCACAAACGCGCTGGCCTCCATGTAGCCGGACGCACCGGGGCTTACATTGCGGTTATTCGCTTTCTGCAACAAAGCGGGCAGCCAGCCGATCTCGAGCTCGGCACCGCTGCAGATGACCAGATCAGCCCGCCGCACTGCCGCGATCAGGCTGGGTCGCGCCTGTATATAGTGCGGATCCTGGTAAGCCGTAGTCGCGCTGGATACGGTCACGTGATCGCCACCGAGTTCCATTGCCAGCGCCGCCCATTCAGGTTCGCAGGCAAAGACCCGCAAGTCCGCGTGTGCGGCGAAGGGCAGCATTGCGAGCAACAGTATTGCCGTTAACTTTTTCATGTCGTACCCGTCCTAAAAGGAATGCGCGCCGTGCGCGCCAATGCTGTGTATGTACTGCAGCCCGAACTGATGTCCGTGCAGGCGGCTAGCTTCGTCGCGCGTGTATTGCAGGCGCAGGCGACTGAACTCGCTGTTGGACCAGTCGGCCATCAGGCTGAAGCGCATGGGGTCGTCGACGGGCACCTCGAGAAGAGTGCCTGCAAACTGCGCGCCGGGATTGTCGGCGGACAGCGCATCGATGCGGGTGCCGAAGCGCCAGCGCGGAAACGGCTGGTAAACGGCCTGCATATACCAACCAAACTGGGTGTCATCGTATGCCAGTGGCGCGCTGCCGGGCAGCGTGTACATGCCGTCCTCGCTCCGCCACATCAACTCGGATTGCAGTACGAAGTTACGTTGCTTCCAGTTGCCGTTCTCTGCCCACTTCCAAACGAAGTGCATACCGCTCACCGCCGCATCGCCCGTGAACAGTGCGGGCTCGTCCTCGGGACCGGACGGCCGGTCGATGGCCGATACGTCGAGATGCGATACACCGGCGAGCCAACTGCTGTTGCCGGCGTCCCCACCGACGTTTGCGTAGAGACTGTAACTACCCAGCCCGGAGTTGTCGGCGCCGGCGGCGGGATAGCGTTCGCCACGCATGATTTCGGCGCCAAGTTCCAGGTACAGCGGCGTTGGTGCTATCCAGCGCAACTGCAGGCCGTCATCAATGTACTGGTCGCCGAGAAACACCTGGTAGGGCAGCGGCTGGTCGGCGAAATCCCAGGCGTGCAAATGCTTGCTGTTCAGATAGCCGATACCGGAGAAGAATCGCCCGAAGCGTGCAGACAGCCCGGCGGGCAATGCGGTTGTTTCGATCCATGCCTCCTCGACTTCGACAACGGCTTCGCCATCCTCGATCGCAACCGGCAAAGTCAGCCAGGCCGTGAACTTGTCGTCGACATTGGCGCTGATGTCGATCTCCGTCTCGCCGAGTGAGAGCCCCTCTGATATCAGTCCGGCTTCGCCGCCGTAGGGAAACCCTTGAATATCATTGCCATCGGGATTCTTGCTGTGATTCCAGGCGTTGCCGCTGAAGATCACACCAATAGCCGGGTTGAAGGCTGATTGGCTCGTGCTGCTAGCCGCGGCCGGTACTTGTGCGGGCTGGTTTGCCTGCCGCGCGTTTTGCTCAGCAACCTGCAGCCTGCGTTCGAGCTCGGCAAGGCGTGCCTCGTACTCGCCACGCAGTGCCGCTACTTCAGTGCGCAAAGCATCGAGGTCCTGTTCGCTGTTCTGTGCCAGCACATCCGTGGCACAAAGAGTAATAAGCGTCGCTGCGACGCTCCACTTAGAGATGATACGCATTGCTGCGTCTCCTTACGTAAAACGGAAAACCGTACGGTGTCTGTGGACACCGGGTAACTACCGGATACTTCAGCGAGTGACGGGTGGGGCCCGTTGCTGAAAGGAGAGTCTTGCGGTTGAAAAGTAAGTGATCTGAACATCGCGAACCGGGATGAACTCCGGTTGCGGCAAGACATTCAGGGTCAGCGCAGGTGGAATCGCGTAGGCGGGATTGCCCTGACCGGGACACAGGTCGCAGGTCAGGAGGTCTGCCGATGCATGGGTCGCCGTATGCGCGCTCACCGTTCCGAGGCCGATCACGATGACGATCAGCAGGGTAAGACTGGCTTTTCGGAAGAAGTGGTTCACGTCGCGCAGCAGATTCCCGGGATTGCTAACGCACTTAGTGTCACCGGAACCGGCGTAATTCGCAATAGGCCCAAATCGTTGAGCTCGGGCTGGTGTTCCCTTCAGCGTAGCGACGCGGTTTAATGCCCGCTTGAACGCAGTCCAGGCAGGTTGCCGGCTGCGACGATATCCCGACTAACAGGAGAGTGGCATGCGTTTGGCACCGATATTCCTTTTTGTTGCAGTGTCGATAGCGATGCTTGCCGGCTGCGGCGCAAAAGAGGCCGAGCAGACCGCCGCGGCCACGGAAGCTGGCGATTCCAGCCAGAAAACTGAGGCCAGCGATGCCACGACATCGGGCGGCGCAGAACTCGCGCCGGCACAGGCGTTGGCACGCAGCCTGTTAAAAGAACTCATCGAAATCAACACGACGCAGAGCAGCGGCAACACGACGCTCGCGGCCGAAGCGATGGCGGTGCACCTTATGGCCGCAGGTTTCGACGAGGCGGATATCCACGTGCTCGGCCCAACACCGGACCGCGGCAACCTCGTTGTGCGGTATCGCGGGCGCGATGCCGGGCGCAAGCCGCTGTTGCTGCTCGCGCATATTGATGTTGTCGAAGCGGATCCCGCCGACTGGACGCTGGACCCGTTTACGTTTGTTGAACAGGACGGCTACTTCTACGGCCGCGGTACAACCGACGACAAAGACGAAGCGGCCATCCACATTGCCAACCTGATACGCATGAAGCAGGAAGGCTTTCAACCCGACCGCGATATCATCGTCGCGCTGACCGCCGACGAAGAAGCTGGCGATCACAACGGTGTCGCGTGGCTGCTCGAGCATCACCCGCAGCTGATCGATGCAGCGTACGCTCTGAATGAAGGCGGCGGTGGTGCGATAAAAAATGGCATCCGCATCTCAAACGGTGTGCAGGCAAGCGAAAAGGTCTACCAGAGCTACACGCTCGAAGTGACCAACCCGGGCGGGCACAGTTCGTTGCCGCATAACGACAACGCGATCTATCACCTTGCCGATGCGCTCACGCGTATTCGCGATTTCGAGTTCCCGGTCTCGTTGAACGAAATCACACGCGCGTATTTCGAACGCTCGGCAGCACTGGAAGAAGGCGAGCGCCGGGCCGCCATGCTCGGCGTACTGACGTCGCCGGCCGATCCGGACTCGGTCGCATACTTGTCCAGGACGCCTTTCTACAATTCGCGGCTGCGCACAACCTGTGTCGCAACAATGTTATCGGGCGGTCATGCCGAGAATGCGTTGCCGCAGCGGGCGCGCGCGAACGTTAACTGCCGTGTGCTACCCGGCGCATCAATTGACGAAGTGCAGGAAACGCTTGAAGCCGTCATCAACGACGAGCGCGTAGCCGTAACGCCGGTGGCACCGCCAAAACCGTCGCCGCCGTCGCCACTCACCGCGGAAGTACTCGGACCGATCGAATCCATTACAGAAGACATGTGGCCAGGCGTGCCGGTCATCCCAACCATGAGCACCGGTGCCACGGATGGCCTCTATCTGCGCAATGCCGGCATCCCCGTTTATGGTGTGTCCGGGCTATTTGGCGACATCGACGACAACCGCGCACACGGCCAGAATGAGCGCATCAATGCCGATGCATTCTTTGAGGGCCAGGAATTTCTCTACCGGCTGACGGTGGCGCTGTCGCGCACGGATTCGAAGTAGTAGTACCGATGGACGATCAGGTATTGTGCTGGTTGCGGCCAGCAGCATGATCATCGGCATACGGAATCCTTGTATATAACTGTTCAGAATGTTGCCGTGGCGTTTCCTTTCGAGCATTCGTTGTTGTCTAGAACTCGATGCGCGAGCCGTCCCACGCGAAGAAGCCGCCACTCGAATCAACGCTCGATGCATTGATCACTTCAAGCAGTCGGTTGACCGAATACTCTGGCGAAAACAGCTTTTCTGCCGGCACGTTCACCTGAAACGGTGCGCTTAGCTTCGAATCGACGGTGCCGGGATGCAACGCGAGCAGGACAGAACCCGGTGCGCTGCGACGCTGCTCAATTGCAAACGTTCTGATCAGCATATTGAGAGCCGCTTTCGAGGATCTGTAGGACATCCAGCCACCGAGGCGGTTATCGCTAATGCTGCCAACTCTCGCCGACAGTGCCACGAGCGCCGATTTGTGGTCGCGACGCAGATGCGGAAGGAAATGCTTGCAGATGAGTGCAGGGCCAATCGCATTTACGCGGAATGAGGCTTCCATCTGCAAGGCATTGATGTCGCGAAGGCTTTTCTCCGGCTGCAACTCACTGCCGGAGTGTAGAATTCCGGACGCAATCACGACCAGGTCTAGCGGGCCAGTCTGCGAAATAAATGTCGCCGCTTCGGCGACAGATTCGTCGTTTGTCAGATCAACCTGGAAGGAAGTGACCTTCGTGGACTCGAATACCTGCGGAGTTCGCGCGCCTGCGTAGACAGATGCGACCCGTTCGTCACCGGCAAATGCTTTTACGAACGTCGAGCCTATTGCACCCGAGGCGCCAAACACCACAGCACGCAGATCGGTTTGAAAAGAGGAAAGTTGCGTCATATCAAATGCAGAAGGTTGGTACGTCCCTGTACCAGGCCCCGTGCACCTGCTTTACTTAGGTAGCAGAACTGAATCGATCACGTGGATGACGCCGTTGCTGGCCATAACATCAGTGGCCACAACGTTTGCGCTATTCACTTGCACCTTGCCGTCTGCAGTCTTGATCATGACCATTTCGCCGTTAACCGTTTTGGCTTCCGATAATTTAACGACATCGGCTGCCTTAACACTTCCGGAAATGACGTGGTATGTAAGTATTGCAGTCAACTGGTCTCGATTCTCCGGCTTCAGCAGGTTCTCCACTGTACCTGCGGGTAGTTTCGCAAACGCAGCGTCTGTTGGCGCCAGTACTGTGAACGGACCGTCACCTTTAAGTGTATCGATCAGGCCGGCTGCGCCGAGTGCCGCAGCAAGTGTCTCGAACTGCCCGGCTGCAACGGCAGTGTCGACAATATCTTTCTTGTCATTCTCATGATGCGCGCTGTATGCGGCGCTCATGCCAAGAAAAATATAGATGAACAGTGGCACTTTGAATGCAGCTGATTTGATGCGTGACATTAGGATCTCCAGATTTGGTTGCGTTAATGAACCTCGCCACATTAGCAATCCGAAACACCGAAGTGGTCTCTGAAGTTTATGAGTTTGTATCTATTAGTAACCAGCAGTATCAGCGTCGGAGGTACGCAAGATTTTCTGCAGCAAACGGCGCGACGTCCCGAGCGATCAGTGATCTCAATTCAGCCGCCGGAGCAACGTTGCCTTCGGCGAGCATTGTCAACTGATCGCGCGTAACCGGAAACGCTGGTAACCAGTCCAGTGCCGCTGCCGCAATTTTCATTAACGGAATTGGCATCGGCAGGAGGAGCTTCTTGCGATCAACAATGTCCGCCAGGCGTCTGATAATCGTGTTCCAGGTCAACGCTTCCGGCCCGCCGAGGCTGTAGGTTTTTCCGATTGACTGCTTGTCCGCAAGTGCAGCGGCAAACGCGTCAGCAACGTCCCGGACATGTACGGGTGACATCTGGACACTCGGCGATCCGGGTGACCAGCCTGAACGAAAATCAATAGCCGGGAACGGGGTTCGAATCATATCGTTGGTAAGCTGGGTAGCGAACTCTGTCAGCCCGCGAGGGTCACCAAAAATGACGGACGGACGAAAAATGGTGAAGTCCA
>JBBKWB010000172.1:0-33086 GCA_037968755.1 Woeseia sp.
CAAGAAAAAAGCCAAGCCAAGCAAGACCGTGAGTCGCAAGAAAGCAGCGAGCAAGAAGCCGGCCGTAAGCAAGAAAAAGCAGGCAGCGCCGAGCAAAAAAAGGCCAGCTGCAAGCAAAAAGATCGCCACGAGGCAGGTCAGCAAGATTGCCAAGAAAGCCGCCCCACGCAAGCGGCGCGGCGACTTATTGTCTGGCCCGATCCATGGCATCCTGCCCTACAAGTCGACGCGCGACGAAGACTATATGAGCGCCGAACAGCTCGAACATTTCCGGGACATTCTGACAGCGTGGAAACGTGAGCTCATGAATGAAGTTGACCGTACGCTGCATCACATGCAGGACGAGGCAGCAAACTTCCCGGATCCGAACGACCGTGCCACCCAGGAATCTGAATTCGGACTGGAATTGCGGACCCGTGATCGCGAACGCAAGCTACTGCGGAAAATTAACTCCGCACTGGCGCGTATCGAGGAGGGATCGTATGGCTATTGCGAGGAAACCGGTGAAGAAATCGGCCTCAAGCGCCTTGAAGCGCGGCCGGTTGCGACATTGTGCCTCGAAGCTCAGGAGCGCCGGGAAATGGCCGAACGCCAGTTCCGCGATCGGGACGACCGTTACCGGTAAGCAGGCATTCTTCTCGTGCACGGCGCAAGCCGTGCGCGCCTTACGTAGCCCATGAACGAATCGGTTCCTTATCAAGGCCGCTTCGCCCCCTCGCCGACCGGCCCGCTCCACTTTGGCTCTCTGCTTGCTGCGTGTGCCAGCTACCTGCAGGCGCGACGTGCTGCCGGCCGCTGGCTGCTGCGGATTGAGGACATAGACCCCCCACGCTCGCAGGCAGGTGCCAGCGAGGAAATCATCAAGGCATTGGAAATCTATGGGTTTCAATGGGATGGCGATGTAATTTACCAAAGCACGGCGACCGAACGGCATCATTCGGCACTTCGCCAACTGGCCCTGGACGGACATACCTACGCCTGCAGCTGTTCCCGCCGGGACCTCGCGAATGCTCCGCGCGGGCCGCAAGGCACCATTTATCCCGGCACCTGCCGCAGTGGTACCAGCGGAACTGAATATGCCGTGCGCGTGCGGACCCATGACGAAGCCATCTGTTTTGATGACCTGCTACAAGGACAACACTGCGAACGTCTCCAGACTGAATCCGGTGACTTTGTCGTATTACGCCGGGATGGTTTGATCGCCTACCACCTTGCCGCCGTCGTTGACGATGCCGAACAGGGGATTACTGAGGTCGTGCGCGGTATCGACTTGCTCGACTCAACGGCCCGGCATATCCATCTGCAGAAACTGCTTAAGTTGCCTACGCCGGAATATCTGCATATTCCGGTCGTGATCGGCCCTGACGGACAAAAACTCAGCAAACTGACCGGCGCTCGTGCGCTGCCAGTGGATGACCCACGCGCAACACTGCTGCACGCTTTCGCAGCGCTGCGACTGCCTGTCGCACCTGATTTGGGCTCGTCCACCATCGACGATATATGGCAGTGGGCCGTAGCCAACTGGGATGTCACCGAATTGCAGGGGCAGAAAGAGATTTCTGGCTATCCGGGCTCTATGGCTGCCCCTTAAAATGGGCTATGGTATCGGCCTTTCCATCCGCGGCACCGCAATGATGCGCCAGTTCTCACTCACGTTTATAGCCTGCCTGGCAGGACCATCAATTGAAGCGGTGAGACCAGCGGAACGTATGCAATCAGATGAGTAAACCATGACTGCCGCTCGCATTATCAAGAAGTACCCCAACCGGCGTCTCTACGACACGGAAGAAAGTCGTTACATCACTTTGAACGACATTCGTGACCACGTACTCAACAAAATCGAATTTACGGTTATCGACAAGAAATCCGGCGATGACATTACCCGGTCCATCCTGCTGCAGGTTATCAGTGAGCAGGAGCAACAGGGAGAAGCGGTCATGAGTCGCGATTTCCTGTCGCAGGTGATTCGCTCCTACGGCAATGTCATGCCGGGTTTTATGGCCAAGTACCTGGAGCAGAGCATGAAACTGGTCATGACCCAACAACAGAATATTCGCGGCCAGGTCAAGAAAGTAGTCGGCGTCGACCCGGTGGCAGCCGTTGCGGATGTCGCACAAAAGAACTTCAACCGCTGGAAGTCGCTGCAGGACGAAGTTTTTCGTCGATTCACAGGCAGCGGGCGCGACGATGACAACGACGGCAAGCCAGGCGCTGGCCGCAAGAAAGCCGGTTAGACGGCACCTTAATCCTCCGCAGCAGGCTTGACATCCTGGCCGTCAATGGCCTAGTTTGTGCAGTGCAGCAGGGATCAGCTCCCCCGCCCTCTGTTGCATATGCCTGAAGGAGCAGCAGCTCCACGGCTGGCCCCCCGCAGTGCGCGGGGGGCCATTTTTTTGAGCTGATCAACTGGAATTGACCCAATACTATGGCTGCAACGCCACCTGACACGCGTATTCGCCGCAGCACTTTTACTCCGGCGCGATGGCTCCGCAATCGTCACCTGCAAACCGTGTTTCCCAGTTTGCCGTGGACGTTCGGTCCCAAGCCCACGCTGCACAACGAGTATCTCGAACTGCCAGACGGCGACGTTACTTCTGTGGACTGGTTGTCGACGGACGGCCACGGCGACGACAGGCCGTTGCTGGTCATTTTGCATGGCCTCGAAGGTTCGGCGCAGTCACCCTACTGTCGTCACCTCATGTGGGCAGCGGCCGCACGCGGCTGGCGGGCTGCCGTTCTGCAGTTTCGCGACTGCGGTGATTTTCGCAACCGTTTGCCGCGCCGCTACCATGCCGGCGAAACCGACGATCTACGCTACTTTCTTGATCTGTTACGGCGACGCGGCTACACCGGGCCACTGCTCGCTGCAGGCTATTCTCTGGGCGGCAATGTGTTGTTGAAATACCTGGGCGAAGCAGGCAGCAGTTCGCCACTGGTTGCTGCGGCTGCTGTCTCCGTGCCACTCAATCTGCATATTTCCGCTGCCTCGCTTGAGGTCGGCGTCTCCAGACTTTATCAACGGCATCTGCTGAAGCGAATGAAAAAATCGGTGGTGCGTAAATTCAATGCGGACACCGCCGCGTTTGACTGGAACCGAGCCATGCAAGCGAGTACGTTCGCGGAATTCGACGATGCAGTGACAGCGCCGCTGCACGGATTCGTCGGCAAACAGGATTACTATGACCAGTGTAGCGCCGGCAATTTCCTGGGGACAATCGAAACGCCAACGCTGGTCATCAACTCACTCGATGACCCGTTCATGACGCCACGCGTTATCCCCGATGAAGACAAAATTGCGAACTCTGTCACAATTGAAGTGAGCGACCATGGCGGCCATGTCGGTTTTATTGAAGGCGGCACGCCCTGGCGGCCGCGTTATTTCCTGCCAGAACGAATATCGAAATTCTTCGATTCCATCATATCGGCCTAGTTGACAGTCCACTATTATTGTTAACCAACCCCTGTAGGCACTGCGGGCGCCTCGTTGTCCCGTTGCGGTAACAATACGATTTCAATGGATAAAATTACTGTCAGCACAGAGCATATTCGCATCGGCCTGTATGTTTCTGACCTGGATAGGCCGTGGCTGGAAACACCGTTTCTGTTTCAGGGCTTCAAAATTAAAGACGACGATGACATTGCTGAGTTGCGTAAGCACTGCAAGAGCATTGTTGTCGATGTCGAACAATCCGATCTCACTGCTGATGATCTCAGAAAATTAGCCGCTTTAAGCAAGTCAGCCAAACCCGAACCTGAGAAACAACCCAAGCCGGTCGCCAAGAAGGTTATTGCCGATGTTCCCGAACCGGATTTCCGAAAAACGGGACAGTACTACGTCAATACCGAGGAGCTCGGCAAAGAGATCTTACGTGCGAAGGAAATCGAAAAGGAAGCGTCTGTAGCTATAAACAGCGTCATTGATGACGTTCGCAATGGTGCGGCACTCGATGTTCCTCAGCTTGAGCACGTCGTCGATCCACTGGTAGACAGCGTATTGCGCAATAGCGATGCAATGGCGTGGCTGATGCGAATTCGCGAAAAGGACGAATATGTTTACCAGCACTCAATCGGCAGTTCCGTGTGGGCAGTTGTGTTCGGTCGCCACCTCGGCTTTGACAAAGAGACATTGAATGCCGTCGGTCTTGGCGGCATGTTGCTGGACATCGGTAAGACCCGGATTCCTGTTGAGCTGCTGCGCAAGGCGGGACCGCTTACCGAAGACGAAATGAATATCATGTACAAGCATGTCGAGTACGGCCTGGAGATTTTGCAAGAGTCCGGCAATACCGATGCGCGAATTGAAATCATGCTGGCAACGCATCACGAGCGTTTTGACGGAACCGGTTACCCCAATGGCATGAAAGAAACGCATATCCCGGTACTCGGACGCGTCGCTGGAATTGTCGATTGCTACGATGCCATGGTTTCCAAGCGCCCATATGCCGAAACCCAGTCGACCTTCGATGCTATGCGCCAGTTGCAATCCATGGCGAAAGGCAAATTCCAGAAGGAAATGGTCGATCAGTTCGTGCAGGCTGTCGGCATGTTCCCGACCGGCAGCCTGGTTGAATTGAATACGGGTGCAGTGGCTGTTGTTACCGCACAAAACAACTATCAGCGCCTGCGTCCAGAGGTCATGGTAATTCTTGACGAGGATAAGAACCTTTGCGATGACTTCAAGATCCTCGACCTGCGTATGAATTCCGATGCCGACGACCTTGGCAAGGAAAATATGTGGATTGATCGTGGACTGGAGCCCGGCTCTTTCGGAATCGATCCGGCCGAGTATTTCCTGTAGGCATGTCGCAATGAGCACTATGACGGCAGGAACGCTGTCAGCCTATGAAGATCTGACGCAGCAGCTGGATGCGTCCCTCGATGCCAATGAAGATCAGATCATCGCTGTGATTGTTATGGAGGCGTGCAACCTGTCGCGAATCGATGCGCGTTTCGGTCGCAAGTACCGCAACGACATAGTCCTGGACCTCGCTGCCAAAATTCAAAACTCCCTTCGCCCCGGTGACTACGCAATCCAGATTGGCGATAACACTTTTGCAATCCTGTTTTCAGGGCTGAAGAATCAGGGACACGCTACGCTAGCAGCAAAAAAATTACTTCGGCTCGCAGAACCCGCAACCAACGAACCAAGCCGGGATCGTGGGACGCTCGTGCTGCGACAAGGCATGACTCTGTATCCGCAGCACTCGAGACGAACGGTAGCACTTCTACAGGGCGCGCAACTGGCCCTTGAAGTCGCTAAAGACTCCCAGCAAGACGTCGTTGTCTACGACGAAGAACACGTCGGCAATATCGCCGTCACGTGGGAATTGCGTGATGACCTGGCGGACGCCATCCGCGAAAGTGAACTGGACGTATTTTATCAACCGAAGGTTAATATCCAGTCGGACGACGTTTGGGGCGCGGAGGCACTCGTACGCTGGTTCTCCTCGAAACGCGGTCCGATGCGGCCGGATCAGTTTATTGGCATTGCCGAAGAATCCGGTCTGATTCAACCGCTCACACGATTTGTGCTGAATTCTGCCATGCGCAGCCTTATGATGTGGCAGCGCGACGGTCATGACATCGGCGTTGCCGTCAACTTGCCGGCATCAATGTTGCTGGACAGCAGCCTCGTGAGCATGATGGAAAGCCTGTTATCGATCTGGGATATCGAGGCGGGGCGACTGACTCTTGAAGTGACTGAAAGCGCGATTATGGCGGACGTCGATAAATGCTTTGAGACGATGTCCCGGCTAAAAGCCCTTGGGGCCCGAATGTCGATTGACGATTTCGGAACCGGCTATTCGTCGTTCTCGTACTTCAAGACAATTCCAGCCGACGAATTGAAGATCGACCGCGCATTTGTTGCTGGCATGGTCAATGATGAAGGCGACCAGCACATTGTCGAAACCATCATCGGCCTCGCCCACCGCTTCAACATGAAAGTTGTTGCCGAGGGCATTGAAGACAGGGCAACGATAGAGTTATTGAAAAAACTGAACTGTGACGTCGGCCAGGGTTACTACATCGCCAAGCCGATGCCACAAGATGAATATGACGCCTGGCTTGACGCCAGGCGCTACATTCAACCTGAACACTGATCAGGCTGGGTCGACATCCTTCATCGACAGCCTGACGCGACCCTGGCGGTCAACCTCAAGCACTTTCACCCGTACTTCGTCGCCTTCAGCTAACTTGTCGCTGACTTTCTCTACGCGTTCGTTCGAGATCTGCGAGATGTGTACGAGACCGTCTTTGCCCGGCAGAATCGTGACAAATGCACCGAAGTCCATCAATCGCGCCACTTTACCGTCGTAAATACGGCCCACTTCAACGTCGGCCGTAATCAGGTCAACACGGCGCTTCGCTTCCTTGCCGGACAGACCGTCGACTGACGCGATCCGTACCGTACCGTCGTTCTCGATGTCGATCGTCGCACCGGTCTCTTCGGTAATGGCACGAATAACCGCACCGCCCTTGCCGATCACTTCGCGGATTTTCTCCGGGTCGATCTTGAAGGTCATGATGGTCGGTGCCCACTCGGACATTTGCTCGCGCGGCGCGGAAATGACACCTGCCATCTCGCTGAGGATATGCAAGCGTGCGTCGCGAGCCTGGTCCAGCGCCTTGCTCATGATCTCGCGGGTAATACCCTGGATCTTGATGTCCATCTGCAGTGCGGTAATGCCGTCGTCCGTTCCCGCTACCTTGAAGTCCATGTCGCCAAGGTGATCTTCGTCACCCAGAATATCGGTCAGGACAGCAAAGTCACTGCCTTCCTTAACGAGGCCCATGGCAACACCGGCAACCGGCGCAGCAATTGGTACGCCAGCGTCCATCAATGCGAGGCTTGAACCACACACCGAGGCCATCGAACTGGAACCGTTCGATTCCGTGATTTCAGAAACCACACGTATCACGTACGGGAAATCTTCCATCGTCGGCATAACCGCCTGAATACCGCGGCGTGCGAGCTTGCCGTGGCCGATTTCGCGACGCTTCGGCGAACCGACAAAGCCGGTTTCGCCAACGCAGAACGGAGGGAAGTTGTAATGGAACATGAACGGCTCTTTACGCTCACCACCAATAGAATCGATGATCTGAGCATCCCGGCCTGTGCCGAGAGTCGTTACGACCAGAGCCTGCGTTTCACCGCGGGTGAAGATCGCGGAACCGTGTGCGCGTGGCAATACGCCGACTTTCACGTCGATCGGACGAACCGTCTTCGTGTCGCGGCCGTCGATACGCGGCTCGCCAGCGATTACTCGCTTGCGCACAATGTCCTTCTCAAGTTTCTTCAGTGCGCCGCCAACTTCGTCAGCACTGAAGCGCGGCTGGTCGCCAGATGCCAGTGCGTCCATCGCTGCGGTTTTGGCGACGCCTACGGCATCCTGACGCTGCATCTTGTCGGTAATGCGGTAGGCATCAGACAGGCCACTCGAGGCAATCTCTGCAACGGCCGATTCGAGCTCCTGATTGACAGCAGGTGCTTCCCAATCCCATTTCGGCTTGCTGGCTTCCGCAGCAAGCTCATTGATTGCCTTGATAGCAACCTGCATCTGCTCGTGGCCAAACATAACGGCACCGAGCATTACTTCTTCTGACAGGCGCTTGGCTTCAGACTCAACCATCAATACGGCTGATTCTGTGCCTGCGACAACCAGTTCGAGGTCAGACTCGGCAACCTGGGCTGCGGATGGGTTCAGAATATATTCGCCATCTTTGTAAGCAACCTTGGCCGCGCCAATTGGACCGGCAAACGGCATGCCCGAGATCGCGAGCGCTGCTGATGCACCCAGCAGAGCGGGAATATCCGAGTCCACTTCCGGATTCAGCGAAACAACCGTGGCGATGATCTGAACTTCGTTCTTGAAGCCCTTCGGAAACAGCGGACGAATCGGGCGATCAATCAGGCGGCAGATCAGTGTTTCTTTCTCACTGGGCCGACCTTCACGTTTGAAAAAGCCGCCCGGGATCTTGCCGGCTGCGTAAGTCTTTTCCTGGTAGTTGACGGTCAACGGGAAAAAGTCACGACCGGGATCAGCATGCTTGCGACCCACTGCGGTGACCAATACTTCGGTGCCCGCCATCTTGACCATGATTGCGCCGTCAGCCTGGCGCGCGATCGCACCGGTTTCCAGCGTGACTGTGTGTTCCCCAAATTGGAACGATTTACTGATAACTTTCACTGTGTTTCTCGTATGAAATTAACGGGCAAGACAAAACCACCCGAACCTTCAACAGGTTCGTGTGGTGGTTTCGTTCACTGCGCTTGGCGCCGAATACTTAACGGCGAAGACCGAGCCGGGAAATCAGCTCGCGATACCGACCCTGATCTTTGCCTTTGAGGTAATCAAGCAACTTGCGGCGCTTGTTAACCATCTTCAGCAGACCCTGCCGGGAGTGGTGATCTTTCTTGTGTTCACTGAAGTGCTCAGTGAGTTCACTAATTCGTGCAGACAGCAGCGCGACCTGGACTTCCGGTGAACCGGTATCCCCTTGGCCGCGGGCATAGTCCGCGACGATGCCGCTCTTGTTTACTGTGGAAAGTGACATTGCTTTAAAAACTCCAATCGATCTCTAATCTTAGGCCCTTTTTGAGCGCGCTATTCTAGCGCCTGTTCCCGGCCGTTAATAGTCCAAACACGCGAAAATCAGGGATATTTTCCCCGCCTGTAACAATTCCTGCCTGTAACCCGCAATCCGTCATGGATCGAGGTTAAATACTCGTTTTGGCGCGAGCCGGCCATCGCCGACCGCCTCACCGATACCGAGGAAGCGCTGGTCGCTTCCGTAGACCCGCAGCAACTCCCCGGCAACCCACTCTGGACCCGGCGTTGTCGGCCGGCCACGCTGAAATCCTTCGCTGTCAGCGGCATCCAGCTCACAGGCCTGCCAGTGCAGCAGCGCGCCGTCGATCGCCAGCAAGGTGGCCTGCAGAGCCTCCTGACCACCCTCGGCAGCAATATCGTCCAGTTGCTGCAGGTCCAGCATATCCGCCTCAGCAAAGCCCGCTACCGTTTCGCGGTGTAACGACACCGTATGCGCGATGGTGCCCGCGACCTTGGCAACGTCTTCTACCAGGGTCCGGATATAGGTCCCTTTTGAGCAACTCACGCGAAATGCGAGCCGCTTGCCGTGACTTTCCAGCAATTCAATAGCGCTGATAACAATGCGTCGTGATTCACGCTCGACAACCTGCCCCTGGCGGGCGAGCTCGTACAGCCGCTTGCCGTCTATCTTCAGGGCCGAATACATCGGTGGTATCTGCCGGGATTCACCGAGGAAACCGGCCAGGATCGCAGCCCAGCGTTCGCCCGCGAGCGCCGGTACGTCAGCGGTACCGGTAATCGTGCCGTCGGCATCCCCGGTATCCGTAGATTCACCCAGTTTAGCAACGACCCGGTAGGTCTTGTCCGAATCGAGCAGGTAGCTACTGATCTTGGTTGCCTCACCGAAGCAAAGCGGCAACATACCGGTCGCACCCGGATCGAGACTGCCTGTATGGCCGCCTTTTTTCGCCTTAAACAGGCGTTTGACCTTTTGCAGCGCCTGATTGGAGGTGAGGCCAGCGGGTTTGTTGAGCAGCACCAAGCCGTTAACGGGCAACCACTCCCGTTTTTTCTGTAGCGCCGCAGCCATCATTCCTTGCCGTCACTGCCCTGATCGAGTGCATCCTGGATCAGCTTGGACATCGCCGAGCCTTGCGCAATGCTGTCATCGTGACTGAATCGCAACTCCGGGACATGCCGGACCTTCATGGAGCGGCCAAGCTTGCTACGCAGGAATCCACTTGCCTTGGTCAGTGCCTCCAGGGCCGGTTGCGGGTCGTCGTCAGGCTTCAACAGGCTGAAGTAGACCCGCGCTACGCTCAAATCGCGCGTCAATTCGACGTCCGTCAACGACACCATGGTCAGCCGCGGATCCTTGACCTCGGTCCGCAACAACTGGCTCAGGGTGCGCAATACCAGGGCACCCATACGCTGATTTCGTCCAAACTCGCGCGGCATCAGGCTGGTCCGCTTACTGTTGGTCGATCATTCAATGAAACGGGCAACTTCTACCCGCTCGAAGCACTCGATCTGGTCGCCCGGTTTGACGTCGGTGTAGTTCTTCACGCCGATACCACACTCGGTACCTGCCCGAACTTCATTCACGTCATCTTTAAAGCGTCGCAGCGATTCGAGTTCGCCTTCGTAAATCACAACGTTGTCACGCAGCACGCGAATCGGATTGGCGCGCTTGACGTAACCATCAATGACCATGCAGCCGGCAACATCGCCAAGTTTCGGTGAAGAGAACACTTCCTTCACTTCGGCTAGACCGACAATATTTTCGCGAATCTCTGGAGACAACAGGCCACTGAGCGCCGCTTTCACGTCATCAATGGCTTCATAGATGATGCTGTAATAACGCACATCCACGCCTGATTCCTTGATCGCGGTGCGTGCAGCACTGTCGGCGCGCACGTTGAAACCAATAATCGTAGCCTTGGATGCAGCGGCAAGAGTCGCGTCGGATTCGGTAATGCCGCCGACACCCGAGCTAACGACTTTAACTTTCACTTCGTCAGTGGACAGCTTCGTCAACGAGTCTCGCAGGGCCTCCGTGCTGCCATGAACATCGGACTTGATGATCAGGGCAACTTCCCCGGCTTCGGCTTCGGTCATCTGCCCGAACACGTCTTCCAGTTTTGCCGCCTGTTGCTGCGCAAGCTTGGAATCGCGCGTTTTGCCTTGGCGGAATTCAGCGACTTCGCGCGCTTTACGCTCGTTCTTAACGACGAGGAACTCGTCGCCGGCACTCGGCGTCTTCGACAGTCCAAGTACAACAACCGGAGTTGAAGGACCAGCCGATTCGACAGATTTCTGGGTCTCATCAAACATGTTGCGAACGCGGCCGTATTCTTCGCCCGCGATAATCATGTCGCCCTGCTTCAATGTTCCTTGCTGAACCAACAGCGTCGCTACCGCGCCGCGGCCTTTCTCAAGGCTTGATTCAATTACGATGCCCTGCGCAGGACCATCGGCAACAGCCTTGAGATCCATTACTTCGGCTTGCAACAACAACGCATCAAGCAGTTTGTCGATGCCTTCACCGGTATGCGCGGAAACCGGTACGAACATATTGTCGCCGCCCCACTCCTCGGAAATCACCTCGTGCTGGGACAATTCGTTCTTTACGCGTTCCAGGTCGGCGTTTTCCCGGTCAATTTTGTTGATCGCGACAACGATCGGTACGTTTGCAGCCCGCGCATGCTGAATCGCCTCGATGGTCTGAGGTTTAACACCGTCGTCTGCTGCGATCACGAGGATCACAATGTCCGTGGCTTGTGCACCGCGCGCCCGCATTGCGGTGAACGCGGCGTGACCCGGCGTGTCCAGGAAGGTCACGGTGCCCTTGTCGGTGGATACGTTGTACGCGCCGATATGCTGCGTTATACCACCGGCCTCGTCATCAACAACTTTCGCGCGGCGAATGTAATCCAGCAGCGAGGTCTTGCCATGGTCGACGTGACCCATGACCGTAACAACCGGTGCACGCGATACCTGCTCACCCGTCGGTTGCTCGTCTGCAAGCAGATCGTCGTCCATCTCGGTACCACTAACCAGCTTGACGGTATGGCCTAGTTCTTCAACAACCAGCGTTGCAGTGTCTTGATCAATAACCTGATTGATCGTCACCATCGCGCCCATGTTGAATAGTACTTTCACAACCTCATTGCCTTTGACGGCCATGCGCTGTGCCAGCTCGGATACAGCAATGCTCTCCGGAATCTCAACTTCGCGAATGACAGGAGCGGTTGGCCGCTCGAAACCGTGCTGGCCATCGCCTTTGGCCGATACGGGTCGACGGCGCGAAGGCGATTTGCGCTTGCGACGGCCACTCTTGTCGCCGGCAACATGCAGTTCCTTGCGTCCATAGCGGGTATCGCCTGGCTTAGGCGCTTTCTTGCGGTCTTTGTCTTTGGCCCGCCGATCACGCGCATCCTGCTCGGCTTTCTCAAGACGCGACTTCTCCTCAGCAGCGGCGGCTGCATCTTTAGCTGCTTTATCACGCGCGGCATCTTCGGCGTCGCGCTTCGCTTCTTCTTCGATGCGTTTGCTTTCTTCCTGCTTGTTTGCGGCAGCTTCCTGCTCAGCTTTGACCCGTTCTACCTCGGCTTTCTCGGCCGCGATTTTGTCCAGCTCTTCCTGACGTTTGGCGTCGAGCGCATCTTGTTCTTGCTGCGCCTGCTCTTCGAGAACATCACGTTTTATATAAGTGCGCTTCTTGCGAACCTCGACGTTGACCGTGCGCGAACGCCCCTGAGAACCTGACAGACGCAGTTCAGACTGCGTTTTCCGTTTCAACGTGATCCGACGCGGCGAGCCATCTGTACCCGGCGCATCATTTTGCCCGTGACTCCGACGCAGGTGCGTCAGCAGCTCGAGCTTCGCGTCCTCGCTGATGGTGTCATCAGAACCACTGACTTTGATGCCAGCCTCATCAAGCTGCGTCAGCAGCTTGTCGATCGGAACTTTCAGTACGTCCGCAAATTGTGCAACGGTAACGTCAGCCATTAATTACTCCAGGTATTACTGTCATCAGGCCTGCTGTTCAGCTTCAAACCAATGCGCGCGCGCCTTCATAATGAGCGCTGCGGCCGCATCCTGATCCATTTCATTTATCTCGAGCAAATCGTCTGTAGCAAGCTCAGCGAGATCTTCTCGCGTCACTATGCCTTCGCTCGCCAGTTTGAAGGCCAGACCGCGATCCATACCTTCCAGGCTGAGCAAGTCTTCCGCCGGCTCGGCTTCATCGATCTTCTCTTCCTGAACGATCGCCATAGTCAGCAACACGTCACGAGCGCGATTCCGCAGCTCGTTGACCATGTCCTCATCAAATTCCTCAATTTCCAGCAACTCGGAAGTCGGCACGTAGGCCACTTCTTCAATTGTCGAGAAACCTTCCTGAATAAGAATGAGTGCCACTTCTTCGTCGACATCGAGTTGCTTGGAAAACGTTTCCAGCAAGTCGCGAGTTTCTTTCTCGGTCTTTTGCTCCGCGTCATTCTCGGTCATGACGTTGAGTTCCCAACCGGTCAGCTCGCTCGCAAGCCGGATATTCTGTCCGCCACGGCCGATCGCCTGAGAAAGTTTGTCTTCATCAACAGCGATATCCATGCTGTGAGAATCTTCATCAACAACGATGGATACGACTTCTGCTGGCGACATTGCGTTGACAACATACTGCGCAGCGTTTTCGTTCCAGAGAATAATGTCGACACGCTCGCCTGCGAGTTCGTTGGAAACCGCCTGAACTCGCGAACCACGCATACCAACACAAGCACCAACCGGATCAATACGGGAGTCGTTACTTTTAACAGCAATTTTTGCCCGTAAGCCCGGGTCACGTGCGGCGCCCAGAATTTCGATCAGGCCCTGGCCCACTTCCGGCACTTCAATCTTGAACAACTCAACGAGAAATTCCGGCGAGGTACGGGTCATGAACAACTGCGGACCACGAGGCTCAGAGCGTACTTCGGTCAGCAGTGCTTTCATCCGGTCTTGCGGGCGCACCGGCTCACGCGGAACCATCTGTTCACGCGATACGAAGCCCTCAGCATTGCCGCCGAGGTCAATGTAAACACCGTTGCGGTCAACACGCTTGACGAGACCCGAAAGCATTTCGCCCTCGCGCTCTTTGTATTCTTCAACAACCTGCTCGCGTTCGGCTTCACGTACTTTCTGTACGATGACCTGCTTGGCGGTCTGCGCGGCAATGCGACCGAAGTCAACCGACTCCATCGGCACTTCGACGTAGCCGCCTGGCTCCGCTGCTGTGTCTACATCGACGGCGTCGATCATGCGCAACTCGCGATCGGGAAATTCAAGTTCGGTGGATTCGTCTGCAAAAACCAGCCAGCGACGGAACGTGTCGTAATTGCCGCTTTCGCGATCGATAGCTACCCGCACATCAATATCATCACCGTGACGGCGACGCGTCGCCGACGCCAGTGCGGCTTCAATTGCTTCAAAGATGATGTCTTTTTCGACGCCCTTTTCGTTAGAAACGGCATCTACCACCATCAGGATTTCTTTACTCATAATTCCGTACCTGCTCCAAACAGCCGTTGATCGCTAAAGCGACGGCACCAGTCGGGCCAACTCGATGGTTTTGATCGGCAATTTGTAAGTCTCGCCGTCCACCTCGACCTCAACATTTTCCTCATCAGCGGCCGTAATGGGCCCGCGAAAGTTTCTTCGTCCATCTTGCGGGAAGCGCAGTTTTACCTTTACTTCCTTACCCAAAAACTGCTGGAAATGCGCTGCCTTTGACAGCCTGCGATCCAGCCCTGGTGATGACACTTCCAGTGAGTAATTCCCTGGCAGCGGATCTTCGACATCCAGCATGGCACTGACCTGTCGACTCACCACTTCACAATCTTCCAGCGCAATGCCCTCGGGCTTGTCGATAAAGACCCTCAGGAAACCATCACGCCCACCGAGCTTTACCTCGAGGTCGCACAATTCGTAGCCCAGGCTCTCTATGGCTGGTTCCAGCAAACGGGTTAATTCTTCGCCGGTCATGTCGTTTTAGCCTAAGCACCTGTTTTTAAACTATTTTCCAAACAAAAAATGGGCCGTCGGCCCATTATTCTTACTCTAAATCAGAGCCCTGCGCGCTGTAACCGGGCAACAAAAAACCCCATAGCGGGGCTTCGTCGTCTACCAAGTGTTTTGGTAGCGGGGGTACGATTACGCCAGTCAAAGACCGTCTTCTGCGTAAGCCCCACCACCGCACAGGCGCGGGATTATAGGCAATCCCCGCGACAGGTGCAATGACCCCCCAGCCTTTGTCCTTGGCATGCCGTGGTGGCCTGGCGGCTGCCTGCGACTTGTGGATGTTGCCTGCTATTGCCTTGGCCGCGGTAGCAGCCGCATAGTCCCGCGGTGCTTTCACCGGATCGAAAATCGTTGCTGCTTATCCTGGCCCTGTGGG
This sequence comes from Woeseia sp., assembly GCA_037968755.1. GTDB lineage: Bacteria > Pseudomonadota > Gammaproteobacteria > Steroidobacterales > Woeseiaceae > Woeseia. The sequence continues at coordinate 14,986 of JBBKWB010000172.1, forward strand.
CGGCCGGGCTGGGCGCGGCCGGCCAGTTTGCCAAAGTCGCCGTGATATTCCCCTATCTTCAGGAGCTGTACCCCGGCAGCGGTGCTTCACTTGGCTTCGCGGTCTCCTTACTGAGCTTCATCGGCATCCTGTTTGGCCTGGTCGCTGGCCTCCTCGCGGCTCAGTTTGGCTTTCGCAACCTGCTACTGCCTGCCCTGCTACTTGGCGCGCTGGTGTCATTCTGGCAATCGAGCAGCTTGCCTTTGCCCGTACTCCTCGCCAGCCGCGTCGTCGAAGGACTCTCGCACCTTGTAATAGTGGTAACGGCACCGACACTGATCGGACGGCTCAGCCCGGACCGCTACCGATCAGCCGCCATGGTCCTCTGGAGCACATTCTTCGGAGTCGCGTTTGCCGTGGTTGCATTGATCGGCAATCCACTCGCTGCCACACACGGGCCGCAAAGCTTGTTCCTGGCTCACGGTGTCTATATGGCGGCAACCGCCATATTGCTGTTCTTCGTATTGCCGCCGGACTCGGACGCCGCCAAGAGCAAGCAGAAACTCTCGCCGGCAGCCATTCTGCAAAGTCACTGGCAGATCTATCGCTCACCCTCAATCGCGGCGCCAGCCAGCGGCTGGCTGTTCTACACCCTGACGTTTGTGTCGTTGATGACTGTCTTGCCTGATTTTGTTGCCGCGAGTGAACGCAAGGCCGTCGCAATCGCTATGCCGCTAGCGGGGATGCTATCGGCTATGTCACTGGGGGTGTTGTTATTACGTTGGCTGCAGTCGGTCAGCGTCGTCATGCTTGGATTCTCGCTGGCGGCATTGATTGCGCTGGCAATGCTCGCAATTCCGGGTCACGCAATACTCTGCATCGCATTGCTTGCAGCACTGGGACTGGTGCAAGGCGCGAGTTTCGCATCGATACCGCAATTGAATTCAAGCGCGGCGCATCAGGCCTATGCAAACGGTGCAGTCGCGCAGATGGGCAATCTCGGCAATACCTGTGGCACGCCATTGTTGCTCGTGCTCGTCGGCGCATTTGAATTTTCGGGACTGATCGGGTTCCTGCTAGTCAGTTACCTTGGTGGAATTGGTATCCACCTGTGGCAATTGCGGCGACGTCGAACCGAGGATGCAATGCTAACGATATGACCCGAACGAAACCTCAATTGAATTGGCACGTCGCAATTAAAGCAACATTTTCCAAACAATCGTTCAATCAAATTATTCATTTAGAAACCGGTTAAACCCGGGTCGACGCAGTTTTCCCTCTCCCGAAAGGTCTGGAATTCTCCGATCAATTCCTGTTCTTGCCTGAGCTCATTTCGGGATCGCGGCATCGCTGCGCGCCCGACTCACTCCAATCGTATGGCCGCCGATTTGACTGAAGTTAAGTCGGTCGATCGCAGACTGGGCATCGGCATCGTTGTCCATCTCAACAGTGCCACAACCTGTATTGAGCCCCGTCACCGGATCTTTTGTGAAAGCAACAGTGGAAACCAGTCCGAACGGCCGAAACAGACCTTCGATCTCATTGTTTGTCGATGAGCGCGGCATGTTGCCGATATGTATTTTGGTGGTCATTTGGATATTCCTGATTGAGGGATATTTATTACTGTCTAAATTGGTCAAGTGCGGCGAAACAGGATCGAACCGCAGTTACTCCATTCCCGCGCGGCCTGGAAACTTCCGTTCGCCTCGTACTTTCTCTCAAGGCCCCTAAAGCTATATTCGCAGCAAACCTTTGCTGTGCGTTTAGGCTCCTCGTCAGAACAAAAAACCAGAGATACGTTACCTGGGAGTAGGACCGGTCGCATTGCGAATCGTTGAGGTTGAGGCTCAGAGGATGCGACGGGATCGTCCGGGCCAAACCTGGCCGAATGTCAACGAGTAGTGTCCGCTAAGGTATTACGGCAGGGGTGATTTTCCGCCGGGTAGAACGGGCTGCTGCACTCTAGCACACAACATTACTAGTCTTACTATTCTTCCCAGAAGCTGCCCGCCACTTCTTCGCTCGCAATGTAAGTCGAAAGATACGCAACAAATTCGACACTGAACCAATGCTTGCGGGTTTCCCACCAACTCTTCATTCCAGGGTATCTGCAGATATCCTGGATCTCCTTGTCGAGTCCGGACCAAATCGTGCTATCGATGTGACCCTGCCGATGTCGATGAAACATACTTTCAACGATTCGCAACAATCGATTGAAATAGGTTGAAATCTGAATCTTCTGCCCTGGACTCAGAGAATCAAAGTCGTTAATTCCCCGATAGAAAAGATCGGCGAATTCCGGGTTGTTCGAAAGATTTTCAAAAACCGAGTTAAGTTGATTCGCAAATTCATTGCCCGAAGCAAGCTTGGTTTCCACAGTCTGCCTGCGGATCTGGATACTCAGATATCCAAGCGAAATTACGACGGCAACTGAAGCAACGATATCCGAGATCGCCGCCACAGCCTCCCAGTTCATGCCCTGGAATCCAACCAGCCGTTCGACGTCTGCTCGTTCTTGGTGGCTGCATGGCGGCGTCTGGTCTTCAGCAACACAGCAAGATACAGCCCGGCGGTAACGTCATACGCACCACAAAACGCCGGCCACCACATGGGAACTCCGGGGTTCAGGATTATCTTGCCGTGCACTGCGTCGAATACACCATGTGCCACTAGCGCCACTACAACTAGCCAGAGCGAGTACCTGAACCCCAAAATAGCGGCCGCGACAAATGCAATGATTGCAATCGACTCATGCGCGAGCGCCGTTGCGGAGCCCCCGATCGCAGCGAAAAGTGCGTAGAGCAATGCAATAACGATCATGACGGTGGGATAAAACGCACGATCTCGATCAAGCCCAGTGAACGAAGCAAAAAGCCCAATCGATAAGGCCAGGGTCACTCCAACAATGAATGCCATGCAGATTACCTCTTACGGATTGGTCCGGTGCGGGTGTTCGGTTGCGGCACGCCCGTCAATAATGTTCTGCAACTCTGTCCCAACTGGCATACGCTTGAACATGCTGACGTTGGTACCGCCGGTATTGCCAGTCGGAACAATACCGACGGCTGAACCCAGGGCGCCTAGAAGGATGCGTATCAACTGACCAAGACTTTCAGCAGGCCGACGTCGCCGCACCTCTATGGTGAACATCAGCCAATGCGATTTGACGTGGGGCACGACGTAGCCCTGGCCGATAACGTGCGCTCGCTCAAGGTGAGCGAAGCCCGACTCCAGGTCGCCGGACTCAATGAATCCCTTCGCGTTTGCGATTTCGCTGTTAAAAGCAGAGAACTGGATAGGGTTCATTACTGCCGGGTATTCGTACTCGCGTCTTGGCCTTGCCGTTGCGGAGCTTACGGCTCAGTGGTTGCCCATTGCAAGCATAGTTTAGTAGACCAAAGGGCGTAAATCCGGAACGCCATTTTACCGTCAGATAGCCTGTTAGCGGCTGCGTTCAGAAACTACCTAATCGAGTTGGGCATGTTTCGACTTGGCCTGCTAAACGACCGCATCAGGATCAATCGCCAAATTCTCACTTTGCCTAATTTCCGCCAAGATACGGAATCGTCCCGGCCAAATCGGAACTGTCCAAAACGTGAAACCGGCTAACGCTGCCACGTTGACGGGCTTCAGCGTACGGAGAGTATTCGGCATCCTCAGCAAATGCTTCAAACGCTGCGTCAGACGGAAATTCGATTAAGGCAATCAGCGTGGTATCCAATGCTTCACCCTCAACTGTTTTGATGTTATTGGTGCGGGTCAGGTACTTTCCGCCATGCTTGTGCACAATATTGTGGACGTTAGCGGCGTACTCAGGCACCCAGCTATCGTCTGTCACCTTAATGTCCGCGATTACATACGTTGTCATGTTATTCATCCTGTCTGTGAGTTGAGCCAATAACATTGCAGCTCGACCGCACCGCGCCTAGTCTCCAGACTGTACTGCCTGGTACAGATTCTGTACTAGGCCCACAAACCGCCTCAGTGTACGGTGACTTTCATTCATGCATATGGAGAGTCGTATGGCTCAACCAGGCTATAAGCAGTTTTGTCCTGTCGCTATGGCCGCTGAGGTCCTCTGCACTCGTTGGACAATGGTGTTGTTGCGCGAACTGCTTGCCGGATCTACCCGGTTTAACGACCTGCGGCGGGGTGTTCCGAAAATGTCGCCGACTCTTTTGGCGCAGAGACTCAGAGACCTCCAACAGGCCGGCATTGTTGCTCGATGTGCTATCAAAGGGGAGAAAAGCATATTTGAATACCAACTGACGGAAGCGGGAGAAGAACTACGTCCGCTGATTATCGCTGTCGGCACCTGGGGACAGCGCTGGGTAGAATCGCAGCTTTCGCTTCGCAATCTGGATCCATCTTTGTTGATGTGGGACATGCGACGCAATCTGAATCCGGCGCCGCTGCCCAATCAACGAGTAGTAATACAGTTCTTGTATCACGACCTTCCCAAATCAAAGAAAGACTGGTGGCTCGTAGTGGAACCTGATGGCGAAGTCGACCTATGCTGGTCTGAGCCCGGCTTCGAAGTCGATTTACTCGTCTCTACCGACCTGAAAACAATGACAGCAATTTGGATGGGGCTGCAAACCGTTCAAGAGTCCAGCGATTCAATCCGATTTGATGGCAGTCAAAAATTGCAACATACGATGCAAACCTGGTTGGGGCTCAGCCCATTTGCGATTGAGAAGAGAATGGTCCCGTGAGAGCCCGTTACGGAATCTCTCGCGAGATATACCTGGCGTCTGCTAGTTAAACGATATGCTTGTCGAGCCAGGAAAATGCCTGATCGACATTGCTAGCCACCGCCTCGAGCCAGACTATGGCGGCGGGGTCTCCCATCGATTGCAACGCTTCTCATAATAGTTCGTGGGCCGCTGGATATTAAGGCCGATAGCGCGCTGACCCACGTTCTCATATCAACCGAACAGCGCTCAGTTGACTCTTGCGTCTTGCGACTGCGCCGTCGGCAACATAGGAATATCTTCGTCGTCACCCATTATTGCTGTTTGCACAACGGTCACTGCTTCCGAATAGACGATGCTGAGCTCTGTCTCCATTTGGGTGATTTCATCCAGGTATCTGATGGAGTTGTAGACAGCGAAATTGAGTTTGTCCGCCGATAGATTTTGTGGGCTGGTTAGCTCAGCCATGCCGGTTCTACTGAGTTCCTGATAGCGGTTCTGCAAACTGTACGTCAACGACAATGCCGACACGAGGTTGTAGTCCAACTTGCCAAGCGATCCGGTTGCCAGTGCCGTCTCCCATGCTGTTGACCGCAAGACAACCGAGTTGTAACTCTCGATCATGTCGATGAGCAGAGTCGCGGAACTGATAGCGCTAACCTCCTGGCGCTTGCTGATGACATCTCGCAGTCCTCTGTTGAACGGGGACGCATCGTCTATCGCTGCCTTGTTTTGCTGAATCTCACTCAGGAAATTGGTCAACGCCTTCTCAATATTTTCTGCGTCCTTTCGATTCTCACGCCATTCATCCAGCCCGAGCGCCGCGAGAATGCTAAGTATAATTAGCAGTGATTCAAACAATACTCGGGGTAACCAGACTGATGTCGCTTTCGTGGGCATAGGACGTAGCAATCCAGAGGCGGTTGATTACAGCGGAGTATAGCAAGCGCGGACGCCAACCTATGGTGGTCAAAGTGAATAGCCTGTACTATCGGGCACTTAGTGGCTTGGCTTGCCCAAAAAGAAGATAAAGAATTGGGTACCTTATTTCACAAACGATTAACTGCCCTGTGCTGCACTGCGATCGGGTTTACATCGGTATGCCTCGCACAAACGACTGCAGAAACCTATTCCAACAACATGTCCGAACCGGAATTCAACATCTTGGGTTTCGGTGATATTAGTTATGTTTCCCAAGATGGTAATAATGAGGATGGGTTCTTCGTTGGCCAAGCCGTTGCTCACCTTACCGCCTCGCTAAGCGACTCCTTCGGCGTATTCGGCGAATTCAGTTTAACGGGCAAAGACTCTGAGTATTCTGTTGAGGCAGAAAGACTGATGGTCAAGTTCGATTTCTCGGATCGCTTCAAGCTGTCCGCTGGTCGCTACCATTCGCCGATTGGCTACTGGAACTCCGCTTTCCATCATGGTGCCTGGCTACAAACGACTATCAGCAGGCCCGAAGTGGTCAAGTTCGGCTCGAAGCTGGTACCCATACACTTTGTTGGTGTTCTACTCGAGGGCGCCCTCCCATCCGGTGACCTTGGCTTGTCGTACAAAGTCGGTTTCGGCAATGGGCGACACGGAAATATCGCGCGAGCGGGAGATGCCGGTGATATCAACAGCGACAAGGCGTGGCTTGTTCAATTAAGTTCCAAGCCGAAAAGGATGTTCGGCCTCGAGCTCGGCATGGACATTTATAGCGATGAAGTCACCTTGCCTGCTAGCCCGAATGTTGATGAAACGACGATAACCGCTTACGCGGCATGGACCAAAGAGTCGCCGGAGGTCATTTTTGAGTATATGCATTCCGAGCACAAACTCGTAAACGACAGCAGTGCGTCCGGTGACGTCAATGCTTGGTATGGCCAGGTTGCTTATCGTTTGTCTGGCAAGCACAGGCTGTGGAAGCCGTATGTGCGCGTGGAACAAACTGATGTCGATTCATCCGACCCCTTGCTTGGCGGTGAAGGTCTTGATTATGACGCCGGCGTCTTAGGTGTCAGATGGGATTTCAACCCTTATGCCGCGATTAAGGCAGAATACAGGAACGAAGAATTTTCAGACGCTGGTCGCGAAAACAATTTCCGGCTTCAGATCTCCTTCGTTTTAGCAAAACTGTGAATGACCGGGCCACGATGCAAGCACACCTAAACAAGCTGATTCGCAAATTCATGCACATAGCAGTCTGCATGCTGCTTTGGTCTGTAGCCCCGCCCAATGTATACGCTGCCGATGATTTGGTGACACCAAGTCCGATTGCGATCGTCGTGCACGAGAGTACCGGTGTCAGCAACTTGTCATTAGCTGAGTTGCGCAGCATATTTCTCGCCGATCAACAATTCTGGTCGGACAGGACACGAATCATCCTGCTCGTTCGCGCGCCCCAATCAGACGAGCGCGATTTCGTGCTAAACAGAATTTATCAAATGACCGAAGCGCAGTTCCGCCGGTACTGGATCGCCAAAATGTTTCGATCAGAAGTACCAAGAGGGCCGAAGATCGTCTTTAGTACGGACGTGACGCTGGAGCTTGTGGTCGCAATTCCCGGTTCAATATCATTCATTCGCGCAGACGAAGTGACAGACGACGTCAAAGTCGTCCGAATTGATGGCAAGCTGCCAAGCGATTCCGGTTACCCTCTTAAGTAGAGAATTGCCGAGCTCGGCTGAACATTCAAGCATTTAGCGAATCCCAGTCGACAGGGTCGTTCATGTGTTGCCTCACAGGATCAGGGTGCTAAGAATCAGGCCCACGACAGCACAGGCAGCGATGACGTGAATGACATTACGCTTGAAGCGGAACAAGGCAACGGCAGCGCTTAACGCAATGAGAGCTGATACCCAGTCGAAGTCGCCGTTAAATCCTTCAGGCCAGAGCACGTGGTAGCCGAAGAACATCGCGAGGTTCAGGATGACGCCGACCACCGCCGCGGTGATCGCGGTCAGTGGGGCCGTGAATTTGATGTCGCCATGCGTCGATTCGACCAGCGGGCCACCGATCAGGATAAATAAAAATGACGGCAAGAAAGTAAACCACGTAACCAGAGAAGCCGCCACGGCACCGGCGAGAAAAAGTGCATCCGGGCCGAAAAGCGCATTTACATAGCCGCCGATGAATCCGGCAAAAGCCACTATCATAATGAGGGGTCCCGGCGTGGTCTCGCCGAGCGCCAGACCATCGATCATTTGCGTCGGTGTCAGCCAGCCATAGTGATCGACTGCACCTTGGTAAACATAGGGGAGTACCGCATAGGCGCCGCCAATAGTAAGTAAGGCTGCCTTGGTAAAAAACCAGCCCATCTGGGTGAGCGTGTGATCCCAACCGTAAACGCTGGTAAGCAAGCTCATCGGTAATACCCAAAGCAGCAGCCCCACGATGGTGATCCATACGAGCCGGCCCCAGCGAAACTGTGCATGAGCAGGTGTTGGAGTGTCATCGTCAATCAACGCAGCGCCGCGTGATTGCAAAACGGGCCCGTGGCCGCTATCGCCGGAGAAAATTTTCGGTGCTACGCGACCGCCGACGTAACCAACGATTGCGGCTCCGGCTACGATGGCAGGAAACGGGACCCCGAGCGCGAAGATCGCGATAAAGCCGAATGCCGCGATTATCCAGAGCCATTTGCTTTTTAGTGCTCGCGAACCTATTCGCCAGGCGGCATGCAGCACAATGGCGGTAACGGCTGGCTTGATGCCATAAAACAGCCCTGCGACGACTGACAGGTCACCGTAGGCGATGTATATCCACGATAATGCAATCAGGATAACCAGCGATGGCAGTACGAAGAGAGTGCCAGCCACAATACCGCCCATCGTCCGATGCATCAGCCAGCCGAGATAAGTGGCCAGCTGCTGTGCCTCGGGACCGGGGAGCAACATACAGTAGTTCAGTGCGTGCAAAAAACGCCGTTCCGAGATCCAGCGTCTGGTCTCGACCAACTCCTGATGCATGATCGAGATCTGGCCGGCCGGCCCACCGAAACTGATGAATCCCAGCTTGAGCCAAAACGCGACGGCCTGCCGGAAGCTGGGAGGTTGAGGTGACGTAACGGTTGCTGTTGACGTGGGCACGGTCATGCTGCGGCACCCTTTTCATCCAATCAGGTCTTGAGCACTCGCAAACACAGTTATTAATAGTGCTGCGCGCAATCCACCTTGTCTGAACAGTATGAGGCGGTTACGTATCATACGACACTTCAACCAACCCACTACAGAAGATTGGGAGTGCACCACGACCGTTGGACCATAGGCGTGTTCGGTCATCCGTATTCGATTCGCTAAGCGCAGGACTCATCTAGCTGACTCAAAATGTCACCAGCAGACCCATTACCGGACACTAACTTAACGGTCGCTATTGAAGGCACGCGAACCTCAAGAACGCTGAAAGTAAGAGATTCTCGCTTCCTTTATCGGCGAAAAAACAGACTTCAGCAGGACAGAAATGTCCCGCCAAGGCGCCAGGGGGATTAAGTTGGTAGCGGGGGCAGGATTGCCTTCGCCCCTGCGGAACTCAGTTATGTCGGCCGGCTTCGCCGACCTCGAACTGAACCCCAATCCGCCCGCCCAATCCGGCAACACGCCTTCCGCCCGGTGCGGATTGATCTTCAGTGACTCATCCAAAAACCACTCAGGACTCTTCGCAGGCAAATCCTGCTCGCGGTAGCGAACGAAAAAAGGCCGGTCCTTTTGGGGGACCGGCCTTTTCTTTTATTTGGTAGCGGGGCAGGATTTGAACCCAATCCGCCCGCCAATGCCGACAACATCGCTTCCCACCCGGTGCGGATTGATCTTTAGAAACTCAACCCAAAATTACGCCGAACCCTTCGTAGCGAATCGTGCCCGCGATAGCTAATAAAGGAAAAGGCCGGTCCTTTTGGGGACCGGCCTTTTCTTTTGTGTGGTAGCGGGGGCAGGATTTGAACCTGCGACCTTCGGGTTATGAGCCCGACGAGCTGCCAGACTGCTCCACCCCGCATCAGAGGGACGGGATCATACAAACGTCGTCTGGCTATTACAACCCGTTATTTCGATCTTCTGTAATAAGCGTGCTAACTCATTACATCCAGACACAATTTAAGTAACCAGCCGGGCACGATACCCAGTGCCAAAACGGCCAGGCCGTTCAGACTGAGCACAACCCGGGTGTCCCGTCCGGCCTGGAAAACCGAGCGATCGGTGGGTTTATCGAAGTACATGTACCAGATGACGCGCAAGTAGTAGTAGGCGCCCACTACCGAAGCCAGCACCATCAGCACGGCATAGCCTGGGAAACCTGCCTCCAGGACTGCGTTAATCACGTTCAGCTTCGCGAAGAAACCGACCCAGGGCGGGACGCCGGCCAGGCCAAACATGAAGAACAGCATCATTAGCGCGAACCAGGGGCTACGTGCGTTCAGGCCTTTGAAGTCGCTGATGGCTTCTGCTTCGAAGCCTTTCCGGCTCAGCAGGATCACCATGCCGAATGCGCCGGCGGCCATTACGGCGTACGTAAGGGTGTAAAACACCGCAGCGCCGTAGCCTGTGGCGGAACCCGTGAATATCGCAAGCAGTATAAAGCCGACATGGGCGATGGCTGAGTAGCCCAACATACGTTTGATATTACTCTGCGCAATGGCAACGACGTTGCCGATGACCAGGGACAACACACCCGTCACCATCAACATGCCCTGCCACACGGAGTGCAGGTCGCCGAGACCGTCAACCAGGATACGCAAGGTCAATGCCAGGGCAGCAATCTTGGGTGCCGTGGCGATGTACAGAGTAACCGGAGAGCGGGCTCCCTGGTAAACATCGGGTAGCCACATATGAAACGGCACTGCGCCAAACTTGAACGCGATACCGACAATCATGAACGCGAGGCCGAACCACAACGGCAGGCTGTTCAGCTCGGGCCGAGTCTGTAATGCCGTTGCGATCTCATCGAACTGGATCGTGCCCGTTACGCCGTAGACCCAGGAGATTCCGTACAACAAAGCACCCGATGCGATAGCACCCAGCACAAAGTATTTCATTGCCGATTCGGCAGCGGTCGCTGAATTTCGTTCGAAAGCGACCAAGGCGTAGAGCGACAGAGACAGCGTCTCAAGACCAAGGTACATCGTCAGCAAGCTGTTGGCAGAAATCATGATCATGATCCCCAACAGGCCAAACAAACCGAGCAGGAAATACTCGCCGTGCAGCAGATCGTTCTGCTTCAGGTAGTCGCGCGCGTACAGGAAGCCAACCCCGACAAGGCCGACTGCGGACAACTTCAGCAACTGTGAAAGGCCATCGCTGACGTAGCTGCCGTCAAATGTAATGACTCTGGCTTCCGGCGCGGTCAATAACAAGGTAATCAACGTCACTACCAACGAGCCGATACTCAGCCAAAAAGTTACGACACGATTTTCGTCGCGGACAACAAGGTCAACCAGCAATACGACGCAGATCAATCCAAGTAGGACCATCTCTGGCGCGGCTGGCATGAAGTCAGTAACTCGCATTCGTCAGAAACCTTACAAAGCCGCCAGTTTGGACTGGCTGATGTGCTGAATGAGTTCGTCGACCGTCACGGTCATCATATCGACGAGGGGCGCAGGCCACAGACCTACGAGCAAAACAAAGAAGGCCAGAATGCCAAGTACGACAAACTCTCGTCCATTCAGATCGGTCAGCTCGGCGACCTGCTTGTTAGCCACTTCGCCGTAGACAACTCGTTTGATCATCCACAAGGTATACGCAGCACCTAGAATCAGCGTTGTCGCTGCCAGGAACGCATACCAGAAGTTCGCCTTGAAGCTGGCGATGATGACCATGAATTCGCCAACGAAGCCGGAAGTACCCGGAAGACCGGCGTTGGCCATGGCAAACAAGACAAAGAATGCGGCAAAGATCGGCATTGTATTCGCGACGCCGCCGTAGTCTGAAATCTCGCGGCTGTGCACGCGGTCGTACAGAACACCGACGCAGAGGAACATCGCGCCGGAAATCAGGCCATGCGAAATCATCTGCACCATTCCGCCGGTCATACCAAGGCCGGCACCGCTGCCCTGACCGATATCCCATAACAGGAAGAAGCCCAGCGTTACGAAACCCATGTGTGCGATCGACGAATAGGCAATGAGCTTCTTCATATCTTTCTGCATCAGCGCCACCAGCCCGATGTACACCACGGCAATCAGTGACAGCGTGATCATCAGCCCCGAAAAGTACTGACTGCCATCAGGCAACATCGGCAGCGAAAGACGAACAAATCCATACCCGCCCATTTTCAACATGATCGCCGCCAGGATGACCGAACCACCGGTAGGCGCTTCAACGTGCGCATCGGGCAACCAGGTGTGCACGGGCCACATTGGCACCTTGACGGCGAATGCCAGCAGGAAGGCAATAAAGATGTACTTTTGTTCCGTTATGGACAGCGGCACGTTCATGAACGAGAAGAAGTTGAAGTCGCCGGTTTTGCCATACAGGTAGATGAAGGCAACCAGCATCAACACCGAACCGAGGAATGTGTAGAGGAAAAACTTGATGGTCGCGTACACGCGCCGTTCGCCGCCCCAGATACCGATGATCAGGAACATCGGCACAAGCATGGCTTCCCACATCACATAGAACAACACGGCGTCGAGTGCGCAAAATACCGCAATCATGAGGCCTTCAAGAATCAGGAAGGCCGCAAAGTACTGCGCCGGGCGTTGCTTGATCGAGTTCCAGCCGGCCAGGATTACCAATGGCGTAATAAACGTCGTCAACAAGATGAGTGGTGCAGAAATGCCATCAACACCAAGGAAGTACTCCACGTTGAATGCATCGATCCACGCGGTCCGTTCAACGAACTGCATCGCGGCTGTGGTGTTGTCGAAATTGGTGTACAGGAAAAAACTCAGCACAAATGTCAGAACCGACACACCTAGTGCCAGCATACGCATGCCACCCGCACGTGCGCTGGTATCGCTGCCATCGTCCCCGGCGGCCAGCACGCCCAGTCCGCCGAGTATCGGCAACCAGATCAGAATGCTTAGAATGTTATGCGATAAATCCATGCGTCAAACTCGTTGTTCGCGGAACCGCTGTCGCGGGACTTTTTGTTTTACGGTTACGTTGCTCATTGCAGCCATAGCAGCCAGCCCAGGAACATCGTCAACGCGATGATCATGGCAAAAGCGTAGTGATAAAGGTAACCGGTCTGGAGGTGACGCAAGACCCCGGCCAGGCGCCCTACACTGTTTGCCGTACCGTTCACCAGCAGACCATCAATCAGCATGCCGTCGACCTTGGTTGACAAGAACGAGCCCAATGCACGACCGCCGCCCGCAAATCCTTTGATCCAGAGATCGTCAAAGTAATACTTGCGATCGAGCAAGTTGTACACGCCCGAAAATTTCCTGGCTAATAACGCAGGAATGTCCGGTCGCTTCAACCACAGGAACCAGGCTGTCAATATGCCAGCCGCCGTCAGGTAGACTGCGGGCCCCTGCAATCCGTGGATAATAAATTCCCAGCTGCCATGGAAGCTTGCACCGAGATGCGCCAAAACATCGTGCGCTTGATGAACTACGATCGCATCGCCGAAGAAGCCACCAAACAGTACCGGTTCGATCGCGAACCAGCCTATGACAGCGGATGGAATAGCCAACAAGATCAAAGGCACGGTCACCACCTTGGGTGGCTCATGCAAATGGGATTTGGTCTCTGCATCCATCCGTTCTTTGCCGTGAAATACGAGGAAGAACATGCGGAAAGAATACAGTGCAGTTACAAACACACCGAGCAGCACGCTGAGATAGGCGATCCAGTAGATCGCACCTTGACCGTGCCAGTGAGAGTCTTTCACCGCCTCGATCAGTGCGTCTTTCGAAAAGAAGCCCGAGAAGCCCGGAAAACCGATCAATGCCAGGGAACCGACCAAAGCCGTCCAGTAGGTGATCGGCAAGTACTTCTTCAGGCCGCCCATCTTGCGAATATCCTGCTCATGATGCATCGCGATGATGACTGAGCCCGCGGCAAGGAACAGCAGCGCCTTGAAGAACGCGTGCGTCATCAGGTGGAAGATGGCGGCCCCGTAGGCTGACACGCCCAACGCTACGGTCATGTAACCAAGCTGCGACAACGTCGAATAAGCGACGACGCGCTTGATGTCGTTCTGAACGATACCCAGCAGTCCCATGAAGAACGCGGTAATCGAGCCGATGACCACGACCACGGCCAACGCGGTCTCGGACAATTCAAACAACGGCGACATGCGGGCAACCATGAAAATGCCCGCGGTGACCATGGTGGCCGCGTGGATCAATGCGGAGATTGGCGTAGGGCCTTCCATCGAATCCGGAAGCCAGACGTGCAACGGAGCCTGCGCCGACTTACCCATCGCCCCGATGAACAACAGGATGCAGATAACGGTCATGGCATTCCAGGGATTGCCACCGAAAACCTCGATTTGCTGCGCGGCGATACTATCGGCCTGGCCAAATACCGTCGCGTAGTCCAGCGAGTTCGTAAACATGACCACACCGGCAATACCGAGGATAAATCCGAAGTCGCCCACGCGGTTAACCATGAATGCTTTGAGATTGGCGAAGATCGCTGACTCGCGTGTGAACCAGAAGCCGATCAACAAATAGGAAACCAGGCCAACCGCTTCCCAGCCAAAGAACAGCTGCAGGAAGTTATTGGACATGACCAGCATCAGCATTGAAAACGTAAACAATGAGATGTAACTAAAGAAGCGCTGGTAGCCGGGGTCGTCATGCATGTAGCCGATAGTGTAAATATGTACCATCAGCGAAACGAACGTCACAACCACCATCATCAACGCAGTCAGACGATCGACGAGGAAACCCACTTCCATGCGCAGACCATCGGTTACCGCCCAGGTATACAAGCTGTAGTTCTCAGCCTCGCCACCATCCCAGTAGAGATGCTTCAGGACAACAAGCGACAAAAGGCACGACAAGCCCACGCCCAGGATTGTTATCCAGTGCGCACCGGCTCGACCAATCTTGTGCCCGAACAGGCCCGCGATTATTGCTGCCAGCAACGGTGCAAGAACAATTGTGAGATGAATACTGTGCATCGCCGTCAGCCCTTCATCGTGTCCAGCTCCTGGACATTAATGGAGCGTCGGTTACGGAACAGCACCACGAGAATGGCGAGACCTATCGCTGCCTCGGCCGCAGCCACGGTCAGAATGAAAAATACAAACACCTGCCCCGTCTCATCACCGAGGTAACGGGAAAACGCGACGAAGTTGAAATTCACCGACAACAACATCAACTCTATGCACATCAGCAGTAGAATCAGGTTGCGACGATTGATAAAAATACCGGCAACGCTTAACGCAAACAGAATGGCCGACATCGACAAATAGTGTTGCAAGCCAATCATTGCGTCTCCTCCCCGTCCATCTTCACAATGCGGACGCGGTCTTTTGCCTGCACCGCAACCTGTGCGGATATGTTCTGCACTTTGAGGCCGGGGCGTTTACGCATCGTCAGCGTGATCGCCGCAACAATTGCCAGTAACAGGATTACAGCGGCAATCTCGAACGCGTACACATGCTCCGTGTACAAAACGGCACCCAGCGCCTTCGTGTTGCTATAGCCCTCTGGGGTTGGCGCAAAGCCGCTACCGCCCATCGAATCATTGCCACGCAGCCAAACCAGCTGCATCAGCTCCACTACCATCAGGCCAGCAATCAACAGCCCGAATGAGCGGTACTTGGTAAAGCCGGAGCGCGCTTCTTCGACCTTAATGTCGAGCATCATGACGACGAACAGGAACAGGACCATGACCGCGCCGACGTAAACCAATACAAGCACGATGGCCAGGAACTCCGCTTCCGCCAACAACCAGAGCACGGCGCTTTGAAAAAACGCCAGCACCAGGAACATGACCGCGTGCACCGGGTTGCGCGAAAAAATCACGCCGAGGGCTGCGCCTATAAGAACAGCTGCGAATGAGTAAAAGAGGATTGCATGAAACAAGTCGTCGATCCCCCTAGCGATACTTTGCGTCTGCGGCTTTATCAGCCGAGATCATGGCTTCGTACTTGTCGCCAACGGCAAGCAACTTATCTTTAGTCATGATGTTCTCGCCCGGCTTTTCCATGTGGTACTCATGCAGCCGGGTCTCGACAATGGCATCAACCGGGCAGGCTTCTTCACAAAAGCCACAGTAAATGCATTTGAACAGGTCAATATCGTAGCGCGCAGTTCGGCGCGTACCATCTTCGCCAACGGTCGATTCAATCGTTATCGCCAATGCGGGGCAAACCGCCTCGCAAAGTTTGCAGGCAATGCAACGTTCTTCGCCGTTCGGGTAACGTCGCAATGCATGCAGCCCGCGAAACCGGGAAGATTGTGGCGTTTTCTCTTCCGGGTAGTAGACCGTGGTTGGCTTACGGAAAAAATTGCGGAGGGTGACAGCTAAACCCTGCCAGAGCTCCCACAGAGTAAACGTCTTGAAATAACTTACGAACCTGTCCATCAAATTAACCTGCCAACCTTGCCCAGGGACCCCAGTGCATCCAGGACATGAAGCCTTCCACTGCGATCCAGATAATCGTTACCGGAATAAACACTTTCCAGCCGAGACGCATGATCTGGTCATAGCGATAGCGCGGGAATGTTGCCCGGAACCAGAAGAAGACAAAAATGAAAAACGCAATTTTCGCGGCCAGCCAGAAGAAGCTGGTGGCGCGCAAGAAGTTGTCATCACTCAGGAAGGTCCAGCCCTCGAACGGCGAAGCCCAACCGCCCAGGAAGAATATCGCGGTCAGTGCCGATATCAGCACCATGTTCGCGTACTCGGCGAGGAAGAATACGGCGAATGCGACGCCTGAATACTCGACGTGGAAACCCGCTACGATCTCTGATTCGCCTTCCGCGACGTCAAATGGTGCACGGTTTGTTTCCGCTACACCTGAAATAAAATAGACAAGAAACAGCGGCAGCAACGGCAGCAGGAACCATTGGCTGAAACCGCCCGCCTGCGCACGTACTATGTCGCCGAGATTCAGGCTGCCCGCTGCCATCAATACGCCCACAAGCGCAAATCCCATCGCGATTTCGTAGGCAACAATCTGTGCTGCGGAACGCATCGCACCAAGAAACGCGTACTTCGAGTTGGTAGCCCAGCCGGCAAGGATGACGCCATAAACACCCACCGAAGTCAGCGCCAGAACGTAGAGCAGGCCCGCATTGATATCCGCAATCACAAACGAGTCCGTCAAAGGGATAACGGCCCAGGCCGCAAGCGCAGGAACAATTGAAAGCAGTGGCGCAATGATGAACAAGAAGCGATTCGAGCGCGTTGGCACGACCACTTCCTTGATCAACAGTTTGATGACATCCGCGAACGGCTGCAGCAGCCCCTTCGGACCTACGCGATTCGGCCCGATGCGACCCTGCATGTAGCCGATGACTTTGCGCTCAAAATAGGTCGTGAAAGCAACTGTCAGAATTACGCAGATCGTCACGGCAAGAATCTGCGTCGTAATGATCGTCAGGTTCTGCAGCATAGGCGGCAGAGCCTCCCAGGCATTGACCATGAACTGAGGAATCAGCGCATTCATCCCTTGCTGCCCTCGCCGGAAGTGCGTCGCGATTCCGGTGTCAGCTGCAATGCGTTTGCTCGACGGACGAGACCGTCGATTTGATACATTGGCACGTCAAGTTCTGAGCTCGCTTTGTCCGCGCCATTTACAGCAGGCAAACTCTCGCTCGCGTTGTATTGCGGCGTCATCGACGAATCCGAAATCTGGCTACGCAGTTCGTCTCGCACAGCCTCGCTGGTCTCGTAATCGCAACCAGCCAAATCGATCAGGTTGCCCAGTACACGCAGCACCTTCCATGCGGGCCGCGACTCGCCAACCGGGTTGGCAATGCCGGCATAGCTCTGCCAGCGACCTTCGCAATTCACATAAGTACCGGCCGATTCAGCGAACGTTCCAATCGGCAGCATCAAATCGGATGCTTCCCTCAACGCAGGTGAGTCGTAGCACGTGAGCGCTGCAACGAAATCCTGGCTCGCAAGTTTGTTCACGATATCGCTATCGACCATGTCCTGATCAGGCTCGACACCTAGCAGCAAAACAGCATCAAGATCTGTATCCAGCATCTCGCTGGCGTTGAGGCCCGTATCGGCCCGGCTCGCGCCATTCTGTCCGCGATGTGGAAGCACGCCGGCGATTGCGGCACCTGCTGAATTTGCGCCTTCTGTGAGACGGCCAAAGCCGGCACCACTCAGAGTAGCGACTGCAGACGCCAACGCCCGCAATGCGGAAAATGCCGGATGGCGGCCCGCCACGTTGCCCAGCAATACGTGCCCGGCATTCGAATCTTTCAGAACAGCGGCAATACTTTGCTGCTCACTTGTTGCTGTTACGCCTACGCATATCGCGCGAATTGATTCCGGCAACGCGTTGCCGGAATCAATTCGCGCGATA
>JBBKWB010000173.1:0-28193 GCA_037968755.1 Woeseia sp.
ACCAACCTGCAACCGCGCTCGCCCCGCCCTTCCAACAGCGCATTCAAGCGGTCCCTTTACGGGACCGTTTTGCGTTGGCGCCGTCGCTTAGTCGCATTCAATCAAGCAGAAGCAGATCAGCAGGTCATTGTTTTTGGATGTGATTGCCTCAATTGAGACATAACGCCAGCTCCGGGCCGCTCGGCCGATTTTTCGAGGAATTCGGTCGGGCATAAATGTGATCTGCTCCCCCTTTTGGAGTTCCTGAATCGTGATGGCATCGCTTTTTTGAAGTATCCGTTCGCGAATATGTAATGTCCGGCTATTCCACAGCAAGTTCGCCTATATAACAGAAGCCTCAACGAAAAAGGCAAACCCGTCGAAAGGCGGGGACGCAAAGCTACCGGTCTAAAGGTCATTACCCAGGACAGCGGAGCCGCCAGAGACGCACTGACATGAATATCGGACCCGTTCCTGAGCGGTTCCTGTCCATGATCTGACGCCAGACTGTCGGCACTAAGGGCCTCAAAAACCGGCCGGTCGCTTTGCATTAACTGCAGAGCGGAGGTCTGACGTGTCGGCACAAATTACCCGAAAAATTGGCATTGCAGGCGTCGTGTTGTGCGTCGACCTACTATTGTCAGGCTGCCTGGAGCAGCCGTCACCCCTTGACGAAAGTATTGATAATCCAGAAACGAGTATTGATAACTCAGAAGCGATTATCGATAACCGCGCACCAACGATCACGGGAAATCCAAAGCAACAGGTGGCGGCTGGTTCTGTCTACGTTTTCGAACCGGCAGCGGACGATCGTGACGGAGATGCATTATCATTCAAGATTGCTAATGTCCCGGCATGGGCAAACTTCAATCGCGAAAACGGTGTTCTTTCAGGCACTCCAGAGGCTGGTGACGTCGGCCAGTATCGGGGTATCGTAATATCAGTATCTGATGGCAGCGCCGAAAGCTCCCTTGGGCCGTTTAGTCTCAATGTTGACGCTTCTACGTCGAACAGCCGCAAGTTTAATCCCGGTCACTACATTTCGTTGAATAGCTTCGACACCGAAGCCAATATGCTCGAAGCAGCACAGCAGACGGGCGTTCGAGGAATCCAGAAACGCTACCATTGGAGAGATCTCGAGTCGTCCTTCGACAACTACGACTTTTCCGCAGTCCTGGCTGATCTCGAACTTGTCCAGAGCCAGGGAAAAATGCTGGTTGTGTTTGTGGAAGACAAGACATTTAACGGAGAGAATCCTGCACCGCCCTACCTGCACGACGAATTCGTAGTGACTAATCGCAACGGTGGATACACCGCGATTCGATGGGATCCCTACGTCGTGTCACGATTTTCGCAATTGCTGGAAACGTTGGCGGAAAATCTTGACTCCCACCCTGCACTCGAGGGCATCGCAATTCAGGAGTCGTCGCTTAGCCTCAACGATTCCACCCTTGAGGCATTCAATTACACACCGGAAGCATATCGCGACGCATTGATTGATGTGTTATCAACGGCTGCAGGTCACTTCAACAATTCTCAAGTCTTCTGGTATATGAATTTCCTGCCACAGAATCAAAGTTACCTGGACGACATTGCGACGGCCGTCTCGTCTCATGATGTTGCGATGGGAGGACCAGACGTGCTGCCGGATTCGGCCCCGTTAGCAAACTTGACGTATCCACTCTATGATCGCTTTCAGGGCGAGATTACCTTGTTCAATTCAATCCAGTACGATAGCTACGGTCACCGACATGAGGACATGTCGTACCCCACGTTGTACTGGACTCCGGACGAGCTTTTTGAATTCGCTCGCGACGATCTGCATGTTGACTACCTGTTCTGGACCCGGAAGCCTAATCGAAATCCGGCCGATTCCTATCTGTGGCTCGATGCGTTGCCTGTTATTGAGGTGAACGCGTCCTTTAACGGTAACTCGCAATAAGCAATTTTGAACGGCAGAACACAATTGCTTTGAAATTAAGGGCCCGCGAAACGTCCGCAAACAATGACTGATCTCGTTTACCGGCTGGACCGCAGCCCCAATAGCACTGCGGCGCTTATCAGGCCGATGCCCGCAACGCGGTCTGCAATCGAACGGCCGCTTCTGGATAATTTTCTGGAAAGCCAGCCAGCGCCGCTGCCATAGGCAGCAAGAAACAGCCCATCCAAAACCAAATAGGTAGCCCCTAGAATCGCGACTTGCGGCGCGACCGGGGAAGCCGGGCTGATAAACTGCGGAAACAACGCAGCGAAAAAAACAACCGCTTTCGGATTAGCCGCGGACGTTACGAAACCTCGTAGCCAAAGCGCTTTTAGACTGGCCGGCGCTGGCTTGCCGAACACAGCGGTCGATCTGAATGACGCAATGAGCTGCCGAATTCCCAGCCAACACAGGTAGGCAACGCCGCCCCACTTCACTACTGCGAAGCCGTAGCGTGATGTCATGATTACGGCAGCGAGACCAAAACCGGCGAGAGTCATCTGGATTACATTCGCCGTAAGGTCGCCGGCTGCTGTTGCCAGCGAGCGGCGAAAGCCATTGCCGAGGCTCACTGAGATCATCAACAGGTGGCTTGGTCCAGGCGCACTCATGAATATCAGGACCGTAGCGAGGTAAAGCAGCCAGGTATCGACTGTCATGATTGGCGCTGCTGTCGCCTAGCTCAGGTCAATTGTGCGCAAATGCTCGCGGAATTCCTTGGCGAGTTCATCGTGGCCCAATGCGTATGCGATTGTTGCTTTCAGGTAGCCCAGCTTGCTGCCACAGTCGAAACGCTCGCCGGTGAACGAATGCGCATGTACAGGGGATTCGTCCAGCAAATCCGCAATAGCATCGGTCAGTTGAATTTCGCCGCCTGCGCCACGGCCCGTTGTTTCGAGTTTTTCGAAAATCAGCGGGCTCAAAAGATAGCGGCCCACGACGGCCATGTTGGACGGGGCATCCTCGGGATTCGGTTTTTCGACAATGCGAGTAATGCGATCGTCGTTAGCACCATCGATAGCAACAATGCCGTAGCTCGAGGTCTTTTCCCGTGGCACTTCTTCCACTGCAATGACGCTGCCGCCGTGACGTGCATATTCATCCGCCATCTGTTTCAGGCAACCCGGTTCGCCACGTATCAGGTCGTCAGCCAGGTGCACAAAAAAGGGTTCATCGCCTACTGCAGGACGCGCGCATAAAACTGCATGACCCAAGCCCAACGGCTCACCCTGGCGAATGTATATGCAAGCGACGCCTTTCGGCACAATATTCTGTATGACATCGAGCAGATCGTTCTTTCCAGATTCTGTTAATGCCCGCTCAAGCTCTGCGTCGGAATCGAAATGATCCTCGATAGCACGCTTCGAGCTACCGGTTACAAACACCAACTTGGTAGCCCCTGCAGCAACCGCTTCTTCAACCGCGTATTGAATCAGCGGTTTGTCGACTACGGGAAGCATTTCCTTTGGGCTCGACTTGGTGGCCGGCAAGAAACGAGTGCCTCGACCTGCTACTGGGAATACAGCGGCGCGAATAGGCTGCGACAATACGGTGCTCCGGTTCGGGTAATCATGGACGCATGATACCCAATATTCCGACCCAGTGATAACCACACTGCCAACGAACGACAGCGTCGCAAACCAACGCAACACCCGCTGCTGACATCAGCCTGCAGCGGGCGTTGCAGGCTGACTACTTGCGAGCTTTGCCGCTACCGCCATCAAGCATGATGTTGGCACGATTAATCTCAACCGTGCGTTCGCCAATGCCTTTGACAAGCGTTAGGTCGTCCGCCGACTTGAACGGACCGTTGGATTTTCGCCACTCGACAATCGCTTGTGCTTTGCTAAGGCCGACACCCTTCAACTCCGCCGATATCGTCTCGGCATCCGCTGAGTTGACATTGACCGGGCCCGCCAACGTGAGCATGGGCAGCAACATCGTGCCCAGGGACGCCAGCCAGATTCTGTGAATATTCTTCATGAAACACTCCTGCTGTAGTGAACGACTACCAGTTGCCAACGGAACACGCCGAAGTCAGCCTGATTGGTGCAGCTTATGAGCAGAAGTTTATGATTACCGCGCCTGAAATTGCGCGGTTCGCCATGAAATGGCTATGTCGACGCAGGGCTTCGTTGTAACAACGAATCAAACTGAACCCGGGAGTGAGGTCGTTGCGTTTCCCAGTTCTTGCAACTCGGGCATTGCCACAGCAGGCGTTGGCTGGAAAAGCCACATTCGCGACATTGATAGCGCGGCGTTTGCGATGCAAGTTTGCTAAGCGCTGCACGAACTTTATCAAGAGCCTGCTTTCTCCCGCCCTGTTCGCCTGCGGCAAACAGTTGCAGATCGATAAACTCGGTCAATGTCGGCTCGTTAAGCATGTAGTGCTCGACACACTCGTCAATAACGGCGAGACCGCCAATGTCATTGACGATTGCGGTGTAAGCGAGATCCTTACCGATCGCGGGATGCTTCTCCAGCATCGCCCGAAGCTCATTTTGCAGCCGATCGAGCGTTCCCTCTTCGCGGTGAATACTCACCATACGCGGCAGCGCTTCGGTAATCAGGTAGTCGCTCTCGTCCATGACACGGTGGTAAAGCTTCAACGCCGTCTTGTAGTCACCTGTCTCACTGGCGACATTGGCGCGCGTCAACGCGCCGCGGAACGTTCGAGGCCGCCCGCTTTGCGCTTTCTTCACAAACGCGCGGGCTGAAGAGTAATCCTTCGCCGCCGTGGCTTGTTCCGCGAGCTCACAATAATAATGAGCAATCTGCAGGCCAAGCGAACGGCCGCTCAACACTTCGAGTTTGTGGCCCGCATCAACTGCGCGCTGCCATTCTCGTTCTTGTTCGTAAATCCGGCACAGTTGCTCCAGCGCTTCGACCTGATGTCGTGATCCTTCAGCTAGGCGCACGAACATTTTCTCGGCGCGATCGAGCAGGCCGGCGCGCAAGTAGTCTTTCGCGAGGGACAACAGGGCCTGGTCGCGTTGCTCCGCCGCAAGATCCGGACGGGCAATAATATTCTGGTGGATACGTATTGCGCGGTCTACTTCGCCCCGCCGGCGAAAGAGGCTGCCCAATGCAAAGTGAGTTTCAATGGTTTTGTCATCAACCCGAACCATTTTCAGGAAATGTTCTAGTGCCTGGTCGGTCTGTTCGTTCAGCAGGAAGTTCAGGCCCTTGAGATAGTCGGTATTGATCGGCGGCGCGACTTCGTCCAACTCATCGCGTTCACCGAATCGGCCTAATGCCCAACCCGCTGCAACCAGCAGCAGGAACAGTCCGGCAAGAAGAAACGTTGATTCAGTCGGCATCGGCGAGCGGCAGGTTACGCATGCGGCTGACTTCGGATTCCGCGTGTCGCAGCGCGTTGCGCAGGCGGCGGCGTTCATTGACCAGGCGCATGATAAAAAGGCAGGTACAGAGCAGCCCGAATGCCCAGCCGACTACGAACGTAATGGAAATCGCCAGCGAAATGGAGGGTTCGACCACGCCGAACGCAAGATCAAGGGGTAACAGTCCCGGGTTTCGGTCAGTGAAAACGACCATGACGGCCGCAATAGCCAGGACAATGAGAATAATCGCGATTTTTTTGATCATGCGTCCGCTCCAGCCGGGTGACAGCGGCTCCTATGCGATGCGCACAGTGTATTGGTTTCGTCCAGGGATGGTAAGCAGCAGTTGACCTGCGGCCACTCGCTCAAGCCTTGATTGGAAATTCCCGGCTCTCGTTCACCCGCTCACGAAGGTCCTTGCCTGGCTTGAAATGCGGCACATACTTTCCAGACAGCGCTACAGCCTCACCCGTCTTCGGGTTGCGACCAATGCGTGGCGGCCGGAAATGCAGAGAAAAACTGCCGAATCCCCGAATTTCGATCCGTTGGCCGGTCGCCAGCGAATCGCTCATCAGGTCAAGCAGGTGTTTCACCGCCAATTCGACGTCCTTGGCAGGCAAATGTTTTTGTTTTTTTGAGATCACTTCGATCAGTTCAGACTTTGTCATAACACGCTTCGCTTGATTCCTGGTGTCGTTCCGCCTAAGCCGCCGATTATAAAGGAAAAATGGCCCGGATCGAGTGATCCGGGCCAATCTTTTTGCTTATTTGCCCTCGCCGGACATTTTTTCTTTCAGAAGCTCACCCAAGGTGGTGCCCGATGGGCTGCTGGAGGCGTCTGAGTTGTAGCTGCTCAGCGCTTCTGCTTCCTCATGCACTTCTTTGGCCTTGATCGAGAGTGCAACGCTGCGATTCTTGCGGTCCACATTCGTAAACTTCGCTTCAATCTCATCGCCAATCTTGATCATGGTGCGGGCATCTTCGACCCGGCCACGAGCCAGTTCGGAGGCACGCAAGCTGCCGGTAACGCCATCACCGAGGTCGACAACCGCATAGCGTGCGTCAACTTCGATGACCTTGCCCTTAACAACCGTGTTCTTCGGATGATCAGCAAGCCAGGCTGAGAACGGATCTTTGTCGAGCTGCTTGATGCCAAGCGAAATGCGCTCGCGCTCTGCGTCGATTGCCAAGACAGCCGCTTCGATTTCCTGACCCTTCTTGTAGTTATGCACGGCTTCTTCGCCAGTCATATCCCAGGAAATATCGGACAGGTGAACGAGACCGTCGATGCCGCCGTCCAGACCGATGAAGATACCGAAGTCGGTGATCGACTTGATCTGGCCGCTGACCTTGTCGCCACGATTGATTGTCGCTGCAAATTCGGCCCACGGGTTTGATGCGCACTGTTTGATGCCAAGAGAAATACGCCGACGCTCTTCGTCGATTTCCAGAACCATGACTTCCACGTCATCGCCGATGTTGACCACTTTCGACGGGTTGACGTTTTTGTTGGTCCAGTCCATTTCGGAAACGTGCACAAGGCCTTCAACGCCTTCTTCGATTTCAACGAAGCAACCGTAGTCAGCAATGTTCGTAACCTTGCCGAACAGACGGGACTGCGATGGGTAACGGCGTGCCAGGTCATGCCACGGATCGTCACCGAGCTGCTTGATGCCCAACGATACACGCTGACGCTCGCGATCGAATTTCAGGATCTTGACGTCAATTTCGTCGCCTACATTCACAACTTCTGACGGATGCTTAACGCGTTTCCACGCCATGTCAGTGATATGCAGCAGACCATCAATACCGCCGAGATCTACGAACGCACCGTAATCGGTCAGGTTCTTGACGATACCCTTGACGTCGTTACCTTCCTGCAGGGATTCCAGCAGCGCTTCGCGCTCTGCGCTGTATTCCTGCTCAACGACTGCCCGACGCGATACCACAACATTGTTGCGACGCTGGTCGAGCTTGATCACCTTGAATTCAAGGGTCTTGCCTTCGAGGTAGGCAGGATCGCGAACCGGCCGCACGTCAACCAGAGAACCCGGCAAAAATGCGCGGACCTGGTCAATTTCGACGGTAAAGCCACCTTTCACACGGCCATTAATGATGCCGTTGACCACTTCGCTACCTTCAAACGCTTTCTCAAGCTGCGTCCAGGTGCGAGCGCGAATGGCTTTTTCGCGAGAGAGTTTGGTTTCGCCAAAGCCGTCTTCAACGGCGTCCAGCGCGACTTCAATCTCATCACCAATAGAAACGTCAAATTCACCTTTGTCGTTTTTAAACTGGTCGATGTCGATGACGGCCTCGGACTTGAGGCCTGCGCTGACGATGACTACGTCATTATTAATGTCAACAATGGTGCCCATGATGATGGCACCCGGTTTTATTTGTTGACTGGCAAAACTCTGTTCAAATAATTCAGCAAAACTTTCAGACATTAGAATAAACCAAGAGAATCGTTAACCAACTCTCAACCCAATCGCCAAGCCGCATCCATCGGCAGACGGTTACCTAAAGAAAAGACAGGACACTCATTGTCCAGTCGGTGTAGTACTCAATTTTAATTCGATTGCAGACGTTCTTTCGCCCAGACGAGTATCGTGTCGCTTACTTCGTCGATTGTCAGATCACTGGAGTCCAGTATTCGGGCATCGTCTGCGGGTCGTAACGGGGCTGCCGATCGCTCGGAATCCCGCCTGTCGCGGTCCTCAATGTCCCGCGAAAGGGCGGCAAGGCTAACACCAAGTCCCTTGTCTTTCAACTGCTTATAGCGCCTTCGGGCGCGCTCTTTGGCACTTGCTGTCAGGTACACCTTGAGCGCTGCTGTCGGGAAAACATGGGTTCCCATATCGCGCCCGTCCGCGACCAGCCCCGGAGGCTGCTGAAAGTTGCGCTGGAGCCCAAGCAAGGCCTTGCGAACCCCCGGCAGGATCGCCACAGCCGAGGCCCGGGCACCCCCCTCCTCGGTACGAATATCAGCACTGACCTCGCTGCCGGCCAGCCAGATTTCCTCGCCACCATCAGGTGCCATACTGAATTCCACGGGCAGTGCCGCGGCCAGCGCGGTCAGAGCCCGCTCATCATCCAGGCTGATACCGGCGCGTTCCGCGGCCAGGCCAAGCAATCGATACAGCGCACCGCTGTCCAGCAGATGCCAGCCCAGAGCCAACGCGACCCGACGTGCGATTGTGCCCTTTCCGGAACCGCTGGGGCCGTCGATGGTAATCACCGGGATGGAAGTTGCTTCAGTCACCGGCCGCTGTCTGCTCCGACATTATGTCAACTCCAAGCGTACGCATGCAGTCGACGAATCCAGGGAAGGAGGTGTCCACCGCCGCCACATCGCCGATTCGCACCGTCTCCGTTGCCCGGGTGGCGGCCACGGCGAAGGCCATCGCGATCCGGTGATCGCCATGACTGGCGACGGTTCCCCCATCGAACTGCCCTCCCCTTATGCGGGCACCGTCGGGAAACTCTTCAACCTGAATGCCTAACGCCTCCAAACCACTGGCCATCGCGTTGATCCGGTCACTTTCTTTTACTCTTAACTCCGCCAGTCCGCCAAACTCGCTTACTCCTTCTGCACACGCCGCGGCGATGAACAGAGCGGGAAACTCGTCAATAGCAAGCGGAACCAGCGCTGGGTCCAGGGTAATGCCCTTCAGTCGCGACGAACGCACTTCAAGTTCGGCAACCGGCTCATCGCCGCAGCTACGCTCATTGTGCAAGCGGATATCCGCGCCCATCTGCCTCAGAATGGTCAATACACCGCTGCGAGTCGGGTTGATACCGACGTTCTCCAACAGGACGGTACTGTCATCGGCAATGAGCGCTGCCAGCATCGGAAATGTTGCTGAAGACAAGTCGGCCGGTACTTGTAAATCAATTCCGTGCAATGTTGCACCGGGCGCAAGCGAAATCCGGCTTGCATCGCGACTGATCTGCGCCCCCATGGCCAACAACATGCGTTCCGTGTGATCGCGACTGACGGCTGGCTCTGTAACGTGTGTGTTTTCTTCCGCGTACAGGCCCGCCAGCAAGATTGCCGACTTGACCTGGGCACTGGCGACCGGCAGGAGGTAATCAATGCCGCGCAACTTTGCGCCGCCGTTTATGACCAGCGGTGGGCGTCCGTTGTCGCTATCGATGCGCGCACCCATCAGGGATAGGGGGTCGATCACCCGGCCCATGGGTCTACCGGACAAGGATTCATCGCCGATAAGCGTGCTGGAAAACGCCTGGCCGGCAAGCAGGCCGCAAAAAAGTCGCATTGCCGTGCCCGAGTTGCCGAGATCCAGCAGTCCAGCGGATTCCCGCAACCCGTGTAAGCCGACGCCATCAACGATGACCGTTTGCGGATCGGGATGCGCGATGCTGACGCCGAGATTTCGAAGTGCGGTAAGGGTTGCCAGACAATCTGCGCCCGGCAAGAATCCCGTCGCGCGTGTCTGACCCTCCGCAATTGCAGCAAACATTAACGCGCGATGGGAGATGGACTTATCACCCGGCACGCATACGGTCGCATTGCCGAGCGTCGACGGGTTAACGAGAAAATGCAAAGCCGTGCGACCTCAGGCGATCGCGCGCGGATAGGCGCCCAGCACACGATACAGCGAGCTCAGATCCTGAAGTTCTGCCAAAGCCGAGGCCAGTGGTTCTTGTTCGGCGTGACCGTCGAGATCGAGAAAAAATACGTAGTCCCAATTCTTGCGCCGTGAGGGCCGGGATTCAATGCGTGTAATATTGACTCGGTGTTTCGCAAACGGCTGCAATAACGTGTGCAAAATACCGGCACCATCCGCCGTATCACGCGTCGATACGAGGATAGTCGTTTTGTCGTTGCCGCTGGACGCCAGCAACTCGCGACCAATAACCAGAAAGCGGGTTGCGTTGTCGGCCCGGTCCTCAATATTGGTCACCATGATGCGCAGGTCGTAGACCTCCGCTGCCGTGTCGCTGCCGATCGCGGCAGTGCCGTCCTCGTCGCGGGCGCGACGCGCGCCAACTGCATTGCTGCTGACGCCGATCAGCTCAATGTGTGGCAAATACTCACGTAGCCAACCGCGACACTGCGCGAGCGCCTGCTCGTGAGCGCAGACCCGTTCAATTTTATCCAGGCCTTCAATACGCCCAAGCAGGTGCTGCTCAATGCGCAATTCGATCTCACCGCCAATTTTCAATGGCGAGGTGAGGAACATATCGAGCGTGTTGTTGACGGTGCCTTCTGTTGAATTCTCAACCGGTACGACACCGAAATCGGCAGCACCGCATTCCACTTCCTGGAAGACCTCGTCGATAGTTCCGAATGGCAGCGCGCGCACGGAATGACCGAAATGCTGATAGACGGCCGCCTGGGTAAAGGTGCCTTCGGGTCCGAGGAACCCGACTTTCAGGGGCTCCTGCTGGGCGAGACAGGCCGACATGATCTCGCGGAACAGGCGAAGTATTTCTTCATCGCGCAGCGGGCCTTTATTCCGCGCAAGGACCCCTCGCAATACTTCGGCTTCGCGCTCCGGACGATAATAATCAACGGCCGCTGCAAGTTCGCCTTTTGATACACCAACTTGTTGCGCAAAGCGTGCACGCTCGTTGATCAGCGACTGAATTTGCTGATCCACTTCATCGATCCGTTTGCGCATTGCGGCCAGGTCGATGGGTTTCTTGGAATCCGGTGGCGCCTTGGGCATGCCTATCCCTGCTGCTGGTGATGCATCAAAGTATCGTTGCTGATCAAGGACATGGTATCTCCAATCCAGCAAACGATCTCAGCATATCGGCTTGCCAAGATTTCGCAATCGCAAGACACCTTTAATACCTCGCAGCGCCTGCATGGTTTCTTCTGTTACCGGACCATCAAGGTCAACGATCGTATAGGCGATATCGCCCAACGATTTGTTTAACAGGTCGGCGATATTCAAATTGGCCGCCGCGAGGCAAGTAGAAATCTGACCAACCATGTTGGGGACGTTGGCATTGGCTATCGTGATTCGATACGCGTCGGTGCGCGGAATAATGGCCTCCGGGAAGTTAACCGAGGATCGTACGTTGCCGTTTTCGAGATATTCTTTAAGGTTCTCGGCCACCATGACCGCGCAATTCTCTTCCGCTTCATGGGTTGAGGCACCGAGATGCGGCAAGGTAATGACTTTCGGGTGCGCTATCAGCTCGGGCGTCGGAAAATCGCAGACGTAGGCGTGCAGCTTGCCGCGGTCGAGCGCTGCCAGAGCAGCTGCCGAGTCCACCACACCGCCGCGGGCAAAGTTTATAATCACGCTGCCGTCTTTCATAAGGCTCAGGCGGTCTTTGTTCACGAGCCCTTTGGTAGCATCGACCAGCGGCACGTGCAGCGTCACGAAGTCTGAAGCCTTAAACAGGCGATCAAGGGTTTCTACCTGTTTGACGCCGGACGACAGCTGCCAGGCTCGTTTAACGGTAATCTGCGGATCAAAACCGACGACTTTCATGCCCAGCGACAGTGCAACGTTGGCCACTTCGACACCGATTGCCCCCAGTCCGATCACACCAAGCGTTCGACCCGGCAACTCAAAACCGACAAATTTCTTCTTGCCGTCCTCGACCGCTTTCGACAATGCGTCGCCCGTTTCGGTGAGCGACTTGACGTATTCACGCGCATCGCAAATATTTCGTGCTGCGATTAGCAGGCCCGCAACTGCGAGCTCTTTGACAGCGTTCGCATTTGCGCCCGGCGCATTGAAAACCGGCACTCCGCGGCTGCTCATGTTCGCCACTGGAATATTGTTTACCCCTGCGCCTGCCCGTGCGATGGCAGCAACAGATTCCGGAATCGTCATGTCATGCATGTTGAAAGAGCGCAGGATGACGGCGTCCGGCCGCGACGACTCCGAAGTAACTTCATAGTGGTCGCGGGGAAGGCGGCGCAAGCCGGCAACGGCAATATTGTTCAGGGTAAGTACTTTGTACATAGCGAGGACTGGCAAGCTCCGATCAGGTGGGTAAGTGCTCAGGAGTGAGATTTAGCGAAATCGTCCATGAATGCGATCAGGGCATCAACTGCTTCTTCTGAAACCGCATTGTAGATCGAGGCTCGCATACCGCCGACGGACCGATGCCCTTTGAGGTTAGTCAGGCCCAGAGCTTCCGCCTTGGCAAGGAATTCGCCGTCCAGGCTGGAATCTGCGAGCACAAACGGCACGTTCATCCAGGACCGCGCATCGACAGCAACCGGGTTCGAGTAGAACGGCGAGTTGTCTATCGCCGCGTACAATTTGCTTGCTTTGCGCTCATTCACTTTCGCAACTGCGCTCAAGCCACCCCTACCAATCAGATATTCAAATACCAGGCCGGCGACATACCAGGCAAAGGTCGGCGGCGTGTTGGTCATAGAGCCGGATTCCGCGAAGGCCTTGTAGGTCAGCAAAGTCGGTATGCCCGGGCGAGTACGTTCCAGCAGGTCATTACGAATGATGACGACCGTGATGCCAGCCGGACCGATGTTCTTTTGCGCACCGGCATAGATAAGGCCAAATTTTTCGACATCGATCGGTCGCGACAGGATCGTGCTCGACATGTCCGCTACAAGCGGCACATCGCCGACGTCAGGAACGGAATGAAACTCAACCCCGCCAATGGTCTCGTTTGGCGTGTAATGCAGGTAGGCCGCGTTTTTCGTGGTGTTCCAGTCGGCACGTGGCGGAATATGGCAATGACTGGAATCTTCGCTGCTCGCGGCCACATTAACTTTGCAGTGGATCGCGGCTTCTTTTAACGCCTTTTTCGACCAACTGCCAGTCTGGATGTAATCGGCGGTATCGCCCGGTCCTGCAAGGTTCAATGCAGTCATCGCAAACTGCAAGGTTGCGCCGCCTTGCAAGAACAGCACACTGTAATCCGAACTGATGCCAAGCAAGCTGCGCAGGTCTGCTTCCGCTTTTTCGGCGACGGCGACAAACGGTTTACTACGATGGCTCACTTCCATCACTGACATACCGCTGTTTGCCCAATCGGGAATATCGTTTCGGATACGCTCAAGAACGGTATCGGGCAACGCGGCGGGGCCGGCGCTGAAATTAAATACGCGGGACATACGAATTCCTGTTGGGGCTGTTCTGATTGGCCGGAAGATAACTTTTAGTGTGCGCGCTCGATGATAGCGATTTATTCAGAATCCGCGTCGGATTCATCGTCACCCATCGATTCGATACGCGCCAGACCTACGAGGCGCTGGCCGGATTCGAGACGAATCAGGCGCACACCCTGGGTGTTGCGACCGATAATGGATATATCGCCAACGGGAGTCCGTACGAGCGTGCCGCTGGAACTGATCAGCATCATCTCGTCGTCTTCCCAGACCTGCAGAGCGCCAACGGTACGACCATTCCGGTCCGTGGTCTGGATAGCAATTACGCCCTGGCCACCGCGGCCCTGCACGGGGAAATCGGTAACTTCGGTGCGCTTGCCATAGCCGTTTTCAGTCGCGGTCAGGATCAGACCATCACGCATGATTATCAGGCCTATAACTTCATGACCATCGCTGAGTTTGATGCCACGCACACCAGCGGCACCACGACCCATCGGTCGTACATCCGTTTCGGTGAAGCGAATTGCCTTGCCGTTGCTCGCTACTAACAGTATTTCCTGTTTACCATCGGTTAAGGCGACGTTGACCAGGTGATCGTCACGCAAATCGATGGCGATAATGCCGTTGGCGCGCGGCCGCGAAAACTGGCTAAGCGGGGTCTTCTTGATCGTGCCGCCGCTGGTCACCATGACCACAAAACTTTCGTCGTCAAATTCTTTGATTGGCAGCACGGCATTGATGCGCTCATCGGCGCTCAACGGCAGCAAGTTGACGATCGGCTTGCCGCGCGAACCGCGGCTGGCCTGTGGCACCTGGTATACCTTGAGCCAATACATTTTTCCGAGACTCGAAAAGCACAACAGGGTGTCGTGGGTATTGGCAATAAACAGTGTGTCGATGAAATCTTCGTCTTTCACTTTCGCCGCGGAACGTCCACGTCCACCGCGCTTCTGCGCCTGGTAGTCGTCAATAGGCTGGGCCTTTGCGTAGCCGCCATGCGACAAGGTAACGACAACCTCTTCCTGTGGAATGAGGTCTTCGGCCATCAGGTCGCTGTGATCCTGGACGATGTCGGTGCGACGTTCGTCGCCATAGGCTTCGCGGATCGCCGTCAATTCTTCGCGAATGACTCGGAGCAATTGATCGGGATCCGACAGGATAATAGAGTATTCATTAATTTTATCTAATATCTCTTTGTATTCATTAACGATTTTCTCTTGCTCAAGACCCGTTAATCGATGCAGTCTCAGGTCGAGAATAGCTTGCGCCTGCACTGGCGACAGCCGGTATTCACCGTCAAGCAAACCGAAGCCGTCTTCAAGTCCGTCCGGCCGGGTATCAGTGGCACCGGCCCGCTGCAGCATTTCGCTGACAGAGCTTGACGACCAGGTTCGCGCACCCAGTTGTTCCTTAGCTTCCGCAGGTGATGGCGACGCCTTAATCAAGGCAATCACTTCATCGATATTGGCCAGCGCAACCGCCTGCCCTTCGAGTACGTGCGCCCTGTCCCGCGCCTTGCGCAAATCGAAAATCGTACGCCGCGTTACAACTTCGCGCCGATGGGAAATGAACGCTTCCAGAATCTGCTTGAGATTAAGCAGCTTCGGCTGTCCCTCGTGCAGCGCGACCATGTTGATGCCGAAAACACTCTGCAACGACGTCTGCTTGTACAAGTTATTCAGCACGACTTCGGATATTTCACCACGTCGCAACTCAATGACGATGCGCATGCCGTCTTTGTCAGACTCGTCGCGCAGCTCGGTAATACCTTCAATGCGCTTCTCGCGAACCAGATCGGCGATTTTTTCGATCAGCCGGGCCTTATTCACCTGGTACGGGAGCTCGGTAACAATAATGGCTTCTTTGCCACGCTTGTCGATGGTCTCAACAGAGGTTCGTCCGCGGATATGGACGCGTCCGCGGCCTGTGCGGTAGGCCGAATATATCCCTGCCGCCCCATTAATAATGCCCGCCGTCGGGAAATCGGGGCCCGGAATGTGCTCCATCAACTCGGGCAGCTCGATTGCCGGGTTATCGATCGTCGCCAGACACCCGCTGATCACTTCGCTGAGATTATGCGGTGCGATGTTGGTCGCCATACCCACTGCGATTCCGGACGAACCGTTCACCAGGAGGTTAGGTATGCGCGTTGGCATCACCGACGGCTCAGATTCCGAGCCATCGTAGTTTTCTACAAAATTGACGGTTTCTTTCTCAATGTCCGCCAGGATTTCGTGCGCGATTTTGGCCATACGCACTTCGGTGTAGCGCATGGCAGCCGGCGAATCGCCGTCGACGGATCCGAAGTTGCCCTGCCCGTCGACCAGCATGTAGCGCATGGAGAAAGGCTGCGCCATGCGTACGATTGTGTCGTAGACAGCAGAATCGCCGTGCGGGTGGTATTTACCGATGACATCACCGACCACGCGAGCGGATTTCTTGTACGACTTGTTGTAATCGTTGCCGAGCTCGCGCATGGCGTGCAAGACGCGTCGGTGCACAGGTTTGAGGCCGTCACGAACATCCGGGAGGGCTCGGCCGACAATCACGCTCATGGCGTAATCGAGGTAGGACTGCTGCATTTCCTCTTCGAGGCTTACAGACAGAATCTCCTTTGCTACTTCAGACATCCTTACTCACACGTTTAGAGCGGTCCCGATCCAAGGAGCGGCATCGCGACCTTTCTATTGCTGGGAAAATTGTGATTTGTTTGTGCTTTGCCGGGCCCGAACCGAGGGCTGATAAGCATCAAGTTCGTGGCGGCAATGATACCACAGCAGGCCACGGAACCACACGGTTTGCAGGCCGCCAGAGCGGCTTTTCAGCCGGCCAGCCCATTGCTGTCAGGGCGACCCGGGGCGGTTATACTAGCGGCCCTTTTCCGTGCGCGCTGACGGCGCGCGCAACCGGTCCCGGTCCTGGCGTCATTCGGGCCCTGCGACGGCAATAAGTACACGAAATAGCAGGTAATCATGCAGCAATGCGACACCCTGATCGTGGCTGGCTGGGTTCTCCCCGTCGATGCCAGTGACCAGGTACTTCACGATCATGCGGTGGCTATACACGAAGGCCGCATCATCGACATACTGCCTGCCGATGAGGCGCGCGCGGCCTTTGCGCCGGGCGCCCTCGTGGAGCGGCCTACGCACGCGCTCCTGCCCGGGCTCATCAACACCCACACCCATGCAGCAATGACATTGTTTCGAGGCTTTGGCGACGATTTGCCGCTGGAACGCTGGCTGCGCGAGCGCATCTGGCCGGCTGAGCGGCATGCAGTCAGCGCGGAAATGGTTCGCGACGGGACCCGCCACGCCATCGCTGAAATGCTTATGTCGGGCACGACCTGCTTCAGCGACCAATACTTTTTCCCGGAAGTGGTCGCCGAGACGGCCGAGTCACTGCACATGCGTGCCGTTGTTGCGACACCGGTTATCGACTTTCCGACAGCCTGGGCGTCCGGTGCGGCAGAGTGCCTGAGCAAGAGTGCCGAACTGGTGCATGATCGCTATGCCGATAGCCCGCTGATTACTGCGGCATTCGCGCCGCATTCCACCGGCGTTGTTTCTGATGAGTCGTTCGCCAGGTTGCGCGTCATGTGTGACCAGCTCGATTCACGTATCCAGATTCACCTGCACGAATCCGCCCAGGAAGTGGCGGATGAACTCAGGAGCAGCGGCAAACGCCCTTTCGAACGCTTGTTACATCTCGATATGGTGAATGCCACCTTGATGCTGGTGCACGCAGTACACCTGAACGACGATGAAATCGCGCTGTGCGCTGAACGTGGTGTGGGGATCGCCCATTGCCCGCGCTCGAATCTGAAACTGGCCAGCGGCATGGCGCGGATTCATGCCATGCAACAAGCCGGAGTCGTTGTCGGCATAGGCACAGACAGCGCGGCAAGCAACAACGAATTGGACATGCTTGGCGAATTGCGTACCGCCGCACTGCTGGCGAAGGCCGTCGCAGAAGACGCGACCGCCATATCAGCACCGGTCGCACTGCGCATGGCGACGATTGACGGCGCGCGGGTGCTGGGTCTGGACGACTCTATTGGTTCACTGGAACACGGCAAGTGGGCCGATATCGCATGCGTGGATTTGCAGACGTTAAACAGCCAACCTCTCTACGACCCGGTATCACAGCTCGTTTACACTACGCACCCGGATCAGGTTACCGACGTCTGGGTAGCAGGCCGTCACCTGCTCGACGGCGGCCATCTGCAGCACGTCGATATTGATGACGTATTCAACCGCAGCGCCGAATGGCGCCAACGTATTTCCGCTAACAGGAAGCCCGCATGAGGCCCAGACTTTGAGTACAGCGACCGACAACGTAGATCCCGCTGAAATTGCCAAGTTCGATGCCCTGGCAGCGCGCTGGTGGGATCCGGTGGGAGAATTTCGTCCGCTGCACCAGATCAATCCATTGCGTCTTGACTACATTCGCCAGCGTGCCGCACTGCCTGGCAGCAACGTACTGGATATCGGCTGCGGCGGCGGCATTCTCGCGGAATCGATGGCGGCGAAAGGCGCCACGGTAACCGGCATCGACATGGCAAGCGGGCCACTCACGGTTGCGCGTCTGCACCAGGCTGAATCGGGTGTGGCTGTCGACTACCAGCAAAGCACGGCAGAAGATTTTGCGGCGGAGCACGCCGGCGAGTTCGATACGGTGACCTGCCTTGAGATGCTGGAACACGTCCCCGAACCGGACGCCGTAATTCAGGCCTGCTTTCGCCTCGTCAAACCGGGTGGTGATGTATTCTTCTCAACCATTAACCGCAATCCGAAAGCGTTCCTGTTCGCTATCGTAGGCGCTGAGTACGTGCTTCGTCTGCTGCCCGCAGGCACCCATGAATACGAGAAGTTCATCAAGCCATCTGAACTGGAAAGTTGGGCGCGGCATGCGGGCCTCGACTTACAAAGCAGCATTGGCCTGCACTACAACCCGCTGACCCGGGAGTATTCACTCGGCCCCAACGTCGATGTCAATTACATGATGCACTTCAAAAGCACCGTTGCTTTATGAGCATTGGCAACGACGCTGCACGCGGCATTTTGTTTGATCTTGACGGCACACTTGTCGATACCGCGCCGGACATGGTGGCGGCGCTGATTCGCTTGCAGGAGGAACTTGGCGATCCCGCAGTGAACTATGAACTCGCGCGCTCGAATGTCTCGAATGGCGCTGCGGGGCTGGTGCGTGCCGCGTTTCCGGGCCTGAGCGAGGCGTCCCGTGTCGACCTGCAACAACGCTTTCTCCGAATTTACCAACGCAACGTTTGCGAAAAATCCCGATTGTTCCCCGGGCTAGCCGAATTGCTCGAAGCGCTCGACCAGCAGCAGCGCCCATGGGGAATCGTGACCAACAAGCCGCAGGCATTCACAGACCCCATTCTGATCGCATTGGGCCTGCAGCGACGCATGGCCTGCGCGATCAGCGGCGATACGCTGCCACAACGCAAGCCGAACCCAGCACCAATGTTGCTCGCAAGTCGGATGCTGGATATTGAGCCCGAGCACATAGTCTACGTTGGAGACGCTGCCCGTGATATCGATGCAGGTCGCGCGGCCGGAATGTCCACCATCGCGGCGGGTTGGGGTTACATTACTGACGACGATGACCCGGCAAACTGGCAGGCCGATGCGATTGCGCCAACACCAGCAGATCTCACCCAACTTCTGTCGAAAGAGTTAGGCTAGCGAGCCATGGCAACTCTCACATTGCATCCGGCACTGATTGAATTCGGCCTCCCCATGCTATTTGCGGGGCTATTACTCGGCGCCCTGATTACCTGGCTGTTTACCCGTCATCGCCGCCGCTTGCTGGAGTCGCAGGTACACGAGCTCGAGAACAGCATCAAAGATCAGGATGCGTTACAACGCGAGCGCGAACTCGCTTTCGAATCGGCCAACAGCAAGCTGACCTCCGCATTCTCGGAGTTGGCGAATCAATCCCTGAAAGCGAACAGTGAAAATTTCCTGCGCCTGGCAGAACAGAACCTTGGCACACAGCAGGAGCGCGCCAAACGCGAATTGGGCGCACGCGAGCAGGCGGTCGAGAACCTGGTGAAACCTATTCGGGATGCGCTGCAGCAGTCGCAAAAGCAGATCAGCGAGCTCGAGAAATCGCGCAGTGAGGCGTATGGCAGCATTCGTTCGCAACTTGAGTCCATGCAGATCAGCCAGCGCGCGCTCGCAGCGGAAACTCATAACCTGACCAAGGCACTGCGACGTCCCGAGGTCCGTGGCCGCTGGGGTGAGATCACTTTGCGTCGACTCGTCGAGCTGGCAGGCATGGTCGAACATTGCGACTTTCAAGAGCAGGTTCACAACGTCGCCGGCGACAAGATCATGCGCCCCGACATGATTGTCAGCATGCCGGACAAGCGCGAACTGATTGTCGACGTTAAAACGCCCCTCGACGCCTATCTTGAAGCTGTCGAAGCGAAGGACGACACGGAACGCAATCTGCATTTGCAGCGTCATGCGCGCAACCTGCGTGAGCATATTCGCAAGCTCGCCAGTAAGGGCTACTGGGATCAGTTCACCAAGAGCCCCGAGTTCGTCATCCTGTTCATACCGGGCGACCAGTTTTTGAGCGCGGCGTTAAATGAAGAACCCGACCTGATCGAATTCGCGTTGTCGCAGCAAATCATTCTTGCGACGCCAACCAGCTTCGTGGCGCTGCTGAAAGCCGTCGCCTATGGTTGGCGACAACTGCATCTCGCTGAGAATGCCGAAGAAATTCGACGCCTCGCGGAGGATCTGTACGGTCGGCTGGGTACGTTTGTCGGTCACCTCAACAAAGTGGGCAAGAATCTTGCTGCCAGTGTAGACAACTACAACCGTGCTGTCGGGTCACTGGAACGCAAAGTCCTGCCAGGCGCCCGTAAATTTGTCGAGCTCGGCATCAGACCGAAGAAGGAACTGGAGTCCGCGGAGCCTCTCGAGTCATTGCCGCGCATGATTGTCGAGGTTGGCAGCGACGGCGACGACGCCAAGGCAGCAGATCACAAGGCAGACGACAAGACTCTGCAATAAGTAACGCCGGCCTCGTGCGGGCCGCCTAATCTGGAAATCAACATTGACCATTGATCACAAAACATACAGCGGCGCTGCTGACTTGCTCCGCGAACACGTCATTCTCATTACCGGTGCCAGCGATGGAATCGGTCGTGCCTTAGCCATCGAATGCGCGCAACGTGGTGCCAAAGTCATCCTGCACGGCCGCAACGCGAGCAAGCTCGAAAAAGTGTATGACGCTATCGAAGCAATTGACGGCACTGAACGGCCGTCCATCGCCGTTATGGACCTCGCGACCGCCGACAGCACTTCTTACACGTCGCTGGCAGATAGCCTGGCCGAAGAATTCGGCCGGCTTGATGCACTGGTGCACAACGCGGGCATCCTGGGCAGTCGGCATTCCATTGAGCAGTACGATGCCGTGGAATGGCAGCGGGTCATGCACGTCAATCTGACGGCTGCATTCGCATTGACACAGGTCATGCTGCCCTTACTGCACAAGTCGGCGCACCCATCGCTTATTTTTACCAGCAGCGGCGTGGGTCGGGTCGGCAAGGCATTCTGGGGTGCGTATTCCGTATCGAAGTTTGGCACCGAGGCGTTGTCGCAAATCCTGGCAGCTGAGCAGGAGCACACGGGCATGCGGGTTAACTGCATAAACCCGGGTGGCACGCGCACGGGTATGCGCCTTGCGGCTTATCCGGCTGAGGACAGGGATCAGTTGAAGACGCCAGAAGACATCCTGCCGACGTACTTGTACCTGTTGGGAGCGGACAGCAAGAACGTTACGGGTCAGAGCCTGGACGCGCAGTAAACGCCGACGTTAATTCGTCTGGCCCTGAGCTACGGGTCTACGGGTCTACGGGTCTACGGGTCTACGGGTCTACGGGTCTACGGGTCTACGGGTCTACGGGTCTACGGGAAAAGTATCACTAAAACATAGTGATACTTCACATTAAGTTAACGCCTTTTCTTATTGTTTTTAATTGGTTTTTTCTTTCTTTCTGAAAATTTCTTCTTCTTTTTAAACGGTACTGAAAGGCCTGGTGCCACCAGCCCGGCGGCCGCATAGAGTGCTCGCGTTTCGCTAAGGCCCAACTCTCTATGACGCCCACGCCGCAAGCCGCGCGGCAGTTCGATCGGGCCGTAGGCCACTCGCATAAGGCGGCTGACTTCAAAGCCCAGCGCTTCCCAGAGGCGCCGAACCTCGCGATTCCGGCCTTCTTTCAGGCTGACATTAAACCAGCGATTGCTGCCCTCGCCCCCGGCCTCCTGGATGGATTCAAACGCGGCTGGTCCGTCGTCGAGATCAATACCTCGTGTGAGGCGCTGGATATCCTCGTCACTGGGCTGCCCATGCACCCGTACCGCATAGCGGCGGACGATTTCATGCGAGGGATGCATCAGATTATTGGCCAACGTGCCATCGGTGGTGAACAGAAGTAGTCCGGTCGTGGTCATGTCGAGGCGCCCAACCGCTACCCAGCGACTACCTTTCACCTTGGGCAGCGAGGCAAACACGACGCGACGCCCTTCTGGATCTTTGCGGCTAACCAGCTCATCGCCTGGCTTGTGATACATCAGATGTTGATGGACGATCGCCTTTTGGCGCACATGCAGCTTGCGGCCGTCCAGAGCAAAGTGCTCATGGCCCTCAACACTGCTACCAAGTTCGGCCGGAGTACCGTCGATGCTAAGGCGGCCCTCGCGTATCCAGCCCTCGATCTCGCGGCGCGAACCGTGCCCGGCAGCTGCCAGGAATTTGTGCACACGCTCGGCCATATTGACGAATCAGCCGTTGCTGGCGCTGCTATCGCGTCGCTCGTTCATGGAATCGTCTGCACTGTCGTCGTCGCCAACCGTTGAATCCAGGTCGTGCTCGACAACGCTGTCGCCATGATCCTGCGTCGACTCCGCAGCAGCGACATCAGCTGAGTCGTTCGACACACCGTCCGAATCACTCGCTGCCTCAATATCTGAATTGTCACGGGCATCATCGTCGCTTTCCAGCTCGGCTTCGGCATCTGTGTGCAGCCCGTCGTCACTGTTCACATCCTCTGAAAATTCAGAGGCATCATCGTCATCATTGGCGCCGTCTTCGCTGTGCTCGCCAACCGGCAACCGGGTGATGATGGCGCTCGCATCCAGATCGACGGATCCTTCGCCGCCGGTCGACTCGCCGTCATCCGCAATTTCTTCGTCAGTTGCTGGCAGATTGAGCTGCACACGCAAGCTCTCCCAGTCAGACAGGTCAGCCAGGGGCGGCAGGTCATCGAGCTTCTTCAGGCCGAAATAATCCAGAAACTGCCGGGTAGTACCGAACATGGACGGTCGACCCGGGACGTCCCGGTGCCCTACTACCCGAATCCAGTCGCGTTCCAGCAAGGAGCGAATAATGTTCGAGCTGACCGCAACACCGCGGATTTCTTCAATCTCGCCACGTGTCATGGGCTGGCGATAGGCAATGAGCGCCAGCGTTTCAAACAATGCCCGCGAATACCGCGGTGGCCGTTCCTCCCACAGGCGTTCAAGACGCTCGGCCATGTTTGCTTTCACCTGCATCCGGAACCCCGACGCAACCTCCAGCACTTCAATCCCACGCGGCTTGTAGTCGCTTTGCAATTCAGTAATTGCAGCGCGAATATCGGACTTCTCCGGCGACGACGCTTCATCAAACAGACTCTTGATCTGGTCGATGGATAACGGTTTGCCGGCCGCCAACATCGCAGCTTCGATAAAGTACTTTATTTCCGTGACTTCCATGTAAGGCTCGGTAGTTTTCTGGTTTCAGGAATGGCGTAAGTGACGTTACGCGTTAGCTTCTATATCGTCAGCGCCGTCCGTCGTTTCATTTTCAACGAGTCGAACCGATGACGCAGCGCGAATATGTAGCGGCGCATAGGCATCGGCCTGCACGACTTCAATGGTGGATGAGCGCAGCAATTCGAGGATTGCGATAAAGGTGACGGCAACACCCATGCGACCTTCTTCCGGATCGAAAAGATCTGAGAAGTTGCTGAACGCATTTGATTTCAGGCGCGCCAGAATCTCGGACATGCGCTGTCTCACCGATAACGGTTCGCGCTGCATGTGCAGGTTCGAAAACATTTCTGCGCGCTTCAATACATCGTGAAACGCCAGCAACAGTTCTTTCAACGTCACATCGGGAAGGTTTTCCGTGATTTTGCGTTCCGGCACCTCTGCCGCAACCGGAAACACGTCCCGCTCCATGCGTGGCAACTCGCTGATGTCTTCCGCTGCTTTCTTGAATCGTTCGTATTCCTGCAAACGTCGAATCAGCTCAGCGCGCGGATCAGCTTCTTCCTCTTCTTCCGTTGGCGGCCTCGGTAACAGCATCCGCGACTTGATTTCTGCCAGCATGGCGGCCATCAACAAATACTCACCGGCCAGTTCGAGCTGCAGTTCTTTCATCAACTCGATGTACTCGACGTACTGCCGGGTAATCTCTGCGATCGGAATATTGAGGATGTCGATATTCTGGCGGCGAATCAGGTACAGCAACAGATCCAGTGGCCCCTCAAATGCCTCCAGAAACACCTGCAGCGCATACGGCGGAATGTACAGATCTTGCGGGAGCTGCGTAACGGGCTCGCCATCTACCACGGCAAACGGCATTTCACCCTGGGCGGGACGCTCTGGGGAATCGTGCACGGGCTTGGGCGCGTCCTTGCTGGTTACGACTGTCAATTCGGGCTTCATGGGATATCCGGGCGGGGTCGGTGCATTTTAACGTACTAAGCGCGCCCCCACGCAACCTCTCATTTGCAGGCTGCGTGACAACGGCCACTCTCAGTCTAGAAAGCTCAGATCGCCGCGCCCGACCCGCAGAACTTCCGCAGAATCACCGGTCAGGTCCAGCACGCTCGTTGGCTCGATACCGGTGAAACCGCCCTCAACAATAATCTCGATCTCGTGACCGATGCGGCGCTCGATCTCATCGACATCCGTTAGCGGCATATCGTCGCCAGGTAGCGACAGTGTCGAACTCATGATCGGCTCGCCCAGCGCACCCAGCATGGCCTGCACCAACGGGTGGTCCGGAACGCGCAAGCCAATTGTTCGCCGTTTGGGGTGCTGCAGACGCTTTGGCACTTCGCGGGTCGCAGGCAGGATGAAAGTATACGGCCCCGGCGTCAGGGCCTTCACCAGGCGATAGGCCCAGTTGTCCACGCGGGCATACATGCTGATCTCGGAAAGATCGCTGCACACCAGGGTGAAATTGTGGTCTTTGTCTGTGCGTCGGATCCGGCGAATTCGGTCCATGGCCCGCTTATCACCCAGATGACAACCCAATGCATAGCTTGAGTCCGTCGGATAGGCCACCAGCCCGCCGCTGCGAATCACCGCAACGATTTCGGCGATCCGCCGCGGTTGCGGATCGACAGGATGAATTTCGATGATTCTGGCCATGGGCGGGATTGTAGCCAGACCTGACCTGCAGCGTCGAAGTATGTTGGCCGGTTTCGGTGTCGCGGCTGAGTAGGCTATTATGCGCTCCTTTCGCGAATTCACTCCCAAAGACCCGTCTCTATGCAGCTACTTATTGACTACATTCCGATAGTCATCTTCATCATTGCCTATTTCTTTAAAGACATCTATTTCGCGACGGCGGTGCTGATGGCGACAATGCCTGTGATCCTGCTTATTCAGTGGCTGATCACGCG
Source organism: Woeseia sp. (assembly GCA_037968755.1). Lineage (GTDB taxonomy): Bacteria > Pseudomonadota > Gammaproteobacteria > Steroidobacterales > Woeseiaceae > Woeseia. The sequence goes on from JBBKWB010000173.1 coordinate 25,083, forward strand.
CAAGGTGAACCGTATATACCTCGCCTCCACGGTCCTTATCCTGGTATTGGGTGCCGCCACACTGTTTTTCCGGAATCCACTGTTTCTGTACTGGAAACCGACTGTCCTGAACTGGGTTATCGGCCTCGTATTCCTGGGCAGCCTCTGGATTGGTGACAAGCCTATCGTGCAACGCATGCTGGGAGCTGCCGCGGAATTGACCACCCGCCAATGGCGTACCTTAAACCTGCTCTGGGTCTGCTTTTTCGTGATTGTTGGCTTCGTGAACATATACGTCGCCTACAATTTCAGTGAGAGTTTCTGGGTCAAGTTCAAGCTCTTTGGCATGCTCGGCCTCACCCTGGTTTTCATCGTCGCCCAGAGCGTGTGGCTGTCGATCGCCATGAAGCAAAACGAATCTCGGGAAACCGGGACATTGCCGGAGAAGTAGAATGTGGTATGCCGTCATCAGTGAAGATGTTGAAGACAGTCTCGAGGGTCGATTGCAGGCCCGCCCGGCGCACTTGAAGCGTCTAACCAACCTGGTCGATGAAGGCCGCCTCCTGATTGCGGGACCGCACCCGGCAATCGATTCAGAGGACCCGGGCCCCGCAGGCTTCACCGGCAGCCTGGTGGTTGTGGACTTCCCATCGCTCGATGACGCTAAGGCTTGGGCTGACGCCGATCCGTACCTGGCAGCCGGCGTATACGCCAAAGTGACGGTTAAGCCCTTCAAACTGGCGCTGCCCTGAACCGCATGAGCGACAAGCGAATCAATGAGATAGAACAGCGGCTCACCCTTTCATTTGAGCCGTTGGAACTATTGGTCAAGGACCAGAGTCAATTGCATGTCGGTCACGCCGGCGCAGCCGACGGCCGAGGGCACTATGATGTAGCCATTGTGGCCAACGCGTTTGCCGGCCACAGCCGTTTGCAACGCCACCGGATGGTTTATGATGCGCTCGGTGACCTGATGCAAACCGACATTCATGCGCTGCGCATACGCGCACGCTCTCCGGACGAGCACTAATCGTCCACCCCCGTTTTCTCAAATCATTAAGGAATACCTGATGCATTTTACGTTCGGCACTACCCGACCTGCGGGTCTGTTGCCCGCCATACTGGCGGGGTTTATTGGGCTGTCCGCAGCTTTCGCGGCTGGCGCTGAAACCGTCAAGACCGTTAACGGCGTTGCCATCGACAGCACCGTGCTTGAGTTCTACATGCAGAGCCGGACAAATCGTCCTGCTGCACAGGTCTCAGCCGAAGAGCGCGAAAGGCTGCTGACAGAACTCACCGACATTTATTTGCTCACCACGCAAAAATCTGTCGCGGATCTATCGAAGGACCCTCAGATTGCAGCCCAGATCGAATTGCAACGGCGCGGCATCCTGGCTCAGGCCGTTGCCAGTCGTTTCTTCGAAGGCGCAACTGTCACTGATGAGCAAGTTGCGGCGGAATACGAATCGCAACGCGCGCTTGCGCCACCAATGCAGTTCAAGGCACGGCATATCCTGGTTGAAAGCCAGGGCGAGGCCACGGACGTGATCAAGAGCCTCGATGAGGGTGCGGATTTCGTAGAGTTGGCAACCACCAAATCCACCGGCCCATCCGGACCGAACGGTGGCGACCTCGGCTGGTTTTCACCGAACCAGATGGTAGCGGCCTTCTCAACTGCTGTAGCCGCGCTGGAAGATGGTGCCTACACGAAATCGCCGGTACAAACTGAATTCGGCTGGCACGTAATCTTGCGCGAGGAGTCACGTGTGGCAGAAGCACCGCCACTCGACACCGTGAAGAATGAAATCAAGCAGGTACTGCAACAACGTCAGTTCCAGGAACACCTGGAAGGCCTGCGAAGTGCAGGCAAGATTAGCGACTAGTTAACTTAATCTGATTTTGGCGATTAGAAAGGGCGCTTTTGGCGCCCTTTTTTAATGTCTGAATATGTTTTGTGAGGTGCTTCACAGCATTAAATCCCGCTTCTGCCAGTATGCGTTTCAAGTCGTTCCTTAATCGCTCAGGGGCGGCTTCTCCAACCCTCGCATCTCCTTATGTTGATACGAGATCTAAGTCGGCAGGGACGCCGACTTTTTTTTGCCTGTCTGTTTCGTAATCCAACTCTGGCAGCGGCTGCTCTGCGCCGAGACCCTACACGCCGGAACGCAACTGCAACTGCAATTCCCATCGCACAAAAGAAAAAGGGCGCCTGAGGCGCCCCTTCTCTTCGCTCCGATTTGTAGTCGTGAAGCTAATCTGTACACCAATTGCCCGACATGCCAATGGTGTATGTCAATGGCCTCACTATCGCTCAGGACTGGATTCTCCAACCCATGCATTGATTTCGATGCAAGAGCCGTGTCGGTTTACACACCGACATCCTTCTTCCTGACAGTCTTTCTTATCGAACCTCTACGGAAACATCCGGATCGGCAACCAGAATTCCAAGTCCACGATAAGAACGACCCGTTACGGCGACCTGCTGCCCAACTTTGGGAGCTGAACCACGCGCCAAGAGCGCGTTGTAATCGACCGTAACACCACTCACGACCGCACGACCCAGAGATGCATTGACCTCATCAACCGTGCCTCGCAAGAAAGACGGCATGCCCGAGTTTCCACCGGCTGGAGAAACCGAAACGATCCGCGTATCCGCGAAACCGCCGGTAACGGCGTCAATCGAACCATAGACTGCAATAGTCGCACCGGCGCCAATCCCGGCAAAATCGCCGCGTGCACCAAATACCGTCTGACCTAACACTGAAAGAAATCCATCACCGATGGCTTCGACCTGGCCTAGGGCTAGGAGATCTGAATCGCCGACAGCTAAGACATCGGTCCCACCGATCGCTCGCGCGTCAGTTCCACCTATCGCATAAACGTCTGTGCCGCCGATTGCCGAAGCATCGGTTCCGCCTATGGCGTATACGTCTGTACCACCGATTGCCGAAGTATCCGTTCCACCAATGGCGTAAACGTCTGTGCCACCAATTGCCGAAGCATCGGTTCCGCCTATGGCATATACATCTGTACCACCGATTGCCGAAGCATCGGTTCCACCTATCGCATAAACGTCTGTGCCGCCGATTGCCGAAGCATCGGTTCCGCCGATGGCGTAAACATCTGTTCCGC
>JBBKWB010000174.1:0-7578 GCA_037968755.1 Woeseia sp.
CTGCTTCTCAGTGTGAATAGCAGCGGTTGTGTGTAACAAGTCGTATCAGACGTAGAACTCTGATATCGCGGCGTCCTGGTGTTCGGTAATTGGGGACAGTTAACTAATTCGGTGTTGCATTGGTAACAGTAGCCAACACCTCAGGCCGAATTAGTTAACTGTCCCCAATTACGCTGTCAGATAAAGAATCAGAACCGTGTAGCCAGTGAACACGACTGACAGCCACTTGAACCACTGCGGCTTCGAAATCATCAGCAGCATTAGTCCGCCACCAAGAATCGGAAACCCGTACGAAGGCAGCGGAGGATGACCGAACATCGTCAGATTCACATACGGTCCGACTGCGAAATAGCCGAGCATTGACATCGCGGACACCCGTCCGAGTGTGCGGCTGTGTGCCAGGAAATTCAGCTCGGTATTGTCCGATACATCGAAGTCCTCGGTTGGCAGTGCGAGTTCCGCGGCGCCGTAGACAAATATCGAGCCGATCACCAGCGTGAAAAAATCGATAAAGGCCCAGTCCGAGAGCAGGCGCAGTTCCCAGCCTACCCACCACAGTTGCAGGATATAGATAAAGACACACGCGCCCCATAGCGTTGTCGCCCAGTGGAAGTCCACACGCTTGTGGGCGCGTACCAGCAGGGCGGCACTGTGCAGCAGGCGTGCCATCGCCAGGCCGAGAACAACTGAGATGGCGACGAAGATGTATTCGTGTTGAGTCACTGGGGAAACATGCCTGCATTATTTTGAATACTCAATGAGTTTCGCAGTACCTGCGTTGCATGCTGTGAAAACATTCTCCGGGAGTCCGGCGCCCGGTGATCGCCGAGCGATGAAACAATATGTTACGAGACCGGATATACCCGGCCATCCTGCTAGTTGCTATTCAGCAGGTCACCAGGTCTGGATGATCATAAGTTATGCGGTGACGCTTGCTGCTGTGACGCTGCGGATTTACATACCGCTCTCGATTGTGGCCGGCTACGAGTTTGCGGTCGTCTATCCGGTTATCGCGTGGCTCTCCTGGGTGCCCAACTTGCTTATTGCTGACTGGTTTTTCGTGCGGCGGGTTGCTGTTTGATTGCGAAAAAGGGGTCAGACCCCCAAAAGGGGTCTGACCCCTTTTTCGCATTTACAGCGGCGAGACCAGTAAGGTCATCGTGCCGTTTGCGGCGTACCAGCTGGCGTTGAGGTCGAGGCGCTGGGACAGATCATCGTCGCAATCGTCGATGGAACGGTCATGCTTGATATTGACCGGCGCTAACTGCCAATCAACACCTTCCTGAATAAGTGCATTGACGGCGAAGGCGGATGAGCCGCGCGTCGTTAAGCAAGCAGAGGACGTCTCGCGGTCATCGGTCGTAAGCCGTGCTGCGACCTGGATACGCTCGGGCACGGTGAAGGTAATCTTGAGCGTGGCGGTGTCCGTTGGGCCTGGCGCGCCGTCATCGGCGCTGACCACCATTGATGCAAAGGGCATTGCCCCGCAAATCAAAAAAAGCAGTAGTCGATCTCGCACGGGCTCCACTCTTTTTATACGACGGCTATCCGTTCTCAGGGATGCGATGCCATTCGCTTTCTTATCGGCCGAGCGGCTGCAGACTTTAGGTAAAACTGCCGACTTATGTTAACTGTCAGAAAATTGACGGTTTGAGAGGCGCTTCACGGCAGGAAAAATCCTGTGGAGTTAACATTTTCTCGTTGGGCTGGTTCGAGTCCGTGGTGTTGCATTGATTGCGATCCGACGGGCTCTTTCTGAAAAGGGCAAACCCGCCGTGAGGCGGCAACGCAAAACCACCGCTCCAGTGCACGGGATATCCGGGCCAGGAAAGCGGGGTTACCAGAACGCGACCGTATCGTTGACGATGCGCCCGGGTTCATTTGCTCCTGACAGCGTCATCCCGCAACTGAATTGAATCAAACAATGGAGATCGTCGATGAATAAGGGACTTAAGAATGCTATCCGCGGCCTGATAGTGGGTGGCGTTGCCGCCGGACTCAGTAGCGTGGCACTGGCAGCAACGGATGGTGCGGTCGGTTTTAACTCGACCGGCACAGTGGATATCAGCCTTGACGTGAATGACGAGGTTCGTATCTCTGGACTCACGGACATCAACCTGGGCACATTTGCCGGAGTTGATGCGGTCGGTACGTCGGCGGCTTGTGTGTATCGAAATGGTACGGGCAACTACAACCTGACCGCGAGTGGTGATGGTGCCGCAGGTGCATTCACACTGACTGACGGGACCAACGCGGTGGCCTATTCGGTGACCTACGACGATGGTAGTGGCGCGGCAACCGCAACGACCGGCGCTGTATTGGGTGGGTTGACGGGTGCTGATGCTGCATCGGATACCTGCGCAGTAACGGGTAACAACGGCACGATCGAAGTTACCGTCGCTGCCGCTGCTGCAGCCGGTCTGCCCGCTGCGACTTACGCGGGTACGCTTACGCTGCTCGTAGCACCCGAGTAACGACGTTACGCATGCGCACCGGCAGTCACTGGCTGCCGGTGCGTAATCGCGTTCAATCGTCGGTCACACGGATCATGCAGTTTTTTCGGGCTAACCCGAAGTCAATCGCGAGCCAGCTGCTTTGCATGCTGCTAGCGACAGTCCTGTTTGGCGGGCCGCTCTCAGCGGCAACCCAGGGCGATCCAGGCGCAACCTCAACGGGCAGCGTCGACATTACACTTACCGCAAATCTAACCGCGCGCATCAGTGGCTTAACCGATTTTCTGCTCGGTACCTGGGGCGGTGTCGGCGATCTTGCCGCTAATCAGAATATTTGTATTGGTCGCAACGGCGTCGGTTTTGGTGGCACCGGCAACTATCGTATCCGCGCTGATGGCAACGGCGACGCAACAGATGCCAGCGCTTTTAGCCTGAGCAACGGTGTCGACCTTGTCTACTACGATGTCTATTTCAACGATCAGGCGAACCTCACCGGCCGTCTGCAACTAACCGGCGGTCAAACCCTGATCGGCCAGACGTCGTCGGGCTTTTCCTTTATCCTCAACTGGTTGTTTGGCTGCGTCGTTCGCAATGCCAACGTTTCAGTCGTCGTTCCCGAAGCCAATCTCGCGGGAACACCGGGCGGCAATTACGCAGGTACGCTGACGCTTGTTCTGATTCCAGATTGAAAAGTGAAGATGCACCGGAAAAAGTTCCGACACCCTTCGAATTCAGAGTCACTGTGGGCATTAATCGCCGGCAGGCGTTCCCGAAGCCAATCTCGCGGGAACACCGGGCGGCAATTACGCAGGTACGCTGACGCTTGTTTTGATTCCCGATTGAAAATCGAAGTTGAAGGTTGAAGATGCACCGGAAAGAATTCCGACACCCTTCGAACTCAGGGTCACTGTGGGCATTAATTGCCGGCAGGCGTTCCCTGCTGCTCGGCGCGCTGCTCGCTGCGACGGCAAGCCTGGCCGCCGATATCAGTATTACCGATCTGCGTGATGTGAATTTCGGTTCCGTCCCGCCGACGGCCGGCCGCCTCGTCAGTACGATGGATTTCTGCGTCGCGCTGGACAGGACCGGCGGCTACGGTGTTATCGCACGCGGCACCGGCCCGGCCGATGCGTTTACTTTAAGCAATGGCTTGCAGTACATACCGTACACATTGCGTTACAGCGACAATCCAGGACGCCCCGGCGCGCTGCTGCTACCCGGAATCCCGGAGACGGGGTTAAAGGCGAAGAAACGCAAGAATAAAGGCGCATATTGCAACAAGCCTTCGGCGAGCATCGAGCTTGCGATTGCGGCGGCGGATCTGCAGCGAGCAAGCTCAGGTCAGTACAGCGGCACCCTGATACTGACGGTCACTCCGGAATAGGCTGGCACACCAGCGTATTGACTACCGCGATACCCCGCTCGGCCTCGAGCAGTGGCAACTCAACGCGACAGGGTTCTTGATCCGCTCGGCGGATCGTTAGCGGCTGCGCTCCCGCAATCTCAATCTGAAACCAGCCGTTCTCATCGGTTCCGGCATAGCCGGCGATTCCGTCAATTCGTGCATTGGCGACCGGCAATCTGGAACGATCAACGATCTGGCCAACAACAACCGTAACGGCGTTGGCCTCATACTGCAGCGTTGCAACATTGCCCGGGTACAGGGTTACGCTGCGTACGCGCTGGTCGAAATCAACAAAGGTCTCACCGCGCGGCACCAGTGTGATTTCGTAAGTGCGATAGGGCCGCAGGCCGATGACATTGCGCTTGTCAGATTGCACGAGACCGGCAGGCTGCTGGTCGACCAGCACAGCGAAGTTGGTATCGGCATCGCCTGAGAAATCCAGTACGACGGCAGACAAATCGCTGCGTTGACCGCCCCACGCCATTTTCTTGTTGTCCGATATAACGCTGAATCGCGCGTTTGCCGTGTACGAGAGCCTGTCGGAATCCAGACCGTTCGTGTGTTGCAGGTCGACGTTGCCATAGCCGAAGGTGGATTCTGATGACGCACCGACACCGATGGTTCGCGTGTCGATATCGCTAGCCGTGAATACAGAGCTGTCGATTTCACCGAAGTCCGTTTCGAGATTGTTGCGTGTCGCTCGCGCATCGAGCAACAGCTTGGTGCTGCTGTTGCCGCTATTGCTGTTGTCACTCAGGCGGGCAGCGATGTGAGGTTTGACCGATACGGTCGTCTGATCGCGACGCCAATAGCCGCGAATGCCGATGCGCAGCATGCTGTCTGTAGGGTCCCGCGTTGCATCAATGTTCAGGTCAACCATGAGACCTGCCCGGCGCAGCAACGAGCGACTGTAGGACACGCCGAGCGCAGTATTGCTGCCGTCAGTGCCGCGCTGATCGAGCTGCGCGCGAGCGATAAAGCGACCCTCGAGTAGCGGCAGGCTAAGTGTGAACGAACCTTGCGTGTAACTCTGAGGCACCGGGTCAAATACGTCCGCAACGTCGGCGTCCGACGCTGCCCGCACGCGGCGCAGGTCGAGGCCAACGGCGGTTTCGCCGCGCCTTACGGTGCCGCGAACAGAATAGCCGCGATCAGAACGGGAGCTGCCGAGCAGACCCGCCTCGAGCTGCCAGCCGCGACCAAACAGGAAGACGCCACCCTGCAGCAACGTTGTCCCTGCGTTCTGCACGAGTTCAGTCTCGACACCAAAGTTGGCAACAAATCGCTTCGCGATTCCGGTACGCAGCCAGAGGTTGAAGCCGGGCTCCGGAACAGCTCGATCGCCGGTCTGCGCCAGACTGCCGATTTCGAGAAAAGACAGGGGCTGGTCGAGCGGTGGCAGTCGCGCGCTGCGAACAAAAAAGTAGCGCTGCTGGCTGTCCTGGTCGCTGCCATCGTGTACTTGCACTTCAATGTCGTAAGCACCGTCTGGTAGGCGCGTTGTATCCAGTTGCTGGTTGCCGGCGTCGTAGAACCGCGAATCGAGCAACTGCCCGTCGCGGCGAATGTCGACGCGGCTGCGCTGGTTCAGGAACAGGTAAATCGGCGTGGCTTCCGCGGTATCGAGATCGGCGCGCGTGTCCAGCGAAGTGCCCACCCGGGCGCCGATGATGTCGCGTTCGCCGAGGAATGCAATGCTGCGTCCAGGACTCCGAAAGCTACCGACTTCGTACTGCCAGCCCGGCATATCGCGTTGCCAGGACAGCTCGGTCACCGAGAAGCCGTCGTCCGAAAAATCGTAGCGGGCACTGAGCCTGTCAGCGCGCTTGGCGATCAGGCTGGTCGCACCGAAATTGTAGCCATTCTGTTCGAAGCCATCGCCACCGGACAGGCTCATCGACACCATGTGCAGCGACGAAAAATCGGCGGTAGGTGCTGGCAAAAACTTTGAGGTATGTACTGTTTGCGCCTTGAGAGCAAATGGCGCGACAAACAGATCAAGGCGGAAACGCGTCTCGTCGAAGATGACGCCAGCAATCGGCGGTTCCAGCACGCCGCAATCGGCTTGACCGGGGTAACGGCAGATTCGGTCGGCGTTCGCCTGCAACGGACCGGTCAGGGCTTCTTCAACCATCAAACGATCCGCGACGTTCGGAATCGCCATCACAACTTCCGCCGGGTTCAAAAACTCGATCGTGTCGAGTTCGTAACGCGCCATCGTGGTGACTTGCAGTCGGCCACCGTAGTAAACGTCGAGCTGCGTCGTTTGCGGACCGGCGAGATTTTCGAAGCCCAGTGGCGGCGCGTCACTTGCGCTGATGAATCCGTACGTCTTGACGTTTTGTGCAAACGCCACAGGAAAGGTAGCCGCGAGCGCTGCTATAACAAATAGCAGGCGAAGCCTTAACAACAGGCGTGGGCCCAAGCGGTTCACAACAGGTGTCTCGCGGAAAGCTGCCCTTGATCAGGGCCAGATTTCAACCGAGCTGCGCGTACCAATGCCGATGTGATATTCCAGTGGACGGTCATAAGGCAGTTCGAGAATCCATTCGTTGCCTGGGTAGAGCCGCTTCGCGCCCAAAACCGTACAGTCTTCGACGACCGTATCATCGCTTGGGCATTGGCGACCTTCGCGCAGCAATACGTTGGTATTGCCATCATTGCGAAAAAACATTTGCTGGCCGCGACGCTCAGCGATGAGCTGCGGGTACGGAGTCGAAGGCTGCGCCAAAACCAGCACTTCATAGCCGACCAGAATTTTAAGGCCACTGGTTTGCGCTTCGAGATCGCCGACCACCGGCGTTACCGCCACCCGGTAAACGCGTTCGTTACCATCGCCGGGCTTGAGATCGACAAAACGCAGAAGCTTGCGTCCGCGTGGTGGCACAACGAGTTTGTTCGGCGTAACCAACAGGCCAGCTTCGAGAGGATCCGCGATGTACTCGCGTTGTTCGTTCTCGGTGCCGGGATTGAGGACGCGCTGGGGCCGCACCTGGACGTACATCACGTCGTCGCCGGTATTCTCGATTTCGATGTCCTGCCGAGTCGACTTTCCGGGCTCGAAATGCAGGATGACATTGCTCAGGACCATGTTGGCCTGGGCCGGCGAGAACAGCAGTATCGCCAGCAGCCCGGTCAGGCTAAAAATTACTTTATTATTCACGACTTAGGCACCGCCAAAACGCTTCCCCATTACTTGATCAGGGCAGTTTAGCGGCGCCCGATTGAACATAGTGTGACCAGATTCAAGGTTGGGAGGAAAGCCTGAGAGGCCTGAAAACGCGCGGTTTTTTGGAATTTGGAAACGGCGAACTAAACCTGTGTACTACAGAACACAGGCGTAATTATGTCATCTCAAATAGACGAGTATGGTCATAACGGGACAGGTTCAGGAAATAGGGGTCGAACCGAATTTTCCAAAACCTTCAAAAAGGGGTCAGACCCTTTTTAGGTTGATGGTGGAGATTGTTAGGTACTTCGGGCAGCAAAACCGGGGACAGTGACCGGTTTCGTCCACCGCTGCCGCTATGCGTTCAATCGCTGTTCGAAACCGCTCACTGTCCCCGGTTTTGCTAAGTGGTTGCCGACTACTTGCGGACAGGTGCTTTTTTTCCTGGCCGGTTTTTTCTTCGTGACCTTTTTCTTTGCTTTCTTTTTCGCCGCCGGTTTTGCGCCGAGTTTCTTGCGGATCTTTTTCAGCGCTCGATCGATGTGCAGCGC
>JBBKWB010000175.1:0-3819 GCA_037968755.1 Woeseia sp.
TGCGACCACCTCGTAGTCCGAGTCGGTGGAAAAGTAGTAGTGCGCGAGCTGCGCAATTTCCCCTGTTCCGAAGATCACCAAGCGCTTTCTCATGGAGGCTTTCTCACCAGCATCGTGAACTCGTAAAGGCCGTAATCGTGTAAAAGCGCGACGTCGCGCGAGTAGCGGCGTTTGCACAGGTCGAACAACGAGCAAGGATCGGCGTAATACAGGTAGTCTCGCTTCTTGTGCTCGTCGGAGTACGAGGTCAGGCAGTTGAATGCAAAACCAGCGCTGCTGGTTTCATAGAGCACGTCCAATATGATCTCGAGATAAGTCCGCCATTCGGCATCGGAGCGCCCGAGGCGAACATTAAAAACGCCGCTGGCGACGCCGTAGTCAGCGACCGCGTCGGGGGCGCTGCCCAGATGAAATCTGGCGCTCGCACTGGCTTGGTAGCGCTCGCGCGCGGTCCGGATCATCTCGGCCGAGATGTCGACGCCGGTATATGCGAACGACGGGTAAGCAGGCGACAGATAGTCGTGCAAGGCGCCGTAACCGCAACCGAGGTCGTTGATCGAAAAATGTCCGGGGCGATTGAAAATTTTGCAAAGCTGCTGGAACCTCAGCGTTTGCCCGGCTTCGCCGTTCCAGTCGACACCCTGTGGGGTCTGGCCATATTGGGCCAGCCGCTCCGAGTAATAGCTTGCGACGTCCGACAGGAGCCCATCATTAGAGCGCTCTTCCATAAATTACTTCGGCTCCATGTTGGTGTAAGTATTGAAGATTGCCCCAGCAATTCAGGCCTGAGAATCGATTGCGAGTTCAGGCCTAAGCCCACGTACGAGAGGCAAGCAACAATCCAGATGCGTTGTCCGCGTCAAGGCTGTGCTCCCTGTCGCTGTGGTCTGGCCTCAAAAAACAGGACTAGGGAACGCGGCGATTTCCCAAAAAGCTTTTGGATTAGGTGCATCGGAAACAGCGTGACCGGATTCAGGATTATGCCGAGGATCGACGGAAAGTAGGTTTTGTACTTGACAGTGCGCCGGCCCGATTGCTCGGTTCGTTCCAGGGCTGAATAGGCCAGTTTGTGTCGTTCACTTCTGGCGACGAGAAAATTGGACACAGGCAACAGAAGGTTGGAAATCGGAAACGTCAAACCCGTCAGATGCAGCAGGCTCCAGTTGGAAGTCCCGGCAAGACGGCTAAGGCTATCTCGCGTATAGCGCCGACAATGCCCGGCGATGTCGTCCTCAATACCCCAGTGTGAGGGAGACGCCGGAACCAAGCCCATCATGATGCCGCCGGACTTCAGGCAGGCTGCCGATTTGGCCATGAAGGCGGACTCGACCTTGTCTTCAAGATGCTCCATGACCATGCAGGAAATCACCAGGTCGAATTTTTCGCTGATCGCTGCGTTCACAAAGTCGGCATTGACCGGGGTAAAGCGCAGTTCAGCGATTTCCTTTTTAAAGCGCTCGCCGAGTTGGGCGATGGTCTGCGGTCCGAGGTCGAAGGATGTTCCCGACCAACCGCAGTCGAGCAGCAACTGGGTGATCTCACCTGCTCCTGGGCCGATTTCAATAAATCGCCCCGGCGCCCGGCGCCGCAGGCGCTCCTTCAAATAGAGCAGTTGCAAGATCGTTCCCGGCGGCAATCCCTTCATGTTGTTGACCCGTTCGGAAGTCTTTGCAATAACTGCGTCACGGATGGTCGTCTCAAATCTTGCATCAGTTGTCCTTTTGCGGGCCTCGGCCGGACAGGTACGCTGCGACGGAAACCGGCTCGAGATAGTGAAAACCCAGGATTTCGCTTTGTTCGGCAGAAAGCCTGGCATCTCTCATATTTGCGGGCAGGTTGATCTGCTGTTTGAAATAAGGGATGTTGTAGATATGGTTGACGGCGCGTCTGCGCGTCTGGGTCGCGTTGAAACCACCCGCATGGAACAACATGCAATCGAGCACAATGAATGAACCCGCCCTGGCTTCGACCTGCAAAGCGTTCTTCTGCACGTAGGGCGTGGAAGGAAAAGCCTCCAACTTGTGGGAAGCGGGAAGCACAAAAGTGGCGCCGTTTTCGAACGTGAAGTCGTCCAGGCAAAACAGGGCATTGATCGCAAGAGGCGTTGACGAAACAAAATGCTGATAGGGCAGGTCGCGATGCCAGGCACCCTGGTTATAGGTCTGTTGCGGCGGGTTAATGATGCCGTTCTGCTGGTTCAAAACGAACTTTCCCATGATCAGCTTTTTCAGCGCCTGCAGCAGGCTCTCATTGAAAGCGAGCGCAAGAAATTCGTCGCTGCCTTGCGCCAGCGGCGCACGGATCGTGTTGTGTTCTTCAAGGCCCTTGAGTCGCGCCTCACCGTAGCTATCAAGGTACTTTCGGTGGACTCTGTCGAACTCCACCGAGAGCCCGTTCAATTGGTCCGCTCCGTAACCCGAATCGAGAATGCCATAGCCAATGCTTCGCACCGACTCCACCACCTGGTCAAGGGTGGACGCTGCCACGGTACGTTGCAGCATTCCGTAGGAATTTTCGGGCGCGCGGCTGAGCTTCTTCATTCGACATCCTGTATTTTCGAAGATCGGTAGATGCGCCGGATGATCGTGTAGGGGCGTTGTTTAACCTCGGTGAACAGCTTGGATAGATAAATGCCCTGGACACCCAGAAAGAAAATAATCAGACCCGAAAACAGCCAGGTCGATGCAATGATTGACGTGTATCCATCAGGTGGAGACGTAACGAAATGGTACCGAATTGTCAGGTACAAAATATAGAAAACGGCGGAAATTGAAACAGCCAGTCCGGCGTAGAAAGTGAAGACCAGCGGAAGGCTGCTGAAGGACGTCACAGCATTCACGAGATGTCCGAGTTTGTGGGACAGTGAATATGTTGTCGGGCTAGAAGAGAGCTTGAGCACTTCCTGCTGGGATTGCTTGAACCCCGTGATAATCCATAGTCCGCCGATATTCAACTCGCGCTCTCGGTGCAACAGGAGGGCCTGCACATAGCGTCGCGACATTAGCCGAGCAGTCACGATACTGTCGGGCTGCGCAATGCCCGTCAAGACCCTGAACAGGCGATAAAACCAGCTGCCCGTAATTCGCTCGAAGTAACTCCCCTTTCGCTTTTGCTGGACACCATAAACTACGTCGCTTGCCTCTGCGCGCATATGCATATCGAAATCTATCAGCCATTCCGGCGCCTCTTCAAGGTCACTGTCAATTAGAAAAATCTGCTCCCCCTCTGCGGATGCCAGCCCGGTCATCATGGCTTTGTGGTGCCCGAAATTGCGTGAGAGATCGACGATCACCAAGTGTGGATCAGATTCTCCGAGTTGGATGGCCAGGTCGAGGTTGTTATCCGGCGACCCGTCGTTAACAAGAATGATCTCGTAATCTTCCCCCGCAAGTTGCCTGGCTACGGTGCTTGCCCGATGGTGAAACTCTGCAACGTACGGCGCCGACTGATAGAGGGTTGCAACAATGGAAAGTTTCATGATCCAACATACCTCATGTAGCGGCGAGCGTCTTTACCGCAACTGAACAACAGATCGAGGATCGTGACACCCGGAGCGAAGTCACCCCACAGCTGTGGATACTCCGGATAGCCTAAATAGTCGAACCAGGTGAGTTTGATGCCCTGCCCCATGAAAACTGCTTCGTCGACATAGTCCTTGGCGGACGGTCCAGAAATGTATTCGGTACCGCCGGCCTGAGCGCAGAGGCAGGCCAGGCGTTCGGTCTTGCCTTCGACCAATTCGTAATCCCAGGAGTTGCTGATACGCGTACCAATGCCAATATAGGCGCAGATAGCCTCAATCAAGCGTCGGTTCAGGGT
>JBBKWB010000176.1:0-43733 GCA_037968755.1 Woeseia sp.
CGCTCGACACCTTCCTGCACGATGTAGCTAAATTTCAGTCCAGCACTCTGTCGCTACTGAATCGCATAGGTCACGTTGACCTGCACCGACACACTGAGCTGGCCAGGAGAAATGCCGGGCGCAGATGCTGCTTCGGCCATTGCCATACGCCCTCCACCCATCATCGGAATCGGGTAGCCACCGCCTTGCATCATGGAAATAGACAAGACCTCACCAAGCTTTACACCTGCCAGTTTCGCAAGCGACTCGGCACGCTCCTGCGCATCGGCCATTGCGGCGGCACGGGCCCGCTGTTCCAACGCGGCGTTATCTTTGACGCCGAAGTTAACGCCGTGAATTGAATTCGCGCCTGCGTCTGTAACCGCGGCCAATACGGCGCCCAACTTGTCGATGTCGTCTACCGTCACGTTGACGACGTTGGATACGTTGTAGCCGCTAATGCTTACTTCGCCAGTGCCGCTAGGGTCATGGCGTTGTTCAGGCCAGACGCTGTAGTTGGTAGTCTGGATATCCTTCTTCTTGACGCCTTGTTTTTCGAGCGCCTGCATAATCTTTTCGACAACAGCCTGGTTCGCACGCGATGATTCCGCGACAGTCGCGGCGACCGTCTGCACGCCGGCATTAATCTGCGCCTGGTCCGGCGCGCCGACTGCCTCACCCTGGCCGGTGACTGCGATACTTCGCGATGCGCTCGTTTCTGCCTTCACACAACCTGAAAAGCTGATTAGTACGACGGCGACGAGAGTCGCCTGGTTGAAAATTTTCCGTGCCTTCACGTTCGTGCTCCTTTGAAGTACAAGCGATATTGGCGTGCCCTGCCCGTTGAGGCCCTTCGGTCACGCATTGTTAGTAGGACAGGACGGTTGCCCGCGCCTGTGGTTGCCGTTGGACCGCGCGCCATTGCGAAGTTCCTGCCGGGCGCCATTGCGCGGGTGTATTTTGGGTTTCCGCCGGGTGGTCAGTTTCGCGGCATGCCCAGTAGCTCCCTGGCCGCGCCCAGTACCAGCGGCCAGGTGGTTGAATCGGGGTCAATCATCTCGAAGTGCCCCGACTCAGTAGCATCAATCTTGCGAACCTTGTCGCCGCGGGCGTTGGCGGTGCGGTAATAGCTTAGGCCCGGCGGCGCCCAAAACTCGTCATGACTCCCAATCACAAGAGTCTGCGGTACACCACTCAAACTGAACTGCATCGGGTCGCCCAACAGGTAGCGTTCCGGGACCTGCTGTGGCGAGCCACCCAGCAGCTCGTCAATAACGTGGCCGCAGACCTCAGTTTCGTAGAGGTAACCCAGATCGGCAGCCGGTGCGAGAGCCAGCACGCCGCGGATCGATATTGCAGGGTCGCTGCCGGCCGCTGATGCCCGTTGCGCACGCGATGCGAGCCACAGCGCAAGGTGCCCGCCGGCCGAATGACCGGATGTAATTACCCGGTTCAGGTCGAGGTTATAACGGGCGGCAATGCTGCGCAGGTAGTCGGCGCCCTGGCCGACGTCATCGAATGTGCCGGGCCAGCCACCCCCTTCGTCCCCTACGCGACGATACTCCAGGGACCAGGTTGCAATGCCTGCGCGCGCGAGCGCGGCCGTAAGCTTGCTGCTGTGCGTGATGTCGTATTCCGCCAGCCAGCAGCCACCGTGGATGAAGATGGCAACCGGGTGCGGTCCGTCGCCGGGGGGTAGCCGCAGGTCACCGAATTGCAACGGTGCTTCACCGTAGTGAATGCGCGCATCCGCCGGCGGGTTCTCGAAATTGGCGAGATCCGCGGCAGACATTATCTCGACCGGTGGGGCAGCAGTAGTTTGTGCGCACATGGCAATTAGCGTAACGAAGAGGACGAGCTTAGTCACCCGGAAAGCATTCAACGTGACGGTCAATGGTTCGGCTCCTGCGACGATAGCGAAATACAGTTTGCAGAATATCGAGCTTACCCCTACGGATGTTCAGAAGCCCGCCTTCCCGTCGCTGAGATACGCCTCTTCTTCTGTAGTGTTCGGCCGACCCAGAACCTTGTTCCGATGCGGGAACCGGCCAAATCGCTGGATAATCTCCAGATGGTTGAGAGCGTATTTGTCCGAGCCATAGCCTTCGGCGTTGAGTTCACGGGTCTGCCGCAAGCCCAGCTCCTGCATGGCGAGGTCTTCCGCGTGGCGCAGCGGCAGGCAGAAAAAAGATCGCTGCTCCGGGCTAAGCCCTTTATCAACACCTGCTTCTATGCCGTCCACCGTGAGCTTGAGCGCTTTGGCATCGGCGCTAAACGCGGCACCTGACTCACGGAAGATATTCCTTGAGAACTGATCAAGGACAATGATCAACGCGAGGCGACCTTCCGGAGATACACACCATTGATCGAGCCGACCGTTCTTTGCCTGCTGCAACGTGTCACCGAAGCGTGCTTCCAGCGCCTGGTCGAACGCAGGATCTTTTTTGAACCAGCTGCTGTGTTCGATTTCCTCGAACCAGAATGCAAGAATCTCGTCGGACGACGTTTGCTGCATGGCCATTGCTGAGTCAGGCCGGTGGCGCATCCAGCGGCGCCAGCATGACAACGTCACCGAGCGAAACGCGGCAAGCTGCACCGACGTAGAAGAATATTTCCGCCGCACCCGATATCGATAGCTCTTGCAGTGTCTCTGCATCGAAGTTCAGACGAGACTTGTCCGCAATGTCTGGAAACTCGAACACCAGCACATTGCTGTTGCCTTGATCGGCCAGCTCCTCGCATGAACCGGTGTTTAGCGCCAGGTAACCGGATGACAACTGTCTTTCCGAAGATTCGGTGACCTCGCCGTCACCGGCAACACGCCGCCAACGACCTGTCATGCCCGCTACGTTGACGTACAGCCTGATCGAACCAGCTAACGCCATTTGCAGTAAGTCGGCTTCACTGCGCATCATCCGGAAGGCAGCGTCTCCAAGCGAATAGCAGGGTTGCTCCAGCGGATTGTCGCTCGGGGAAGGAATCTGCTGCGCACCGGTCTTCGACAGCTCCCCAAAACGAAAGGCCTGCGTGTGCGTCATTACTTCGGCCTTGCCATCGACCACGACCGGAACCTTGGGTTTACCGGAACGGCCGAGTATTTTTTTCCAGGGACTGTCTTTGGGCACCCGCGAGCTCCTTGGCGATCCAATTATGCCGAAACTACGAATAGAACCTAAGTAATGTACGTTACACGCGAGTGAGATTATTGACCACTCCAAAAACCGCTTTCATCGTATCCAAGCCTCGGTACAGCGCAACCAATGGAGCTCAGTTAGCATCAACAAGGGTCGCTTTCCCGGATTTACGAATACCCACACAACCTGAAATGTGGGGCACCGTATACTACGCTTTGATAATGACTGGTCTGAAATACGACCCAGGAGGTGCTGTATGGATCTGGCTGAGCTACTCGAAACGGCAAAGGCGCGCGGGTTTACCCGAAACTTCACACATCACAAAGGCGCGCTGCACTGCCACGATAGTGGCTCATCGACGCAAGCCGAGGATGCGTGGATCGTTGATAGCCAGGCCGTCGATCAGGGCACCGATCCGGGTGATGACGCTACGCTCTACATGATCGAAACACGGGATGGCAGGCGCGGCTACGTGATCATCGGGACCTCGTTTCACGCCGATCCGGCTGACGCTGCATTTGTCGATGCCCTCGCGCGCCATAGTTAGCGCGCGCCACGGATCGATCCTTGGTTTGTTTCCTTACCGCGCGGCGTCGGCGCCATTTTTCCTGCCAATAATCTGGTTCGACCCCTTTTTCAAAAATGGGGTCGAACCGAATATTCAGGGGATGGAAGAATTGGCGGTTACCTATTCTCACTCACGCCCGAAAACTCGATTCGACCCTTGATGTCTTCTGGTCTGTTTCCATGCCGCACGGCTTCAGCGCCATTTTCACGCGATAAACTGGTTCGACCCCTTTTTGCCGACCTTTTTCTGGATTCTTAACTAAGCCTTGCCGCGATCCCTCGCAACGTCTCCGCCAGCTTGTTCTGCCGTTCTTTCGTGACCGCATCGCCACTGCCCTTCGCTACGGACGTTGCCAGCTTCCTTAGATCGCCCGCCAGGCGTTTGTCTCTGTTGCCGTTCGCTAATTTATCTGACGCCGAATCGAGCGCAGCATTCAGATCTGTTGCGGTGGTCGACGGCAACGCACCGCCGCGTTGCAGCTGATCCATGTAGGCGCGCGCCACCACGGGTTCAGGTGGCCAGGTCACCTCGAATTGCTGTTGCGGATTAAACAATTTGCCTTGATCCGCCATACCGGCAGCCACGATCTCGTTCTCCGACAGGTAATCACTTGCTGTTAACGTAAGTACGTCGAGACCGCGGGCGATTTCAGTGCCGTATATCCGGCCGTTGTACCAATAGCTGGACCAGAAGCCGCCGAGGACCAGTTCTTTCTCGTCGATTGGCCCACGGTCGAAGTATGCGATCTCGACCGGGTTGGCTGTGTCAGTGAAATCGATAACCGAGATACCGCCCTGGTACCAGGACTGTACGAATATGTCGCGGCCGGGGACCGGCACTATCGAGCCGTTGTGCGCAACGCAATTTTCCTGCTCAACCTGCGGTGCGGGCATTTTGAAATGACCGCGGTAAACCAGTTTGCCCTCGACGATGTCGTAGAACGCATCCGCACCCCAATCGAGCGGGTCGTAGGCTCGGCAACGCGGCATGCTGCCACCACCCCATTCGTCGGTGAACAGGACCTTGGTGCCATCGTTGTTGAAGGTCGCTGAGTGCCAGTATGCGAAGCCCTTGTCGACAACGGCATCCATCCGTTTCGGATTCAGCGGATCGGAGATATCGAACAGGATTCCGTTACCTGAACACGCACCCGCAGCAATGCCATGCTCAGGGAACACGGTAATATCGTGGCATTGGTCAGTGCGCGAAGTCTCTTGTGTTTGCTCGCCGTGGTCGCCGCCGCGCCACAGGCCAGCGAGATTGCCGTCTTCCGAGTTAGCAAATACAGCAGGGCTCGCAACTATGCGCGATTTTGACGGGTCGGCAACCGGGATTTCGATGACGTCGATGCGAAACAATGCAGTACGAGTGTCACCGGCCACGTCACCGACACAGCCCGGCAATTCATCTTCTTCCCGTACGGAGGACGTGCCGGAATTATAAACAATGATCTTGCCGTCTTTGCCGGGCCCGGAAACAACAGAATGGGTGTGCGAGCCGCGACATGTCTGGACCTGGCCGACCTGCATTGGCCGCCTCAGGTCGCCGATGTCAAAAATGCGCAGGCCACGAAAGCGCTCGGGGCTGACGTCCACCGTCACGCTTTGCAATCCGCAGTCGACGCGACCACGCGTTTGTTCGACGGACATGATCAGCAAATTTCCAACGATGGAGACGTCGCCCTGCCCGCCAGGACAAACTATCGAGCTCACCAACGTCGGCACGCCGTCGTCCTGCAAACGATAGAGGTTGTAGCCGTGATAATTGCCGGCGACCATGACATCGCCAGCGAACGCAATATCCGTATTCGCAAAGCTCAGGAGTGGTGAACGTTCATAGGGTTCGTCGTCCTCATTTTCTTCACTTTCGTCATGCTCTGTTGCTTCACCCGAGCTATCCGGTTTTGACTTTGCGGGCGGCAAACCGGCCGGGTTGGCAGGGTCGAAGAAACCAGGTGGTTTGGGCAGTGTAGCGACAAGCTCCATGTGCATGAGCGCCTGGCCTGCATTCATGAAGCCAGCGGCAAGCCCTGCGCGTGGATCGGTGGACAGGCCAACCAGCAGCGCGTTCATGCGTTCGATTTCGGCGTTCTGATCGTTAGTAACGTCGGTCGTGAAGTCGAACAACGTCGGATCGTAGGCCGAGCCGGGTTGCTTCAGCAGCTCTTCGACCATTTTCACCGCGCCGTCGTGATGGGCGATCATCAGTGTCAGAAACAGGCGGTCAAACTCCGCGCCGTCAGCAACTGCGAGCGCTGCCATCTGTTCCGGCGAGGCCATACCGGCCATCTTGTGGCTGGTGTGCATGGCGTCATGCGCAGTTGGTTCAGGTATCGACTCGCCGCGCTGGAGTAGCCAGCGCTGCATAAACTTTATTTCATCGTCCTGGGATGCATCGATGCGCCCGGCGACGTCAATCAGCGCAGGATTGTTGGTGCGATCTGCCACCAGTGCGGCCATCTGCACTGCCTGGTGGTGATGCGGAATCATGTCTTTCATGAACTGCGCATCAGCCGGCGAGTGGCTGGTTCCAGCGATCTTTACCGCCTCGTCGGCGCTCATCTCACGAGCCGTCTCGCCCGGCGCTCCCGGATGCACGATAGGCGCATCCTGAGCCAGAACAGCAATTGGACTAACAAGAAAAGTCGCGCTGAATAAAACAGCCCGACAGGTACGAAAAAATCGTGCAGGGGTCGCGTTCAAGGGAGTCGCTCCTGTGCCGGAATTATAGTTATGTGCGGTTCGGCGTTTCTATCAGGTAAATTTAGCAGAATCGCAATCACAGCGGAGAAAAAACCGGGGACAATTACCTGATTAGTTTCCTTCGCAATGGGCAGCGACCGGATCAACCGGATGGAAGGACAGGTGCGCGACTGTCAAGTGCGGTATGAAACAGTGTCCGGATAGGCAGGAGGCGTTCAATACCTTGTGGAAGAAATCCGATCGCCGCCGCCGATCTACCTGATTCTTAGTAGGCCTTTGAAAATAGCGACCATACCGGAGTTGCGATTGCGGCAAGACTGCAACACGCAAGAGGTCCGCTATTCGACACCCTCGTGGTAATTGTTGCGCCCGCGCAGTGGTCGGGCAACAAGCCTGTGCATAACACTGTCTTAATGAGCCGACGAACCCACTTGCTCGCCACCCTATGCGCTTGCAGCGTAGCAGCGGGCCGTCGT
This sequence comes from Woeseia sp., assembly GCA_037968755.1. GTDB lineage: Bacteria > Pseudomonadota > Gammaproteobacteria > Steroidobacterales > Woeseiaceae > Woeseia. The sequence continues at coordinate 6,860 of JBBKWB010000176.1, forward strand.
GAAGTTCCGCGAGAATGCGTCGGTTTACGACGACGGATTCCGACTCTATTCACCACTGTTCGTAATTCGCATCGCAGGTTTTCGGCAAACCAGAGCCGCAACTCTCTGATATTCCTTGATACGAGTTCCGTTGGCATGTGGATTGCAATGTCACTGTCAGAGCGTCCAGTAATCAAGTCGTTTGATTCAACACAGGGCGCCAAACTAAAGCATCAGGAGAAGCCAATGAAAACCCCAAGCATAGTAGTACTCGGCCTGTCGTTAACCGCGGCGGGAATGGTTCTGGCCCAATCGGGTTCGCTGTCTTTCAGTGAACTTGATGTCAACCTTGACGGCAATATTTCCGTCAACGAAGCGGAGAAGCAGTCAACATTGCTCGAGCAGTTCAACAATCTGGACTCGGATAGAGACGGCAAACTCACGCGTATGGAGTTCGCGGTATTCGAAGAGACCGACGATCGTCAGTAACTCCCCGCTGACGCTGATCAAGTCGTTCGAATTCCGACGATGTGGCCGGGCAGCTTCTGCTGCCCGGCTTTTTTTCTGGGCCAGCAGCAAAGAGCATGCGGGGCAACAATTTCGCCCTGCACGAACAACTGACAGTTATTGCTGCAGCGGTTGCAGGCCTCGCGTCGATTAACCGGAAGTAGGATTACAATCCCGCACCATAGCTCGTTGATAATTGGGTCACGGTCCCCCGTTTTTATGCCAAAAAAATACGACCAGCGCTGCGGGGGGCAGCACCGGCCGTACACTGTTCGCCGTGTAGGGATCGGGTTGGAGGCTTGCCGGAGTTCGCACCTGTCGCATGGGGGAGAGGAAACAGGATGCGTGGCAACCGACACCACTACTTGACGATGCCCAACCTCCGCGTAACTCTGCAGGTAAGGTTCATGCTCGATAATGCGGCGACTAAGCTGCCAGGGACCAGGCTGCCCACATGAACATGAGCAGTCCAAAGCCAAGCAGACGGGGTGAAATTGAACGCATACTAATGTCCTCAGGTGTCTAATGGTTTTTGGTCTTCTTACCCGGTGATAGCGAGAGAGCACGCTCAATCACCTCACTCGACGTCGATTTTTTGGGTCGGCTGCAGGCTGGGTCGGGGCGCCGTAGCCCGGCAACACCCGAAATAACCGTGTTACGCGCAGGGCCGCGCCCAGCTTGAGCAAGCCCTGGCCCGCTTGTTTGGGGTTTGGGCTGAGTAACGTACTCCTGCTTATCTGAGCACCTGCCGGCCGTAACCTGGCTCGGCAGATTTACTGCTGGAATCACTGCGATAATTTCCGCGCATTGTCCATTTCGGAAAGTGCTTATAGCGACACGAGTCGACGTAGTTTAGGTTCGCTTGCGGGGCCCACGCGAGTGGCGCGCACCACTCTGCATGACGACAACCGGGAACATCTAACCGTGATTGACAAGCCCTCCGGCTCCATTTCGCCCGTGACGCTGCTGTGGCTTTTTTTCCGTCCAGGACATGCGTTTGCGGATCTAGCCGAGAAACGTCCTACCGGACCCGCCGTATTCTTTCGACTCGTTCTATGGATGGCGCTGGTTCCACCGCTTGCAGCGTATGTTGGTACGAAACTATTTGGCTGGCGCCTGGGCGCGGGCGATCCGATTTTCATTCCTGATACGCCGCTATTGCTCATTTGCATTAGCTACTTCATCGCAATGCTTTTTGGATTCCTAAGCTCAGCGATTGTTGCCCAATGGATGGCATCGACCTACGGTGCGCGATTGTCTTTTGGAATTCACCTCGCGCTAATCAGTATCGTTGCTGCGCCGTTGATCGTCGGCAGCCTGATACATCTCTATCCGCAGGTATTCCTGAACGTGCTTGTCCTTGTCCCCGCTCTGATCTGGAGCATGTACCTGTTGTATGCCGGTCTGCCGGTAGTCCTTAAGATCAGCCCGGAGCGCGGCATGTTAATGGCTTCAAGTTTGATTGGTTACTTGCTGGTCGCCGCTGTTTCACTGCTCGGCCTCACCGCATACCTGTGGGTAATCGGGATCGGACCGCGAGTGGGCGTCTGATGAGCAGCTCCGCAATAGAAAAGCCGGTGCTCTATTACCACGATAGCATCGTGCGAATGCTGGTCATGTGCTCAATCATCTGGTCGATTGTCGCGATGACGGCCGGCGTTTACATTGCAGCAGAATTGGTGTGGCCGACTATCGACTTTGGGCAACCGTGGCTTTCGTTCGGCCGGCTGCGCCCTCTCCACACTAACGGCATTATTTTCGGCTTCGGCATCTCGGCGTTGATGGGTACGGCATATTACAGCGTGCAACGCACATCTCATGTGCCGCTGTACATGCCTAAACTCGCCTGGATTGTGGCGATAGGCTGGCAAATATGCGTGCTCGCCGGCGGCCTGTCACTGCTTGCCGGTCTCAATACTTCCAAAGAATACGCCGAGCTCGAGTGGCCTTTCGACGTTGCCATAGCGATACTTTGGATTGGATTCGGCATCGTGTTCTTCGGCACCATTGCCAAACGCAAGATTCGGCCAATCTACGTTTCGAACTGGTTCTATGGTGGCTTGATTATTGTTATCGCCATGCTGCACATCGTCAACAGCCTCGCGTTGCCAGTATCCCTGTTCAAATCCTATTCGCTGTATCCCGGCGCGCAAGACGCCATCGTGCAATGGTGGTACGGCCACAATGCGGTCGGCTTCCTGCTAACCGGCGGTTTCCTCGGCATGATGTACTACTTCCTGCCAAAGCTTGCGAACCGTCCGATCTGGAGCTATCGACTGTCGGTTGTCGCATTCTGGGCGTTCACCTACAGCTACATCTGGGCAGGGCCTCATCACCTGCATTTCAACGCCATTCCCGAATGGGTGCAGTCGCTCGCCATGGTAATGAGCCTGCTGCTGCTCGCCCCATCGTGGGCCAGCATGGTTAACGGCATCATGACGGTAAGCGGCGCATGGCGAGTGCTGCGTACCGACCCGGCGCTGAAATTCATCGTACTGGCGCTCGCGTTCTACGGCCTCGCCACATTCGAGGGACCGATGATGGCGATCAAGAGCGTCAACGTTGTCAGTCATTTCACCGACTGGACAATTGGCCACGTACACTCCGGCGCACTCGGCTGGAACGCAATGATCACGTTCGGCACTTTCTATTTCCTGGTACCCCGACTCGTTGGCAAGGAACTTCATAGTGTGCGGCTCGCAAACGTCCACTTCTGGCTCGCGCTTGCCGGCACGATGCTTTATATCCTCGCGATGTGGGGTGCAGGTGTATCGCAGGGCCTGTTGTGGCTCGGCCTCGATGAACTTGGCGAGGTTCGCTTCAGCTTCCGCGACATCATGGCCAGCATGTCTTCGTATTACGGGCTCCGCTTGTTTGCTGGCCTCATATTCCTGAGCGGTGTCCTGTTGATGGCCTACAACCTGTTCCGCACGATTGCCGGCACGAAGACGCTACGGGTCCAGCCACCGGAAGTTGCTGCGGAAGGAGCAACAGCATGAGTGGTCTGACTTTACACCAGCGCATCGAGCAGAATACGGGCCTGCTCATCTTCGGCATCCTGGTCGTCTCCTCAATTGGCGGGCTTGTGCAGATTGTGCCCAGCCTGTTTCAGGATTCTTTGACCACGCCAACCGAGAACACGACGGTGTATTCCCCGCTCGAGCTAATGGGTCGCGACCTGTATATCCGTGAGGGCTGCAGCACCTGTCACTCACAACAGATTCGGCCACTCCTCGCGGAGGTGGAACGCTATGGTCCGTACTCACGCGCGGGCGAGTTTGTGTACGACAGGCCGTTCCTGTGGGGTTCGAAACGTACCGGTCCCGACTTGCACCGTGTCGGTGGCAAATACTCAGACGAATGGCAACGACTGCATTTGTTAGACCCTCGCTCAGTCGTGCCCGAATCGATCATGCCGGCCTACCCGTGGCTGGCAGAACGCCCGGCGAATGAACGCGGCGAGGTCCAGCAACGACTGCGCGGATTGCGATCGCTCGGGCACCCGTACGATGATGCAACGATCGAAGGCGCTGTTGCAGCACTTGAGGGCAAGACAGAGCTGGACGCTATCGTGGCTTATTTGCAGAAACTGGGCACCGCGATTCCGCCAGGAGGAACTCCATGACGTACTTCCTGTTCGCCGGCGACATGCTCGTCATGGCATTTATGACAGTGCTTGTGGTCTGGCTCTATCTGCGCAAAGGCAATAAAGAGCTCGATGCATCGGCACGTATTCCACTCGAGGACGAACGCGATGATAGCTGACATGCCATCAGCGTTCTGGGGTGGCTGGATTGTTGTGATGACGGTCGTCAGCCTCGGTGGGTTCGTCTGGCTGGTGTACGGCATCTACTTCTCTAAGGATAAAGCGCCACACATATCGGCGGTTTGGGACGAGACGCTTACCGAAGGTGACCAGCCTGCGCCCATGTGGTGGTTCTGGATGACCTTCACCGCACTTATTTGCACGGTGATCTACCTGATGTTGTTCCCGGGCCTTGGCACGTTCAAGGGCGTGCTCGAGTGGTCGCAGGGCGGACGTCTGCAGGAAAGCCAGGAACGCTATGACGCACGCTTCGGTGCATTGCGGCAGCGGGTAGCCGAAACGCCCGTTGCCGAACTGGTAAAAGATGACATCGCGATGGCGTCGGCAGGCCGTGCGTTCGACCGCACCTGCGGTATTTGTCATGGCCACGAAGGCCAGGGCCAGGTCGATCGCTTTCCAAGCCTTGTGGATAGCGACTGGCAATGGGGCGGATCGGCAGCGCAGATCGAGCAGACGATTCGCAACGGCCGCAGAGCGGCGATGCCGGGTTGGCAGGCCGCACTCGGCGATGAGGGCGTTGCCGACATGGTGACTTATGTCCGCGCAATGGCGGCCGGTGACGAAGCACGTTCGGCACTCCCGGGTCACGCGCGTTACCAGATGTTCTGCATCGCCTGCCACGGCCCAACCGGAACGGGCAACCCAATACTGGGCGCCCCGAATCTGACCGACGATGTATGGCTGTACGGCAGCAGCGACGACGACCTCACTACCTCGATTGCCGTTGGCCGCAACGGTCACATGCCCGCATTCGGGGATCGCCTGGACGATACCCAGGTGCGCCTGATGCTTGCCTGGCTCATGCGGGATCAACAAACGGAAATCGTGGCCGAATAGCAGCGCTGCGACTGTTTGCCCGATAGATCTTTCCCGCGAAATTGATGGTCGCGGACAGCAACCGCAATTGCGTGAAAACACAGACACTGTCTCGATCAGAATACAGAGCCCGCTTGATCTCATACTGCAGGTACTTGAGCGCGTATAGCGCCATCCATAGCAAAACAACGTCACCAACCCATGCTCGCGAGCGGCAACTTCTGCTGAACTGCGACGCAGGCCTCATAATGTGAGCTGGCGACGCCCTGGCAATCGTGTACACTAGCGCCGCGCGAACCTGAGACAACGCTCTCAACCTCGCGGTCGATGCGGTCCCTCCTGATTCAATCCGTTATTTCGTCTTTTCCGAGCTGCCACTTTGCTGGCGGTTTGCAGGGTAGTTTTGCTCAATGTTTTTTAGCTTGTTTACAAAGTCCAACGGCACCTGGTCAGCCGACACTCTCTCCGGCCTGACCGTTGCCCTGGCGCTGGTTCCCGAGGCGATTGCCTTTTCGTTTGTCGCCAAAGTTGACCCAGTCGTCGGCCTTTGGTCTGCAGTATTCCTCGGCTTCATAACTGCCGCATTTGGCGGGCGTCCCGGGATGATTTCCGGAGCGACCGGTGCGATTGCCGTGGTAGTCGCCAAAGCGGTTGAACAGGGCAATGCGGTGGGCGCCGAAATAGGCATCGACAATCTGGGCATGCAGTACATGTTCGCTGCGGTCATGCTGGCAGGCTTGATCCAGGGTCTGGTCGCGGTGCTGAAACTCGGCCGTTTCATTCGCCTCGTGCCGCACCCGGTCATGATGGGCTTCGTTAACGGGCTGGCAATTGTGATTCTTATCTCCCAGTTCCAGTCTTTCAAGACGATTGATGGCCAATGGCTGGCGACCAACAAACTGCTAGTAATGGGTGGACTCGCGTTACTCACCATGCTGATCATCAAGTTTCTGCCGAAGCTGAGCAACGCAGTGCCATCCATTCTTGTCGCGATCGTTGCGGTGGGCCTGCTGAGTTTCTTTGACGTGGTCGAAACGAAGACCGTGTCCGACGTCCTGCTACAAGGCACCGGCAGCGGCGAGCTACGCGGCTCCTTACCAACATGGGGTTGGCCGAGTGACATCATTTGGAACATGGACACGATACTGCTCATCGGCGGGGTCGCCTTTGCCGTGGCAATGGTCGGCCTGATTGAATCACTGATGACCCTGCAGTTGATTGACGACATGACGGAAACACGCGGCAAGGGTAACCGTGAGTGCCTCGCTCAGGGCGGCGCCAATTTTCTATCCGGACTTTTCGGTGGCATGGGTGGCTGCGCAATGATCGGCCAAAGCCTGATTAACATCCGCTCCGGTGGTCGCGGCAAGACCTCCGGCATCGTTGCAGCACTGGCGCTCGCCACATTCATCATGATCGGCGGGCCGATTATCGTGGAAATCCCCATCGCGGCGCTGGTGGGCGTCATGTTCATGGTTGTTATCGGCACATTCGAATGGTCGACGTTCCAGACCTTTGGCAAGGTGCCCGCGTCCGATATTCTTGTCATTCTTGTAGTAACACTGACAACCGTATTCCTGCACAACCTGGCTCTGGCCGTGTTTGTTGGCGTCATCATGTCCGCACTGGTCTTCGCCTGGAAATCCGCGAAGCACGTGCGGCTGAACCCGCAAGACCTGCTCGATGGCAGCCGCGTCTACAATCTGCAGGGCGTGCTGTATTTCGGATCAGTCCGCGGCTTTTCGGAGCGCTTGCAACCAGCCAACGACCCGGACGAAGTCATCATCGATTTCAAAGATGCACGCATCGCCGACTATTCGAGCCTCGAGGCGCTGAACGCGATCACCGAACGCTACCGCAGTGCCGGCAAGACTCTACGGTTGCGCCACATGAGTAAGGAATGCCAGAAAATGATCGCGGCTGCAGGAGTTCTCGTTGTAATCGAAATGGCGGAGGATGATCCGCACTACCAATTGGCACTAATCTAGCCACAGCTCCACGGTATTGCCGCAGAAATCAGAAATGGGGTCGAACCGGTTTTTCTAACGGAAATGGGGTCGAACCGGTTATTTTCTGAAGTCTCTCGACCAAGGTCGGGCAATCGCAACAGCCTCCGCAAAGGCTCGAATTTGGGTGAAAAACCGGTTCGACCCCTTTACGGACTCGGGTTTCACTCACTGTGGCCGGTTTCGGAGTTGCAGGCACTCGCTGTCTGCCTGGTGCGCTTCACGCAGAAAGCGCAATGCCGTGCTATCCAGGCGAGCTGCGTCTTTATCGAGCGCGGATTGCAGCATCGCAACACTTTCCGGCTGGCACATTGGCGTCAGCAGCACACTCGCATAACTCGACATGAAATACGGATCAACTTTGCCACTCATCTGAGGCAGCGCGCTCAACACTTTGCTGAGCAATTCGAGCTGCAAGTCGGTCTGATTGGCGGGGAAGAGGCCCGCCATCACGGCGCGTTGTCGGGAAAGCCCGGTGATTGCCGCAGGCTGCTGGAGCTCATCGACAAAGTCAGATTTCAGCGAGACATCGGGCTGCGCTGCGCGTGCAGTTAACAAGCTCTTGGCACCGGCGTCAGAGGCGTCCCGCAAACGCTCTGCTTCCAGCATTTCATCGATGCCGTCGACGCCATTGCGGCTAAGTATCGTCAGCAGTTTCCAGCGCAGGTCCGACGACATATCGATGCCGGCAATTTCCGCCTTTCCGTCCAGCATCGCGCGTACGGTACCGATGCCTGAATCGCTCGACACCGTGCCAAGAAACGTGTTCAGCCAGATTCGTTTCAGGTCCTGGCTATCGGCAAGATGTGCGCGCCGCAGTGATTGCACCTCAATCTCGGGAACAATCAGCGCAAGGGCTTCGCCCGTTTGCGGCTGCAAGCGATACATGACGTCAATCGCCTGAACCAGCGATGTCGCTATCTGTTGAACAACGCGAATATTCTGCTCTGTGTCTGCCAGCTTTAGCCCTTCGGCAACGTAGTCAGCGATCGGCATTTCGCCGGACATTGCCCGGTTAAACAATGCCGCAAGAAAAATTGAGCGAGCCAGTGGTTCGGAAATATTGCCGAGCCGACCTCCGAGCGTTTCGGCTGCGGTATCGCTCAGCTCGATTTGCGCGTAGGTCCAGTCGTTGTGATTGGGGTTTACCAGCAGCGGGCAGACTTGTCCGTTCGGAACGTCTACAACCGTCCGGGCACCATCAATACGCACCGGCAGGATCGTATTCGCGACAAGGTTGCCGTTCGCATCGACGTCATACAATGCGACATCAACGAGATGCGTCCGCAACCATGGGGTTTCAGCCGACGCGGACTGTGTAATGGTCAGCGACTTCAGTACAGCGGCATCACAATCAATCTCCGACCCGAGTGTATTGAAGCCTGGTTTGTACAACCATTCATCAGACCATTCACTCAGATCCATGCCAGCACTTTTTTCCTGATGGCCTACGAAGTCCGCAAGCTCGGTTGTCCCGTAGGCATGATCTTTCAAGTATGCCGACACGCCGCGTCGATAGTTTTCATCACCGACCAGGTGCTCCAACTGCTTAAGGACCGATGAACCTTTCTGGTAAGTGATCGCGTCAAACACACTGAAGAATTCATCTGTAGCGTTGATCGACATTTCAATGGGGTGAGTGGTTACGCGACTGTCGCGCTGGTACGCCGCTTTTTTCCCAACCGTGAAGAACCCGTGCCATGTGTCCGTGAACTCGGTGACGTTGGACTCCGCAATAGCAGCCATTTGCGTCGCGAAACTTTCGTTCAGCCACAATCCGTTCCACCAGTCATGGGTGACGAGGTTGCCGAACCACATATGCGCCATCTCGTGAAGTATCGTGCTCGCGCGAGCTTCACGTTCGCTGCGGCTGCTCTGTTGCCGCTGCACGTAATTTTCGGAGAATGTAACGGCAGCGATATTTTCCATTGCGCCAATATTGAAATCCGGAACGATCAGTTGGTCGTACTTCCCGAACGGATAGGGAATTTCAAAGTAGCTGGCGTAATGAGCAAGGCCCGCCCTGGTTACGTCAAACCATTCCTCGACAGCAACATAAGGCGCGAGCGATTTTCGCGCCAGCAGTCGCAACGGGATGGCGCCGGCCTTGTCTTCCCATATCTGGTAGGGGCCAGCGTGTAACGAAAACACGTACGTGGACATTTTCGGTGTCGTCGCAAAGCGCCATAGTCTCGCCCCGTTATCAGCGGCATCGGCCGCGCCCTCGGCCATCGACACCACCTCCCAACTTTGTGGCGCAAGCACGCTCAGTGAAAACGTTGCTTTGAGATTCGGCTGATCAAACGACGGAAAAAGTCGGTTCGCGTAGTACGGCCAGAGGTAGGTGTACAAATAGGTCGAACCGTCTTCCGGATCGACGAAACGATGCAGGCCAGTACCGTCCTCACCGTAAGCGTGCTGATAGCTGATGTCGATGGTGTTGGGCCCGCGTTGTAACGCAGCCGCTGACACCACAATGAAAAAGCCGTTGTGGTCGATTTCAACAGGTTCATCGTTAACCCGCAGTTCGCGAATTGTGCCGCCACCAAAGTCGATGCTTAAATCGGATGAGTTATCGTTGAGATCGAAGCGAAGGCGCGCCTTGCCCGCAAACTCGTCCGGGTTCGAATGAAGGTCAATAAACAGTTCGTAATCCGCATTGGCAACCCTCGCCTTACGAGCATCAGCGGTAACCCGGTCCAGTGCGTCCACTGCAGTTCGTGCAGACGGCTTGGCTGCAACGTCCGTGACAGTGTCCGGTTGACAAGCCACAGCCAGCGTTGCTGCGAACAACACGTTGAATACGTTCCGAAACCGACCTTTGCTGGGCGACATGAGTACTTCCTTGATGATCCGGGACAGTGACCATAACTCCAATGGCCGCCCATGTACCAACATCGCCTGCACCGGATTGTCACAAGTGCGTCAGGACCGGGCGACGTGTTGGCGCCCGATATCTGCCAGTGATGGCGTTCCCATCTGCGACATGACCATTGCAAGTTCGGCATTCAGCATATCGATCACTGTTTCAACGCCTGCCTGACCGAACGCAGCGAGCCCCCAGATATAGGGCCGGCCGACGCTGACGGCGTCTGCGCCCAATGCCAGTGCCTTGAAGATATCGCTGCCGCGGCGAATACCGCTGTCAAAAATCACGGGTACACGACCGTTCACGGCGGCAACGACCTCGGGCAGGCTTGCGATCGCACCGCGACCGCTGGCCTCGGCCCGACCGCCGTGGTTCGAAACATAGACCGCGTCGACGCCGTAACCTACGCAGCTTTCCGCGTCTTCTGCAGTGACGATACCCTTGACGACAACCTTCATTTTGGTTGCGTCACGCAGGCGCTGCACGTACTCCCAGGTCATGCGGGCCATCGCGTCCAGTCCGGCGATGGTCGCGTTGGCGTCGCTGTACATTGGCTTGCGATCGAACATGGCATCCGGGTGATCCCGATGACAGCTGCTGCAGTCGCGATCATCGCGGCGCATGTAGCGGCGCATCATCACGCGGTTGCTGCCGCCGTTAAGATCAACCGTCAACACAATGGCGGGAGCCCCGGCGTTCTCAGCTCGCCGAATTATTTTCTCTGCGGTTGACCAGTCATCCACGGGATAGAACTGTTGCCAGACCGGTGCGCCGCGCGCAGCGGCCACCGCCTCGACAGAGCGCGTCGATACGTTGGACAGAATCTGCAGGTGGTCACGTGAGCCCGCTGCCCGGGCAGTCGCGATTTCGCCGTCTGCATGAAACCCGTTCTGGCTGCCAACCGGCGCCAACAGCAGCGGTGATTTTAATGCCGTGCCGAGCAGCTCAGTCGAAGTATCGATGCTCCGCGTGTCGACCATGCGCATCGGTCGCAGGTATACGTCTTCGAAAGCCGTACGGTTGGCGTGCAACGTTTCGTTGCCGTCTGTGCCAGTGGCGAGGTAACCATAGTGCGCGGTCGGTAGCTTGTGTTTCGCGACAGTGTGAAAATCGAAAACGTCGAGCGCGTCTTCCGGAGTGTCAATCTGAAAATCATCAGCGCCCTCCTCCCAGCCGCTCGCTGCCAGCGAAGTCGCTGCGCCGGACGCGCACAGCACCGGGCTCGCCGCGAGGTACCTGAGAAACTGACGACGCTGAGTGATCTGCATTGCTTACTCCTTAATAAATGGGGTCGAACCAGTTTATTCGACCGAGCGCCGGCATCGCCGTGAAGTACTGTGCTTGCGGGCATGCCGTTGAGTACAGGGAATCATATCGGATCAGGCTCTTGATTCACTCGACCAGCAGAGAAAAACCGGTTCGACCCCTTTATTCACTCGCGTTTCAGGGAATTATTATTTTGTTGGTGCTGGCAGTGTACGGGGGCGCTTTCCGCCAGACAACGGGCAACCTGCACGCTCCGGCGGCTTCAGTATTCCCTGATCGTCGCCATAACGCCCCAGCCCCCAAACGCCTCCGAGACTGCAATCCAGATTTCGTTGTCGCCCTTCTTTAACGGCAGAGCCACGTGATCGAACAGGCCGATCGTGCCGAGGTAGCGGTAGTCTCGTGTCTGATAGCCGTTGTTGCCCTGGTATACGAGCTGACCATTGACGAATACCATGGCGGCGTCGCTGTAGCCGAACGCCATATCTTTCACGGTCGCATTTTTTGATGTCACGACGGCCCGGGCGAAGACTGTGTTCTTGCCCTCTTCCAATCCCTGGACGCGAGCAAGGTTTGTAATGCCGGTTTGCTCGGCACTCAACTCAGTCCAGCTGCGGTTCGCTTTGAGGGCATTGTCCAGCTTCGTTGTGCCCTCAAGGTCACCGCCATCGAACGCATCGGACACCTGCCACGACATCACCGTACCTTCGTCTGGTTCTGCCAGTGCAGTTCCAGACGACGGAAACGCGTAGGCATTGGCCAACGGTGTCACCTTGAAATTGGCGAAATGAACGGCCGAAAAGTTTGCTGAGTTCAGGCCAATTGCGCCACTTAGGTCCTCTCGCTTGAGCTCAGTGAAGTGCAGCACAGGCTCATCGGAATCGATGTACACCTGCGCCTGCGATCCGGCGAAGATTGCTTTGACGTGCATCCATTCATCGTAACGATAATCGACCGGCGCGCCGTAGCCCTCACCGTGATACAGCTGCCAGGATGACACGCCGTTAAACACCGGGGTGTACTGATTGGCGTCCGGATTGCCGGACTGGTGAGGGCGGATGTAAAAATGTTCGTAGTTGGCGTCGTCCTGCAGGCGAAATACGAGACCCGCGAAACCGCGTTCCTTTGATACGGCCAAATCGAACTCGACCAAGCCATTCGAGATATTCATATCCGACAATATCGCCGCACCACCTCGAATTTTCAGTGCTTGTTGGCCCAGGTAGTCAACCCGCTCAAATTCCGCTGCCTCGATCTGCCAGCGCTCATCATCGAAAGGAATACTTTCGGGCGGATCGATGCTGACCATCGGCTCGCCCGTCAGTGCCTTCATAGCAGCAGCTCTAAACGGCACCTGAAAGTACGCATCGTAGTAGCCTTTCACGTACTCATCGCCGTGCGTGAAGCGCCCTTCGAACGCTGAAAAATCGAGTGCCACTTCAACCTCTTCATTGCTCATGCCACTTGCAAGCAACTCATCACGCTGGCTGGCAATAGAATCGGCGGCTTCAATATTCAGATCGACGTAATCCGTATCGGTCTGCACGTCACCATGGCCTGGCACCAGGGTTGTGTAATTTAGATCGTTCAGTGCCCGCAGCGTCTCTGCCCAGGCACGCGGTGGCACGTTGAAAGCGTACGGAGAAGGGAACACAACGATATCCCCAGTCGCAACGATGCGTTCTTGCGGCAGCCACATGACAATGTCACCGGCTGTATTCGCATGTCCGAGGTACAGCAGCTCTATCGTGCGATCACCGGTTTGTAGAGTGTACTTGTCGGTGAACGTAATATCGGCCGGTGTCACCCTGGCACGAGCGTGCTCCGCTCGAACCACATCAGCATCCTCGACAATGCGCGCGTAGTCCCTGAGATCAGTCTCGCTTATTTTTTCGCCGTCCGAATCCAGCCCGGTTGCGATGTAGGTACTGAACTTCTCCAAATTGTCATCGATGAAGGCGGTTTGCCGGTCAATGTAAGAGATGCGCGTACTGTTGAACACGTCATTCGTAAATTGATGAGCAATGTACTGCACGCCCGGAAACTCTTCACCGAAGCGAAACACGCCGAAATTGTGATCACCGTGCCAATGACTGATCACAACGTGGGTGACTGGCTTATTAGTTAGCGACCGAATTTTCGCAATGATCTGGTCGGCCATGCCCGCCGCGCCACCGCCATCGAAGACCACCGCACCTTCGTCGCTGATAACGAAGGTAGTGTTGCCCATGACGGGATAGCGGTTGGTATCGGCGCGCACACCGGCCCAGACACCGGCGCTGAGCTCCTGAAACGCGAAGTGGAACGGCCCATCGTCACCGTTTGAAGGCAGTGAGAATGTCATCAGCGCAACGGTTATAGCGAGCGACAGCCTGTTCATCGTTGCCCTTCCTATGGTGGTTTATCCACGTCTGGGTAGTTGAGGCACCGGGCAACTCGCTCGGTTCAGATCAATTGGGAATGAGCGGCCCTCAGTGTGCAGCCTGCTATTTCGACGCCGGCCAGCGCAGTTACGTTTAGCAGTACCAATTTGGACACCCACAATCACCTAATTTGGACACCCACAATTGACGGTCGCAAATCTACAGGAAACGTCCAGATTCAAGTAATTATGGATGTCCTTATTGTGCTTATTGTGACTATTGTGCTGAGCCGAGGGCGCGCCGAAGTCAAAGGGAGACGAGTGAGGGCGCTGTTTGCATTAAATGAGCTGCCAGCGAATGGCGCCATCCATGGCGCATCGCTGTTCTCAGGTGTAGCGAAAAACTTGCCCGGGCGAATACCCCCTGTCAGGACTTGCTCAGCCCCCAGATCCCGGTGCCTTTCGCCGAAATAAACAGGAAAACGAAAGCATACAAGGCTGCGGAGTCGCCGCGGTTCTGGATCGGCAGTGGCGTACCCATCTTGAAATGTCCAACAAAGAAAGCCGCCGCAGCCATACCGGAACACAGGAACGCAGCAGGAACAGTGAACAGACCGAGCATCACCATTGCGCCACCAATCAGCTCAATAGGGGCCGCGACCCACTGGATATGCCAGGGGCGTGCTGCCTCTCCCATGCCCTGGAATTTCATGAACCCGTGACACAGGAACAGGAAGCCTGTCGTGATTCGCATCAGCGCATAGGTTTGTTCTTCGTAACCTTTCATGAATCCAAGCATTATTTATCCCCTACTTTTTTTGTCGTTCAAATATATGCTGTTGTGGCTTGGCTGAGCGAAAGGTCGCCGGCTCGTTGAAGCGACGGCCGAATACTCAGCTGCCGGGTTGCACTACGTGCCCTAACTCCATGCCGCCCGCCCAGCGGTTGATCGGGTTAATGAAGTTCTCCGTAATGTCGTTGAGCTCGAGCTGCCGCTGGCGCCACTGATTGCCAAGATCTGTCGAGCGAGTCTTCGCACCATTGGTAACCGGCGCACCAGACTCGTCAACGACATCCAGCAGGTAGCGCAACTGTCCGTCAAGCATCGTGGCCCACGCGTCTTCATCTTCGTAGGTCTCGAACTTGAGCTGCGTGATCAACGCCTCCCAGGCGCCGATATCTGCAATAGCTGCTTCGCCCAGTTCATGGAGTTGAGCATCGTCATGAGAGTCCATCAGGAACTCGATCTGCGAACGGGCCTTTCTGGCAGTATCAAGACTGACCAGCACCTGGTCCAGCGTGCCTTTCAGTCGCTTCGTCGTGCTCGCCCACTCACCAATTTGGGCATCCGTTGCGAACGAACGTGGGTCTTTGACGATCTCGAACGGCGTGCTGTCACTGGCACCGCCCACAGTAATACGTGCTGTGTACTTGCCGGGCGCTACGCTCGGCCCGCCGTAGCCCGCCTGCAGCACAAGGTCATCGACGCACTTCACTTCGTCGGCGGTCATGTCCCAGCCCCACTTGTTCAGACCTTCGTCCTTTTTGGCGTACTTGAGCTCGAACGGGCGCCGCGGGTCCATGTTGCCAATCTTGCAGCGATCCTGATCGGTTTCCTGACCGTGCATTGTGCGGACGATCGCACCACTTGAATCAAGAATTTCGATCTTCAATTCAGCGTCTTCAGCCAGCTCATCCTTGATGTAGTAATAGAGCGGCACATCCGGCGACGGATTGGCACCCTCGTTCTTGCCCGGGCGACTGCGCGCTTTACCCATTGCATTTACTGGCGGGGCATAGATATGCACTGCCTTATTCGCAAGGTTGTCTTTCGCCTGGCGTAGCACGAACAGATCATCCAGCACCCAGAACGCGCGACCTTGCGTGGCCACGACGAGACCGTCTTCGCGGGCTCGCAGGTCTGTGATCGGCACGGCCGGCAGATTCAGGTCGAGAGACTGCCAGCTGCCGCCATCGTTGTAGGAAACGAACATGCCTTTTTCCGTGCCGGCGTACAACAGACCCTTGGTCACAGGGTCCTCGCGTACGACGCGAACGAATGCGCCATCCGGAATGCCCTTATCAATTCGACTCCAGCTCCTGCCGGAATTCGTGGTCTTGTAAATATACGGCTGGAAATCGTTGAGCTTGAAGCCTGTCAGTGCAGCGTAGGCCGTGCCTTCGGCATGCGGCGACAGATCAATCGCGTTGACCATTGCCTCACCGCGATGCGGCGGCGAGATGTTGTCCCAGCTGCGGCCACCGTTGGTGGTGATGTGAATCAGGCCATCGTCCGCCCCGACCCAGATCGTGCCCTGCTTGGTCTCGGATTCCACGATGGTGTAGATCGTGTGATAGAACTCTGCGCCTACGTTTTCAGGGGTCAGCGGGCCACCGTTGCGTCCCATGTGCTCAGGTATTGCGCGCGTCAGATCGGGGCTCACCTCTTCCCAGTTCAGACCGCGATCCGAGCTCTTCAGCAGCATTTGCGTGCCGTAGTAGATCGTCTTGTAGTCATGTGGGCTGGCAATTACCGGAGGATTCCAGTTGGCGCGGTATTTCAGGTCCTTCGAGTCCATGCCATACACCATCTCCGGGTACGGAATGATGGAACGTTCTTTCTTGTTCTCGTGGTTGTACTCGGTAAGCGTGCCGTTGATCGTTGTCGCGTACACGAGTGACGGCTTATCGGGATCGAACGCAATGTGTGCGCTCTCGCCACCGCCAACGGCGTAATAATCATCTTCGCCGATGCCACCATCCCAGCTCCAGGCCGCAAGCGCTACGGTGGAATTATCCTGCTGGCCCGCGTACATGCGGTAGGGCTTCTGGTTGTCTGTCACCACGCGATAGAACTGCGCAGTTGGCTGGTTATAAATGGATGACCAGGTTTTGCCGCCGTCAAATGTAACAGTCGCACCACCGTCGTTGCCGCTGATCATGTTCAAACTGTTTTCGGGGTTGATCCATTGATCGTGATGATCGCCGTGCGGCGTCTTAACCACTTCCCAGTCTTTGCCGCCGTCGATGGATTTGTACAACGCCGTGTTCAGCACCCAAATCGTATCTTTGTCTGACGGGTCTGCACGCAGATGAATGTAATACCAGGCGCGAGTGTGCAGTGCGCGGTGACCGTTGATCAGTTTCCAGGTCTCGCCGTAGTCGTCACTACGCCACAAGCCGCCCTTCTCGGGCTCGGCTTCAACGATCGCATAAATACGGTTCGGGCTTGAGGCCGACACGTCAACGCCGATCTTGCCAATCATCTTCGGCAGCCCGCCTTCGAGCTTCTTCCAGGTGTCGCCCGCATCCGAAGACTTATAGATACCGCCATCCTCGCCACCAGACTGGATATACCAGGGCTTGCGGCCGTGATGCCACATGCCGGCATAGAGAATGCGTGGGTTAGTAGGATCCATTGCCAGGTCAGAAGCGCCGACGTCGGCGTTGACTTTGAGCACCTGCTTCCAGCTCTTGCCGCCGTCCGTCGTGCGGTAAATGCCGCGCTCTTCGTTTGGGGCAAAAATCTGGCCCTGCGCCGCAACGTAGGCAATGTCCGGATTCGTTGGGTGAATCTTGATGCGCGAAACCTGACCGATCTTTGGCAAGCCTACAGCCGTAAACGTCTTGCCAGCATCGGTCGATTTCCAGACGCCCTCGCCTTGTGCGGTCGTTACACCTCGAATAGGTGACTCACCCGTACCAACGTAAATGACGTTGTTGTCTGATTCGGCCACTGCCACCGCACCAATCGTGCCAACCGGAATCTGCTTGTCAGAAACGTTCTCCCAGGTCTCGCCTGCATTGATCGTCTTCCAGACGCCGCCGCCGGTTGCGCCCATGTAATAAATTAACGGGTTATTCGGTACACCCGTAACGGTTGTGACGCGACCACCACGCCATGGCCCGACAAGCCGATATTCAAGCTTGTCGATTAGTGATTCTTCAACGGCCTGCGCCGCGTTTAAGGTGATTCCATAAGTGGCAACTGCCAGAACAACAAGCAGCAACTTGCGCAGGGTGCGGTGCATCATTTATCCCCCGGATAAGGACGTTACATTGGTGGACAGACAAGGTACCGCCCGAACGTGGGGGAAACAAGTGAGATGCGTATTGTGGAACGAGTGAATTGGGGAGGGTGCGTTCCGGTAACTGCTACTGTCAGTATCAGCTTCAGCCTGTTTATCCGGCTTTCGCGAATGGCCTTCGCTCGACAGGACTGATCGCGTTGTCTAGCTGTGCAAACACTTTGTTACACTGCAAAGAATAATTCCCAGCAGGTGGCGCAATTGACGACCGACCAGATTGAGCTTTTCGGTCTCCTATTCTTCGTATTCGTGTTCCTCGTGTGGGGTCGCTGGCGCTATGACCTCGTTGCATTCGTGGCGCTATTGGCTGCGATTATGCTTGGGCTCGTACCGACCGCTGAGGCGTTTTCGGGTTTCGGGCATCCTGCGACAGTCATCATTGCGTTGGTGTTGATTGTCAGTCGGGGCTTATCAAACTCCGGGGCCGTTGAGCTGCTTGCCCGCTATGTAATTGATTCGTCGCGGCGGCTGGCTGTGCACATCAGCATCATGTCGTCACTCGCCGCAGTACTGTCCGCGATGATGAACAACGTTGCGGCTCTTGCTTTGCTGATGCCCGTTGACCTGCAAGCATCGAAATCCGCCGGCCGCAGTCCGGCCTTGACGTTGATGCCGATCTCTTTCGCATCCATTCTCGGCGGCATGATCACCTTGATTGGTACGCCGCCGAATATCGTGATCGCCGAGTTTCGCAACGATGCATTGGGCGCGCCGTATCAGATGTTCGACTTCGCGCCGGTTGGCATTGCCTGTGCCGCAGTCGGAGTTGCCTATGTCGCGCTGATTGGCTGGCGTCTGTTGCCCAGCGACCGGCGAAGCAACGATACGAGCAAGGAACTGTTTGCAATCGCCGACTACATTGCCGAACTCAAAGTCAAAGAATCATCGCCCGTCACCGGCAAGCGCGTCCGCGAACTCGACGAACTGGCAGAAAAGAGCGAGATTGAGATCATTGGGCTGACTCGCGCAGGTAAACGCGCGCCCGGATTTGCCCGGATCGAGGAAGTGCACCCCGGTGACATACTTGTGGTTGAGGGCAGTCCCGATAGCATAGAAGGGGCGCTCGGCACGCTGGGTTTGGAATATGTTGGCACCGGCGAAGGACAGCTTGCGGAAGAAGATCTTACGTTGCAGGAAGTTGTCGTTCCGGAATCGGCTGCACTTGCTGGGCGTACGGCTTCATCATTTCGTTTGCTGTATCGCTACGGCGTAGCGTTGGTTGGTGTCTCCCGTCACGGTCAGCGGTTTCGCGAAAATGTACGGACTCTCAGCTTGCAAGCCGGTGACGTACTGTTGCTGCTGGGCGCACCGGACGCCGTCAGCGATGCGAACGTTCGACTCGGCTTGCTACCTCTGAGAGACCGCGGGCAACGCGTAATACAACGTGATAAGGCGTGGAAAGCAGTCGCGCTATTTGCCGCCGCAATAACTGCAGCCAGCATTGGGCTCGTTTATTTACCGATTGCGCTGGGTGCGGTCGCTGCGGCATACGTCGTACTGAATATCGTACCGATACGCGAAGTCTACGACTCCGTTGAGTGGCCAGTAATCGTACTGCTCGGCTGCATGATCCCGATTGGTGGCGCGCTACAAAGTACGGGCGGCACAACCTTGATCGCCGACGGAATTGTTAATGTTGCGTCCGGATATTCGCCGGCGGTCGTACTGGTACTGTTGTTCCTGGTGACGATGACGTTATCGGACGTTATGAACAATACCGCCACCGCCGTCATCGCAGCACCGGTCGCTATCGAAATTGCCAACCGGCTCTCCGTAAACCCGGATGCATTCCTGATGGCGGTCGCGGTTTCTGCATCGAGCGCCTTCCTGACGCCGATAGGTCATAAGAACAACACGCTGATCATGGGCCCCGGCGGCTACCGCTTCGGCGACTATTGGCGCATGGGCTTGCCGCTGGAGCTGCTCGTCATTGCCGTCGGTGTGCCAATGATCCTGTGGGTATGGCCGCTCTAACATTGCCAACTCCAGGGCATCGTCGTAGCGCAACGAATAGTTGTGAATTCCGGAAAATATTGCCCCTCTTCAGGGTACTGAACTCTTTTGGCTTCGAAGGTAAATTGTCGTAGCCGTCAGCAGCGTCAGCGGAATCACTACCCAAATCATTGCGAACTTGAAGCTGTCCAGCATGTCATGTTGCTGGGTGTAGAGAATCAGGTAAACCGTATAGGCGACGTAGTAAAGAAAAAACAGCGCGCCTTCCCAACGGTCGATACGACCCCCACTGAATAGAATGGGTATGCAAGCAACCGCTACGACCACCATAACTGGCATGTCGAAGGCCAAAAGCGACGGTGCAACCTGCAACCCGCCTGGCGATACGATTGCTGCAATACCTGCTACCGCCATGAGATTAAACAGATTACTACCAATGACATTGCCTACAGCAATATCGCGCTCGCCACGCAACGCCGCAACGACGGACGTTGCAACTTCAGGAAGCGATGTGCCGGCTGCGATAACAGTTAACCCGATAGTTACTTCGCTGATGCCGAGTTTGCGTGCGATACCGATTGCGGCTGTCACTAGCAGATCCGCACCGAAAACCAGCAAGGTCAGGCCACCAAGTACGCCGGCGCACAGGAACAGAATGCCAGTCCTCCAGCTCCGCGAATGGATGACGTCATCGTCATTGGCCGTCTCTGGTTCAGCGCGAGACTGCCGCAACTGCACGAGTGTGTAAGTCGACATCAGAACAACCAGGATAATTCCGTCCAGGGTGCCGATGCGACCATCAAGCGCCATAACGAATACGAGCGCTGACACCGCGACAAGCCAAGGTATCTCCTGGCGGATTAGCTTGCGCGCAACTGCCAGCGGCGTTATGAGTGCGGCAATACCAAGAATGAACAACACATTAAAAATATTGCTGCCAACCACGTTCCCCAGCGCTACATCACTCTGATTGTCGAGCGCGCCTTGAATCGACACAGCCAGCTCTGGCGCACTGGTTCCGAAAGCCACGATCGTCAGACCGATAACAAGCTGGCTGATGCCAAGCCTTCGACCAATTGTTGATGCGAAACGAACCAGCAATCCGGCACCGAATACCAGCAGTGCCAGACCGCACAAGAATATTAGCCAATCCATTAGTACCTGCTTTTTCGAACGACTGGTGAGCGTCAGCCCATTATGGCGATATTCATGCGATCAACGTCAAATTTGCGTAAGCCAGAGGCGTAGCGGCCTACCGCGGGAACTGCTTGTCGTCAAAATAGCAGCGCCAATGACCCTGTGGGCCTGGTCAAAGGGGAAGTATTCTTATCCCTATCGTCAATCAGGCGCTCATCGCCGGTTTGGCCAGCGTTGCTTTTTCCTCTTCGAGGTAGCGCACTTTGAGCTCACGACCAACGCTTGAACGCCGCCTTAGCTCGAATACAACCCAACTGATCGCAGCGATCAGACCGGTTATCAAGCCAGAGAAAATAGCCAGGCTTCCGGCCAGCCATCCCGCTAAAACACCAACTCCCGCCGCTTTGGCATACAACATCGCTGTCCCCGGCAGTACGCCGAGTTCGATCGCAACCTGGCTGGGCGTGGTGTAAAGCGGCCAGCCCCGCCGCGCGCTGTGATTGATCAAATAAGCAGGGCGAGAACGTTCGCCAATCTCGGAGCGGGACAGGGTTACCTGCTGACCATCCGCGACAGGAATGTCCAGCCCCCAGATCTTGATTGGATGATCGACACTCTCCTTGTCACGAATGAAAAATTCCTGGTGCACAGTTGATGACGACGTGACGCTCATGGAAACGGGCCCGTAGCCACTGCCGGTACCGCTCCCGGACACATGCGTTTCAGAGAATTTTTTTGAGCCCGTAACGGTGCCGGTAATCATGTGCGAACGAATTGAATCGACATTGCCGAAGCCGAGAGAAAAAGAATTCTTGCCGCCACGAACGGCAAGAACGATCACTACGATAACAATCACTGCCAGAATAAGGCCCATGAGTAACCCTCATACAGGTATAAGAATACAAGGTGTCAGGCGCCGAGAGTGTTGGGAATTGCTACTATCCGGTTCGCAAGGCCGCCAAGAAATTGCATCGTACTCACGTTGTTCTCTGCAAGCGCTGATACTGCTTTTTGGTTCTTGTTTTCGTTCTTGAACCGCCGGATTATAGAGTCGAACAGGCATCCGGGAAACAACAAACTGCGGCAATCCGGGCATTCCGCCCGATAAATTGGACAGCCACGACCATCTTTGCCGTGCCGAAATTGGGGACAGTGACCGGAATTAGTAATTCCGCCTGCAGCATGCATGTGACGTATGACAAAATCAGGTCACTGTTCCTGCTTTTGCCCCGGCTTTAGGAGGCTTCGAGAATGAACAACGCCGCTGGCCCAAGCTGCGCGCTACTGGTGTGGGCTTTGTTGTGTTCATGCACATCACCTCAGCTGACAAGTGACACGTCGGTACCGAAGACGGAGCTTGAAGTGCACGCAGAGGCGATTTGCCTTGACCAGCGCGGAGAAGGATCGCTGCTGCCACCTGAACGCTTCACTACGGATGGCTGTTCCATGTGGCCGGACTCTGACTGGAAGCATTGCTGTGTAGCGCACGACATAGAGTATTGGTGCGGTGGGTCGTCCGCGCAGCGTGCTGCCGCGGATAAGCGACTGCAGCAATGTATTGCGGATACCGGCAAGCCCGCCATGGGTACTGCCATGCGCATCGGCACCCGTCTCGGCGGCTGGTGGGTACTGCCCTCACCGTGGCGTTGGGGTTACGGCTGGCCGTCGCTGGATACCGGGAACGACGACTGACGGAGATGGTTGCAGGTCAGGCGCGACACACCAGCACTGAACATGCGCAACGGGCTACAGACTATATGAACAGGGCAATGCAGCGAACCGAACACGCGCATTGCCGCTATTTCTGAGTGCCCCGTCTGGCGTTCAATTAGTACGACAGGCTTTGCCTAGCGAAACAAAGCCAGCATCCCTTCTTTGTCCCGGTACAGGCTCTTGTTGATGGTTTCTGCGCCTAGCGCTCGCGCTTTGGCAAGATCATCGGCCGGTAAATCAGCAACTGAACACAGAAAAAGCCGCAGCGGGAGCTTGACCCCTTCGTTTGCCAGCTCTTGCAAGAGATCTACGCCATTAATTGCCGGCATTCGCTGATCGACCAGAAGTACTTTTGCATCGTGCGTGCGCAAGTACTCCATGGCGATTTGCTCGTCGCGAAAGCAGGTAATCTGCACGCCAGTGCCGCGCAGAGTTCGTCGCACGACCTCAAGTGTCAGGCCATCGTCGTCGACGACAACCACTTCGCCATCGGCCGGCGTATCGACGCACATGTTCACGCGGTTGCCGCTCCGGGCAGCACGCAATGCTCACAGTACTTCCTGAGCATGTCCACGGCATCAAGCATGTGCTCCATCTCCAGCGGTTTAACTATGTAACCGGCAACAAAGTAGCCGTGCGCTGCATCAACGTCCGCATGGTGATCAGACGTTGTCATTACGAACACAGGCGCACGGGCCAGCGTCGCATCGCTGCGAATCTCAGCCAACAGCTCAAGTCCACTCATCCTCGGCATGTTCAAGTCCAGCAACATGACATAGGCTCCGTTCAGTTTTTCCTGGCCGTTCTCGCCACGTAGAATCTCCAGTGCCGCGTAGCCGTCCACCGCCCAGCGCAATGGAAACGTGAGGTCCAACTTTTTGAAACAGCGTTTAAGCTTCTCAACATCCAGCTCATTGTCTTCAACGACGAGGAACGTCGGCAATTTCTTCTGCATTCAGATCACCGCTTGTTCGAGAACCCGACGCGCAGCAATGGACTGCGGCCAGGTAAAACTGAAAGTAGTGCCGGTGCCGGGAACAGACTCAACAGTGACATCGCCACCCAGTGCTTCAACCGACTTCTTGACTATGGCGAGACCGATCCCCGTACTCTCGATCGTGTCCTTGGACTGCAAGGTCTGGAAGACCTCAAATATTCGGCCATGAAATTTGGGGTCTATTCCAGGGCCGTTGTCGCTGACCGAGAACCGAAGATAGTCGCCCTCCGCATCACATTTCACAGTAACCACAGCGTGGTCGCGGTCATGATGATACTTAAACGCATTGCCTATCAGGTTTGACATCACTTGCGAAAATCGTACCGGATAGGTTTCAAGAACAGGTAGCTCGCCATCGGCCTGGAGCTGGCCTTCTCGCAAGTCCAGCTCATCGCGCTGCACGTGCAATAGTGTGTTTACATCAATAAGAGATGTGGTTTCTTTTCCGCCGCCCACGCTGGAATACTCAAGGATGCCCTTGATCAGATCTTCCATTCGCATGGTTTGTTGCTTCAGGCGCTGGAGATTGCGACTTACATCAGGGTTAGCGTCAGCTGTAGCAATGTACGTCTCAAGATCTTCCTGCAGGTAGTCGCTCAGATCGATGATCCCGCGCAACGGCGTTCGAAGATCATGTGAGGCAACATAGGCGAAGCTCTCCAGGTCAGAGTTCGAAACCGCAAGTGCTTCCGCCTGGGTCCGTATTGCAATAGTCATGCGATCCGCGAATTCCAGAGTGCGCCGGCTCGCCCGCGTCAGCAGCACGAACAGCGTCAGCAGTAGCAGATCTATGCCAATTCCCCCAACCAGAATCAGCGTTGGCTGACTGCTTGACGAATCGCTGCGAAACGACTTTGTCGTCGCAATGTTGAACTCCCACACGCGGCCATACTGGTTTACCGTAACTGTCCTGGTAAATAGTGCCTCGGGGTCATAGTCTGGTTCGTCGGACTGGTTTTCATCGTAAATAACTTCGTCGCCATCGGCGAGCGTGATAGCCACACGGCGTTTCGATTTGTCGAGTGTTCCTTCCATCAGGTTTTTCACCACGAAAGGTGCATAGACCATTCCCGAGAATGCTTCGCGGCGCAGCTCCAGCGTCGCCGGGTCAGGGCTGCGATAGAAAGGAACGTAGAACAAGAAGCCTGGTGTATGCCCCGAATCCTGCACGAGCACAATTGGCGCAGTGATCTGGGCTACGCCACGGTCCCTGGTGTTGAGTGCTGCCTCGTAGCGATTCGCTTCGTGTGCAATGTCGAGGCCGACAGCTTTTGCATTCGGTTCTTCGGGCTCAATGTAGACAATCGGGAAAAGCTCCGGCGCATTGTGTGCCGGGAAGATTGTGAAACCGGGCCGCTGTCGCCGCTGTTCGGCTATGAAGTCACTCATAGACTCTCGGGAGACCTGACGAATTACGCCGATCCCACTGATTCCTGGATACTTCTGGTCAATGTGCAGACTGCTGGCAAACGCTCTCCATTGTGCATAGCCAATGTCGCCGCCGCTGGCTTCAATCGCAGCAACACCGCTCCACAGTGCATCTTCATAGCGCCGCATGCGCTCTTCCACCAGCGCCACGGCTTGCGACGCCTCGCGATCGAATTGCAACGCGTTCTTTTCATCGAGCTGCGTTTTGGAAATGTGCCAGGCCGCGAGTGTCAGTACTCCGGAAAGTATGACAATTAGCCAGTGAAACCAGTGCAGTCTCGCGGAGCGCCCCAAGCGCTCACGCTCGGACTCAACGCCTCGCCCATCAGTTGTCGGGTTCGTTCGATGCATCGAATGCCCTATCTACTGATCCGGTAGCGCCGAGCCAGCGCGTCATCCGCTACGGCACACTGCATGCCCAACAAGCAATCCGGTGGCAGACAGATAATGACGGATAAAGTGCGAAACTTGCGGGCAGACACCTGCATAACTCCAGATTCAATGGCTATTACAGGTGTATCGGTCGATAAGGGGAAAACTTGAACGATCCGCTATCCCGAATAGGCATGCGGGGCCTGTTGGCTGCTGCCATCATGCGGTGGCCGAGTCTTGCCTCCAATAGTCGGTATCGCGCAACTATTCGGGGGCTTCGCGAACGCATCACGCTACTGGTTATGGAACAGCCGCTGTCCAGTGCTCCATCAATGTGGCTGACGGCTGGAAAACCGGTCACTGTCCCTGGTTTTTTGGCCTAGCGGCGGCCGCACTTTATGTCCAGCGATGCGAAGTTCTGGATGTAGGCGGGGGCTGCGGACGCGTCGCGGCCGTGGATTCCGGTTGCCGATACCACGCCGCTGATTTTGGGTGCCTCGTCATTCGCGTCGGGGAATCGCGCCCATTCGCCGTATCGTACGTCGCCGTCCACGTGGTAGGACGGCCGCACTGACCAGCGATAGACGCCGCATTGCTCAAGGTCCATGTTCAAGGTATGCCGTGGATCCGGCAGTTGCTCTTCGAAATAGATGAGGCGGTGATTGTCGTAAATCTCGAGATCGTAAAAGATCTCTGCTTCGGTCAGGGCATGGGTCCAGGCCCCATAGGCGTCGTTGCCGGAAACCTGCAAATCCCAGGCCAGGGTTGGTCGCAACGTCTTGCTGACAAGTTGATGGGCATCTTTGCGATTGCGGCTTGCCGTGTCCGTTTTCGCTACCGCGAATGTGTACGGCAACTTGATCCGGTCGAATACCTCGGCGGAAATCTCACGACCGAGGAAATGCCGTGCGTAGTTCACGTATTCACGCCACAACGCGTTGTTGTTGTCTGTCCAGTCGCGCAGCGTGTCGCGATCCTGGTAATAGACCACTGTACTGAATACATCACGTCCATTCGTATTGCCCCGGACTTTTGCTTCGGCCGATGTAGTGATGATGGCTTCCTTACCCTGCACATCGATCTCCACACCGCGAAATACTACGTACAACAGCGCGTCCGTATCGGCAGGTACTTCAGCTGTTGGCGCAATGATCTTCGAATTCAGGTTCGGCAATTTGCGCAACCCCCAAAATACGTCCAACGCGAGACCGTCGTCGGTCAGAGAATCGGTTTCTGCCGCGATCAACTCTTCGGTCAGGGCGTCACGGAATTCCTGGATCTCGCGTTTCGCCGCGCCTGACAAGCCACCGAATATGGCACCCGGGATAACCAATATCGGAATCGGGATCACGACAGGTACCGGCCCGACTTCTTTTACGATACGGCCTATGCGGGTGCCGCCGGCCGCGCCATCTATCAGGCCCGCCGTGCCTTTCTCGTACGTGCCCACAACTTCGCCTTCGGCGGGACCACGCGTCGCAATCACGACAATGTTGTTAATTTCTTTACGCAAGGTTTCGGACATGTGGTCGGGCGGTGGCCCAACGACTTCCTCGACTGGCACCGGCGGTACGCTTGGTGACTCCTGCGCCGCCACGCCTGCAAAGCAAAGTCCCAGTCCTAACAGCAACGCAATACCGGAAACACCGGTGCGCCCTGCCGCTATGCGATTGGTCTGCACGTTGTAGCTCATGCCATGCCTCTATAGAACCGACAGAGAGGTAGCAATTGTAACAACATTGCCGAGCTGCGATGCTTGCCATCAAAGCGCGCCTGCGCTGTAGTGGCAAGCTTATGAATTTGAAAGACAAGACTATGAAAAAACTGCTATGGCTCGCGGTCCTGATAGTTGCTACATGGCTATCGCAATCCGGACTGCTGTCGGACTCTGACGCCCCGGACCGCGCGCCAGACGTGCAACTTAGCCCGGATCGCACGCCGGCCGATGCGAGCAACTCCACCAGCCGCACTGGTAACGTCTACGTCGGCGGCGTACAAATTCGCGGCGAAGGCGTGGTTACTCGCCTCCTTTCTGACGACAATGACGGCAATCGCCATCAGCGCTTCATATTACGCACGGCGGATGGGCGTTCGCTCCTCATTGCACACAACATTGATCTCGCGCCGAGAATTTCAGCGCTGCGCGACGGTGACACCGTGGAGTTTTACGGCGTATTCGAAACCAATGATCGCGGCGGCGTGGTGCACTGGACGCACCACGATCCAGCCGGGCGACATGTTGATGGCTGGTTAAAACACAATGGGAGACTGTTTCAGTAGGCCGAAGAACATCAATCTGGCATGCGCCTGCCCGTAAAATCCTTTGGGGCGTAGCAACACTCCACGCCATGGGCAGTACGCGCTAGTGGTCGTTAACCGGCATCGCAAAGTGGAAGCAGTTCACGTGAAAGCCGCTTTCGAAATAGAATTTGTGAGCGCGAGCTCGCTGTACCCCGGAATCGAGGTGCAATAATTTGCAACCCTGCTCTGTCGCCAGGTCGTGCAGCCACGCGATCAGAATGCCGCCGAAGCCGCGGGACCGGAATGCCGGGTCCGTAACCAGGTCGTCAACGTAAACTGTGTCTCCGGAGAATAAGGTTTGTAGATTGCGGTAGCCGGCGACCGCGACAACGTGGTCTTGCTCCTTGATATACGCCAGCCTGAATCCCGATTTTCCCATCTCGCGAACGCGGCCAACGAATTCATTTTCGACAAGGTGAGGACGGAGCCCTTTGAGGCACTCAAAGCAACGAGCAATGTCGACATCCGTTTCGGCAACCGCTACTTTCGACAACGCATTACGCAAATCCTTAATCATGATGTAGTGCTCCATAGCGACTCGTCATCACGAGCTCCGGTCGCATTGTACTGGGAATCAGCGACCGGGCCGAGCACATGCTAATGTCGCGTTTCAGACGGCTGGATCCCAATGACTCAAGACCTCTCTCGCTACCACAGGCAAATGCTACTACCCGGCTTCGGCACCGCCGGGCAACAAAAGCTGCTCGGATCCACCGCGCTGGTGCTGGGTTGCGGCGCGCTTGGCACGGTCGTTGCGGACATGCTCGCCCGGGCGGGCGTTGGACATCTCAGGATCGTGGATCGCGATTTCATCGAGCTATCCAACCTGCAGCGGCAGGTCTTGTTTGACGAACAGGACGTGACAGATGCCTTACCCAAAGCCGAAGCAGCACGCCGCAAGATTGCACGAATTAATTCGCAGGTATCCGTAACTGCAATCGTTGATGATATTAACCGCGACAATATCGAGAAGTTCGCGACCGGCGTCGACATCATGGTTGATGGCCTGGACAACTTTGAAACCCGGTACCTTGCAAATGACTGTGCCGTCAAACACGGCATTCCGTATATCTATGGCGGCGCAGTGGGCACGGTCGGGATGACCTTCCCCATACTGCCGCATACCGTCAAGGGCGATGCCGAGTGGGAGCAACTGGCCAGTGGCAGCAAGGCATCACCCTGCTTTCGTTGCCTGTTTGAAGAAGCGCCCGCGCCTGGCACCAGCCCTACTTGCGATACGGTCGGCGTTATCGGCCCGGCGGTGGGCATCATTGCCAATTTTGAGGTTAGCGAAGCACTAAAGATCCTGACCGGAAACTTTGCGTCAGTCAGTGACACGATGTTAAACCTCGATTTGTGGACGAACTCGATAAGCCAGTTAAAAGTCGGCCGGGTACGCGATCAAGCCAACTGCAAAACCTGCAAACAACGCGAGTTCGAGTACCTTGAGGGCAGCGCTGGCTCGCGCAGCGTCGCCCTGTGCGGCCGCGATGCAGTCCAACTAAGCCACCGACAGCAAACAGGGCAAATCGACTTTGCCGAACTCGCGGCTCGCTTACGCGAACACGGCAACGTCACCAGCAATGAATTCATGTTGCGTGCAACGGTAAACGACAACGGGAAACCGTTTGAATTAAGTGTCTTTGCAGACGGTCGTGCCATCATCAAAGGCACGGCCGAGATCAGCGTCGCGCGCGGAGTCTACGCAAAATTCATTGGTGGCTGAGGCTGCGAGGGAGCGAGGTTTGCGAGCACGTAGCCGTCTCGTCCGAAGTGTGACAGTCGAGATTTGATTCGGCACACAGTGTCCGACTGCGCCCCCCCCCCAGACTCAAAGTTACTATCGATGAAAGAGAAGGCGTTCGGCGGAGCCCTTTAGGGGGATGGCTCCCACTCGCTTCGTTATGTTTCAACCAGACGGCTCAGCCGAATGCCACCTTTGACTAGGTCCGCTTTATTCCCCCCAAAGAGGTCCCGGGAGACACTGCCTTGGCCCATCGCCCGATTTCTGACTTCGGCTGTCATTCGGCGCAATCGGACACTGAATGCCGGATTAAATATCTACTGTCATATCTCAAGCGCAAAAAAACCGACAGCGGTGGCAACCGCCAGTACCGTCTGTAGATCAGTCTTCCCCAGTACTTCACTTGCGCTCTGCGTGGCGCAAAAGACGTGATGCGGTGGAACATGCCACCCGGAAGGAAGGCAGTGGCGTGATTAATCTCAAGTCAGCGCTGGACAACGACGAAGGGCAGGAACTATAAATAGCGATAACCCCGACCGCAGGAGAACTCGCCGTGACCGCCATTCGCATTCTCGTCGGCACCCGCAAAGGCGCCTTTATTCTGACCTCAGACAAGGCTCGCAAAAAATGGGCTGTGGACGGACCGCATTTCGCCGGTTGGGAGATTTATCACGTCAACGGCTCGCCCGTTAATCCCGAGCGCATCTATGCATCACAATCTTCAAGCTGGTTCGGACAAATCATTCAGCGCTCGGACGACGGTGGCAAGACCTGGATGCAACCTGGCTCGGACGGCAGCGAAGCAGCGTCAGCGGACGGTATGCCACAAGGCGAAAGCAACAAGTTCGTGTACGACACGTCAAAAAAAACAGGGCGGCCGCTGACTACCCATCAATGGTATGACGGCACCCAGCATCCGTGGGAGTTTGCCCGCGTGTGGCACCTCGAGCCCTGTCCGCGCGACGCGGATACCGTGTATGCCGGCGTCGAAGATGCCGCGCTGTTTCGTTCGACGGATGCGGGCAAGACCTGGCAGGAATTGGCCGGCCTCCGCGGCCACGAATCCGGACCGCGCTGGCAACCCGGTGCCGGCGGCATGTGTTTGCACACAATCGTGCTAGATCGCGTGAATCCGCAACGCATGTTTGTAGCCATCTCCGCAGCTGGCGCATTCCGAAGTGACGACGGCGGCGAGACCTGGAAACCCATTAACAAGGGACTGGTGTCCGAATACATTCCGGAACCAACTGCCGAGGTAGGCCATTGCGTCCACCGCATTGCGCAGCACCCTACCCGGCCCGATGTGCTGTTCATGCAAAAGCACTGGGACATCATGCGCAGTGATGATGGCGGCGATTCCTGGCGTGAAGTCAGCGGCAATGTGCCCAGTGATTTCGGCTTTCCGATTGCGGTACATGCTCATGAACCGGAAACGATCTACGTCGTGCCGATTAAAAGCGATTCTGAGCATTACCCGCCGGAGGGCAAGCTGCGTGTTTACCGCAGCCGCTCGGGTGGCGATAAATGGGAAGCACTGACCAAGGGCCTGCCGCAGGAGCATTGCTACGTAAACGTCCTCCGCGATGCGATGGCAGTGGATACAGCGAAGCCCTGTGGCATCTACTTCGGCACAACAGGTGGTCAGGTATATGCCTCGAACGACGACGGCGACTCCTGGGCGCCAATTGTCCGTGATCTGCCCGCGGTTTTATCTGTCGAAGCACAAACGATTTCATGATCAGAGTCGTGCTGCCGTTGCATTTACGCACGCTCGCCAAAGTGGATGGCGAACTCACTCTCGAGGTCACTGCCCCCGTTACAACGGCAGGCATCCTGGACGCGCTGGAAACGCGGTATCCCATGTTACGTGGCACAGTGCGCGAACATGAGACTGGCAAGCGCCGCGCGCGCGTGCGATTTTTTGCGGATGGCGAAGATGTAAGCCACGACCCTCCGGAATCACCGTTACCGGACGCCATCGCCGCCGGACGCAGCGCGTTCATGATCGTTGGAGCGATTGCAGGCGGGTAACCACTCCAGTAGCCAGGCGTAGCGACGACCGCGGGTCAGGACTGCAGCGCTTTTTTGACGAGCGCGGCGAGCTCCGGCAACAGATCATCCTGGAACCACGGATTCTTCTTCAGCCAGATGTTGTTGCGCGGGCTGGGGTGCGGCAGCGGTACGGTGAGCGGCGCGTAGTCACGCCAGTGCCTTACCGTTTCGGTAAGGGTTTTCTGGGCCCGCTGCAAATGCCATGCCTGTGCATACTGGCCAATAACGAGTGTCAGTCTGAGCTCCTGCAACTCGTCGAGCAGGCGCTTGCGCCACGCTGGTGCGCATTCGGGTCGCGGCGGAAGATCGCCTGAGCGCCCCGTACCCGGATAACAAAAACTCATAGGCAAGATGGCTATTTTCCCTGCGTCATAAAACGTCGTTCTAGTCACGCCCAGCCATTCGCGCAAGCGGTCGCCACTTCGGTCATCAAACGGGATGCCGGATTCGTGTACGCGCCTGCCCGGCGCCTGGCCCGCAATAAGAATTTTCGCTGTCTTCTTGATTTGCAATACGGGCCGAACGCCGTGCGGCAGGTGCTGCGCGCACAGTCTGCACGCGCGGACATCGTCCATTAGCGGGTCAAACGCTGGCATTGACGTACTCCTGGCAACCCCGGCTGACAACAGAACACAGCCGTCTCTTTGGCACCCGTTGGCCAGAATACAGCACCAGCATTGGCATGAAAAAACCGGGCACCGCTGTTTTCCGAACCTTTCTCGCCCGGCTGGAGAGCCCGCCGTTCTGTGATTATTAAATAAGTATTGACTTAATTAAGTAATTCCTTATCATCTGAACCATGGACTACTTCGTAGCATTGGCGGACCCGACGCGACGGCAGATTATCGAATCGCTGAGTCTTGGTGAGCGTTCGTTTGGCGAGCTGGCAGACCAGTTCGAAATGAGCCGGCCAGCGGTATCGCAGCATCTTAAAGTCCTCAAGAATAACGGCATGGTCACGGTGCGGGCCGAGGCGCAACGGCGTTACTACCGCCTCAATCACGACGGGCTCGAAGAAATCGATGCATGGCTCGATAAAGTGCGGCGCTTCTGGAGCGGCCGTCTTGATCGCCTCGAAGATGTACTGAACGAAACAGAATGAAGGAGACCGCGATGAGTAATTACGGCGAAGTCACAGGAAAAAACGCTGTGCAATTCAAACGCCTGCTACCTGGCCCGATTGAGCGAGTCTGGGAATACCTGGTTGACGGCGAAAAACGCGGTCGCTGGTTTTGTTCCGGTGAAACCGACACGAAGGTTGGCGGTCACCTGGAAATGATTTTCCGCAACAACACGCTGTCGGATGTGCCGGATGTACCGCCACCTGAAAAGCATAAGGATATGCCAGAAGAAATACGCATGGGCGGCACGATAACGGCATTCGATCCGCATACTTTGTTCAGCCACACGTGGGTATTCGGTGAAGAATACTCGGAAGTGTCCTACGAATTGCAGGAACAGGGCGACAAAGTTCTGCTAACGCTGACGCACACGCACGTCGATTCGCGCGAAATGAAAGTGGATGTTAGCGGCGGCTGGCACGCGCACCTGGATGTCCTCGACGATATCCTGAACAACAAGAAGCGAGGGCCTTTCTGGAAGCGAGTTGGCGAACTCGCGATTGACTACGAAAAGCGAGTACCTGCGGATGCATAAAGAGGCCGTTGCTCAAGAGTTTGCGAAGAATGCTGGCAAAGACGCCATCAGCATCAGTCGCCTGCTACCCGGCCCGCTTGCGCGCGTCTGGGCGCACATTGTTGAACCCGCCCAACGCAGCCGCTGGTGTTGCGGCGGCAAAGTCGATCAGCATGTTGGCGGAGTCGTGGAGATGAATTTCAATTTAACGGCGCTCGCGGACGGCCCGGACGTCGCGCCGCCGGAGAAACACAAGGATCATCCAAACGAAGTCTCATTCAGCGGCAAAGTTCTGGCCTGTGAACCGATGCACCTTTTTCGCCACACCTGGGAGTACGACGGAGGCCATACCGAGCTGCAGTTCGAGCTGGAGGAGCAAGGCGACAAGGTGCTGCTCACGCTGACGCATACGCGCCTCGAGGATCGCGCTGACAGGGTTAATACCAGTGCGGGCTGGCATACCTATCTCGACATTCTGGACGACGAACTGAATGGCAAAGCCCGCCGGCCGTTCTGGAAACGCCTGACCGAACTGGAACTCGAATACGAAAACCGGTTTCCGGAATAACAATCGTGCGCGAAGTTATCCGCGTCATCCGGTGGGGAAAAACCCGGAAGCATTGAATCGCGACTTTGGGTTTCGAATAGACAAACCTCGACCCGGTAGCATTGCGCTTCCGAGCAAACGCCGGCACAGCCGGATAGCGACGTCTGAACCAGATCGGTTCAGACGCCATCAACAGCCGTTCCTTTACCTCAAATCGCGTCACTTAGCGCGGCATACTGCTCACTAAGTTCCTGGTAGCGCGCGAGCGCTTCACCACCCGGTGCCTGATCCGCATCATCAAGCATGCCGTACAGGTAACTGATCTGGTCGACAAGCATAGGCTGCATGTAGGTCCCTTCTTTAGTCGACAACTTGTCCAGTGCCGCGGTGATTGCAGCCGCGCGCTCTGAATCTGCATCTTCCAGCGACTCTTTCTCCGTTTTCAACGCCTGTTCCAGTCTGCGCGCAGAGTCGAGCAGTTCGAGAATGTTGAGTTGCAACTCGACCTGCGCGTCTATGTCGGCCAGGGTCGTGCCAAATTCCAGTACGCGCGGATCAGCGCGCAGGACGACGGCTTGTTCGGCCGTGCTACCAGCGGCTGTCAACCTGGCCGTATAACGTCCCGGCTTTGCCAATGGACCGTTGCGATAGCGACGCTCTTCGTCCTTGTGCCATGCACCGCGGTAAGTCATATCCCAACGAAAACGATTCATGCCCTTCTTTGCTGACAGCGACTCGTCAACGACGTAGTCCACCTCATTGGTATCCATGTCGCTTGTTTCTTCGGCAGCAACTTCAACGCCGCCGCTGCGATAGGAATTTACCAGCCGTCCTTCGCTGTCCAGGATATCGAGCTGGAGGTTGCCGTCACCTTCAGCCGGCAGGTAGTAGTCAAACACAACCGCTGGTTGCGGATAGTCCGGCACACCGGAGGAGTCGCTGTAAGACGACCGGTAACGATAGGTCTCTTTGGGCTGAAACAGCAGAAGATCGTCGTCCAGCGAATCGAATGCGGCCTGCCGCAATGTTGCGATGTTATCGAGCACGTGGAAGCCGCGACCCATGGTCGAAACAGCGAGATCACCGCGATGCACTTTAATATCGGTCACCGGTGTTACGGGAAGATTTTGCTGGAAAGACTGCCAATTCGCGCCGTCATCAAGCGATACGAACATGCCGTACTCCGTACCCGCGAACAGCAGACCTTCCCGCTCCGGGTCTTCGCGCACAACCCGGGTTGGATGGTCGGCCGGAATGCCGTTCTTGCCATCCGTTAGCAAGGTCCAGCGCTGGCCGTAGTTTTCGGTCTTGTAGATATACGGTTTCCAGTCACCGAACAGGTAGCGATGCACGGCGATATACGCTTTTGCAGCATCGTGCGGCGACGGCTCCACGGCATCAACGCGGCCGCCTTTTGGTAATCGCGACGGCGTAACATTCTGCCAGCTCTCACCATTATTTCGAGTTACGTACACAGGGCCGTCATTACTACCGGTCCAGATCACACCTGCCGCTACTGTCGATTCGCGTATCGAGTAAATCGTACTGTAGAACTCCTCGCCCGTGATATCGCGCGTGATCGGACTACCGGAAATGACTTGCTTGTCGGGCTCATTCGCCGTCAGATCCGGTGAGATCGTTTCCCAGGTGACGCCATCGTCGCTGGTGCGATGCACGTACTGCGATGTGTGATAGATGACATCAGGGTTGTGCGGGGAAACATGAATGGGCGAAACGCGCTGGAAGCGATAGCGCAGATCCGCGGGATTGTGCCCGTACATATTGGAAGCACCAACGTAATAGCCTTTCTCCTGGCCAGTGCGTTTGTCGAACACACCAAAACGACCTTTGCAGTTGGCATAAACGATATTGTGGTTGCCGGGTTTCGGCACGGCTGGGCCGGTCTCACAACCGCCCGTGTGCAACAACCAGGCTTGCTTGTTCTGCACTGGACCCGTTGCCTGGCTGGGCACAGCTATCGTCGTGCCGTTGTCCTGCTGTCCGGCGTACAGCCAATACGGGTACTGGTCGTCCACTTCGACCTGGTAGACCTCAACCGTTGGCTGGTTGAACTGTGTTGACCAGGTTTTGCCACCATTAAAAGTAATGTTGGCGCCACCGTCGTTGCCCTGGATGAAAATCTGCGGGTTACCCGGGTCGATCCACATGTCGTGGTTATCGCCGTGAGGTGGCGTTAACGGCAGCCAGCTGACACCACCATCCTCACTCTTGTAGTAACTCGTCGCCATCGCATACAGCACGTCGGGATCAGTCGGATCGACATCGATGTTGCCGTAGTAGAACGGCCGCGTGCGAATGCCACCTTCGCTGGAAACCTGGGTGAACGACTCGCCCTGGTCAATGGATTTGTACAAGCCGCCCTCATCGTCAGGCGCTTCGACCAGTGCGTATACGATGCTCGAATCGGCAGCGCTGATCGCAAGATCGATCTTGCCAATCAGGCCGATAGGCAGCCCATTCGTCTTCTTATCCCAGCTACGGCCACCATCGACAGACTTCCAGATGCCGCCGGTATCTGCCGGACCGCCACTGATGATCGTCCAGGGTTTGCGTTCCGCTCTCCATGCAGCGGCGAATACGATCTCGGGATTGCCGGGTAATAACTCCAGATCAGCGAAACCGGTTGTGGCGGAGTGATACAACACCTTGTTCCAGGTCTTGCCGCCATCAATTGTTTTGTAAATGCCGCGTTCCTCGTTGGCATTGAACGCCTGCCCTATGGCCGCAACCCAGACGATGTTGTGATTGCTCGGATCAATCTCCACCGCACCGATGTGACCGGTATTGTCGAGACCGATGTGCGACCAGGTTTCGCCGCCATCGATCGACTTGTACATACCTTTGCCGGCGATGACATTGCTGCGCAAACCGTCAGAACCGGTGCCCACGTAGATAATGTTCGGATCATTCTGTGCAACGGCAATATCACCGATGGACGGCGATGCGAAATAACCATCTGACATTGGCTTCCAGGTTTCGCCGTAGTCGGTCGTTTTCCAGACACCGGCGCCTGAGCCACCGAAGTAGAACGTACCGGGCGCTGCGACGGTCCCCGCGACCGCCGTGACGCGTCCACCTCGCGTCGGTCCGATGTCACGGTACTGGAAGTTATCAAACTGCTGTGCACTCGCTGGCGCAGCAACAATGATCAGCACGGTGCAAACGAGAAAAGTAAGTATCGATTTCATTAGAAATTAGTCTGTCAGCCCCCGGATACGTGAGGTTATCACCTTGGCGATTCTCGTCCACATCCTG
>JBBKWB010000177.1:0-79906 GCA_037968755.1 Woeseia sp.
ACCGAGAAAACCGGAAACCTGCTAGTCGTCACTCGAGACGGTCAGAAATCACGGCCGGTATCCGGGTTGCCTGATGTTGTGTATTACGGTCAAGGCGGCCTGGGTGATGTTGCCCTGCACCCGGATTTTGCCAGCAACGGTCTCGTTTACCTGAGCTATGTTGAGTCCGGTTCAGCCGACACCCGCGGCGCTGCTGTAGCGCGCGGTGTGCTGACCCTTAATGAGCGGGGCGGTTCGCTTTCCGATGTCGAGGTCATCTGGCGGCAGTATCCGAAACTGCTCGGCTATGGCCACTTCGGTCATCGGCTGTTGTTTGATGACGAGGGCTACTTGTGGATATCGTCAGGTGATCGGCAGAAGTTCACGCCCGCCCAGGACATGCAAGCAAACATCGGCAAGATTTTGCGGCTCAATGATGACGGTTCGGTGCCCGCGGATAACCCGTTCGTTGACTACACAAAACAAGACGCGTTTGTCGAAGACGGCGGCGTGTACTCGCAGATTTGGTCGCTCGGTCATCGCAATCCGCTCGGCATCGCGTTCGATCTTGACGGCCACTTATGGAATATCGAGATGGGCCCGGCGGGTGGCGACGAATTGAATCGCGTGCAACGCGGCGCCAACTACGGTTATCCAATCGTCTCAAATGGCGAGCATTACGATGGTCGCCCAATTCCGGATCACGATACCCGCCCGGAATTCAACAAGCCCGCTATCTGGTGGACGCCGGTGATCTCACCGGGGCACCTGATGCTGGTGCGCGGGAAGCAGTTCAGTGGCTGGCGCGGCAATTTCCTCGCTTCAGGTCTGTCTTCACAAGCGATCGTGCGTATTGAGCTTGACGGCGAATCAGCCAAAGAAGTGGAACGTTACGACATGGGTGCGCGGATTCGCAGCGTCGTTGAAGGTCCCGACGGCGCGCTGTGGGTACTGGAAGATGAACGCAACGACAGCACTGGCCGGTTATTGAAGCTGACGGCGAAACGCTAGGCGATCTGACTGAATTTTGCGCGGGTTTGCCGGCGCCGGGCAAACTCGTTCATTACATTGCTGAGAAAAAGTCGTTCTGCACTTTGCGTTAGCGCGGTGCGAGTAATCGGTTCATTAACATTATTCGCCGATGTCCTCGTTCCACAGCGTCGGGTTGGCTGCGATAAATTCGCGCATTAGCTGCACGCACTCGTTATCGTTGAGAACGTCAAGCGTCACCCCACGTGAGCGTAAGTAATCTTCGGGCCCACTGAAGGTCTGGTTCTCGCCGATCACTACTTTGCGAATGCCGTACAACAACACGGCACCGCTGCACATGTCGCAGGGCGACAGCGTTGAGTACAGGGTGGCGCGCGCATACTCAGCAGCAGTGATGCGGCCCGCATTCTCCAGGCAATCCATTTCCGCATGCAGCACCGGGCTGCCACGCTGGATTCGCTGGTTGTGACCCCGGCCGACAATCTTGCCGTCAATGACCAGCACAGAGCCAATCGGAATGCCGCCCGCGGCAAGGCCTTTTTTTGCTTCCTCTACTGCTGCACTGTGAAAAGCGTCTGTCATGTTGTGCCTCTGCCGGAACTGCTGGTGCGGTAAGTCTACCCAAAGCACAGATCCGCCGTTCGCACTATCAGTTGATAGCGGTCAGCCGCAACTGGCGTTACGGCATCCGCGAGATTCCGCTGCCCCGCATTATTCCAGCCAGCGCAATTTCTCTATCGGGTATCCCAAATACCACTTTGAGCGCTCGAGTATCGGTCGGGTCACGATTCGCTTGATGCCGAGTTCTTCTTTCGCAGTTATGGCATCGCAGATCTTGTTCAGAGCCTGGATATTGCGTGCGCAGGTGAACGAGATGTAGTCAATGTTGCCGGACAAGCGCAGGCAGTCCATGAATTCCGGGTATTTTTCGATCTCAGCCTCGAACGCGCGGCGGCAGCCGACGCTGTTGTTACTCAACGTGAACTCGACGTACGCAAGGATGTGCTCGAAGGTTCGGTCAAGATCAACTTCGCAATGGAAGTTAAAGAAGTAGCCGGCTTCGCGTAACGCCGTTACCCGCTGCGAGCAAGCGGCGGGCGACAGGCCGATCTCGTCAGCAAGTCGCTGGTTGGTAATGTCGGCTTCAAGATGAATGCGCGCGATGATTTTGCGATTCAGCGCATCCAGCTTTACCGGTGGTTTCTTCTGGGTCATGGGCACGGGATCAACGGTCGCCAAATAGTATTTCGAGTTTAGGCCGATACGCGAAATTGTTCATCGTTCAGCCCCCGATATTCAAACAATTTTTTTGCTATTGCCGTCGCATAATGTCAGCAATCACAAGCACTTGACGTTCATTGCGGCTCGCTCGCGGGTTGCGTCAGCAACTTCTTGATCGGCATCTATCAGGGGACAAGCATGGGAATTCTGCGAGTAACAAACGCCGGACTTTGGATCATTCTGGTGGCAGGCGCGTTTGCCATGCCAGCCACCGTGTCGGCGCAGCAGACGGCGGATCGAGCAATCGAAGAGATCATCGTGACGTCGCGCAAACGCTCCGAAAACCTTCAGGAGATTCCGGAATCTATTACGGTTTTTAGTGAAGCGACCATCGAGCGTGCCGGAATTGCACGCTTTGCGGACTTCGCAGCACTAACGCCGAATCTGTCGAGCTACGGCAATTTTCGACCGAACCTTGCGAACATCACGATTCGCGGCCTGACATCGACGCAGCTCGGCGAACCGCCAATCGCATTCGTGGTGGATGGCATCACTGTGCCGAACCTCGAGTTCATGAATCAGGGCCTCGTTGATATCGGCCAGATCGAAGTCATTCGCGGTCCACAGGGCGCGTTGTACGGCAAGAACGCGATCGGTGGCGCTATCAACATCACAACGCGAGCACCAAGCGAAGAGACCGAAGTTGTGGTGCGCGGCGCTCTCGGCGAGGGCAGCGACAAGCGTTTGAATGCATCGGTATCTGGCAAACTGGGCGACGCGGCGTTGTTTCGCCTGTCGGGCTTTTATCGCGATTTTGATGGCCTGATTGACGATTCATTTAACGGTCAGGCAGCGGACTTTGTAGAGGAGTCTGGCGTGCAGGGCTTACTGGGCTTCGAATTGTCAGATAGCACCTACATCGATTTTCGCGCGCGTTACTCCAACGGTGACTACGGCGTGGGTTGGTACGAGAACGTCGACACTGCGACTCTGGGCAGCGATGGTTTTTCGCCTGCGCACAATGTTCTGGCGAATGATGAGAATACCCTGTTCAATTTTTCAGCAAAGCTGGAGCATGAAGTGGATGCTGGCTCGCTGATTGTAGTCGCGGGCTTCAACAAGTCCGAAGATGAGAACTTTCTTGACGGTGACTACAGTGCATTGCCGCCCGACTTCGCGAACTTCTTCTTCCCGTCGGCACAATTCAGCCTGATCGAAGACAGCGCATTCACGCTGGAAACACGCTTTACTTCACCATCTGACAGTGGTTTTCGTTGGTTGGTTGGTGCGTACTACCAGGATCGGGAGCGCGATAACGATTTCGATATTATTGATGATCCGGACGGCACTACCGTACGTGATCGTGCTTCGTTCGCAAATGAACTGGTCTTCGATATCGTGCGCGATCGACAGAAAAGCTCTGCATTCGCTGTCTTCGGCCAGACCAATCATGACCTCAACGATGACGTCGAACTAACGCTTGGTCTGCGCTATGACGAAGAAACACGCGAAGGCGTGGATTCGCGTGATCCCAGCTCGTTCGCCAAGAATACCTTCGACGAGCTGCAGCCAAAAGTGTCGCTGGCCTGGCAGGTGAAGGAAGACTTTCTTGCCTACGCGACGCTGGCCAGGGGCTTTCGCTCCGGCGGTTTTAATGAGGTAGCGCCAACGGTTACCCGTGCGTTCGCGGCAGAGACTTCCGATACCGCTGAGATCGGCTTTAAGTCAACACTCATTGAAGGCGTGTTCACGGTTAACGCAGCGTACTTTTTCACCAAGCAGGATAACGCGCAGTTCACCCGCTTCAATCCGGTCACGTTCTCTCTGGAGCAGCTGACTATCTCTGAAGTGGATATTAGCGGTCTTGAAATCGAAGCCTGGTGGACCCCGGTTGAAGCCATTGATATACAGTTTGGCCTCGGGCTCGTCGACAACGAGATAAAAAGTTTTGACCCGGCCGCATTTGCAGTGCCCCCGGTAGGCATAGTGGGCAATTCAATGCCGCGAGTTGCTGACTGGAATGCGAACGTTGCGTTAACGCATACTGCACCTCTAAGCGGTGACCGCGCGTTCGTATCACGAATCGCCGGCAACTGGCTCGGCGAGCGCAACTTTGATCTGGAAAATGCCCTGATGGACGATGACGCGATGTACCTCAATGTGTCTTTTGGTCTTGAAACCGAAACCTGGTCGTTGCAGCTACGCGGCAGCAACCTGCTGGACGACGTTGAACCCGAAGATGCATTTCCCGGCATTACCTCGCCGGTGGCCCGTTTCCGCAACCAGCCCCGGCAGATCCTGGGTGAATTTACGTACCGCTTCTAGTGGCGGCGATCGAGTCCAATCCTGACTTGCCGGCTACAGTGAGTGTCGACGGCTCCGAGGAATTCGCTACCGAACCCGTGCCGGTCGAGCGCAGGGTCGGCTGGCTCAAGGTCGGCGTCATTAGTGCCATGGTCGCGTTCTCGTTGCCGACATTCGTGACAGGTGCGGAAATTTTTCTCGCGACGGACAACCAGAGTGCGCTGTTGGCGACCCTGCTTGGTTGTGCACTATTGACACTGATCGCCGCAATCAGCGGCTCGATCGGGGCGCGGACGCACCTGAGTTCCTACATGCTCGCGCGCGTGGCCTTTGGCACGAATGGCGCAGCGCTCGTCAACATTGCCTTCGCAATTTCACTGCTCGGCTGGTTTGGCGTCAACATCGATCTGTTCGGAGGCGCCATTCTGCGCTTGCTCCAGGACACCGCAGGTATGAATGTAAATCCATGGCTGGTTGAACTGTTTGCCGGTGTGGTCATGACGATCACGACTATCTACGGTTTCAAAGCGATCAACCATCTTTCCACGGCCCTGGTGCCGGTCATGATCATCGTGACGGTGCTGCTGGCAGTTAACGCAATCGAGCTGCGTTCGCTGGGCGATACGCTTGCGTTGCAGCAGCCTGCAACTATATCGATTGGCGATGCGATCTCGTCGGTAGTTGGCGGCGTAATTATCGGCGCCGTCATTCTGCCGGATATCACCCGCTTCATTCGTAACTGGAGCGGTGCGGTTTACACAGCACTGTTGTCGTACTTCGTGGTGACGTCCATCGTGATGATCGTCGGCGGGCTGGCGGCAGATGTGCTGGTCAACAGCGACTTCCTCGATGTGATGTTGCTGATGGGCCTCGGCTGGGCCGCATTCACTATAATCATTGCCGGTAGCTGGGTACTGAACTCGCTGAATCTTTACAGCACGGTGCTGAGCATTGAGGCAACGATACCGAAGGTCAATAACACGCTGCTGATTATTTGCCTGGGCGGCCTGGGAACCGTTGCCGCGTTTCTCAATATCCTGGACTACTTCCTTACTTTTCTCTTCTACCTCGCAATCGTGTTTGTGCCCGTAGCGGGTGTTATAGCTGTCGATTATTTTTTCGCACGGCGAGCCGCTTACCACGAGCATTTGCGCACAGCAGAACGTCGTGTATCACCAACGGCACTGCTTGCCTGGGCGGCCGGCGCAGCCGTGGCGTTACTCGGTGCCGAGGCGATCATCAGCCTTACGGGCATCGCGGCTCTGGATGCGATGCTGGTCTCCGCCGTGTCTTATTTCATCCTCAGTCGCTTCGACAAGTCGTCGCCGGGTGCTACGGATGGCGCCAAAGTAGCAAGCTCATGCTGAGAATCGGTATCGATGTTGGCGGCACGCATACCGATGCCGTACTGCTGGATGGTGACTCCGTTGTTGCCTCAACGAAGGCGCTGACGTCGGCCGACGTCCTGACCGGCATCCTGAATGCACTGGAAGACATACTCTCGGACCGCCCCGGAATCGAGGCCTCGGTCGAGGCGGTCATGCTGGGAACAACGCAGTTCACCAACGCAGTAGTCGAGCGCCGTGAACTGGCGGAGGTTGCTGCGATACGGATCGCCGCGCCGTCGGGGCGTGGCTTACCGCCGAAGATAGGCTGGCCTGACGACATTGCCCGTTGCCTGGGTGAGCACGTATACAATCTGCAAGGTGGATACCTGTATGACGGCTGGCCAATGGCCGAGTTACAGGACACAGAGGTTGCGGCAGTTATTCGCGACCTGAAACAGAAGAAGGTGGAGGCCGTGTCCATCGCCTCTGCATTCTCGCCGATGAACCCAGCACCGGAGCTTGCGCTTGCCGAGCGTATTCGTGCAGCGTTGCCGGACACTCACATTACGCTGTCACACCAATTTGGTCGGCTGGGCCTTCTTGAACGCGAAAACGCGGCATTGCTGAACGCGAGTTTGCTGCGCTTTGCCGACCGCGTGGTCACGTCATTCGTCAGCGCAATTCGTCAGCGCGGTCTCGATTGCCGGTTTTTTGTCAGCCAGAACGACGGCACCCTGATGGACGCTGAGTTCGCACGCCAGTTTCCGGCGCTCACGTTTGCGTCCGGGCCAACCAACTCACTGCGTGGCGCCTGCAAGCTGACCGGACTCGACAATGCCATTGTGGTGGACATTGGCGGCACGACCTCCGACATCGGCGTATTGCAGGACGGTTTCCCGCGCGAATCGAATGTCGTCATTGATGTCGGTGGCGTACGTACAAACTTTCGCATGCCGGACATACTGGCTATCGGACTTGGTGGCGGCAGCCTGGTCGAAGATGGCGGTCAAAAGATCGGGCCGCGCTCAGTCGGGCACCGGCTGGTTAAAGATGGGCTGGTTTTTGGTGGTAAGACGCTGACAGCGACGGACATCGTGGTTGCGAGTGGCCAGGTCAGCATCGGCGACCCGTCACGGGTAGCCACACTGGACGCGGAGATAGTCAGGACTGCGAGCCGACAAATTGCCGCGATGCTCAATCTTGGCATCGAAAAAATGAAGCCGAGCAGTGATCCTTTGCCTGTCGTACTGGTAGGTGGCGGTGCAGTACTGGTTACAGAACAACTTGTGGCTGCGTCGGAAATGCTGCGGCCAGAACACGCTGGCGTTGCGAATGCGATCGGTGCAGCCATCGCACAGATTGGCGGCGAAACCGAGCGCCTTGTTTCCTACGACAAGGTCGCGCGGCAAGACGCCATCAAGCAAGTAACGGATGAAGCAACTTCGGCTGCGATAAAAGCCGGCGCTGAGCCTGCCAGTATTCGGGTTGCTGACATCGAGGAAACCAGCATGTCCTATATGGCCGGAAATACGACGCGTGTGCGGGTGAAAGTGGTTGGCAATATCGCCGGGCTGTCCGCAACGGTAAAGGCCAGCCAATGAAACTGAGCGCAGATTCTCTCGAAGATCTTTCGGCCGGCGCTGTATTCCTGGCGACAGGCGGTGGCGGTGATCCCTATGTTTCATTCCTGGCAACACGCGAAGTGCTGCAGGAGCACGGTGCAGTTGAACTTATTTCCGTTGATGATCTGGACGATGACGCGTTTGTAGTTGCCATCGGCGGTGTCGGCGCGCCATCCGTCAGCCTGGAGCTGCTGCCCTCAGTAGATGACGCTGCCATCGCGCTGGCAGCATTCGAAGACCACGTCGGCCGACGCGTTGATGCTGTGATTTCATTCGAAGTGGGCGGCGGCAACTCTCTCATTCCTATCATGGCTGCTGCTGGGCGCGGGATTCCGGTCGTCAACGGCGATGGCATG
This sequence comes from Woeseia sp., assembly GCA_037968755.1. Classification (GTDB taxonomy): domain Bacteria; phylum Pseudomonadota; class Gammaproteobacteria; order Steroidobacterales; family Woeseiaceae; genus Woeseia. The sequence continues at coordinate 7,801 of JBBKWB010000177.1, forward strand.
GGGCGTGCGTTGCCTGAAGCGCAGATGATGACCTATCCGATTGCGGGCGTCCGCCCCACGCCGGCTATCGGCGTGGATTACGCCGGCAACATCGTCACGTTCGAGACGGATTCGACCGCTACTTACGAGCGCCACGTGCGCGCTATGGCGCAGGCCATGGGTGGCATGATTATCACGGCGGAGCACCCGATGACTGGCAGGCAGGTCAAAGACTCAGTAGTGCCGGGTACGATCAGCTTCTCGATCGAGCTTGGCCGAATCCTGCGTGAGTATCGCGGCAACGCCCAACGTATTTACCAGCCCCTGCACGCAGCGTTTGCGAACTCGATTTACGGCGAGCTGTTTCACATATATACCGGCAAGGTTGTTGACTATGCCAGTACCGTCATTGGTGGCTTTGACGTTGGTGAGGCACTTATTGAATCGTTTGACGACACGGTTTCACCGCTAAGAATTAACGTCAAGAACGAGTACCTGGTTGCGCGCGTCGATGACCAGGTCGTCGCGTCGGTGCCTGACCTGATCACGGTGCTCGACTATGAGACCTCAACGCCGATCAATGCGGAGCGACTGCGCTATGGCCAGCGCGTCTCGGTTTATGGCGTAGGTTGTCCCGCATACTACCGCCAGCCAAACGCGCTGGCCGTCGTTGCTCCCCGCTGCTTTGGATTCGATTTCGACTACGTCCCGATCGAGAATCTGGCAAGTGGTCACGCGGCACTCTCGCCGAAATACCGCTGATTCGACAATTCGAGTGACCTTGGCTGGCGCGGCAAGCGCATCAAGCCTGACCGGACGCGCATTTTCGCGCGAGCGTCTTGCGAGGCTGGCCGAATTCGTAATGACTTAACGTCAAGCCGCTGTTGAACTCGATACTTAGTTACTTGAATAGGTTCGTGAATATCTCAGCGAACGTTATCGGCCGGCCACTACGTCTACCATTTCTATAGTAGGCGATAGATGAACGATTGCGGCATGCACATGGCGGGAGTACGTTCCGACAACTAAGATTAAAAAGCTCCCGTCGAATCTCGACGCGGAACAAATCAAAAGCGATACGAAAATAAAGGGGAATGCCATGTTGTTGAAAGCGTCCCGGCGGGCCGTTAGTGCCGCCTTTCTTGTCACGGTCGGGTTGTTCGCATTTGCGGCACAGGCTAAAGACAATAGTCAGGCGATTGAACGCCTCAAAGCCGAAAATGCGGGTGCCGACGTTACGGTGAACTCCGCAACCGGCACCGCAAGCTTCGTTCGACTCAAAAAGAATGCATCGCAGGTGCGTAGATCCGCACGTGCCAGTTCGACGTCAAAGAACGACGACGCAGTCAACTTCGTTGGTCGCAATGCCGAGGCTTTCGGTCTGCGAATTGGCGGTAACGATCTTAAACTGAGAAAAACCGAACGCGACAAGCTTGGGCAGACGCACCTGAGTTACGAGCAGGAATACGGCGGTGTGCCGGTATTCGGCAGCTCCCTGAAAGTCCATTTTGACGCGAACGACGAACTTGCCGTGGTTAACGGCACGCTGGTGCCGGATATCCAGGTATCGCTGGCGCCGACGCGTAGCGCATCTGATGCCGGCGAGACGGCCGTGCGCTTTGTTGCAGCAACGCTTGGTAATACAGACTTAATCGCTCGCAAGAGCCGCTTGACGATTTTCCGCGAAGGTCTCGCCAAGGGCGTACCAGGCGACAATCACCTGGCCTACGAAATCGAAGTAAGCAATGGCAATGACGTACGCGAGTTCGTCTATGTCGATGCGCATACCGGCAAGTACATTGACCAGATTACCGGAACGCCGGACGCGCTGAATCGTCGTGCCTATGACGGTCTCGCTCTGCCCTTCGTTCCGCCAAGCTACCCGGGCATGCCGTTTTGGGTTGAAGGCGATCCGCTGCCAACCTCCGATCCGGAAGCCGACAACATGATCATCGCGTCCAAGGAGACCTACGATCTCTTCAAGAATGCCTTTGGTCGTGATTCCTACGACGGTGCTGGCGCAACCATGGATTCCATTTTCAACCGTGGTTACAGCTGCCCCAATGCATCATGGAACGGCGTATTCATTTCCTTCTGCGCAGGTCTTACGACCGATGACGTAACGGGTCACGAATGGGCTCACGCTTATACCGAATACACAGACGGCCTTATTTACCAGTGGCAGTCCGGTGCGCTTAACGAATCCTATTCGGACGTCGTTGGCGAAACTGTGGACCTGATCAACGGCCGCGGTGGCGATGATCCGGGCGGCCTGCGCGCCGAGGGTGTCTGCTCGATCTTCGGTGGCACTCCGCCGCCGTCATTGACGGTCATCGGTGGTGGCGCCGCAGGTAGTTACTTCGTGACAGCGTCGGTTAACGAACCGCCATCGCCGTTTACGATTGGTCCGCTGCCGATGGTGATGTCTCAGCCGGCCGGTGCCTGTCAGCCAATCACGAACAATGTTGCAGGCCAGATCGCGATCATCGACTGGACTTTGACAGCAACTGGCGGCAACGAATGTGGCTCCGCTACCCGCGCAGGCAATGCAATTGCTGCGGGAGCGGCGGGCATAATCTTTACTGCTCCGCCAGCCGGGCGTTTGAATCTTGGTTCCAACGCGAGTATCGGCAGCGTCCAGGTAGACTTTGACGATGGTGTGACCATCAAAGCGGGTCTGCCAGCCGATGCGACGATCGTATTCGAAGCCAGTACTGACAACTCGGTACGCTGGTTACTCGGCGAGGATGATGCTGCTGTTGGCCTGAGCGGTCCACTGCGCGACATGTGGGCACCGGCCTGCTACGGCGATCCGGGCAAGGTTAGCGACGAAGTGTACAAATGCAGCACCGCAGACCAGGGTGGCGTGCATTCGAACTCGGGTGTGCCGAACCGTGCATTTACCTTGATGGTTGATGGCGGCACGTATAACGGTCAGACGGTCGGTGCTATCGGCCTGACGAAAGCGAATCACATCCTGTTCCGCGCAAAGACTCATTACCAGGGCCCGGCGACTAACTTCATTGGTCATGCCGACGCACTGGAGCAGTCGTGTGCAGACTTGACGGGAACCAACCTTGCATCGCTGACGGACGGCACGCCATCCGGTGAAGTCATTTCGGCGAATGACTGTGCAGAGGTTGCAAATGCAATACTTGCGGTTGAACTGCGTACGCCGCCGGCTCAGTGTGGTTTCCAGCCATTGCTTGCTCAGAATCCTCCGCCGCTGTGTGCTGCCCCCGGCACCGAGGCGAAGAAAGTCTTCCGTGACAACTTCGAAAGTCACAGGCGTCAGGACGATGGCAATGTTGGTAACGACACCAGCGATGGCAACGGAATGCGTTGGACGGTAAGTCACGAAGGCACCACGCCGGACTTTACGGAACGCGATTGGTTAGTTACATCCGCTCTTCCGGATGGCCGCAGTGGTAGCGCCTACTTTGGTGCAGACCCGAATATAGGCACTTGTCTGCCTGGCGGTGACGAGACGGCTGTACTGCATCTCGACAGCCCGGTAATCAATGTACCCAAGAGAAAGAAAAAGGACGAGGACGGCCTCATGCTGGCGTTCGATCACTGGGTAGCGACGGAAGCCGGCTGGGACGGCGCCAACGTGAAAATCAGTGTCAACGGCGGCCCATGGCAGCTTGTCGTCTTCACTGACTTCGTCTACAACCCGTACAACATACTGTTGTTCTCGGCGGCGCAGGGTAATACCAACCCGATCGCCGGCGAACAGTCGTTCTCCGGAACAGACGCGGGTGCAGTAGACGGCACCTGGGGTCGCTCGATCATCAACCTGGAGCCGTATGCTCAGCCCAATGACAAGATTCGGCTGCGCTTTGATATCGGTAACGACGGTTGCAGCGGCAGGTTTGGCTGGTACGTTGACGACGTCATCGTCTACCAGTGCCGCAACTAGGCATGCGCCGGCACTGACCGGCAGATACGGAGAAAGGGCACCCATTGGGTGCCCTTTTTTTATACACGCCCGCCGGCGAGGGTCGGGCTAGCCATCACAGTCGATTTTCATGCTCTGCTTACCGCGGAGCGCCAGGCTGGCCGCGGAACGCGAAAAAGGCGATGATCCACGCTCGTTTCTGCACTGTGGATGTAGCGGACGATGATTGCCGACCAACAAACACCGATGACCGTCGCCGAGGTAAGGGCGCTACGCCAAGGCGGCGAGCTGTCTGCCGCCGAGTATCTTCGACGCGTCCAGGATAGTCGGGACGCGACTTACTGGCATCGTTGGGCGATGCGCGCATTGCTCGTCCTCGGCGCGGCACACGTGCTGGCCGGCGTCGTCTTTTTCTTTGCCTACAACTGGGAAGATCTCCCACCTTTTACCAAATTCGGAATTTTGCAGGCTGGAGTGCTGACGTCTTTCGCTGCTGCGCTCTTGCTGCGTCTGGAAAAACCTGCTGGCCAGGCCATGCTGATCGCCGCCTCGGTTTTTACCGGGGTCCTGTTTGCGGTCATCGGTCAGGTCTACCAAACGGGCGCCGATGTCTGGGAGTTGTTCGCAGCCTGGACCCTGCTGACACTCCCCTGGGCGCTTGCCTCGAAGAGCAGCGCCCACTGGTTGTTGTGGATCATACTCTGCCTGACGGCTGCCGGCCTGTACGGAGCCCAGGTACTGGTTGCAGCCGGCAGTATGACTCAAGTGTCGTTGACAACCCTGGTTGCAGTGCTGCCACTGTTGTTCCTGGCCATTCGCGAAATCGGTTTACAGAGCGGGTTAGCGTGGCTTGAGGGAAACTGGTTCCGACGCAGTCTCATTGTCTTGTCCATGGTGCCGCTGTTCGGCGTGGCACTTTCATTCGTTCTAAGCACGGATTCGGCTTTACCCGGTTTTATCGTATTCCTGGTCGTGTCTGCGGCGCTAGGCTACTTGTATTTGAAAGTCTGGCCGGACTTCTCTGTGCTCGCTCTCGTTGTCGCCCTCGCGTCATTGCTGGCTATGGTGGTCGGCGGCCGCGTGATTTTCGAAGTGCTGGAGATAGGTGATCCCGGCACAGCGGTTTTGGGTCTGTTACTGCTCGGTGCCTGGTGTGTATTCCTGACCAGCGCCGTGGTCAGGCTGCTTAACTATCTGCACAAACAGCTACAGGGGGCAGGCGAGTATGAGTAGCGACACGATGCCGTGGTATGTGCGCTGGGTCATAGGCATCGGCGCCTGGGTTACGGCCCTGGTACTAATAGCCCTGGGTGCGGTATTCGTATTCTCGTTGCTCGATGCACAGAGTCCGGGGGCCCTGGCCGTATTCGGAGCATTATTTTTCGCATTCGGCTTATGGATGCTTTGGCAAGGCTCGAGCGGAATTTTCGCAGAGCAACTTGGCATCGCAACTGCCGCCGCCGGTGGCGCGATGATATGCGGCGGTCTCGCAGTAGAAGTGGAAAGCCTTTGGGCCGGGTTCGCGGCAGCGAGCATAGTTCTGCTCGCAATAATCCTGGTTACCGACGAGAAAATTCTGCAGTTCCTGGCTGCGGCACTCGCAATCGGGTTCTATGTAACCGCATTGTTTGATGCAAAAACAAATTACGCATTTGATCTGATTTCCCTGGCAACGCCGGTCGGCCTCGCATTGATTTTGTATCCGCCGCGACGGGATCTCATGCCGACGGCAGTCGCCTTGCTGCTCACTTTTCCGGTTGTTGCAATTCTGGCGATGGACCGCTTCCTGTGGCTCGACGACCTGCAGCAGGGCGGATTGTTCGCGCAGATCCTGCACATCGTGCTATTCCTCGGCCTGGTATACCTGCACTGGCGACGTTCTGGTGACAACGGGGCTAACTGGCAAGTACTTGCGTTTGCGGTTGCGGCCGTACTCGTTTGTCTGCTGTTACCAGCCGGCGGCTCCGCCGCAATGTTGATTCTGATGTTGTCGTTTGTAATTGGCTCGCGACCGTTCGCGTTCCTGGGTGCCGCACTGCAATCACAGTTCATTGTGCGTTACTACTACAGCCTGGAAATGAATCTGCTGGACAAGTCGCTGCTGTTGATGGGTGTTGGCGGTGTGCTGCTCATCCTTTGGTGGCTGGCACGGCGCAGTGACTCGCGCACGGTGCCGCTATGAAGCACTGGCCCCGTTGGTTGGCAGTAGTCGGCCTGGTGCTCGTACTGGGTGCCGCCAACTATACGATTTCAGAGCGCCAGCAGGTTGTCGATCACGGCCGGCCATTGTTACTCGAGTTGCGTCCGGTTGATCCGCGCTCGCTGATGCAGGGTGATTACATGGCGTTGCGCTACGCACAGACGCTGTTTCCGCCGACCGGCATGACTGACAACATGCCAGGCCGCGGTGTCTTCGTGGTCAAGGTTGACGAGCACAATGTTGCAACGTTCTCGCGCCTGGATGATGGCAGTGCGTTGCGGCAGGACGAGGCGCGGCTGCGCTACAAGCTGCTCGATCGGAATGGTGACGCCAGCCTTGGCGCAGAGTCCTATTTCTTCCAGGAAGGCAGGGCGGATGATTTTGCCAACGCTCGTTTCGGCGTGCTGCATGTGGATACAGCCGGTAACAGCGTACTGGTTGGACTTGCCGATGAGCAGTTCCAGCTGATTCGCTAGGCGAAGCTCAGTTCGCCACCAGCCGCCGTGCCGTCGTTTCCGAAAAACAGTTTCGTGAGCTAAGCCATGGATTTGCGGCCAGTCATGCAGGATGATGGTCGCCAGTATTCGTAGAGCCCACACCGACCCGTGCAAACTTTTTCCAGCGACCCAAAAACCCAGAAATCGCTGAAGCACTCCCTGCGTGATGCGTCGGCATTCGCCGTGATGACGGGTTTTGGTGAAACTTACCTTTCTGCTTTCGCCATTTTCCTGCGCGCCACAACACCGCAAATCGGATTGCTGGCGTCGATTCCACCCTTGCTCGCCTCATTGGTGCAACTGCTTTCAGCATGGCTGGGCCATGTTACCGGCCATCGCCGTGCGATCATTCTTGCTGGTGCAGGTTTGCAGGCCTTCGCGTGGCTGCCGATCATCACATTGCCGTTGTTGTTCGCCGAGCACGCCGTCCCGTTGCTGATTGTCAGTGTGATTCTTTACCATAGCGGCGCGCACCTGGCCCTGCCGCAGTGGACCAGCCTGCTTGGCGATATCGTACCTGCCCGCAAGCGCGGGCGTTTCTTCAGTCAGCGTACGCGGCGGATTGCCTCTACTACATTCGTTTCGCTGCTTCTGGGTGGATCGATACTGCATTTCATGTCACAGCGCGGCGACACGCTCACCGGATTCATCGTGTTGTTCTCGATTGCCGGTGTTGCACGAATCGTGTCTGTTTACCACTTGTCCCGAATGCACGACCTGCCGCGACAACATGCGGCACTGGACTTGCCGGAGGGGCGGGAGTGGTGGCAACGCCTGCGCGATTCCAATGCCGTACGATTCTCAATGTTCTTTGCGCTGATGCAGTTTGCGGTCGCCATTGCGTCACCCTTCTTCACGGTCTACATGCTGCGCGATCTTGACTACACCTACATGCAGTTCACGATCAATACGGGCATGGCGATTTTCGCGCAATTTCTGACCTTGTCGCAGTGGGGCCGAATTAGCGACGTATTTGGCAACCGACGTATTCTGGCTGTTACCGGGCTGTTCATTCCGCTGATGCCTTTGCTCTGGACGTTTTCGACTGACTTCTGGTATCTGCTTTCCATTCAGGCGTTAAGCGGATTCTCCTGGGCCGGCTTCACCTTGAGCGCGAGTAACTTTCTTTACGACCTGATAGCACCCAACCGGCGTGCCGCTTACATCGCCGTGCACAATGTGCTCGCAGCGTGTGGCGTCTTCTGCGGTGCAGTTATCGGTGGTTTTCTCGGTGCCATGTTACCCACCGAGGCAGTATTGTTCGGTACGTCGTACAGCTGGCTCAGCCCGCTTTACGGTGTTTTTATAGTGTCGATGCTGGCGCGTGGCCTGGTCGCCATCCTGTTAATACCGCGGCTGCGGGAGGTGCGTCCGGTACGGCCGATAACCACCGCGCAGGTTATTTTCCGGGTGACGCGAATCAACGCGCTCGCGGGTATCGTCTTTGGCATAGTCGGCACGAAGCCGGACAAGGACAGTGGCGAAGATGATCCTGTTGCGGACCGTGCAGACCGATCTGCATAGTGGTTTGCCGGTCGCATGCTGATAGCTCGCAAAAAGTTGCCCGGCTCGGGAAGAGCCGGGCAAATGCTTTCCGGACGTGTTGCTACTGTCAGTAAGCAGGCGACTCCTGTCGCGATTCCTGGGGCCGGGGTTTAACTGCAAAACCACCATCACCCAGCAGTATCTGTACTACCGACAACACGATCAGGTACAGCGGATACTCCCAGCCACCGTTCTCAGCGGAGAACACCCAGCCGTTGCCAGCGTGTGCCCAGACTGCGCCGATGAGGATCGGTAGCAGGGCCGCCGACACCAGTCGTGACTGGTAGCCCACGATGAGCAGCACACCACCTATCGCTTCCATCCAAAAGACGATGTAGGCAAGGAACGCGGGTAAACCGATCGAGCTGAAGTACCCGGCCGTGCCGGCCAGTGTGTAAATGCCGTATTTCAGAATCAGGCTGTGGGCCAGGAACATCAGCCCGAGGCTAATTCGGAGTAGTGCGGTGGCATAGGCCACCCGGATTTCCCTGTTCATGACGCCTCCGTTATGCCGATTTGGCCGTCTGTTCGACGGCGTAGCCATTCTTAAGCCAGGTGTCCCAGCCGCCCTCTACTTCGACGACCTTGAAGCCCTGGCGTACCAGTTCCACTGCAGCGTCCGCTGCGAGGTGGCAAGTCTGGTTGTAGCAGTATACGTACACGGTAGCGTCGCGGTTCAGGCCCCTGGCATTCGCCCACTTGTTCTTGGGCAGGTTGATCGCACCCGGCACATGGCCTGCGGCGAAATCGGCCGGGTAGCGCACATCGACCACCTGGTACTTCGCCGGGTTCGTCTTGCTGTTGACCAGCACCTCAAGCTCGTGCGAGCCGGTGGTGAAGTTCATCTTGTCGCTGAAATATTCAAACGCTTTCTCAAAATCGTAGTTACTCATTGCGGTCTCCTTAAGACGTTGTGCAATTGGTGGACAGCAGAGTAACGGTTCACGTTTGATTGATAATCTACCTAAATCGAAATATATTGTTTCCCCACGTGAACAAAGGTTGCCGATGAATACCCTGACCGACGTCGCCGTATTCGTACAAGTCGTTGAAAGCGGGAGCTTTACCGCGGCGGCTGAGGTGCTGGAGATGTCCAAGGCGGCGGTCAGCAAGTACGTTGCCCGGCTCGAGCGGCGACTCGGCAGCCGCTTGCTCCATCGCACGACCCGCCGGCTCACCCTGACCGAAGCGGGTTCGGCGCTGTACGACGGTGCCGCCGGTGCGCTGGAGCAAATCAGTTCCGCCGAAGGCGCGGTCATGGAACTCGCCGGCCAGCCACGCGGCAAGCTGCGGGTAACCGCGCCGGTCTACTTTGGTTCGACATTCCTGGTGCCGGTGATCGGGCAGTTCCTGCGTCGCTACCCGGATATCGAGCTCGAGCTCGACCTCGACAATCGCATTGTCGACATGGTGGCGGGCGGCTTCGATGTGGGCATTCGCATTACGACACTCAGCAGCAGTTCGATGGTAGCGCGCCGGCTCGCGACCTCGGCGCTCGTCACGGTCGCTGCACCTGGCTACCTCGCGAAACGCGGTGAACCGCTGTTGCCCGCAGATCTTCGCGATCACAATTGCCTGACCTACAGTCTTGATCGGACGCCGGGCGAGTGGCATTTCAATGACCCCAAAGGCGACGTCAGCAGCGTCCGCATACGCGGCAACCTGCGCTGCAACAGCGATGAAACCCTGAAACAGGCGGCGCTCGACGGCCTGGGAATCGTGCACTTTCCCGAGTTGTTCATCACCGACGAATTGGCACAGGGCAAACTCGTACGCTTGTTACCCGGCTATGAGCCAGCGCCGGGTTCTATTTTCGCCGTATTCCCAAGTCGGGCAAACCTTGCGCCGAAAGTGCGCGTGTTTATCGACTACCTCGCAGACAGCCTCAGCGAATCCCAGCTAACACGTTAACGGCTGTTGCGAGTGGCAGGTACATCGCTACAAACCTGTGAGGAGTTCGGCAATCGGTGTCGTCTACTTTTTCCGAAACGGATTGATGAGCAAGGCCCACAGCGATTGGTCACCGGCTTCACGGAATTCGTGCAGGCCGATCTGCATGGTGGTGTGCCCATCGCGGGGCGCGGCGCGATAGCTGCCAAATATCCGGTCCCACAGCGACAGGTGAAAGCCGAAATTGCTGTTAGTTTCATCCGGATGCACAGAGTGATGAATGCGATGCATGTCGGGCGTAACCAGCAGCCAGCGTACGCCCTTATCAATGTTGGCAGGCAAGCGGATGTTGGCATGCGTGAACAATGCGCCGGCACTTAGCAGTATCTCGAACAGCAACACGGCCAGAGCCGGGACGCCGAATGCCGCAATGAGCCCGAGCTTGATTGCCATCGAAAAAGCAATCTCGACCGGATGGAAGCGCACCGCTGTCGTGACATCGAAGCCGGTATCGGCGTGATGGACCCGATGCAGGCGCCAAAGCAACGGGACTTTGTGAATAATTCGGTGCTGCCAGTAGATGGCGAAATCCAGTAGTAAAATACCAAGCACCACTGCTATCCAGCCTGGCTGCAAGCTGTTTAGCCCACTGCCGTCGGCCGCCAGGCGAATCGCCAGATCGAATGCCAGCAACGGGAAAGCAACGCGCAGTATCAGCGTGCCGATAATGACGAGCGACAAGTTGGTTACGGAACGCGTCCAGCCGCCCGGCACTGCGCGGCGCGGCAGTACTGTTTGCAGGATGATCAGGACAGCGAAAACGGACAGAAAAATGGCTAACCGCACCTGCGGTTCATTCTCCAGCAACCATGCTGACAGGGTCACGCATCATCCTGTGCTGTTGCACCGCCTCGGCGCCAGGCAAAGAACCGTGCAACGAGGCGCAACAGTTTCTCCGGCTGGTTCGCTCGTTTCCAGTTGCCGGCGACGTACTTGTTCGCTTCCATCATCGTTGGATAGATGTGGATCGTGCCAAGGATCTTGTTCAGGCCCAGACCGTGTTTCATGGCCAGTACGAATTCCGCTATGAGTTCGCCGGCATGCGCGCCGACGATGCTGGCGCCCAGTATCTTGTCACTGCCAGGTTTGGTCAAAACCTTAACGAAGCCGTGTGCTTCGCTGTCGGTAATCGCCCGGTCAAGATCGTCGATGCCGTAGCGCGTCACTTCTACCTCGATTCCGCGCTCCGCTGCTTCTGTTTCATTCAGGCCCACTCGAGCAACTTCGGGGCTGGTAAAGGTACTCCAGGGAATCACGCTGTAGTCAGCGCGAAAAGACCAGAACGGCCGTATCAAGGAATTAACGGCTGTATACCAGGCCTGGTGCGCGGCAACATGGGTGAACTGGTACGGGCCGGCAACGTCTCCGCAAACTGAAATACTGGGGTAGTTCGTGCGCAAGTACGGGTCCGTCGCAATCGTGCCGTTCTTTGCGATCTCGACACCGATATCCTTGACACCGGTGCTGTCCGAATTGGCTCTGCGACCGAGTGCCAGCAACAATTGGTCGAACTCGAAGCGCACTTCCTTGCCATCCTGTTCGCATACCAGGGTGCCACTGCTGCCGTTGCCTTCGCAGCGGATTGCCTTGGTAGACAGTGCGACGTTCACGCCATCGTGATCACGCAATGACTCGAGCACGGCGTTGGCGGCGTCGGGGTCTTCGCGTCCAAGTAGCTGCGATGCCATCTCAACCACGGTGACGTCGCTGCCGAGTCTGCAAAAAGCCTGGGTTAACTCACAGCCAATCGGGCCGCCGCCCAGCACCACCAGCTTCTTCGGTTGTTCCTGCAGATCCCACAAGGTGTCACTGGTGAGAAAGTCGATGTTATCGAGACCTTTGATGGGAGGCACTACTGGTTGCGAACCGGTTGCGATGACCAGGGCCCTGGCTGACAAGCGCTTGCCATCGACCTCGACTTCCCACGGTGAGACCACTTTCGCCTCGCCTGCAATGCAATTGACGCCGAGCTTCTCGTAGCGCTCAACAGAGTCGTGTGGCTCAATAGTGGCGATCACATCGTGCACGCGCTGCATGACGTCTTTAAAATCGAACTCCGCCTCCATCTTGCGAATGCCAAGCTTTGCGCTGTCGCGTGCTGCAGCTACGAGGCCGGCGCTCTTGAGTAGCGCTTTACTCGGCACGCAACCCGTATTCAGGCACTCGCCACCCATCTTGTTGCGCTCGATCAGCGCGACCTTGGATTTGATCGCCGCAGCGATATAGGCCGTGACCAGCCCGGCTGAACCGCCACCGATAACAATCAGGTTGTAGTCGAACTTTTTGGGCCGGTTAAAGCGAGCACGAACGCGTCTCGCCTGCACCCAGGCAAGGCCCCAGCGTGCAATAAAGGGCAACAGAGCAAGCAGCACGAATGCGCCGATCAGGGATGGCGACAGTATATCGCCGGCCGATGAGATCTGGCCAAGTTGCGTGCCTGCATTTACGTATACCAGCGTGCCGGGCAGCATGCCGAGTTGACTGACCCAGTAAAATGTCCAGGTCTTCAGTGGTGTGAGACCGGCGACAAGGTTGATGACGAAGAACGGAAAAACCGGTACCAGTCTCAGCGAGAATAAATAAAAGCCGCCGTCCTTCTCTACGCCGTCGTCTATGCGTTGCAGGCGCTCTTTGAATCGTTTCCGGACGCTGTCGCGAAACAGGAAGCGTGCTGCAAGAAACGCGAACGTCGCGCCAATGCTGCTCGCAAATGACACGACGATCGTACCGACGCTCAAACCAAGAACAGCGCCGCCGGCAAGTGTGAGTATGGCCGCCCCCGGCAGTGACAAGGCAGCAATCAGGACATAAATGACGAAGTAGCCACCAATGAACAGGACGGGCCTGGATTCGGCCAGTGCGGCGAGCGAATCGCGTTGCTGCTTTAGCTCTGTCAGCGAGAAGTACTGCTGCAGGTCAAAAGCAAAGAATGAGCCAATTGCGATCGCGACGATGAATAAGAGGACAAGTTTGCCGACATTTTTTGGCACTACGGACTCCGGTTGTATTTTTGTGTTGTTGGTCAGCTTGAACTGACCGGTAGCGATCGTCTTTTATTTCACAGCGTACGCTGATTCGCGGCCCAGTTGACGAGCAATCAGAAGATCTTCATGGCCAGCGCGGAACGTTGTACTGCTGTGAGTACGCACAGACCACTAAAACACCACGCGAGCGGGGGAAACCAAGCCGGTACTGCGGCTACGATAAGGAAAAAGACGATAGTCTCGGTACCTTCGATAATGCCGGTCGAGTAGAAGAAAGATTTACGGCCGTGCGCCGCGGTCTCGATACCGCGTTTCGCGGCGATGGCCGCGAACGCGAGAAAACTCGAACAGGTCAGGCAGAAAGCGGCGAGCAAGGCAGCAGCAGGGAGCGCATTCGCAAGCGGGTTGGCCAGCGCAAACGCGAGCGGAATGCTGGCATAGAACACGTAGTCGACCACGATATCGAGATAGCCACCGCGGTCGGTCGCGGCCGTAGCGCGAGCGACCGCGCCATCAAGGCCGTCGATGATCCGGTTGGCGATGATCAACGCGAAGCCCGCTGCAAACCACTGCAGGGCGATAGCGACGGCAGCCAGCAGACCGACACCGAGCCCAACTAGGGATACTGTGTTGGCGTTCGCGCCGCGCCGCGCCAGAAAACGAGCAGCAGCGTTGAGCGGTGGGTCAATCAATGGGCGAACACGGGTATCAAGCATTGGCTGTGTCACGTTGCCGAGGCGTCTGCAACCGGATCACGGCGCCACCCGCGGCTATCACGTCTTCCTGGTCATGGGTGACCAGCAGTGTTGGCAACTCGCGTTGCTTCGCCTCGGCAAATACGAGCTCACGAACCAGCCTGCGATTATCGTCATCAAGTGAGCGAAACGGTTCGTCGAGCAGAAGAGCGCGGGGTTCCGCGAGCAATACACGCAACAAGGCAACGCGCGCTTGTTGACCACCGGATAACGTGGCGGGATCACGTTCTGCAAAGCCGTCCAGACCGACTGAGGCGAGTGCGGCAGCAACGCGTTCACGGCGTACTCGTCGTGAGTTGCCTGCGCGCAAGCCGAACAAAAGATTACCGGCGACATCGAGATGAGGAAACAACAACGGGTCCTGGAACAATCTGCCAAGTCCCCGCGATTGTGGTGGTAGTTCGCTTAAATCTTCGCTACCTAAACGCACCGAACCCTCCGCGGAAATCTCCGGTGGCAAGATGCCGCACAAATAATTCAGCAGGCTGGACTTGCCGGCGCCACTGGCGCCGATAACAGAGGTAACCGTGCCTGGCTCCACACGCAGTGACAGCGGCGCGAACAACGCGCTGCCATTGATGCGTAACGAAAGATTCTTAATGTCCAATGCCATCATCGCGGCACACCCCGACGCTGCCGAAAGAGCATGGCACCGGCAATGTAAGCAATGGCAAAGATGCACAGCGGAATCACGGCGAGCAGTATCGCATGCGCTGCCGCGAGGCGCAGATTGCCGGAGCCCGCGGCTGCGGCGGCTTCGCTGGCGGCTGTCGCAATGCGACCGGCGCCGGCAAATAAGGTGGGTAAATAGAGTGCCACGCTCACCGAAGCCGCGAGCGCCAGTGCCAGCAGAGTGGGCCGCGCCAACAGCGGCGCAGTGACGGTGAGCCAGCGTCTACCAGGGGAAGCGCCGAGGGTTGCCGCGACCTGATCGAAGCGAGGATCGATCGCAGCGCGCGCAGGCGCCAAAAGACCCCACAGGTAAGGCAAAGCAAAAATAAGGTGGCTCCAGAGCACGGCGACGAACGTGCCATCGATGCGCAGACGGATGAGCAAAACCTGTACGCCAAACAAAAACGTCATCTGCGGCAGTAGCAGCGGCAGGAATAACCAGGCGCCGACCTGGCGTCGCGTGTTCGCAGATTGTTTGCAACCTTCGGCAGCAGGCAGGACCAGTGCTACGCCGAGTAGGGCTGTCGCCGCTGCCAGGGCAAGCGTTGTTCCGGCAACACTTGCAGACAGTGCGGCAACATCCGTCCAAACATCCAGCGAGCTGCGGTCCGGCAACAACGTTGGGAATCGCCACTGCCCGGAAAACGCACGCAAGCCGATCGCCACAATAGACAACAAGCCGAGTGTGAAGCCGGCGGCGAGAACGATTCCGATCAGCCGGCGCACGGGCCGTTCTGTGTGACGGCGAGTGCCGCTCTCGGCGGAAATACGCAATAGCCTGCGCACCAGCCTGCCAAGAACCGCCGCTGCAACGATGGCAGCGATGCCGAGCACGAACAGCAGCAGCGTGCCCGCGTAGGCTTGTGCATGAATTGTGGGGTCCGGATCGGTAAACCAGCGCCAGAGCAACACAGAAAATGTTGGTGGCAAGTCCGGGCCAAGCGGGATCGCCATCTCGACATTGCTAATACCGAATACGAAGACGGCCGCAAGCGGCAGGCGAATCTGTTGTTGCAGTGCCGGTGCGACGGTTGTCAGCCAACTCTTCAGCGGACCGTAGCCCAGCGTAGCCGATTGCATCTGCAATCTCGCTGAGGGTACTTGCCCAAGCGCTGCCCCCAGTGCCATGACGAGAAAGCCGGTTTCTTTCAGAACCAGGCCGACCAGCAAAGACAGACCAGCCGGATCATTGACGATCAGCCAATCGGGCGGCAACTCGAAGCCGGTAGCCCACGGCGAGAACACCCGCAGCAACACGCCCGATGGTGCCAGTACCAGCGCGAGCCCGATGCCGATCGCAAGGTGCGGCATCGCGAGCAGTGGCAACGTCATTGCATTCAGGCGTCGCTGCCAGTTGCCGCTGACCGCGAGTGCGATCGCAAGATGTGCAAGCAGCAGCGCACAGGCGGTCGCGATACTGCCGGTCCAGAGCGATGACGCGACGGACAGGCCGATACCCGGTGTCGCCAAAATACGTGACAAGGCCGGTGCATCGAGACCGACCCACAATGCGGCGACGAGCCCTGCCATTGTTGGCACCGCCGATATGCATAGCAGCAACACTATGGATGGGCGTTTGAGTAGAGTCCGGGACATCATTCAGCGGACGTAGCGCTTGAGCCAGGCCTGCTCCAGCAGCGCGGTCCAGCTCGCATGCGGTTCGGCCAGGAAGCGCTCGCCGGACGGTGGCGTTGCAGGGCCTGATTCCAGCGCGTCGAAGTAGGCGCGTTCCTGCGAGTCCAGGCTGGCAATATCCAACACGGTTGGATCGCCCCAGTAACGCTCGTCCGCCTTGCGTGCTTGCGCTTCGGGCGAGACCAGGAAATTGGCAACGACCCGGGCGCCTGCCGTTGCCGCAGAGTTGTAGGGGATTGCGAGAAAGTGACTATTGGCCAGTGCGCCTGCATCAAGTTGCAGCGCGCCTATATTGTCATGCAGTTCGTCCTGGCGGATAGCACGGCTTGCTTCCGCCGGATTGAAAGACAGCATCCAGTCCAGCTCGCCGACAGCCAGCAGATCGCGTTGCGCCGGGCCGCTATGCGGAAACAGCCGGCCGCTGCGCCACATGCTCAGATGAGCGCGGTCGAGCCAGTGCCACAGTGGTGAACTCAGCGCCGCGAAGTCTGCGCCGGCCGGTGCATACAAGGGTTCCTTATTGTCGCTAAGCGCCAGCAGCATCTGTTTCAAAAAAGCACTGCCGAGAAATGATGGCGGTTGCGGATAACTGAAGCGACCCGGGTGCTGTTCAATCCAGCTCAACAGATCCTCAGGATTCGCAGGCATGCCGTCGACGCGCGTCTTGTCGAAAAACAGAGTCAGCGCCGCAGTACCCCATGGCAATTCATAACCTTCCGTTGCAAGCGAGCCGTCAATAAGGGTCGTCGGGTTGCCTGCCCAGTTGATGTACGCCGCATTGGGCAGTTGCCGCGCCCACGGGCCGTATAGCAAGCCGGCCGACTTCAGTGCCGCGAAGTTTTCTCCGTTGATCCACACGAGATCAACGGAGCCACCGCGGTCGCGTCCGGCACTGCGCTCCGCAATGATGCGGCTTACGGTTTCGGCAATGTCAGTGACGCGTACATGCTGCAGCTCGATCGAGTATTCGTCACGCAGGCGCATCGCTGCCCATTCGACATAGCGGTTGATCGCAAGGTCGCCACCCCAGGCGTTGAAGTAAACCGTTTGCCCGCGCGCTTCGGCGACGACGGCATGCCAGTCGTCTGACTGGGTATGTGCAGGACGCGCGAGAGGGAATACCAGCAGCAGAACAAGGAGCAGCTTCTGGCCCGATGCCCGCATCAGAACTGGTAGCGCAATCCGAACTGGAACTGCCGCGGTGGACCGGCATTGCGCTGCGCAAAGGACTGGCCAAACACCTGGATCTGGTTGGACTGCGTTGCCGAGTTCGCGAACCCGGAGAGGTTTTCACGGTTGAGCAGGTTGAAGATGTCAGCCGATACCGTAAGACGACCATCACCGATACCCGGCTCATAGCGCAGACCGAGATCGACAGTCGCTGACCACGGCAGTCGATCGGCATTACGGGATACGCCCGGCGCACGATCCGAGTTGCCGAGGTACGCGTCAGTGAAGGATGCGCCGTCGCCGTTCAGATCGGTGGTGCCGTAGATGCTGGTATCCGGAATCAGGTTAATCGGTTGTCCCGATTCGAACTGGCCGGCAACGGAAATCGTTACCGTGTCAATCGGGTACCAGTAAAGCACGGACGAAATGACGTGGCGGCGATCGTTAACCGACGGACCCCATTCATCATCGAAACTGTTTGAATTCGCCGAGCGAAAGTTGAGGTCATCCGTGTTGTTGGTCAGCTCGGAAAGCGTGTACGTCATCAATAATCCCCAGGTGTCGCCAGCCGCCGGTTTCTCAAGAGTAAGGTTCATAGCCTTGTAACGCGAGGCCCCCGCTGTTTCTGACACCACTATCTGGCGTGCTCCCCCGGCGACCGGGGCCACCGGGCGGGTCGCATCCGCAGCAGACTGGCTGCGAATGAGTCCGAGAGACTCTGCGAGCGCGCGCCGTTCGGCATTGCTGGGCAAGGCCCGCAAGGTGGCGATGTTGGCATCTGTCAGGTTATCGAGATTCGGCGAAAACGGGCTCGGTGCATTCAGGTCGCGAAGCCTGAGTTGCTGGTGACCGCGATAGTAAAGAAAGTCCGCGGAAGCTAGCCAGTTGTCATTGAACTGCCACTGCACTCCGGCTGAGAGTTGCACCGTGTACGGGCTGTCGAGCCCGTCCGGATTCAGAATTCGGCGTTCGTTCGATACAGCGGTGTCGCGCAGATTATTCACCTCGTCCGGCGTCGGGCATTGCAGGTAGCCGTCAGGGCAGGCGGGGTTAACACTCAGGTTGCCGTCAAAGGTGAGTTGTACGGGGTCGATATCGGCGGGCAGGCGTCCTGCAGCAGCAAGTGCCGAAAGCTGGTTACGGAAAGCGCTCGACGTCGTGTTTTGTTGCAGCGCATCTGACAGGATCGTGTACGGAATGCGCTCATAGAACATGCCGGCGCCCCCGCGAAATGATAAACGGTCGGTGGCACTGTAATTGAGCGCGAGGCGCGGCGCGATGTTGTCGTTATCGGCTGAGCCCGACCCTGCTTCGGTGAGGCTGTCGTAATCCCAGCGGATGCCGGCGGTAAGGGTAAGGTCTTGCGACAGGCTGACCTGGTCTTCGAAGTATAACGACACCTGGTTTTGCACATCACCGAAGCGGGCGGGACGTAGCTCAACCGCGTAGTCGATGACTTCTGCGGTCGCCGGGATGTCGTTAATGCCAAGCGCCACGCCGCGATTCAGGTTACGCACAGCCGCAAACTCGGCGTCAGTCAGACGCACGCGGTAGTTCCCGCGTGCATTGCCGCCGCCGGCGAGGCTGAAGTCAGAATGCATGGCATCAACGCCCAACTTGAACGCGTGTACGCCACTAAGCCAGGTGAGGTTCTGTTGCAGCTGTAGCGACTCTTCGCTCTCGGCAAAGGCAAAACCGGGGTGGCCGAGAATCGCGGCGGTGAGACCGTCGCTGGATTCGACCACGACCTGCGGATCACTATTCGCGAAGGGCTGTGCATAGTCCCAATCGAACGTGCTGTAAAGCAAACGGGTTTCGGACGTAAAACGTTCAGTGTCGTAAACCGCAGAAATGGCGGTAAGCAGTGAATCACGTTGTTGCGTGGAGCCTGCTGATGGAAACGTAACGCCACCTTCGAGACCGCCGCCCTGTCGTTCTATGCCGATATCACCCAGGTTGGCGCGAAATGACAACTGCCAGTCGTCATTCAGGCGGTGATCCAGTTTGAGAGATGCGAGTAACGATTCATTCTGGCCTCGTACCGTATCGTTCACACCGAGTGCCGGTGACGACAACAGGTTGTCCTTGTCATCACGGGTGTACTCGAGATTCGCGAAGAAGAAAGTACGATCCTCGGCAATCGGGCCGCCAAGCGAAAATCCGTACTGGTCACGCCGAAAGCCATCGCGCACGGCATTGCCGGACAGATCGCGGTTGGCAAACGGTGAGGATGCATCGACCGAAGCGCCGGGGCGCACGAGATAGAACAGTTCGCTGTACCATTCATTGCTGCCGGAGCGCGGCGTCACATTGACCACGCCATTGCCGGTACGTCCGTATTCAACTGAATACGACGACGCCAGCACGGTTACGTCCGATGCAGCGCCGGTTGAGATGGGAAACTTGGGTCCACCGAGAAAATTCTCGTTGTTGTCGAGTCCATCGATCAGGTATTGCGTGAACAGACCGTTGGCGCCGTTAATGGAGACCGTCGGGGATTCCGGGAAAAAGCCGGTGGCGGGTACTACATTGGGCAAGCGAATGAGAGCGCGTGACAGATCACGAGCTTCTATGGGTAGCGACTCCAGTTCGCGGCGGTTAAGGCTGGCGCTGACTTCCGCATCCAGGGCATTGATTGCAAGGGCGGTGCGCTGGCCGCTGACCGTAATGTTATCGACCATACGAACTGCAAGCGCACGGGACTCGTTGCTGCGCAGACGAATCTCACTAGCCACTTCTATGCCATCGACAACGACCGAGTAGCCCGGCCCTGACGGTACGGCAGAAAAACGCGCGCGGCCTGCTTCATTGCTGTTGCTGATCGATTCGAACCCGGTCAGCGAGTTTCGCAAGGTCACGGCCGTATTGGTTGCAGTACTGCCGTCGCCGGCGCTGACGGCAACATCGACGTTTGCCGCTATTGCACCGCTTGTGAACAACAGCACGAGAACGCTTGCGCCGATTCGTGCTGCGCACGACAGTGATGAACTGAGGAATAACATGATTAGCGGTTTCCTGGCGGCCGTGGTTCTAATTCGTATTCAGCAGCCCACGCGATTATCTCAGTCTAGGTGCTGCTCGCACCTATATAAACCGGTCGAGCCCGTATTTTGTTACAGAAAACAACAGATTCATGGCCATCGCTCGATTTTTCGCGGAAGCTGGAGGAATGCGCCCGGTGATGTTTCGGCGCATGCGCCGGTCTGGGTAGCCTCATGAGATATTGATAAAGGGATGTTCATGCGCAATCTGCTAGTTGTTTGTTTTGTTCTGCTGTCGGCGGCGCCCGTCGCGGCAGTGGATGTGCCGGTCAATGACCTCGCAGGCTGGACGGTCTTGTCGTTCAACAAAATTCGTCCGAACGAGGTTGCCATCGATAACGGTGCGTTGAATATCGGCGTCCGCGGCTCGGCGAGCCCACTTATCTATGGTTTCGAGACGCCCCTGCAAATTACGGGCATTAAGCTCGTTGCCAGCTGGCAAGGCGAATTGCGCATTCCGGAAGGCCTCACCCAGGGCGATGAGAATGCCGATGATTTCGTCCTGAAATTCGGCGTGGTGGAGGCTGGTGATCAGACTCTCAACTGGTTGAAGCGACGAATCGCGGCCGATTGGATCAAGCAATTGTTCCTCCTCGCGCCAAAGGGCAGCGGTGTGCGCCGCATCAACTTCCTGTCGACCACCCAGCAAGCCGGCCTGCTGGGTACTACACGTACCCATCCCTTGAGCGAATTGCTAACCGAGAACCGGGTCGTGCACCTGCAAGGTCCCGGCCGCTTCGAGATGAACTACGAGTTTCCGGCTCCAGTGAAGGCCCTTGGGCTGTGGATATCGGCGGATGGCGACGATACCGGCTCGAACTTCGACCTGACCATTGAAAGTATTACCCTGACTACGGATTAACCTGGCAGGCGGGGTCGAACTTCGGGCAGCAAAAGCATATCCTGCGTACCTCACTCCAAACGCCGGGTTGATCATGAAAATCACGAAGCTCGTACTGCTCGTTGCTGTTGTCGCGGCGCTGCTGCTCGCCGCCGCTGGCCCAGGATCCAGATTCGGTCTGTGGCCCTTCGGTACGGGTTTCCTGCTGCTGCGCTGGGCGCTGTATCTTGGTGCTGGAGCCGCTGCCGTCGCTCTTATCATGTTGCTGATTCCGAAAACTCGGACGGGCAATACTGGCGTTCTTGCTGGCGCGTTGCTGGTTGGCCTGGCAACCGCGTGGGTTCCGTACAGCAGTTATCGGACCGCCCGATCCGTACCCGCGATACATGACATCACAACCAATACGGTGAACCCGCCTGCATTTGTCGCAATCCTGGCAAAACGCGCCGATGCGCGTAACCCGCCTGAATACATGGGCGAGGAGATCGCAAAACAGCAGCGCGAGGCTTATCCCGATATTCAAACCGTGCGGCTCAACAAGCCAGCGGGCGAGGCATTCGGTGCGGCACTTAAGTCGGCGGAGGCTATGGGCTGGGAAATCGTTGCTGAAGCGCCTGAAGAAGGTCGAATTGAAGCAACGGCCACGACCTTGTGGTTTGGCTTCAAAGACGATGTGGTCATTCGCATCGTTGGCATGGGCGACAGCAGCGAGCTCGACATTCGCTCAAAGTCGCGTGTTGGTCGCAGTGACGTCGGTGCTAACGCCGCGCGCATTCGTCGCTTTGTCAGTGAGCTTGAAAGCACGATCTAGTTGCGTCGCCGATGTGGTGTGAAAAGCACCAGGCTAAATGCAATGTTCGAGGGTTGTTATTCGTAGCTTACGGACACTACGGTCATTGTCGTCGTCTTGTCCGGCGTCGTTATGGCCACAACATCGTTAACCTGCTTTTTCAGCAACGCTTTCGCCAGTGCTGAGTCCATGCTGATCGCGGCAGATTTCGCGTCTGCCTCATCCGGCCCGACGATCCGATAGTGGTGGGTTTCTCCCGTTTCCTCGAGCAATTCCACCGTCGCACCAAAGAAAATGCTGTCGTTGTTCGCGAATTCGCGAACTATCGTGAGTGCGGGAAGACGGTTCTGGATATAACGAATGCGCCGGTCCAGCCCGCCAAGTTCTTTCTTGCGGTAGATGTATTCGGCATTCTCCGAACGATCGCCTTCCGCGGCGGCTGCGGCGAGCGCTTTAACAACGTCGCGGCGGCGTAGCCAAAGCGCTTTCACTTCGTCCTGCAATGCGGCAAATCCTGCTGCCGTAATATACGCAGACGACTTCGGGGCTGGTGGGCGCCAGCGTCCCATGGCGTGTCTCCTCGCGAGCGGGAATTAGTCGGACAGGACACTAACGTTAGAGTAACGGAAGTTAGCGAGCAAGCAGACGCGCTACTCGGCGAGGCAGAACAAATACTCCTGCATGCCGTTGGCCAGCAGGCGAACACGGTCGATGGTGAATCCGCCCATATGCTGGTTCAAGGCCTCGGAGGTGAAGCGCGGCGCAGCGATCTCGGATGAGCTGGTCGAGCGATTAGCGAGACGGTAGCCATCAACCGGTACAAAACGTGCTGGCTGTTCTGGCATTGAGCGCTCGGAGTAGACGACCAGTGCATGTGCGATCGCTCCCGGCCGCGAGCGTGTCACGATAGCTTTCATCAGCGCAGACAGCGCGATCGGCTGCAGGTAATTCGGTAAGTCCCAGCACAAAACAATATCAACTGGGTAGCTGGGGTCATGTCGCGGTAACAACGACTCAGCTAAAAACGCCATGTCCTCCGGCTCGGCAGCATTGAGTCGTGCAACCTCATCGGCACGCATAAGGTCAGCGATCTCGACCCGGCACGGCGAACGCCCAAGCATTGATAGCATGGACGTAGACGCCGCGCCGAGATCAAGTACAACGCGACGCGAGCCATCGCCGAGTTGATCCGCAAGCAAACGAAATAGCGGCGCGTTAAGTTCGCTGCTCGTTTCAAGCGGCGGCCGCGCTGTCGCGCGACCCATAGTCGAGGCTGTGTAGCTTATGGGGCACCAGCAGTTTTATGGCTGCCGGCAGACAGGTCCTTGTTCGGTGTCGTGGTCTTTGCATCCCGACCGTTGACGGTGGATTTGACCGACTCCTGCATATTGACTTTGCCCAGCGCTTTCTCAACTGCAGAAGGATCCATCTCTATGGAGCCCTTGAAGCGAGCTCCCTCTTCAAGAGCCACTCTCGGCGCGGTGATATTGCCGCGTACGTTGGCATTCACGTGCACGATTACCCGCTCGGTGGCGTAGAGATCACCTTCGGTCGTGCCATCCACAGCGATCGATTTGGCGTAGACGTCGGCGCGCACTTTGCCCGTCTTGCCGATCGTCAGATTGCTGTCTTTCAGCTCTACCGTGCCGCTGACATCGCCTTCAATGCGCAGGTCTTCATTGCCGCGCAGATCGCCATTGATCTGGATGGACTGACCGATCACAGCGACTTCGCCGCTGCGGCTGCTGGGGCGCGAACCTGCTGTCACGTTTCTGTTTTGGCCAGGGGCCGAAGTTGTATCCATATCGCTGCTGGATTCGTCATCTTTTTTACCGCGCTCAAACATCTTGGAATCTCCAAAGCATTAATACCGGCGGCTAACTTGCACCCGATGCGATTTTTGGGCAAGTGTCGCGATCCGGCGACGCCTGCAAGCGGCGTCAGGCCACAAAATCCCACTTTTTCGACAATAAACACGCCCTTGCGTGCTCGACCGGGAGGGACTGCTTGCGCACGATTGATCTGGCGGCTTGCCGATGCCTGTCTAGGTGGGGTCGGGACGTACGGCCGACAGTAACTGCTGATACTGATCGCGCAGTTCGCTGTTTCCCTGCAACGCGTAGTAGCGAACCAGCCTGCGCAGAGCGTTAACCGTAATGCGGTCATCCGGGAAGACTGCCACGAGTTCGGAATAACCATTCAGTGTCCAAGTCTCCCTGCAGCATCAGCGCTTCGCCGCGCACGCTGTTAATGCTGGCAACCAGCCAATGTCCCTCGGGCAACGAGGCAGCACAGATGTCGAGCGCGTCATCGACGTGCCGGAGGCTTGCCTCCGGTTCGTTCATGGCGTTGAGCAGCGCGCCGGCGATGCGGTTCTAGAGCTCGGCTGCCAGTCGGCTGCCCTGATCAATAGCGCGTTTCGCATCCAGTTCGGTTGCGAGGTCAGCGCCACCGATTACATGGACGCGCATGCCGTTGGATTCCAGTGGTTCCTGCAATTCACGCAGCGGTACCTGGCCTGCGCACATGATGATGTTGTCAACATCGAGCCAGGTAGGGTCTTCACGATTTTTACCGTGACTAACGAGCAGGCCTTCGTCGCCGATTCGTTCGTAGTTGACCCCGCCCAGCATGCGCACATCGTTCATCTTCAATGTGGCGCGGTGAATCCAGCCTGTGGTTTTGCCGAGATTCGCACCGTGCTTGCCCGCTTTGCGCTGCAGCAAGGTGATTTCACGTTGCGGTGGCTCCGGTTTGGCGCGATCAATGGCTATGCCGCCGCGCGCGGTTGCCGGATCAACAACACCCCATTCCATCAGCCACTCGTCAAGATCCATAGTCGGTGAATTGCCCTCGTGAATAAGGAACTCCGCTACGTCAAAACCGATGCCGCCCGCGCCGATGATGGCTACGCGCTTGCCGACCGGCGCGCGCCCGCGCAATACATCAATGTAACTCAGCACTTTCGGATGCTCCTGGCCATCGATCTTCGGATCCCGTGGCAATACGCCGGAGGCAATGATGACCTCGTCATGGCCTGCGGATTTCAATGTCTCGGCATCGACACGGGTGTTGAGATGTACCTGCACGTTCTTCAGTTCCAGCTGACGTTTGTAGTAACGCAGCATCTCGCGAAACTCTTCTTTGCCGGGAATGACCTTTGCCATGTTCAGCTGGCCGCCAACCTCGGCGGCGGCTTCATACAAATCGACGTTGTGACCGCGTTCTGCAAGCACCAGTGACGCCGAAAGACCTGCTGGCCCTGAGCCCACCACCGCGAAGCGTTTGGGCGCTGCTGTTTTCGGGTAGTTCAGCTCGGTTTCGTGACAGGCGCGAGGGTTGACGAGGCAGGTGCTCATCTTGTTCGCAAACGTATGGTCAAGGCAGGCCTGGTTGCAGGCGATACAGACATTGATCTCGTCCGCGCGACCGGCACGTGCCTTGCTGACAAACTCCGGGTCGGCAAGCAGGGGTCGTGCGAGTGAAACCATATCGGCACAGCCATCCGCGAGTATTTGCTCGGCTGTGGCGGGCAAGTTGATCCGATTAGAGGTGATCAATGGAATGTTCACCTCCGTTTTCATTTTTTTCGTAACCCAGGTGAAGGCGCCGCGTGGTACCGACGTAGCGATCGTCGGTACGCGCGCCTCGTGCCAGCCTATGCCGGTATTGATGATTGTCGCGCCAGCGTTCTCTATACCTTTCGCAAGCTGAACGGTTTCGGCCCAGCTATTGCCATCCGGAATCAGATCGATCATCGATAAGCGGTAGACAATAATGAAATCTTTGCCGACTGCCTCGCGCGTGCGCGCCACGATTTCGATAGGTAGCTGCATGCGCTGCGAAAACTCACCGCCCCATTTGTCGCTGCGCTGATTGGTATGAGTGACCAGGAACTCGTTAATGAAATAGCCTTCCGAGCCCATGATCTCAACGCCATCGTAGCCGGCTTCGCGAGCTCGCATCGCGCAGTGCACGAAATCTTCGATCTGTTTTTCGACACCGGATGTTGATAATGCACGTGGCGTAAACGGCGTTATCGGCGAGCGAATACGCGACGGTGCGACGGGCAGTGGATGATAGGCGTAGCGGCCGGCGTGCAGAATTTGCATGGCGATCTTGCCATCTGCAGCGTGTACGGCGTCGGTAACCAATTGGTGCTTGCGTGCTTCGCTACGGGTAGTCATCTTGCCCGCGAAGGGCTTCACCCAGCCGGCGCGATTCGGGGCGTAGCCACCTGTAATGATCAGTCCAACCTCGCCGCGAGCGCGTTCAGTGAAATAGGCGGCAAGCCGGTCGTGCTGATTGCCGTCCTCCAGTCCAGTATGCATCGAGCCCATCAGCACCCGGTTCTTCAAGGTAGTAAAGCCGAGATCGAGGGGTGCGAGGAGGTGCGGGTAAGTCGGTTCTGCCAATTTAATTCCTTGATCCATTGCGGCCTGCCATTGCTCACCGGCGTCTATACCAGAAAACGCTGGCAAGCACGCAGACGACGAAGTTGTGTAGCGTACCTTACGGCAGCGGCCATGACATTCCGGAGTCCTTGCGCGCACATCTCGCGTAGCCGATCAAGGCGCTGCGTTTGCGAAGCTTGCATCACAGCTGAAGATTCGCCGACAATTCCCCGGCCTGCGGGCACCGGTTTATCTGACAAAGTGGTGTTTGGAAAAAATGAGGAAGTCTGACTTTAAAAGAAGCGGTCGCCGCGCGTTTGCGTTGGTCGTCGTGTTGCCATTCGCAATCGCCTGTTCACGCGGTGCCGAAAGCGTGCCGCAACCGGCAGTTGATGTTGCAACGGCTATCGTTGCCGAGGGCGTTGATCCGGCGCATGCAGCGTTGCTGATAGTACGCATGGAAGACGGTGCCGAGTGGAGCAGTGGCGGTACGCGGATTGAGCACCGATTCTCGCCGGCGTCGACATCGAAAATTCCACATACCCTGATCGCGCTGGAAACAGGCTACGCCGCGAGCCCGGAACATGCGTTTAAATGGGACGGTGTGGAACGCACATTCGACTTTTGGAATCGCGATCACACGTTAAAGACGGCATACCAGTTCTCTGCGGTCTGGGCGTTTCAGCGATTAACGAGTGATTTGGGTTACGAAACAATGAAAACACGGCTCAAAAAGCTGGACTACGGCGACGCCAATACTGGCGGCCCGGATGATTTGACCAGCTACTGGCTGCAGGGACCGTTGGCGATCTCGGCGCGCGAACAAACGGTGTTCCTGAGCAAGCTCATTCGTGAAGCCTTGCCGCTGTCGGCCGAAACCTACCGCATGGGCAAGCAGATCATGCTGGAGGCTGAAGGTGATGACTGGGCTTTGTATGCAAAAACCGGTTGGGGCTCGGATGGCGACAATCCGGACATAGGCTGGTACGTCGGTTGGGTCGAAGACCGTTCGGGCGAGCAGCCGCAAAACTGGATTTTCGCATTCAATATGGAAATGCTCGACGAATCGTCGCAGGCGAAGAGAAGAAAGGTCGTTCGCTCGGCCCTGGCCTTGCTTGGTGTTGCCGACGACTAGCCGAGCGCGTTCGCAAACACCGCGCGCTCGCGACGGTGCAGGAAGTAATCGGCGGTTAGTTTGATCAGTACAAGAACCGTGATGAAGCCACCAGTATTGGCAAGCGTCGGAACACTGAGCGCTATAATCAGAGCAGCGCCAACTGTAAACATCAACGCCAGGCAGCGACGAAAAGGCAACGCCAGAAGTGTGCCAGCACGCGCATGACGGTATTCGCGCAGCAGCAAAAAATTAACAACGAACGAGATGCTGTGACTGATCAGGAATACGCCGGAGACGCTGATCAGCATGCCCAGTTGATCGAACAGTATGTTGTGCTCAGGGTTGCCGGCCAGATGCCCGCCGGCTGCACCTATGACGACTCCCAGAATGATGAACAAACCAAGAAACTCCGCGCTGACGAAGCCCAGGGCAACAATGGATACGAACAGGTTCGTGCCCGGCGACATGCCGAACCAGCGGTTCTCGTACGGGCTTCCGGCGATCGATGCAGTCAGTAATTTCAGGGCACAGAACAACCCGATCCACAACGACTCCCACCAGAAGACGATGAGCAATTGAATCAGCGTGAGGTCAAAAACAAAGTATATGATCAACAGGCCGAGATTCGCTGCCAGCAAGCTTACGACAGCGAGGGATATACGAGCGGTCGCGGGTAGCGACACTGCAGATGTTTCATTCACACTCATTTTGTCAGAATAGCAGTAGCGCTGTTGGCTGAAAGGTTTCAGTTCACGAAACGGCCAACGGATCGCGGCGATATGATTCGGCAATGCCGGCCAGGCGATGGCTTATCCCGACTGGTCCCGATGGCCTTTTCCCGCTACTGTTGCAGCCGGCCGGCTCTCCGGAAAACGCGGGTGAACTACATCTGGATTGGTTGTCGAAACATTGTTTGAACAGGAATCCGCATGACCAACAACAACGCGGGAACAGGCGCAAGAATTGCCAGGGCCCTGGCGGCCGTTGAGGCGAACGAGCTCAAGGCGACACTCGTGTCGACTTTGTTCATCTTCATCCTGATGGGTTCCTACTACATCCTGCGCCCGGTACGCGATGCGATGGCAAGCGACTGGACCGATTCCGAAGTCAGCTTTCTCTGGAACATCAACTTCGTAGTCAGCGCCGCAATTGTGGCCGTTTACGGCTTTGCAATTTCACGCATTCGCGTACGGCATGTTGTGCCCGTTATGTATGGGTTCTTCGCGATCAGTTTTGTTGCCTTGTACTTCGGCATTGCAGCGGTATCGGATCGGGTGCTGATCGACAAAGCGTTCTATCTCTGGGTCAGCATTTTCGCCTTGTTTCACGTCTCGGTGTTCTGGACGTTGATGGCCGATACCTTTAGCAAAGCGCAGGCGAAACGTGTGTTCGGCATTATCGGTGCGGGCGCGAGCGCCGGCGTACTTGTGGGCCCCGCGATTCCTGCCTTGTTTGCCGACCAATTAGGCACCGATACATTAATGCTCATTGCCTCAGCCAGTCTGCTGCTGGTGATTCCGCTGGTGTTCTATCTCTATTACTTAAAGCGTGCCGAACTCGGCAACGAGGATTTGCGCGCCGATACCAGTAGCGCGGTAATGGGCGGCAACTGGTGGCATGGCTTTCGGTCCTTCGTTACCAATCCCTATCTGCTCGGTATCGGTGCTTTTATCCTGTTGTACGTATTCATCGGTTCCTTCGTTTATTTTGAACAGAAAAACCTGCTGGAAGACTTCAGCCGCGAAGAACGTACGCAGATACTTGCCAGCATCGACTGGATCGTGAACCTGATGACCTTCGGCCTCGCGTTCTTTGTGACAGGTCGCGTCGTCAGCAAGCTGGGCATGCCATTCGGATTGGCTTTGATGCCGGTGCTGATCTGTATTGGCATGCTGATTCTCGCGTTCGCTCCGATTCTCACTGTGTTGCTTGCGTTGCAGGTCTTTCGCCGCGGCGGCAATTACGGTTTGACCCGGCCGGCGCGAGAGATGCTCTACACCCATGTAAGCAAGGAGGATCGCTTCAAGACGAAACCGGTCATCGATATTGTCGTTTATCGCGGCGGTGACGCGATAAGCGGCACCTTGTTCGCGTTCCTGACCGATGGGATCGGGCTTGGTCTCGCTGCAGTCGCCCTGGTCGGGTCCGGCATTGCGGCGTTGTGGGGATGGGTTGGTGTGCGCCTGGGGCGGGTGTTTGATCGCAAAGATGCGCCGGACAGTTCGCCGACCGTCTGACTACTGCTGCCGAACCTGAAGATGGCCTCCGCGTGGAAGGCCATCTTCAACTCATCAGTTGCTGGCTAACTCTTCCGGAATACTGGGCTCAGGCACCTTGTTGCTGATCGCCGGAACCGACTGCAGGTAGCTGTATATCGCTTCCATGTCCTGGTCAGTGAAGTTCTTGTACATCGGGATAGGCATCGGCGGCAGAATCAGGCGACCGCGGCCGAGATGGCGCCCGGTACGAATCGTGTCGCGAAATTCACGGTACGTCCATTTACCAAGGCCAGTCTCTTTGTCCGGAGTCAGGTTGGCCGTGTAGCTGATACCCCACGGGCCGGACCAGGCCGTATTAGTGCCCGCAACCACAACATTCCAGGGCCCGGCAGGCAACGCCGGCGGCTGTGGCAAATCCATGCTTTGTGGGTGACCGGAAAGCATGCGTTCCATATCCGGTTCGGGGCCGTTGGGGCCCAGCTTGAAGGGGGTGTGGCAGTCATTGCAGCCGGCAGTCAAGACTATGTACTTGCCACGCTCTAGTAGTTTCTTTTTGGCCTTGGTCGGGGCGCTGTCGTCGGCGTGAGCAACGCTCGCGCCAACCGCTACGGCGAGTATGCCAGCGACCAAAAAGCGCAGTGGGATGCGACGAGATTTTTTCATGGTACGAGCTCCTGTTGGTATTTCGATTCCTGCTGAATCCAGCGTTCGATCAGCGCCACCCCTTCCGCGTCCGCAACGCGACTGCCGAGCGGTGGCATTTGCATAACCGGGTTTCGCGAACGCATTCTTAATGCGAGAACACTCTTGTCCGGCGAACCCGCAACAACGCGCGTGTCCTGTCCGCGCGCATGAAATTCACTGGGTACGCCCAGCAAGCTGCGGCGGGTCGCTTCGATGTCACCGTCGCTGCCTTGCAGCAGCCTCAATTCCATGTCTGCCAAGGGTCCCGCTGCGTTGTGGCAGTGGCCACAATTTGCATGCAGGTAACCCAGCGCTGCGCGGGTCGTGGCGTTGTCAGCCCTGATCCGCGGCGAGGTCGTCAGCAGCTCCGGCGACAAGCCGCTTAGTTGGCCCCGCGCATACAGGTCATACAGGCTGACCTCGCCGGGCATCGCATCGCCGCTACGCAGCGCTCCCGGGTCCCGATCCGGCGATAGTTGCAACGCGCTGATGCCGAGCACGGGCACCGGTGCGCCTTCATGACACGCCAGGCAATCATCTCGCGATGGAATTGTGTAACGCCCGCCGGGCGCATCCTTCGCCGGATGCGCAACGATGCCGCCGGCCGGTGCAAGTACGGCGTCGGTGCCTTGTTCGTTCCAGACATAGCTTGCATAGCGCCACGTACCGTCATGCAGTCGTTCGATGTAGCGCGTTTCCACGGGCCGGTCATAGCCAAACTCCTTCCACAAACGGGTGCCCGGCGGGAACTGCCAGGCGTCTGTGCGGCTGGCGTCGATCGTGGTGCCCACTGGCAGACGCAGCCAACGGCGTTTGCCGGCACCGTCTGACCACAGCGGGTACTGCGGCGAGTACGCCAGGTTATCCGGATGCACGCTCAGCGAGCCGGCTACGTACAGGCCGGTTTCACTCAGCTTTTCAGGCAGTTCCGCGTGCCTCGATGTGCCGGGGAGGGGCGCCGGTGCCGTGCGGAAGCCGCGGCCCTGCAAGTCCGAGGGCGTCGCCAGCAACGCAAGTAACGATGCTCCCGCAGCAACGCTGAGTTTCCTGAAGAGCGACATTAATAAGGCCTCGTAAACGGGGGCGAAATCTATACGACATTTGTTGCTGATTAAATCGGACAGGAATAAATTCACTGTTCGGGAAACAGGGACAATCCTATGGACCGGCTCTATTGCATGCAGGTGTTTGTGCGGGTCGTCGAGAATGGCGCTTTTAGCAAGGCGGCTGATGCGATGGGTATCTCTCGTTCCAGCGCGACCGCGGCAATTGCGCAGCTTGAGAAGCGCCTGGGTGTGCGCCTTCTGAATCGCACAACGCGCCGTCTGTGTGTCAGTGACGAAGGTCGGTCTTATTACGCCAACTGTGTCCGCATTCTGGGTGAGATTGCAGAGATGGAGGACTGCTTGTCCGGCTCGCGAGTGGCGCCGCAGGGCCGACTCCGGGTTTCCGTGCCGCAATCATTCGTCAACATGATTTTCTTTCCCTTGCTGACGCGCTTCGCCGCAAATTATCCCGAGCTGGAAATCGAAGTGGTGCTAACCGATCGCGCCGTCAACCTTGTGGAAGAGGGTATCGATTGCGCCATACGTGGAATCGAAATTCCGCCGGATTCATCTCTGGTTGCCAAGACCCTGAGCGCCACGCGCTGGCTGACGTGCGCGACGCCGGCCTATCTCGCGACCCGAGGGATACCGGAAACGATTGAAGCGCTTGGCGGACACAACTGCATTCGCTTTATATCGCAATCAACCGCGCGCCCGCGTGCCTGGCAGTTTTTAAGGGATGGTGAGTCCGTTACGTTTTTGCCGACGGGTAATCTGCGGCTGACATCATTTGATGCGGTGATCCAAACTGCGCTGGCCGGTGGTGGCATTGCCCAGATTCCTGACAGCCTTGGTTACCGCAGCGTGCTTGACGGCGGGTTGCAGCCAATTCTTGAGGAATACGTTGCGCCGGCGCCTTCACTGCTCATGGTTTATCCGGGCAATCGCTATCTCGCAGCCAAAGTACGCACGTTCATCGACTGCTTCGCAGAAGCTTTTCCAAAAGACGGCTGGTGGAGTGAAATTGTGGCAACTAACGCGGTCGGCCGGGACCTGTCACACGTGCGCCGCCAGAAAGTTCGCCATGCGAAAGAAACTACACATTAGCGTTCTCAGCCGCAGAATCGTTCTGATTAATTCAAACGTTGCCCACTCACCATAGCCATCAGGATTGTGTTCTTGCTGTTAGGTGAGAGTTTTTTCAGCTGGTCCTCCAGTTCTCCACGAATGCGATCAGCTTTCGCATTGGCAGTGGTTTCAAGGAGGGGGCCATCGTCGAGGTTCTTGTCCGTCACTTTATCCCGCGCGGCGAGCAGGAACGTCTCGCCCACTTTTGCATAGTCGGCACAGGCTGCGCGAACTGCTTTTGCTACGTCTTCTTTCTCGAAACTTTCACGCAGGTCAGCAAAATTGAATTGGTAGCGACCATCCTGAGGGGCGTATGAAGCGCCGAGAATTTCGACATCAAGATCGACGTTCTGCGAGGCGCGTGGCCAGATGGGATCCAATGCATAGACTTCGAAGCGCCAGGCTGATCCCCAGACCGCATAGGTACCGCGAGGTGGGCAAGCGTCTGCGAGGGTCGCGTCGACAAAATCGTCGAATGCTTTGTCGGCTGCCCAGGCTTTGCGAAAGGCAGGTTCATACTGTGCACGATTCCAGGCAAGGTCCTCGTCGCTGACCACTGCCTCGGCAGTCTCATCTGAAGACAATACAGCCGTGTCGTCAGCCTGCTCACCATCCATGCTGGCGAGCAACATCTCCACCTGCGCGGCATCCAACACACTCAGTGACTGTTGCAGTTGTGGCCGCATCATAGCCTGCATCTGTGGATCCATCGTCGCGAGGATCGTATCCAGTGCGCGCTGCTGGTAGGGCTGCAAGGAGCTGGCGACAGCCGGTCCCAGCAGCAGAAACGTACAAACAAAAAGCGCAGTTCGCATCATGCACTCCGGGAGGTGGAGAAAACGGTGGCAAATTCTAGAGCCGGTCGCGGCTGACCGACAAGTGGTTTTTTACGCAGAAGGAGTGAAAGTTGAGCGCTGTGCGATACTGTCCGACACAAATAATTAAGAGTGAAGTTGTGATGAGTACCTTACCCGAATGCCCACTCTGCCAGTCCGCATGGACCTGGCTTGATGGTGAGAATTTCGTTTGCCCGGAGTGCGCGCACGAGTGGCGAGAGGCGGAAGCGAGCAGTGACGGCGGTGTGCGTGACGCCAACGGCAATCAACTGAGTGACGGCGATACGGTCTCGGTGATCAAGGATCTAAAAGTCAAAGGCAGCTCGTCCATCGTAAAGATGGGGACCAAGGTCAAGAACATCCGGATCGTGGAAGGCGACCACGACATCGACTGCAAAATCAGCGGTATCGGTGCTATGCAGCTCAAATCGCAGTTCGTCAAGAAAGTTTGAGATGCAACCGCGCTGGCATTATTGACAGAGCCAAACAGGCAGCGCTTACAACCAAGCTTTGGTTTTCTGGATGCCGGTCAGTTGACCATTTGCAGGACGCCAACAACGATCAGGTAGGCGGCTACGATGTAATTCAGCAACTTTGGCGCAATGAGAATAGCGACGCCCGCGGCGATGGACAGTATGGGTGCGAGTTCAATGTGCAGGTTCATGGTGATGTCCTTAACAGGCTGTAGTGAACTGCATTGAAGCACAGCCGCCGACCAGGGGATACCGGTGAGCCAGCACCGAATCGGGCAAGCTCAGCAGTCCAAGCTGCGCCGACCGCGCGCCCATGAATTTGCGGTTGCTTGTAATGCCCGAATCACGACCCTACCATCCACAGCAACGCGTTAGTGCCTGGCCAGTCACCTGCCGGACCTGCGCTGTAAGTGAGATTGCTCACCTTGTTTTCCCTGAATGTTATTCGCGTAGTGTTGAGCGGCCTCGCCACCGGGCTGGTGCTGTGCGTGGCGACATGGCCGGCGGTGGCGCAAGCTGCGGTGTTACAGGGCACTGTCGAGCAGATCGCGTCGGACGACTGGCAAATCAAGCAGCTGGAGTTCGGCGTCGAGCTCACCGATGACGGGCTTCGCGGCGCGGTACGGATTGCCCGGTTGTTACTGCCTGCTGCTGATCTGGAGCTTACAGACACCCGAATTGTCTGCACCCGTATTGTCTTGTCGGGTCCCCTGATTGATTGCGATGCGGCACAGTTCAATGTCGATTTTCCCGGCAGCGGACGGCAGACAGTGGCAGGTAGTTTCACGTATCACCGGGATACCGGAGAGGTTCGCTTTCAGATCCTCGAACTGCCACTGGCCGGTGGCACGGTCACGCTTGCCGGCACCGTCACGGACGACGACCTGGGCGTTGAGTTCGAGTCGACGGAGCTGCAACTTGAGGGTCTGCAAATTGTGGCAGCTGAATTCGGCCTGGACAGCGAAGAGTTGGCCGCAGCGGGCAGCGTGCGACTGCAGGGACGATTTAGTTCTGGTCAGGACCAGTCATTGATTGCAACCGCGGCGCTTCGCAACGTGGCACTCAGTAATGCCAGCGGTACGATCGTTACGGACGCGCTGGATGGACAATTAAAGCTCAACGCCGCGATAGCCAACGGCCGCAGCAACTTTGATGTCGACATAGCGGCCACGCAAGGGGAGGCATACATCGAGCCAGTGTATGCAAACCTCGCCGAGCATCCTGTCCGGATTCGCCTGCAGAACGCGAGCACCGTGGATAACACTGAATTTGAATTTCCCGAGTTTCGAATTGAACAAGGGGCCTTGCTGGCCATCTTCGGCAACGTTCAGGTGGTGCTGGCGACTGCAGAAGCGCCAATGAGTATCAGCGGTCGAATAGCGCTGGAGGATTCTGATGTAGCGGCGCTTTACAGCAGCGGGCTGCAGATTGCCGCCGCTGGCACCCTATTCGGTGAGCTTGAAACAGCAGGGCGAATTTCTGGCGAAGTCGAACTGAGAAATAACGTACCGATGTCGGCGGCTATCCAGCTCGACGATATTGCCATCGATGACACGCGTCGTCGTTTCGCGATTTACGGATTGAGCGGCAATCTGAATTGGCCAGGGCCGGACGGCGGTTTGGCCGATGTGGACCCGAGCCGACTGCGTTGGGACAGCGCCAGTGCCTACAACATTATTCTTGAAGGTGGCGAACTTCATGCGCGCATTGGTGGCGACGACGTGGAATTGCTCGCTCCACTGCGGCTACCGACGATGGGCGGTGCGGTGCTGATCAATCGCCTGTTGATGAACGATTACGGTACGGAAAATGCGAGTGGTTTGCTGGATGCGGAGTTACTACCGATCCAGTTGGGACAACTGAGTGGTGCATTCGGCTGGCCGGCGTTTTCCGGTTCGCTGTCTGGCAAGCTGCCCTTGCTGCAATATGAGGGCAATGCAATGACAGTGGGCGGCACACTGGCTGCGCAGGCTTTTGACGGCGAGATCGCGGTCTCCAACCTCAGGCTTGAGCAGCCGTTCGGGCGGGTGCCGCGCCTGCAGGCCGACCTGCGATTGCGCAACCTGGATCTGAAACAGCTGACAGACACATTTTCCTTTGGTCTCATTCAGGGGCGGTTAAGCGGCGACGTGACAGGCTTGGAAATGGCCGCCTGGAAACCCGTTGCGATGGACCTGCACCTGTATACGCCGCCGGACGACAAGTCGCGGCACCGCATCAGTCAGCGCGCAGTCGAGAACCTGACCAGCGTTGGTGGCGGGGGAGCCGGGGCGGTGTTGTCTACCGGATTTTTGAAATTTTTTGAAGTATTCGCCTACGACAAGGTTGCGATACGCTGTGTACTGCACGCAGGCAGTTGTACGATGAGCGGTGCAGGGCGGGCCGGAGACGGGCCGCTGGGCAGCGGTTACTACATTGTCAAAGGCAGCGGCCTGCCGCGAATCGATGTTGTTGGCTACCGCCGTGAGGTAAATTGGGAACGACTGTTAAACCAGCTGGGTCAAATCAGCGGTGCGGCCGTCGTCAATTAAGTGACGCGAAACGTCCTGGAGATGAAGTGAGATGAACAAAGTAACTCTGACTGTGGCAGGCGTGATCGTCGTGCTGGTGGCCGCGTGCGTAACGATCAATGTCTATTTTCCGGAGGCTGCTGCGGAGCAGGCGGCGGATCGGATTATCGACAAGGTCCGTGGTGAATCCACAGAGGGCGGAGCGTCCCTGCAACCCGGCTACCGCGGTGCGGACGAAGTGCCCGTCATGCTGGCGATTGCCCAGGGCGTTAGCCGATTCTTCATCAGTGATGCCAATGCGCAGGGCGCCGTCGATTTCGATAAGCCGTCGGCGGAAAAGCAAGCATTGGAGAGTGCGCTTGCGCAACGATTTACGTCGTTGAAACCATTCTTTGATTCCGGGGCTATCGGCCTGACCGACGCCGGCCTGATTGAAATTCGTGATCGTGCGCTAGTGCCGCTAAAAGATCGCAACACCGTTGTGCAACTGGTAGCAGCACAGAACAACGACTGGAATGCGTTGTACGGCGAGATTGCCCGGGTTAACGGTCATCCTGAATGGCAGGACGAGATTCGCCGTACCTTCGCCAAACGTTGGATAGCCAAGGCGGACCCAGGGTGGTACTACCGCGAAGGCGGCACCTGGAAACAGAAATAGTAGCTTCTTACGCAGCTGACTGCGGTCAGCTGGCGAGGTGCACAAGCCCGATCAACGCGGCATAACGCGCTGCTTTGCCGATCGCAACGAGTGTCAGGAACACCCAGAAATTCACTCGCATCATGCCGGCGACGAAGGTCAGCGCGTCGCCGCCTATCGGTGCCCATGCCAGCAGCAATGACCAAACGCCGTAACGCTGGAACCAGCGTTGCGCAGGCCCGAGGGTACTTTCTTTGAACGGAAACCAGCGGTGTTCCCTGAAGCGCAGAAAAAAGACCGCTAGCGCCCAGTTGACGGCAGATCCCAGTGTGTTGCCGATGCTGGCGGAGGCCCACAAGGCGAGTGGATCGTAGCCTTCAAGCAGTAGTCCGGCGAACAACACCTCGGAGTACGCGGGCAGCAACGTTGCCGCAAGAAATGCGGTGAGGAACAGGCTCGCGTAGACCATCAGGTCGTTGGCATCCTTTGCTCCCGATACTGGCTTGCCGCCAGCACAAGATCTGTAAACAAACGCCGCTGGCGCGAGGCGTACAACAAAAACTCGGGGTGCCATTGCACGCCGTAGAGATATCGATGCTGTTGTTGTTCGACGGCCTGAACAATGCCGTCCAGATCGCGACCGCTTATTGTCAGTCCGTCACCAACACGGTCAATGCTCTGGTTGTGCAGGCTATTGATGCGAATGTCGTCAGCGCCGAGCAAGGTTTCCAGTTTCGAGTTTTCTGCAAGGCACAAGGTCTTTAACGGAAAAATGAAGCGGCGCTTTGAGGTCTTGAGCCGGTGCTTGCGCAAGTCCTGGAACAAGCTTCCGCCCATGCGTACGTTCAGCAATTGTGCGCCACGGCAAATGCCGAGCAATGGCGTGGTATCGCGCAACGCACAGTCAATAATGGCGGCTTCGAACTGATCGCGTTCGGGATCATAGTTGCCAATGATTTCCGCTTCAGCTTTGTACAGCGCGGGTTCGACATCGTGGCCGCCCGAAATGATCACGCCGTCAAGCTCGGCAGTATCCACTTCGTCGCCGGGGCGCAGCTGGCGTGGCCGGCCGCCTGCCAGCCATACTCCAAGCTGAATACATGCGCGCGGTCCGAAGGCACCGCGACGCGGGCCGGTAATGCCTATAAGTGGCCGGCTCATGCGGGCGCTGGCAGGTCGAGCTCCCTGGCAACCTCATCGGCCCAGTTTTCCAACAGGTGGCCAACAGGCTCGTCGAGCCAGGCCGAGTACTTCCCACAAAGGTCGTCAAGGCGCGCCCGGTCGCAGGCCAGTTTTTCTACCTGCAGCCAATCTTGCCAGGCTAGGTGCACACCCCAGTCCGGACGATCAATCTCGCAGTTCGGCAGGCGATAATGCAGCGTGGGGCGCGGCTTGACGCGCGGGTCGTCCACCACTGCACGCAGCCGTGCTTTGTCGAGGTGCAGGAACAGCGGCAGCATGTCCAGCGCCCGGTTGCGGCTCGGGCTGTCGGCAAGGTAATCGTCAATCAGTGCGGCCTGCTCCGGCTGGTAATTCGGGTCGACGACTTTGCGAACGTATTTGTCGGGAAATGCGGCGCTGAAGCCCGTTAACCTGCGGGTCAGATCGACATCGGTGCGCAACGCGAGCCAGTCGTAAAGGCAGAAAAAGGCTTTCAGGTACGCGGCAACGGTCTTCGTCTCAAGACTTGGTAATTCCGGATTGAACTGCATGCCAAAGGCATAGGTCAGACCAGCACCGGATCCCTTCGCTCCGGCAGCGCGCAGTCGCGCGATCAATGCCTGAATGTCATGAAGTCGTGCCATGGGTAACGGCGGACTGACGACCTCGACCGGCACAATTGCTTCTGCGCCTTTGCGCAACACGCCTTCGGCAACGTCGTTGAGCATGCCCAGCAATTCATCGTTCGCCGAATCTTCGCGGCCCAGTTCCTTCAGGTAGGCGTAGTCGAGTTCAATGCCCCAGTCACCTGCCAGGTCGCCACTGACCTTGTGTTCGTAGGGCGTTTCGATGCTTATTTTGCCATCGAAATAGTCAGCGACAACGCGACTGACGTCAGCGACGGCAAGACCAATCATCTCCAGTTCAACGCCGATGCGTCGCGGTTGCCCGTCGACGGTATTTGTCACAGGCGGCATTGGCGCAGTCCAATGCTCGAAATCCGGATTTTCGCGATCGCTGCTCATTGTGACCGACACTAGCAGATGGCCAGTTGCGCCGCGACTCAGCGCGCTTTGCAACGAACAAGGTCCACGGCATGCCGGTTGTTGTTACTATCCAGTCTCCCGAAGCCAAGATGCGATAGACGCGACCTATGAGCAGCACCACTAGCAGCACCAGGCGAATGAACAGTGTGAGCCGCTGGTTCCGGCAACAGCTGGATAACCCGCAGGTTGTCACGCTGACGCTTGCGTTGCTGAGCCTCGGCTTCGCTATATACCTGTTTGGCAACATGCTGGCGCCAGTGCTTGCCGCCATCGTTATTGCTTACCTGCTGCAAGGACTGGTCGCACGACTGTTGTCATTCGGCCTGCCGCACATCGCGAGTGTGTTGCTGGTATTCATTACTTTCATCGCGTTCGTGGCATTGATGCTGTTTGGCTTGCTGCCGCCACTTATACGCCAGCTGACACGCCTCGTCGGCCAGGTGCCGCAGATTCTTGAGCGTGCGCAGACCTTGCTCATGCAATTACCAAAGCAATATCCGAATTTTCTCTCCGAAGCGCAGATCCAGGAATTCATCGCCGGGCTGGGTTCGGAGTTCATTCGCCTGGGACAGCCGGTACTGTCGTATTCCATGACGTCGCTGGTCGCACTTTTGACCGTTATTGTTTACGTGGTGCTTGTACCGTTGCTGGTGTTCTTCATGATTCGCGACAAGAGTCGCATACTGAACTGGCTTGCCGAGTTTCTGCCAAGCGAGCGACAGCTTGCGGGTACT
This sequence comes from Woeseia sp., assembly GCA_037968755.1. Taxonomy (GTDB): domain Bacteria; phylum Pseudomonadota; class Gammaproteobacteria; order Steroidobacterales; family Woeseiaceae; genus Woeseia. The sequence continues at coordinate 47,746 of JBBKWB010000177.1, forward strand.
GTCTGGCAAGAAGTGGACGCGCAGATTGGCAATTACGTGCGCGGTAAATTCTGGGAGATCATGTTGGTCGGAGTAGTAACCTTCGCCGTGTTCTCGCTGCTTGGGTTGCAATTCGCGCTGTTGCTGGGTGTATTAACCGGGCTCTCTGTGCTCATACCCTATGTCGGTGCTGCTGCGGTTACAGTGCCGGTAGCGCTTGTGGCACTGGCGCAGTGGGGTCCAACTGCCGATTTCTATTACGCGCTGCTGGCCTACGGCATCATCCAGGCATTGGATGGCAACTTGCTGGCGCCATTATTGTTTAGCGAAGTTGTTAACCTGCACCCGGTCGCAATCATCGTTGCCATCCTGTTCTTCGGTGGCATCTGGGGTTTTTGGGGTGTGTTCTTTGCTATCCCGCTGGCGACGCTAATCCAGGCTGTACTCGGTGCGTGGCCGGATGCACCGCCCGCAACCCTGGACGATGTTAGTTAAGCAATACGCCTGACTCAAACAGCCAGCCCGGCGGCGTGCCCTGAAGCCCATGCCCACTGGAAGTTAAAACCGCCCAGGTGGCCGGTAACATCGACAACTTCGCCGATGCAAAACAGGCCCGGCTGGCTGCGTGCCTCCATGGTCTTTGACGACAGCTCGGTCGTGGCGACGCCACCAAGAGTCACTTCTGCGGTGCGGTAACCCTCGGTTGCCGCGGGCTTCAGTTGCCAGTCGTGCAGTGCTCCGGCGATGTCGGTCAGGGCACGGTTGCTGAGTTCACCGACAGGCTTATCCGCATCAGCAGGCCACAGCAAATTCTGCAATTCCAGTACCAACGCTCGCGGCAGGACCTCGCCGAGTACTGTGCGTAACAATGATCGTGGTTGTGCTGCCTTGGCGGCCAGCAAGAGACTCTCGGCATCGCTGCTTGGCAACAGGTCGCAGCTCAGTGTCGCGCCTGGCTCCCAGAAACTGGAGATTTGCAGCGCGGCGGGGCCGCTAAGGCCGCGATGGGTGAAAAGGATGCTTTCGGAGAACGACGTGCCGGGGACACCCAGTTTTGCGGCCGTGCTTACACCTGATATCCGCCCAAGGCGTTCCTGCATCGGGCCGGTAAACGTGAAGGGTACGAGCCCTGCACGTGTCGGGATGACCTGTAACGCGAATTGTTCTGCGAGGCGGAAACCGAAATCCGACGCCCCCATCTTCGGGATCGACAGGCCGCCGGTGGCTATGACCAGCGCCGCTGCTGAGAACTCACCCAGGTTCGTATGCACGGTGTAGGCGCCTGTAGCCGCGACCTCATCGATAGCGCAATGCGTGCGAATCTCGACGCCGGCCTGTGCACATTCGGTGAGCAGCATTGCGACGATCTGTTTTGATGATTCGTCGCAGAATAGTTGTCCCAGGGTTTTCTCGTGCCAGGCAATACTGTGCTTGTCCACCAGCGAAATAAAATCCCATTGCGTATAACGACTCAACGCCGAAATGCAGAAATTGGGATTCGCAGACAGGAAATTATCCGGCTCGCAATACAGGTTCGTGAAATTGCAGCGCCCGCCGCCGGACATAAGGATCTTCTTACCAACCCTGTTAGAACCTTCCAGAACCAGAACGCGGCGACCACGCTGACCGGCCGTGATCGCACACATCAGCCCGGCCGCGCCGCCGCCCAATACTATTACGTCAAACTGATTCATACGCTGGCAAGCGTTCGCGTTGGCATTGCGACCTGGTGTACTGAATACAACTAGAAAGTCGCAGTCGGATTGACGGGCGAGCCCGTCGCGCCATCAACCGGCAACGGCGCAAACTGCAGCATGAATGTCAGTCGATCCAGCCTATTTGCCTCTAGGCTAAGCGCTTCCAGATCAAGCGCGTCGAGTATCGGCATGCCCATAGCAACGATGGCCAATGAGTGAAATGGAAATGCGGAATCCTCCACTGCGGAGGGCAATGCGTCGAGGGTGGCATCAGAACCTACAATTGCCACGTCGCGAGCCTTGAGGAAAGTCGCCACGTCAGGATGCACGCCAGCAATACCCTGCATTGGGTCCCACGGTCCCAAGGCATCGCGCCGTGCCCAGTGGCCGGTATAGAACAGCACGGCATCACCGGCGCGAATACGTATTTCGTTTTCGTCTTCCCAGCGTTGGACAAGCTGCGCATCGATAATGTCGTTGTTGTCCAGCCACTTTTTTCCTAACAACGCCGGGATATTTACAAGGACACCGCGCGTCAGCACGCCATGCTTCATGTTCAGAACGGAGTTGACTGCGGCGCCTTGCGGGCTCACCTGCTCTTGCGAGTAGCCGTTATACATTTTGCCGTCATAGAAAATATGCGCAAGCGCATCAATGTGGCTATGGGCAAAGCCGTGGTGGCTGACAGCAATTCTGTCTGCGCCAAAGCCTGAAACGTAGGGCGCGCCATCGGCCACTTTCGTACCAACACCGAGCATCGTGTGGCTGTACGGCGAGTTGTTGTCGACTGCCGCTGATTTTTCAGCGGTGCGGGCCAGCGACACAGAGACGCCGGCACGAACTTCGGCCGCGGCTGCGCGCCTTACTGCGGGAGTGATCAGGTTGAGTGTGCCGAGTTGGTCGGTGTCGCCCCAGCGTTTCCAGTTAGAAACAGACTGCATTAACTGCCGAAACTCGTCGGCCGTAATCTGCCGGGGCGTGCTGGCTGATGCGTTCGTAAGGCAAGTAAGCAGGATCAGCGCAATCCAGGTTTGTTTCATCGCGGTCTCCACAGGGTGCTGGTGGCGGGCATTCCGTGGGAGTCTACCAGTTGAAAGGCTGGCGATTGGCCTGCGTGCGGGTGACGTTTTCAGTCCAGGTTCGCGAATCTCGCTGCGAGGCGCGAGCCGGCAAGCTCGCTGCACTCCATTGCGACTCGCAGCTCGTCGATGGTTGCCATCGGCAAGGCGTTCCATATCCGCAATCGCGTCGTCCAGCTCGACGGCACCGAATACGGCGCACGCACCCTTGTTGCGATGAGCGAGCTCGCAGCAACTTTCATGATCGAGCGACTCGATTACCATCGCCAGTTCGCAGCAGGATCTGCGCTAGTCCTTAAGGAATAACTCAACTAGTGTCTCGCAGAGCTCAGCGTTTTCGCCAGAAAGCATGCGAAGCCGTTTATTCGCAATAGTTGCTGTATCGTCCAATCAAGTAACCGGGTTCTTGCTGCGCGGCGCAAGCGCCGCATTGCTCTCGAAGTTGATGCAAAATATTGTACCGTGCAATGTCATCGCAATGCCTGGCGGCGGTACGCCAGTTGCGGAGTCATCTCGTGAACTGCATCGACAATGGCGCGTTCATGCTGTGTCGCGACTGTCGTATTGTTTATCGTCATCTTCTGCAACGAGAATCAAACGACCGTCCGCACGTGCCTGTGCGACACTGGGCGCTATCAACTGGCCACGAAACAGGTCATCCGACGAATGGTTGCTGCTCCCTCAGCCGCGTGGCTGCCAGGCTTGGCCCGGACCGATCCAAACAACATGTCTTTCGGCCTGACAGAGCTCATTTCCCTGTCTCGGCCGCTATAGCGCCGACGGTGTCAACCGCCAGAAACACATCGCTGCTTTTCTCAAAGAACTGTTCGGCGCCTGCGGCGAGGCAGCGCTTGCGGACTTCAGGGTCGCTCCAGGTTGTGAGGATAAACACACGCGGCATCTTCGCGAGTTGTTTTAGCTTCTGCAGTACGTCGAGACCGGAGCCGTCCGGAAGGCACAAATCGAGCACCAGGACATCCGGCAGATTCTCGTCGACCGATGCCAGTGTGGTGGCACAGTCAACAGACTCAATGACCTTGCTGACGCCGTTGAGCGCTGACAACATTCCAACCAGGCGTCGGCGAAGTATCGCCGCATCATCCGCAACAAGAATTTTCAATTGCCCATACCCGTCAGTACTCCCAGTGTGGAGTGCAGGGTAGGCAACAGGGGGCCGGAAAGGCATCGGGCAATGACTGATTTGCGCTTCACGATTACAGTGAAGCGCGTGTCACAAAATCTGTGACACGCGTCGTAAACGGCGGCCCTAGTCGAGCAGTTTGTGCTCCAGGGCGAAGCGTGTCACGTCGACATCTGAGCGTAGCCCCAGTTTCTGGAGTATCCGGCGACGGTAGGTGGCAATCGTATTGACGCTCAGGTTCAGGTCTTCAGACATTTCGCGGGTATTGCTGCCGGACGCGATCATGCGCAGCACCTGGAATTCCCTGTTGGATAACTGGCTATGCGGCTCAGCGCCATCAGGCTTGCTCAGCTCAGCCGCAAGGTGGTCAGCCGCGGCGGGGCTGACGTATTTATTACCCGCTGCCACCCTGCGCACCGCTTCGACTATTTCCTCGGCCGCGCTTTCCTTGGATACAAATCCTGCCGCGCCCGCCCGCAACATGCGGACAGCAAAGTTTCGCTCGGGCAACATGCTCAGCATCAGAACCGGTAGTTCGGGCTTAAGTTCGAGTATTCGCTGCAGCGCATCTATACCGCTCTGCCCCGGCATGTTGACATCGAGAATGACAACGTCGAGATCGTTGTTCCGCACCCAATCAATCGCCTGATTCGCATCCTCGGCTGCAGCCACAACGTCGAAATCGGCTTCGCGACTGAATACCTTGGACAGTCCCTCGCGGATCAGGGCGTGATCATCCGCGATCAGTATCCGAATCATCGGCTGCTCTCTTTTTTACGATCTCCCGACGAAAGCGGTAAACGGACAATCACTGAAGTGCCACGATCACTGTTCGCGCGGATAGTAAACGTTCCTGCCACCATTACAGCACGCTCACGCATGCCAAGAACGCCCAGCGAATGGCTGCTTTCGAGGCCCGCAGGATCAATGCCGATGCCGTCGTCGCTGACATTTAGCTCAACCTGTGTTGCGGTCTGATTGAGTTTGATTTCGATATTCTCCGCCTTGGCGTGTCGAGCCACGTTGGTCATCGCTTCCTGGGTAATGCGGAACAACGTCGTTCGAATCGCCGGCGACAATTCTGATTGCTTCATCTTGGCCAGGACTGCACATTGAATACTCGTTCGTTGTTGGAACTCCTCGGCGTGCCATTCCAGCGCAGCTACCAGACCGACTGCGTCCAGAATTTCGGGGCGGAGTTGCTGAGCGATATGTCGCACAGAGGCGATGGTGGAATCCACCAGTTCCACCATAGATTTCAGAGCGGCGCTAATCTGCGTTTTCTGCGAATCGATTTCCTGGTCGCCGGAAATATCGCGATCCAATAACGTGAGATCGATTTTCAATACCGTGAGCATTTGACCGAGCTCGTCGTGGATTTCGCGTGAGATATTGATGCGTTCTTCCTCGCGAATTCGCTCCAGGCGCATGGACAGCGCGCGCAACTGGGTTTCTGATCGGCGCACCCGGTCGAGCGTAGTGTGCAACTCAGTTACATCAAGGCAGGCACCAGAGACGCTCTCGGTTTGTCCGTCTGCTGCAGGAATGCCATCAAAAAACGACAACGTCAGCCGTTTTTCACCATCAGGTCTGGTGATTTCACAGCGTAGATTTCTGGGCGCGCCGTCTTTTGCTACCGCACGAATAGTGATGCTAGCTTCCTCACGATCCGGAGCGGCGATGATTCGTAACAAATCCTCGATTCCCCGGTGTTCAGACAAACTCTCGATTCCTGCAATCTTCTGCAGGCCCTCGGAAACCGTAATCTCGCCGGTACGCGTATTCCAGTTCCAACTGCCCATGCCTGCCATTTGTTCAGCACGGCGTTGCATCCTGTCGCGTAGTTGTAACTCGTGCTCACTGCTGCGGATGGTCTCATAGGCCTCGCGAAGATCGGCAGTACGTTCTTCGATACGACTTTCAAGCGTCGAATTGAGGTTTACTATCTTGGTTCTGGCCTGGTGTTCTACGGTGATATTGCGGTGGGCGATGACAGCATGGATATCTGACCCCGAACCGAATGCCGACAGCTCCACGCTAAACCAGCGTTGTTCGGACGGCGCATGGCAGGGATACTCCAGCGCGAATGTATGTTGATGGTCACCAGCCAGGATAGTATTCAGCGCAGTGAGAACTTCAGTGGCTTCTTGCGCCCCGGATTTCGCTGCGCGCTGGCAAACGGCGACGTAATTCGCGCCTATGCCGGTTGTCCCGATCAATTCGTTCGGACAGTTATCACGTGCGAACTTACTCCAGGCTCGATTCACATGTACGATATTTCCTGAACTTTCGAGGATTGCTACATTGTCAGCCAGCGCATCCAGCGTCGCGCGCATGAAAGTCTCGGATAAACGTTGCGCCGTCTCCGCGAGCAGGCGCTGCTGCTGTTCTCGAACCAGCGCCTGCCTGGCATCCTCAACCTCAACAAGTTTGCGTCGCAACTCAAATTGCACAATGATCTGGCGCGCGAGCACCTCCAGCATCTGCCGCTGCAATTGAGTGAGCTTGCGAGGTTTCTGGTCAATTACGCATAACGTTCCTAGGCGGTGGCCATCCGGAGTAATCAACGGTGCGCCGGCATAGAAGCGTAATTTGTCCGGACCGGTGACCAGCGGGTTATCGCGAAAGCGCTCATCGGCACGCGCATCCGGGATCTCCATTATGCCGTCCTGCTCGATGGCAACGGCACAAAAGGCGATATCTCTTTCTGTCTCTGGCAGGTCAAAGCCAACCCGACTCTTGAACCACTGACGTTCGGCATCGATAAGGGAGATTAGTGCGGTCGGGGTTTCACAAAGGCTCGCCGCAAGCTGCGTTATATCGTCGTAGCTGTCTTCTGGAGGCGTAGCAAGCACGCGGTAGCGATTCAACGCCTGTAGCCGCTCTCTTTCGTAGCGCAGCGCAAGTTCTGGATCACCCGACATTACGACTCCCGGCTGAATTGCCAATGTGCTGCTACGAAGCGGTCATTGGTACGCAAGCATCTATCCTAGAACAAATTTCTGCCAGTAGTAATCTTTGCCAAAGGCACTCATGGCGTTGAATTCGCTATAGGCGGCAATGACTAGCTTGATAGGGGAGGCTAAGATCAGCAGAGAAACTCAATTTGAATGAGAACTGTGAATGAAACTGCGCATACGCGGCGACTCAATTCGCCTGCGGCTGACTCGCCAGGAGGTGGTTGCACTGGGTGAGTCCGGAGAGGTAGCTGAGCGGACGCACTTTGCGGACGGAATATTCCTCGAATATCGATTGCGCTCAGATAGTGAGTCGAACGCCTGCGTGGCCGTATTTCACGACAACGTTCTCACGGTATCTGTAGCGGCAGAGTTGGCCGCACGATGGGTACACTCCGAGGAAGTGGCTGTTGGCTGCGAGGACTCCGGACCACTACGAATATTGATTGAGAAAGACTTTGCCTGTCTCAGTGAGCGACAGGGGGAAGACGACAGCGACGCATTTCCGCATCCACCCAAGTGTTGATGTGCAGGTTCAGTTGTCAGTGAACGGCAACGGCGACCGGAATCGACTTGAAATTCGGTGTCTTGCTGCGTGGATCATGACGGCGGCCTGTCAGCACGTTGGCCTCGGGAAAATAGGCCATTATGTCGCCACGCGGTAACTCGTAGGCGTAGACAAGTGCCGCGCGCATTTCGCCATGTGGCGAGCGCAGATCAACCCGGTCGCCGGTGGCAATTCCCAGTGCGGCGATATCCTCAACGTTCATCAATACCGACCAGCGATCTTCTGTGCCCCGGTAGCTATCCTTTTCTTCATAGATAATCGTATTGAACTGGCCTTCACTGCGTACCGTCGTCACGGTAAACGGAAATTCATTGCGATCAGCCAGTTCGTCGGGCAGCGCGCGCACCACGAAGTGCGCGAGGCCATTATCAGTCTTGAACTCCGGTTTGTGCAGCAGCCGCCCGCGAATATGAAATTCGCGTTTGGCGACGGAAATGTCAGCGAGGTCCTCCATACCGGGAACCGTTGCAGCGATGGTTTCGCGGATGTGCTGGTGCTGTTTGAATTGCTCAAAATCAATGCCGCAATCCGGCAGCAAGCGGCAGCCGATGTCAGCGAGTATGCCGACTTCCGGGCGGACGTCAGCGAGACGAGTAATACCGCCATCGCTCAGGCGAACATAGTTGAACATGGATTCCTGGGTGGTGGATTGCAGTTCCTCGTCGCGCGCCGTGACCGGAAGAATCAACACTTCGCCGCTATCCACGCCGTGCACGTGGCCCAGGTTTAGCGTCGTTGTCAAAAACAGTTTGAAGCCAATGCGATCCAGCGCGCGTTCTGCAAACTGCCGGTCGGGCGTTGCCGCATAGAGATTGCCGCCCATCATCAGGGCGGCATCAACCCCGCCCTCGGCAGCCGCTTCGAGGCCGGCCAGCGTATCGAATCCAGCACCGGTTGGAAGGCGAACACCCAGGTGCTCTTCAATTTTCGCGAAGATCGCTGCAGGCAGGACGGGCTTTACCCCGATCGTGCCTATGCCTTGTACGTTGCTGTGGCCCCGGAGCGGCAGGAGCCCCGCAAACTGCTTGCCCAGCATGCCGCGCAGCAACGCGAGATTGCTAATGTATTCGATATTGTCGACACCGTGCAGGTGATGCGTCATGCCCATACCCCAGGCAAACACCGCAGTCCGGGAACGGCCATAGAGTTCGGCAACCCGACGAATATCCTGCTCGGGGACGCCGCAGGATTTCACCAGCTCAGACCAACTGCAGCCGTCGATATCGGCTTTGAACTCAGCATAGCCATCGCTGTACTGGCGAATGAAGTCGTGGTCGACAGTGTCCTGTTCGATTACAGCTTTAGCCAGCGCCTTAAGGAGGGAGACATCGCTGCCGATGCGCGGCTGCAGGTACTCGCTCGCGATCCAGTCGCCGCCTTTCAGCATGGAGCCCGCGCTGCGTGGCACGGCGAAGCGCACCAGGCCGGATTCTTTTGCAGGGTTGATGACGACGACATGACCGCCGCGGTCACGCAATGCTTTCAACTTGTGCAGGAGTCGCGGGTGATTCGACGCGGGATTGGCACCAATCAGGAAAACAAGATCGCATCCCGCAAGATCAGCGAGCTCTACCGTAGAGGTGCCGGTACCAATTGTATTGTCCAGGGCTACGCCGCTGGCCTGGTGGCAATAATACGAACAGTTGTTGACGTTGTTCGTGCCGTACATCCGCGCCAGCAACTGCAGCAAAAACCCCGCCTCGTTGGACGAGCGCCCCGAGGAGTAGAAAAATGTCCGGTCCGGCGACGCCGCTCGAAAACGATCTGCACTGATGTCCAGCGCCCGGTCCCAGCCTATTTGTTCGTAGCGTTCAGCGCCGGCCTGCTTATAGACCGGGTGTCCGAGGCGACCCAGATGCTCCAGTTCGCGCCCTGACAAGTCGCGCAACTCCGCGAGCGGGTGGTGGAATACTTCAGCAGGGATGGGCGGCTGAATGTCAGTGGACTGTGCCTGGATGCTCTTGTTGCACACGGACGGGAATTCGTCGAGCTCATTGACCATGCCGCCACGTTGGCCGCCCATGCCGAGCGCGCATGCTTTGCAGGTGTTTTTTGAACGCAAGGCTTTCGCTGAATCGAGCAGGCCAATGCGCCGCACGGTGTTCAGAGTGTAGAGAACTTTCTTGGCGCCGCCGCCAACAATTCTGGGTGATCCTGATTTGCTCATGAACCCACTTGCCCCAATAGAGTGAGTCAGGATGCCATATCCGCTCGCAAAAGGAAGGCTTAGCATGCGGCCTCTTGTGCCGGCGCCGTAAGTTGCCGGTGCTTTCACAAACTGCGGCGTCGTGCCGCGCTGCGGGACTGGTTTCACGTGATTTATTTGCATGCGTCTCGGCATTCGCGAGTCGATGTTATTCTTTCCTGCCGCCTGCGCGGTGACCAGCAGCATGAGCCCTCGGGAAGAACATATGAATAAGAAAAATGACAACAGTACTCTGAGCCGGCGTGGCTTCGTCGGCGGAGCACTTGCAGGAGTCGCATTGACCGCTAACGGTGCTCCGCTTTTGTCATCCATGTTGTCGACACAGGCGGTGGGTAAATACCGCGGCCAGCTTGTTGAGTTGTTATCGGCTTTGGTGAGGATTCGAAGTCTGTCCGGCGAGTCCGCGCAGGCTGCGCAGGCTAAGGTTAGCAACTGGATGAGTGATCTCCCGTATGTGATTGAAGAGTCCGCGGACCGCCCGAGCCTGTACCGGGATCACGCTGAGTTCATGGACCCGAATCCGCCTGGTGACGGTCCGTTCACGAATATTGTCGCGCGGCCGAAAAATAACAGCGGCGCGCCGATTGCCCTGTTCTCGCATATCGATACACACTTGCTAGTCGACGGCTGGGAATCTGAACCGTTGTCGCCATTGCTGGTTGGCAGTCGCATGTATGGCCTGGGCACATCAGATGACAAGGGCGGCGTCGCGGCGATGATGCTGGCAGCACGCATACTCAGCGATAACGATCAGCCGTTGCCTGTCATCATGAGTTTGCACGGCAAGGGAGGAGGGAGTCGCGGCAGCCTGCCAGTGTTTGAGCGCATGCGTAAAAATGGCGAGCAGCTTGATGGCGTGCTGTATGTGCACCCAGCCGAAACGGGCCGCGGCCTGGATGACATCAAAAACGAAGTGCAGGGAGTTGTTGACCTGGAGTTACGGGTTAGCGGCTGGCGAGCGCCAGTGATGGAGATTGGCAGCCTCGATTCTGCCCCGTGGGAGCGGGGCGGCAACGCTCTTGAGGCGAGTTGGCGTGCGCTGGATCTGCTGCGGGAGGGCGCCTACACAGATGTCGCCATGAACGTTGGCAGCATGCAGGGCGGTGATCGGCCCGGCTCGGTCGCTGATTCTGCACAAACCCGTTTTCGTTTGAAGTTCGCTGGCTCGAACAATTGGCGGGACTTGTTGCAGGCGGGTCGTGAACAACTCAAGCCCATTACCGACGCGTTGGCATCAGAGAACGGCCGTTACGAATTGTCGCTGGAGCTTGCAGGTTATCGCACGAACCCGGGTCTGGCCGAATGGGAATCGCCCTACAGTCGCATCCTGCGGCAATCCGTGACCGAGGTAACGGGCAAGGCACCAAAAGCCTACCCCAACCATTACGCGGGTGACATTCGTTATCCTATACGCCTGTTGCAGGCTCCGGCATACGGTATTGGCTCGCTGGGCGGAAATTTCTATGGTCCCAATGAGTGGGTTGATGTTGACGATTTGCTGAACCTGACCGCGGTTATTGTGCAGACTGTCTCGGGTTGGTCGACGTTGCCGAAATCGGCTTAGCGGCGCGCTTGCGTCGCTGATAGCTGAATAGAATAGCTACTTGCCAGGGCAAGGTCGCGAGTCCAATGGCTGGCGTTGTCTGCTTATAATGGCCAACTCCTGCAAAGACGAGTGCCTCGTATGTCGTCATTGATTGCGCCCGACCAGCATTTCGCGGTATGGGCGGTGCTATTCGGAATCGCGGCCTTCGGCCTCTACAGCGAACGCTTTCCTGTCGGGCGCAAGTATTCAGGTGTAATGCTGCTGATCACCCTGGCGATTGTCCTGTCGAACCTGCGAATTATTCCGACGGCGGCACCGGCTTACGATGTCGTCTGGCAGTACCTTGTACCCATCGCGATTCCGTTGTTGCTGTTCCAGGCCGATCTCAAGCGCATTTTTCGCGAAGCTGGCGCCACCCTGATTGCGTTCATTATAGGTAGTGCCGCGGTTGTCGCAGGCGTGCTGGTTGGCGTCTCCCTGATTGACCTTGGTAGTGATGAATCCAAACTGGCCGGAATTTTCACAGGCACCTACATTGGTGGCTCACTGAACTTTGCCGCTGTCGCCGAGGCGACCCGCTTTTCGGATGAAAGTGTACTGACGGCGGCGGTTGCTGCGGACAATGTCATTACCAACCTGCATTTATTGTTGATCGTATTTCTACCCGGTGTCGCAAAGTTTGCGAGTTGGTTCCCGAGCAGGCATGCACATTCGCCAACAGTCCGCGCTGGCGAGGGAGAAGCAGGTGTACACCGCATTGCCGACCTGGATGTGGCCGGCCTGCTGGCAGCACTCACGCTGGCATTTGTGCTGGCTGCCGCTGGTACGGGACTCGCCAGGCTGCTTGGCAGGCCCGAGTACGCAATTCTGCTGACGACAGCATTTGCTCTGCTGGTGGCTACCTTCGGACAGTCATTGGTTGCGCGCCTGTCGGGGTACAGCGAAGCGGGCAATGTATTGATGTTCATTTTTCTGGCCACGATCGGTGCAAGTGCGGATATCTGGCTGTTGATCGATATCGCACCGATATTGTTCCTGTTCGCGCTGATCATTGTCGGCGTGCATCTTGTTTTGCTGTTTACTATCGGCCGATTCCTGAAGCTCGATCTTGCAGAAATTTGTATTGCCTCCGCCGTTTGCATAGGTGGACCGGCCGCTGCGCCGGCCATTGCGTCCGCCAAAGGCTGGAATGACCTGGTCGTTCCCGGTGTTCTGGCTGGTTCGTTCGGTTATGGCATGGGCAGTTTCATCGGCGTTGCTGTATTCAAGTTACTTGGTGGTTAACTCACTCACTGGTTACATGCGAAAAGTCGTCAAAGTGAGCAAAGAATAATATTTGAATCGACATTTGGTCCTCGCCACTGGCAGCGCCCGGACGTGCACAGCCGGTTATACTGCGAGGAGTATTCGGGGTAATAGCGCAGCAATAGCGCGTTTGGAGGAACCAGTCATGATTCGTGGCAAGCTGTCGGTGTTCATCGCGAGCATCTTCCTGATCACCCTGGCACGAGCGGATGACGGCGACCGCCTGATCGCGGCTGTCCTGGGAGATACCCCGATCATCAACGATCTGCAGAACCTGACTGACACGGTTGGCGGCCGAGTAACAGGCTCGGCGGCTAATGAGGCGGCTGTGGAATGGGCCATCGCTCGTTTTCGTGAAGCCGAAGTGTCGGCTACCACCGAAGCCTTTGAGATGCCGCGGCAATGGCAGGAGAAGTCTGTTTCTGCGGCAATTGACGGCGCTGTCGGTTTCACCCCCGGCGTCGTAGCCAAGCCGTTTTCTCCTGGTACCAACGGTGCTTTGAAAGCAGCGTTACTCGACGGTGGTACTGGCAGCGCTAAGGATTTTGAGCGCCTCGGCGCACGCGCCCGCGGCGCCTGGGTGCTGGTAGCGACACCAGAGCTGAACGACGACATCGGACTCGGCGGCTTGTTCGCTGAATACGGCGCGTCGACGCAGACAGATGAACTTGCGATCAAAGCCGGTGTTGCAGGTATCGTCTACATGTCGTCGCGACCAAAGAATCTGTTGTACCGATTGCCTTCCCTGAGTGTGACGTCGCCACCGCCAACATTATTGATGCAACGCGAACACGCGGAGCGGGCTTTGCGTCTGCTGCGCGGAGGTCACGTGTTGCAGATGTCCGCGTCGATCGATGTTGATACTGGTTATCCGTACACCGCAAAGAACGTTATCGGCGAAATTCGCGGCAGCAAGTATCCGGAACAGATCGTACTGATGGGCGCTCACCTGGACTCACACGACCTCGGTACCGGCGCATTGGACAACGGTGCGAACGTAGCCATGTTGATCGATATCGCACGGCAGATTGTCCGGCTCGGGCTGCAGCCGGAACGTACGATTCGATTTGCACTCTGGAATGGCGAGGAGCAGGGCCTGGTCGGTTCCTGGAAATACACTGAGCAGCACGAGGACGAACTCGATCAGCATGTAGTCGCGACATCCTTTGATATCGGTACCGGCCGGATTAACGGTTTCTTTACGGGCGGTCGCACAGAGCTTACGGCCGAAGTAGATCGACACCTTGCCGCCGTAGCAGGTCTCGGGCCGTTTCAGCAGGTCAACGCAGCGCTGGTTGGTACCGATAATTTCGACTTCATGATCGAAGGTGTCCCTAACCTGATTGCCGCACAAAATGATGCCAACTACGCGTCAAATTATCACGCGGCGTCCGATACGTTCGACAAGGTTGATCAACGACAGCTGAAGCTAAACGCCGCGATTGCTGCGAGCCTGACCTGGGGCTTCGCTAATTCCACAGGCAAACTGCCGCGGCAGACCCATGCACAGATTGCAGACCTTATCGCCAGTACCGACCTCGAAAAGCAAATGCGCGACTTTGGCGTGTGGGATCAATGGCGCAGCGGTGTTCGCGGTCGTAAGGAGTAGTTCCACGTGTCTCGTCCAACATCGAAGATCGGAAGTAGGCACGGTTGGTCGTTAGCGGCTATTGCTTTGACCTCGCTGGCAAGCGTGTCGTCAGCTGATGAAGGTGCGATTGAACGTTGTCGCGAAGCAGCCAGTGCGGATGAGCGCATAGCCTGCCTTGAAGCAGCATTGTCCGCTGCCGATGAATCGCCGGCTGACAAGGTTGTTGACCAACAGTCGGCAATGACTGCACCTGCAAGCGTTCCGAGTTTGCCGGGACCCGCGGACGACGATGTCGCAACGACTGAGGAATCTGACGCGGCATTGTCCACATCTTCTGACGCAATGCCGACGACCCCTCAGTCCACGCCGGTGGCCGACGCTGCTGCTGAGGCGCGAGATGCAGTCAAGCCTGTACAGCCGCCTCTGCAAAGCGAAAAAGCATTGGGTGCGGAACAGATCAGGTCGCGGGCCGAGGCGGAAGCAGAACTGGCGTTTGAAAGTAGTCTTGCCGTTGCGGGATATACCCATTTTCCACATATGCGACTCGAGGTGCGACTGGCAAATGGCCAGGTCTGGCGGCAGATAAAGGGCGATACGCAGGAAGTCCGCGCAACCTTGCGCAAGAACCAGACTGTGGATATCGAGCAATCGTCGCTCGGCGGTTACAAGCTCCGCCTGAACGAAATGCGCCGCACTATCCGGGTTCGGAGAATTAAATAGGCTCCGGGTCAAAGGCCGTTCGTTTCTACTGCGCAAAAAAAAGCGGCGGTCCGGAGACCGCCGCTGAGCATCCTGCTCTTTTATGCTGTTTAGAAGCGCTTCGTCGCATTAACAAAGAAGCGGCGACCAAACATGTCGTAGGTCGATTGCACAACCATGTTCATACGCGCCGGTCCGTCACCCTGGTTGATCAGTGGTGGTTCCTGGTCGAACAGGTTGCGGAAGCCGCCGGTCACAGACCATTCATCAGCCTCGTAAGTCAGCGACAGGTCGTGATACCAGACAGAATCGCCAGCGTGCGCATCGATGCAGGTCGTCGGTCCGCCGAGAACGTTGCAGGCTGTTTGGCCGACGCGGTTCAGGGATACATCGACGTCTTCGGCATCCAGCGCGAATTCGCCAATGAAACGGCTGCGCCATGCGACGCCCCAGTTACCGGTGTTGAAATTACCACGCAGTACCCAGGACCACTCCGGGAAGCCCGCTTCGCCGACACGATCATCAATCGGTGAAATTGGATCGATCTGCTCCTGCAGCTTGTCGTAGTTGGTGCCGGTTACGCTCCAGGCCATCTCGACGAACGTGTCACCCAGGGTGAAGTCGTCCGTGTAGCGCACGTTAACGTCATAGCCCGATGAGGTCACAAGACCAAGGTTAACGAACGACGAATCAACCCGCGATACAGTGTTGTTGGCGGAGCCAACGCCGCGCCGTTGAATCCTGCCGCACAGGGCATTTGCCAGGCCGGGATCATCGTTGTAACAGCGGTTCAGGATCGTTGCTGCATCCAGTTCCTCAACAGTATCGGTGACTTCGATGTCGAAGTAGGTTACCGACAAGTCAAAGTCAAACGCTTCCGTGAACTCCTGGGTCCAAACGAATCCGAGGGTCATTGAATCGGATGTCTCTGCCCGGATGTCGGCCGAACCACCGGTCTCCGTCGGGATCAGGACGTTTGCTTGCAGACCCAGTGCGAACGGGTCGGCACCTGCGAGCACACAGTTGTCGAGAGCAACCTGGCTGCGTGTGTCGCCGGCTGGATCGTAAACACCGCCGTTATTGGCCGTGGTCGGGACTACGCATGGGTCACTGCCTCCGGCCAGTACGCCAGCCTGGCCTGCGAGGAATTGCTCACGCAGGTTTGGCGCTCGGAACGTGGTTCCAAACGTGCCGCGCAGGCGTAATGACGAGTGTGGCTGCAATTCGCCTTTGATGGAGTAGGTGAACTCGTCTCCAAAATTTTCCTCATCTGTGTATCGACCCGAGAGATTTACCGTCGCCCATTCGGCGAGCGGCAATTCCGTTTCGGCATAGATGTCGAAGATCGACGTTTCGCCAATAGTGTCTGTTTCCTGATCCGGTGCTTCCGATGCCGCCAAAGCCTGGGCACGGACGATGTCATTCGCCGAATTGATGGAATTCTCGCGCCATTCCATACCGACCACCAGGCCAACAGTACCGTTTGGCATATCGAACAGGTCGCCGGTAACGAGGCCCGAAACGTGTTTCTGCGTCAACGTCGTCGTATTGATGACGTTACCAAACAGGAAGTCCTGTTCGGCCTGGGTCGCGAAACGCTTGTTGCCACCGCGTGTGGTCCACAACGAATCAGCAAACCAGTTCACGGCCACGCAATCAGCCGGAGTCAGGAAGCCGAAGCTGAGTGCCGTGCGGGGCAATCCGCAAATCGGCGTGCCTGTGCTGTCAAGTCGCAGGGTGTCTATCGACTCGCGCACGTGCGGCTCGAACATGCCCGCCTGGATGGATGAACCAGAACTTTCTTCGTAGGATACGAATCCGTCATAGATCCAGCCCTTGTTGCGCAGCGGTGCGAGCTCACCCTCGACACCGAGCACAATACGGAAATCGTCGATGTCGGTGGCACGTTGTTGCGACAGACCCTGCAATGAGTAGACCGGCAACGCATCTTCGTTAAACGGGTTTAACGGATTGTCGACGAGAACCGGTGCACCTGTGCCATCGACGATGATATTGCCATTGGCATCTTCTTGCGGTATCGAACCGGGAATGCCCGGGAAGGCCTGTTCGGATGTGAATATATCGGTGTTGCTGCGTTGTGAATACGATGTCTCCATATACACACTGTTGCCAGCATTCAGTTCGTATTTGCCCGTCGCAAACAGGTTGATGCGCTGGATATCGCCCTGCAATTGCGTATCCAGTTCTTCCTGCTGCAAGTTGTACGGTGTTTCCGCAGCCGAACCAAGCAACGCATTCATGCCGGAACGACCGATGAAGTTGGCAGCACCAGCATTCGACGAGAACCCTGGAAGACCAATATCGGTTTGTCCCGGCGTATCGAATACGAAGCCCTGGCTACCGATAAACACAGCATTATCCGGGCGTCGGTCCAGACACACCGAGTATTCCTGGCCCGTTGCCGGATCGACTTCAATATTGCGCAGGCAGTTGTTCCAGCCGCTGCGGTTACGGGTAAAGATGTGGTCCCGATCGAAAAACTCTGCAGCCACCGTAAAGTTGCCACGGTCGCTCGATACGCCGCCTACAACACTAAACAAAGTTTCCAAACCGCCGTCTTCTGATGGCATTGAACTGAAGCCACGAACTTCCACACCTTCAAACTCATTGCGCAGGATGATGTTGACTACGCCAGCCACAGCATCTGCGCCGTAGATCGACGAGGCACCATCAGTCAGGATTTCAACGCGGTCGATCATTGCGCTTGGGATAAGGTTGAGATCCGGTGCGACCGGTGCCCCGCGCACGCCGGATGGTGCCAGGCGTCGACCATTAACCAGCAGCAAGGTTCTTTCGGGGCCGAGACCACGCAGTGCGACTGTTGCGGAGCCGGGCCCACTGGCCGAGACGCCTTCAACGGCGCCGGTTGTTGAGCCTGCATTGACCGAGCCGTCCAGCTGCGTGCCAAATACAACCGGTGATTCGGCGATCATCTGGGTTACGTCGGCGATGCCGATTTTTACCGCGTCCTGTCCGCCGATTACCTGCACGGGTGAAATAGAACTGAATTCATCGCGACGCAGCTTCGAGCCGGTAACGACAATTTCCTCGGTTACTCGTTCGTCATCGCTGGCAGTGTCCTGCGCGATGCCGGGCGCCGCGAACATCAGTGCGGCAGCCGCGAGTGGCCATGCACTAAAGCCGAGCGCTTTGCGCTTGTCATGTGACATGTTGTTTCTCCCCTTTAAGTTAAGTACTGGGGACGCCCGGCTTCGAGAAAGTGTTGTTATTCCGTGACGCCCTTCTCTCAATCCACTGTGCCCATTTCTATGGAAACAGTTTCATACGGCTATATTCGCCAGAGGAATAAGGAAAAACAAACTTCTGTCGCGAAAAGTCTGCGACTGAGAATCACTGTCGTGTAATAAGCTTATTTAACAATAATTTACGACCGTAGCTCATGTTGTGCATACACCACTTATAACGTCCGGTTATTAGACTGAAGTGACAGTTTGCGCAGTGGGCGAGATATTGCGGCACGCCTTGTTACAAGCCGTTACTAATTCACCCGTGCCGCATTTGTATACTCACCGCTCTAATCGCTATGGGTAGAGTGTCTTGACTGACAGCAAACCGGTCATCGTCTGGTTTCGGCAGGATTTGCGACTTGCCGATAATCCTGCCCTCATCGCTGCTGCGAAAAGCGACAACGGCATTTTGCCGTTGTACATACTCGATGACATCAATGCCGGTGAATGGGCCGGCGGAGCGGCGAGCCGCTGGTGGCTGCACCACAGCCTGCTGCGCTTGCAGGAAAGCCTGGACGGCAGGCTGGTCATCCGTCGCGGTGACGCCAGCAAAGTCCTGGCTGATGTTGTGGCTGAGTCCGCAGCAACAGCTGTTCACTGGAATCGATGCTACGAGCCGTGGCGAATCAAGCGTGACAGCAAGATTCGAAGCGCACTACAGGACGCCGGAACGTCAGTGAAGAGCTTCAACGGCGCGCAGCTGTTTGAACCGACTGCGGTACTGAAGGGCGACGGTTCCCCTTACAAGGTTTTCACTCCTTACTATAAAAACGGCTGCCTTCAGAGTGGCCTGCAACCGAGGAAGCCCGCTGCGAAGCCACGCGGCCTCAAGCTTCTGGAACATGACAACAGCCTGACAGTTGAGCAACTCGAGCTGCTGCCAATGAATGAGTGGTATCGAGGGATAGAGGTCGAATGGACACCGGGCGAGCTGGGTGCCCGACAAAGACTGACTGAGTTCATCAACAAGGGGCTCGCCAACTACCAGTCAGGACGCGATCGACCTGACCAGCGCTATGTGTCGCGGCTGTCGCCACATCTGCATTTCGGGGAAATATCTCCGCACGAAGTGTGGCACGCAGTCGGTGCAGTGAAGGGCAACGAAGAGTTTGCGGCCAATCGCGACAGCTTTCTTTCAGAACTGGGCTGGCGCGAGTTTTCAACCTATTCGCTCTACCACTGGCCGGAACTTCCGGAGCAGAACTTGCAGCGAAAATTCAATCGATTTCCCTGGCGAGACGATGCACAGGGGCTGCACTGCTGGCAACAGGGTCGCACTGGTTTTCCAATCGTAGATGCTGGCATGCGTGAGCTGTGGCAAACCGGCTTCATGCACAATCGCGTGCGCATGATTGTTGCGTCGTTTCTTGTCAAGAACCTCTTGCTGCACTGGCGGCATGGCGCGGAATGGTTTTGGGATACCCTGGTCGATGCTGATCTGGCCAACAACAGCGCGAGTTGGCAGTGGGTGGCTGGCAGTGGCAGAGACGCTGCGCCGTACTTTCGCATATTCAACCCGGTAACCCAGGGTAAACGCTTTGATCCGAATGGTGATTATGTCCGCCACTACGTACCGGAAATCGCCGACCTACCGAACAAGTACCTGCAGTCCCCGTGGACAGCTCCCGAAGACGTTTTGAGTGCGGCAGACATTGAGCTCGGCAGAGACTATCCACAACCGCTCGTCGAATTGAAGGCGTCGCGCGAGCGGGCGCTTGCGGCGTTCAAATCCCTTACGCCAGAGGACTGAAGCTGGCGGTATCGCAAGCTCGCCATCGTAGTGCTGAGCAGAATGAGCTGGTGTGCCAGGTTGACCACAAGCGACAAAACCTCCGTATTCTTCCGCTAAATATCGCCCCTGCATCGAATTCGATGTTATAAACTTGAACGGATACGGCGTCTAAAAAAAACAGTCCGCAATGGATAATGTCGCTGAGCATGGCAACGACCATGCAGTCGAGCTGCGAGAGGGTGGTTCGACATGGACCGGGGGAGGTCATATGTTGGCTGATTTACCAGTCGCGGAGAACGTCCGCGAACGAATTCTCGTTGCTGCATACAAGCTTTTTTCCGAAAGAGGTGTCGGTAGCGTCGGTGTAGACGCAATCGTTGCTGAATCCGGCTGTGCAAAATCCAGTCTCTATAATAATTTCGAATCCAAAGAAGATCTCGCGCTCGCTTTTCTGAACAAGCGCGAATCCGTGTGGAGCAAGGACTGGCTGGAATCGACGGTTCGACGTATGGCGACTACTCCGGAAGGCCGCCTGCTCGCAATTTTTGACGCTTTCGATGTGTGGTTTCGAGAGGCGGATTTTGAAGGCTGCTCTTTTATCAATGTGATGCTCGAAGCACCCAAAGGCAGCGCTGTTCGCCTGGCAGCGACCAGTCACCTGGCCAATATTCGCAAAATGATTCATGGTTTTGCCGAACAAGCAGGCCTTGTTGATCCACAGGCATTTGCGCAGGTCTGGCACATGCTGATGAAAGGCTCAATTGTATCGGCGGGCGAGGGCAATGCGGCTGCCGCAAAAGAAGCACGACGGGCCGCGCGTTTGTTGCTCGATTCCTGGGCGCGTTGTTGGTAAAAGTCGACGGCTAACCAACTTTGGCGAAAACTGCGCTTCCGGTGTAGCGAGTTTATTTTAGGGCGTGTCGCGGGTGACGATGCCGTCTATCGCATGGTACGCCGACAGAATCGCGCCTTCCTGCCAGCCTTGCAGAATGCTCAGGTGTTCGCCTGCCAGGAACAGGTTGTCGTCGGGGTTGAGTAGCACGCCAGGCGTCGACGTACCCCAGGCGCCAAGCTGATACGGCACTTTGCTCCAGGCCACACTGACGCCGCGCCCCGATTCGCCGGGCAGGTCAGCGTGCAATGCGGCTCCCTGGTTAAGAACGGTGTCGATACGTTGCTGCGGTGTTAACGCCGCGAACTGACTTCCTGCGGTGCCGCCGAACAGGTATGCGCCAATCAGAATACCGTTAGCGTTGCCGAGGTTATTGTTCGGATACCAGATCTGAGTGATGTCTTGCGTAGTCCAGGAAATACCACCATAAATATTGTGATCTTGCTCCCAGAAACGTCGTGACTGGAACGCGAGCTTGCCAGCTGGCGTGTAGTTGAAACTGCCTATCGCTGCCTGGTGTGCTGCGGAAAAATCACTGGCGATGTTGCGCAGGACCGTCGCCGGAATGGTGCAAACGCAGTAATCGCTGTCGAGCGTGCGGCTTATGCCGCCAACGTCGCGATAAATTACCCGAGCGCCGTTCGCTGTTTTGCGAATCTCCTCGACCTCGGCGTTATACACAATGTTGTTTTGAACCTGGCTCTCAAACGCGAGGCCAATCCGGTCCATGCCACCGACGGGTTGCAACATCGTCGCCTGTTGCTCAAGTCCTTCTGCGAAGCTCGCGCGCAGCTGCCAGAAGCTCTCTTGCACAAGGTCCTGGAGAGCAAGCGGACTGAGTTGTTGACCACGATTCCGACTGCCTGTGTTCTCCTGGCCCGGAAAGCCGGCCCGGGCACTACCGTTGTAGCTACCGTTGGTACTGAGATCGCCGAACTCGCGCAGCATGGCCAGGACATTGGCGCGATCCGCGGCGGACAACTGCTGGTCGAGCGCATTCTGATTAATGGCTGTTGACAGCAGTTCGCCGATATAGCCGCGCGAATCCGTAATGACCTGACGTGCAATTTGTGGCTGTCCACCGAAACTTGTCGGCGAGTGCAACAGGGCCGCGCGGTTGTCATTGATGAACGGCTCGAGAGCAACGCCGAATTCACGACAATAGCCAAGCAGGAATTCATGGTGATGCGGAATACGCGCAGGTCCAGGATTGAAGTACAGGTCCGGCGCCGCATCGAACTGGCATTGCTGCGTGGAATCCGTTTCCTCAACAAAATCCCCGGAACGCACGGTCCGGTTGCGGCCACCGGCGCGAGCGGTCGCTTCGAGTATTGTGCAGTTGTAGCCGAGTCGTGCCATTTCCAGCGCGGTGGTCATTCCAGCCACGCCTGCACCGAGTATCGTGACCGAGGTTCCGATACCTACATTCGCCGGCCAGTCGCCGGGACGCGGCGAGGCAATGCCGCTGCCGGGTGGTGGTGGCGGAGGTGGCGGCGGCGGTGTGGAGTTTGCAGCTGAAGAAGAACCGCAGCCGGCGACGGTCGCAACGCCCATAGCGGCCATGACCCGCAGCATTGCGCTGCTGCCAACGGTACGACCAATGCCGGCAAGAAAGTCGCGACGGCTGATGCCTGGGTGCGAATTCTTCATGCATTCATTGTGCGGCGCACCGCAAACGGGCGCAATTAACTATTCGACATAAACCGCAATGCAGCGAAGCATGTGGGTGCGATAACGTCGTCGCAGCGCCCGGCGACGGTATTCTGCGCCTGTCGGGACTCAGTCGTTATCGAGAAAGCGTTTGCTGATTGGCTCGTACGCATCTATGCGTCGGTCGCGCAAAAACGGCCAGCCGTGTCGGGTAACGGCCATCTCATCGAGGTCAATCTCAACGAGCAATGTCGTTTCTTTGTCGGCGGGCGCGCGAGCAATGATGCGTCCATCCGGCGCAACAACGAAGCTCTGTCCCCAGAACTCGATTCCGCCATCGCTCGCCGGATCCGGTTCGAAACCAAATCGGTTGGCCGCGACAACAAAGCAACCATTGGCGATAGCATGCGAGCGCTGGATGGTTTCCCACGCTTCGTGTTGTTCTTTGCCTACTTCGCCTTTTTCTTCCGGGTGCCAGCCGATGGCCGTGGGATAGAACAGAATCTCGGCTCCCTTCAGCGCGGTTAGTCGTGCGGCTTCCGGGTACCACTGGTCCCAGCAAATAAGGACACCCAGCTCAGCCTTATCCGTAGGAAAGGTCTTGAAGCCAAGGTCGCCCGGTGTGAAATAGAATTTCTCGTAGTAGCGCGGGTCGTCAGGGATATGCATCTTGCGATACTTGCCGATGTAGCCACGGTCGCGATCAAGTACGGCTGTCGTATTGTGATAGAGGCCAGCAGTGCGTTTCTCAAACAGGCTGGCGATTATCGTAACGTTGAACTCTTTCGCTATTGCGGCGAATGCATCGGTTTGCTCGCCGGGGATCTTGTGAGCCAAATCGAAAAACTTCGCGTCTTCCGTCTGACAAAAATACCGCGAACGAAATAGTTCAGGCAGGCATATAACATCGGCACCGTCTTCCGCCGCCTTGCGTGTGAGTTGCAATCCGCGCTTGGTGTTGTCGTCGATATCCTCAGTCATAGACATCTGCACCACGCCAAGTTTCAGTTTGCGTGCTTTCCTGCTCATTTGCTGGTCTCCGTCGCGCGCCGCGTGTCGTAATACGTTTCCTGCTGAAAGCACGCAAGGTACTGTTCGAGAATCTGCATACCGCGTTTAGGCCGAATATCGCCTGCTTCGATCTTGGCCTTGATCAGCTCGTTCATGCGTCGCTGCAGGTCATTGGGAAAGTACTGCACCTGGGCTAGCATTTCCTGAATCTTGATGCCGGGAAGCGTCTTCTCTATCCAGAAGTTGCTGTCCTCTTCGCGATCGGCGTAAACATGCACCTCGGCGACACGACCGAACAGGTTGTGGCAATCACCCATGATGTCCTGGTAGGCGCCCATCAGGAAGAATCCCAGGCAATACGGCTCGCCCGGTCTCAATGGATGTAGTTCAAGGAACGATTTGTCGTCGTTCGATGATACGTACTCCGATATCTTGCCATCGGAATCGCAAGTCAGATCCACGAGTAACGCACGCCTGGTTGGTCGCTCATCAAGCCGCTTCAGCGGCATGATCGGAAATGCCTGGCCAATCGCCCAGTGATCCAGAACGGACTGGAATACCGAAAAATCACAAAGATATTGATCGACCAGCTTCTCTTCCAGTTCGTGGACTTCGGGCGGAACCGGATCAGGCTCCGCGGCGCGCAAGTGTTGCAGCACAAGAGCGCAGTTACTCCAGTAGAGGCGCTCGACGAGGGCATCATTTTCAAGCGACAGATAGCCAAGCCGGAACATCGTTGCCGCATCGCGATGCGTGGCATCGGTAGTGTGATAAATCTCCAGCAGTTCGCTAACGTCCAGTTCGCCCGGTTTGGTTTCGCGCAAGTCATTGAACAATGCAGTGAGCCGTTTAACGGTGTCATGCGCATCAGGTGGTGGCATGAAATCGTCGGCAACGCGGTCCTTTTGGTAAGACCCAAGCGTCTCGACAACCAGTACTGAGTGATGTGCCGTTATCGCGCGACCACTTTCGGAAACGAGTATGGGGTGCGGTACTTCACGTTGATCGCAGACTTCAGCGACGCTCGACACTATCGCGTTGGTGTATTCCTGCAGGCTGTAGTGTATGGCGCCTTCTTCATTGTCTGCCGAATAGTCGACACCCAGACCACCACCGACATCGATGTAGCGAACGGGCATGCCGCGCTGGATCAGTTCAGCATAGATTTGTGTGATCTCTTTGGCAGCCTGTTTGAGGATCTGAACGTTAGTTATCTGACTACCGAGATGAAAATGCAGCAGCACGAACGCGTCGGCGCGGCCTGTTTTTTTGAGGTGCTCGACAATCTCAATCAGCTCCGGCAGGGAGATGCCGAATTTGGAGCGATAGCCGCCGGAATCTGCCCACTTGCCGGAACCGGAAGTGCGGAGCCGAATGCGTACCCCAAACTGGGTTTGTACATCGGCATCACTGGCGAGCTCCATAAGCTCCTCGAACTCGGCAAACTTCTCCATCACCGGAATGACGTTCTTGCCGAGTCCTTGCGCGGAAAGTATCAACGACAACATCGTGCGATCTTTAACGCCATTGCATATCAACAGCGTCTCGTCATCTGTCAGATACGGCAGTGAGGCGATCAGTTCGGGTTTCGAGCCACATTCCAGGCCGAGATTGAAGGGCTTGCCTGCGTCGAATACCTCGTCGACAACTTCCTGCAGCTGATTGACTTTGATCGGATACACGCCGCGGTATTCGCTCTTGTAGCCACAGTCTGCGATGGCATCGCGAAAGGCAATGTTGATGCGCTGGACCCGGGCCCGCAGTACATCCTGGAAACGCAGCAAGAGGGGAAGCGTAATGCCCTGTTTCTTCGCTTCGGCGACCACATCCATAATAGTGATCCGAATGTCGCTGTCGTCGATTGGCTGAACCGCTACATTGCCCTCGTCATTAACGACAAAGAAGCCATCACTCCATGCGTCCAGCCGATACAACTCGGCGGCATCAGCAGGGCGCCAGCTGTCTACCTGTGAATCCTGTCCCTGCGCAGAATCGCGTCGACTCATTACTGGTCCAGCACGCAGGCGAATATCAATGGCGCGACAATCGTGGCGTCGGATTCGATAATAAACTTCGGCGTATCCGCAGACAGTTTGCCCCAGGTGATTTTCTCGTTTGGCACTGCGCCTGAGTAGGAGCCGTAACTGGTTGTCGAGTCGCTGATCTGACAGAAATATCCCCAGCGCGGGATGTCAGTCATGTGCAGATCCTGTTCCAGCATCGGCACGACGCAGATCGGGAAATCGCCAGCAATACCGCCACCAATCTGGAAGAAACCGACTGATGATTTCTGGCAAATTTCTTTGTACCAGTCTGCTAGCATCATCATGTACTCGATGCCGCTTCTGACGGTGTGAACGTTCTTGATCTCACCTGTAATGCAATGCGATGCGAATATGTTGCCGAGCGTTGAGTCTTCCCAGCCCGGCACAATGATCGGTAGATTGCGTTCAGCAGCAGCCAGCAGCCAGCTGTCTTTTGGATCGATCTGGTAGTGTTTTTTCAGCTTGCCTGACAGCAGGATTCGGTAGAGAAATTCGTGTGGGAAATACTGTTTGCTGTTTTTGTCAGCGCTCATCCATTCTTCGAGGATTACGTCCTCGATCCGCCGTATCGCTTCTTCTTCCGGGATGCAGGTATCGGTGACACGATTGAGGTGTCGGGATAACAACTCTTCCTCGTCCTGCGCGGTGAGATGACGATAGTGCGGTACGCGGACGTAGTGGTCGTGTGCGACAAGATTAAACACGTCTTCCTCAAGATTAGCGCCGGTACAGCAGATGGCCTGTACTTTGTCTTTGCGGATCATTTCCGCCAGCGATAAACCCAGTTCCGCGGTACTCATAGCGCCTGCGAGAGTCATGAACATGGAACCGCCATCTTCAAGATGCTTGACGTAGCCATCCGCCGCGTCGATTAACGCAGCAGCATTGAAATGACGATAGTGATGATGGACAAAATCGCGGATAGCGGTCACGGGCGATACCTCGTGCTGGGAATGATGGTCAGGGTGCCGGTCGGCAGCTGGCATGTAGCGTAAGGAATGAGCGCGCAGTCCGCAAGCGGCGCGGAATTTAGGCTGGTGTGACCGGTAGTTGCTGGGTCAGACAGTGAAATGTGCCGAGACCGAGTACCAGGTCACGGCAGTCGATTGCAGCAATTTGTCGTCCGGGGAACGCTTTGGCGAGAATGTTCTTGTTAACAGCATCATTAGGGTCGTCAAAAGCGGGCATCAGCACCACCTTGTTGCCAATGTAGAAGTTGGCATAGCTGGCGGGCAGGCGATCCCCCTGGAATTCGACCGGCCGGGGCATTGGCATCTCGATAACCTGCAGTGAGCTGCCATCTGCCAGTTGCATGCCGGCAAGACGCTCGCGATTTTCAGCAAGTACGGCGTGATTCTCGTCGCTACGATCAGCTTCGACGACTGTGACTACGGTGTCGGTGGACACAAAGCGTGTCAGGTCATCGACGTGACCGTCAGTATCGTCGCCGACGATGCCGTCACCGAGCCACAGAATCTGATGCACGCCGAGAAAATCTTGCAATGCTTGCTCGATATCAGACTTGCTCATGCCCGGGTTGCGATTCGGATGCAGCAGGCATTGCTCGGTGGTCAGCAAGGCGCCGGAGCCGTTGATGTCGATTGAACCGCCTTCGAGGATCATGTCGATATCCCGACATGGCACGCCGAGAGCATTCGCCATTTGCGGCGGCATCGCGTTGTCGAGTTCAAAAGGATACTTGCTGCCCCACGCGTTGAAGCCAAAATTGAGCGCCAGCAGCGGCTGGTCCGGGTTGTCACGAGTGACGAAGATCGCGCCGTGGTCACGGCACCAAGCGTCATTTGTGGGAAAACGATGAAACTTAACGCGTCGTGCGTCGGCATGACCCTCAAGCAGCGCACCTACATGCTTCTCGTGTGCCTCATCGAGAACGTTTATGCGCACAATCTCGCTTGTCGACAGGGCGGCGACTGCCTGCACCATCACGGGTTCAACGGGTTCGAACTTGCCGGGCCAGCTGTCGTGGTTGTGCGGCCACGAAATCCACGTGGCCTGATGTGCTTGCCACTCGGCGGGCATGGCGTAGCCGGCGGCAGCGACTGTGTGCGGGGTGGCTGTCATTTCGTGCGGTTCCTGCTCAAGTCCGCGAATCATACTGGATGGCGGGGTGGCTGAGTCAAACCAGCGAATGCAGAACGGACGAGCAGGAGTCCGATTTGCGCTGCATGGCTCGGGCTTCTGCCGCTGTTTATCAGGAGACTGCGCCGTATTCATGATCAAGGTTGCAGCATGCAAGCGAGTCATCGCTTTATCGAAAGAAGTGCAACTGCAGATTAACGACAAAAAAAAGCCGGCCCACGGGGGGCGTGGGCCGGCCGGGTCTCACTGACTGATATTAATACCAGGATGGAGTGCCGTCAGTGAGTTTACTGCGTGGTGCTCGCTGTTGCTGTTGCATTGATTCCGAGAATCTTCAGGTTCTGCTGTGGCTCGCTCAGCCGGTCATGCAGGCGCAGCGACTCTTCGAAGTCCAGGGCTGCACCGGAGATATCACCACTGATCGCCCTTACGACACCGCGATTCGATAAGGCAACCGCCTTGTCGCGAGTCTCCTGGATCTGTTCCAGATTGAGATAGGTGGACGCGCCAGCGCGAGTGTTGTCGCGCATGCTGACCGCTTTGTCGCAAGCAGAGATTGCTTTATCGAGCTCAGCTGTTTTGGTGTACGCAACGCAGAGATTGTTGTGGCGCGCAAATTCTGACTTGCTCCTGGATTGCGCTGCCAGTTTTGCAATGGCCTCTGCATACTCACCGTTAACGACCAGTTGGCCTTGTGCCTTGTCTTCGAAGGCAATCATTCTGAAGCCGTTGTTGCCGGCAGCCTGTGAAGCCGGCGCCGCCAGTAGAGCGAGAATCAAAGCAATGCCTCGGAGCCGCGTTGGCGTGTTGTGTCGGTTTACAGTTTTCATCGATTCATCTCTCCAGTCTCAGGAAGCGTAGTCGCGAGGAGGTTCGCTGTTTGCTTCGGACGACTGCTACGGTAGTCAGCGCAGCGACATGCTACAAACGAATAAAATTCGTTTAACCGATGAGAAAAATTCATCTGTTGATCGCGAAAGATTGCAATACCCAGTCGCGCAGTGCCCGAATTTCCGGGCGCTCGATTTGATCAGGCTCATAAACCATGTAATACGCATCCGCTGTCACGAGTTCGTAATCAAACAATCGCACCAGCCGTCCGGTATCAAACCATGCCTGTGCGAGCGGCACTGGCACGAGAGCCGCACCAAGACCTTGCGCTGCCGCACGGACCACGGCGGTCATTGAGTCAAGGCGGATGTAATTGCTGGTTTGTGGTACCTGAATCCCTGAATGCTGCGACCATGCCATCCAGGCATTGGGACGACTGCTGTGCACAACCATAGGCACGGCCTTGGCCAGCCGCCAGCCGACGACATTCAGTTCATTACGAAATGCCGGTGAGCACGCCGGTACCAGGCGCAGTGGGAACAGACGTTCCGCGGTGAGCCCTGCCGGTGGAACCCGAAACAGGCGAATGGACAGGTCGGCAGAGGCGGGATGACGTTCTGATGCTTCGTTACTCGTTTCGATGTTGATATCGATGTTCGGGTGTGCCGCTGTAAACTCGCTGAGTCGTGGGACGACAAGCTCACTGGCAAAAAACGGTTGCACCGATACCCGCAAATGCTCCGTCCGAAACTCGTTGCACAGGCGCCCGATGGCCGTGTCGATATCTTGCACCGGCCGATCAATCTCATTAAACAGCGCCTCGCCGGCAATTGTCAGTTCAATCGCCCTGCCGGTGCGATTGAACAACTCAATCTGAAACTCGTCTTCAAGTTTCCTGATCTGGTGACTGACCGCGGACGCTGATATGAACAATTCTTCTGCGGCCAGGCGAAAGCTCTGGTGGCGTGCCGCGACGCAGAACACACGAATTCCGCGCATCGACGGGGGGCGCTTGCGAACAGAGGCTGCTGCGGGATCTGCGAGGCGAACGACATTGGTCATGATGGTTAAACAGGTCTTGTTGTCGAAAGTCAGACCGTTGCAGGATTCATACCATCTTGGGCCTGGCAGGATGCGCAGATAAATCAGTGACTTGCCGGTACGGAGATGACAACGTTGCTTCGAAGTGGTGCATTGCGCACGCGCGCTAGCTGCAACCTGGTGCAATACGGGGTGACCAACCGGCCGAGTACCAGGTCGTGCGCGAGGACTCGATGAGTAATCGCGCGCCGCGCTGGTGAGGCTGGACTTACTGCGCTTCTTTTAGCAGCAGTGCGGACCAGGCGGCGATCGCTGAGACGACTGCAAGAATGAGAACGGCGCCGGCCGCGCCGAATGATGCGGCGGCGCCGGCAAGTGCTCCACCTACTAACAGCATGATGCCAATTATCGTATTGCTCACGGCCACGTAGCTCGCACGCGTGTCTGCGGTGGCGAGATCAATAAGGTGTGTTTTGCGACCAAGCCGAACGCCGGCGTGCGCAATCGACCACAGGAAGTATGCCAGCGGATACCACCAGAGCCCGATCGAGTTACTGGTCATTGCGCTGACCAGAAACGTTGCAATACCGGTAGTCGCGGCAAGCGCTGCAGCGGCAGCCATGACTTTTCGACTGGAGCGATCTGACATGCGCCCCCATATCGGTGCACTGACAAAGCTTGCGGCACCGGCGGCTATCATCAATGCGCCGAGGCCTGACAAGGTGTCACCGGAGGCCATGCTCATCAGGCTGACATAGAACGGCGCAACCAACGCCGTCGAAATCAGCAGCGTACGCACGATAACGAAATTGCGCAGATCGGCATCATCGCGAATCAACGCCAACTGTTGCAGTGCCTCGGAGATGGCATTACCACCGCCACTGGTCGCGCCAGGCTGCTCGGCGATCAAACTGTAGGTAGCGGCGCCAAATATCCACAGGGCACCGGCAACAGACAGTAGCAACACGTAGAAGCTGATATCGCGCTCTGCTGTTCCGGGGAGAAAACCGGCTGCGCCGACGGCGACGACAATGGCACCTGCCGCGGATGCCGCGTAGCCGCTGACCGAGCCACGCCGGGTTTTCGCGATGGTCTTGCCGAGCACGTCTTTTGACGCGACCGAGCACACGCCGCGCGCAAGGCTGAATATGACCAACAGACCCAATAGCGCCCAGCCGGCAACGGCGCCCTGCAAGCGTGTAACAACGACCGCCATTGCCGCAACCGTGACACCCTGCGCGACGCTGCCAAATACCCAAAACCACTTGCGAATTGCGACCTGGCGAATCGCTTTCGCGATGAAGAGCTGCGGCAATAATGCCAGCGACTCGCGAATGGGAACGAGCAAGCCGAGCATGAACGCCGGCGCGCCGATATGTGTCAGTAGCCAGGCAAGTACCAGTTTCGGGCTCGACAACCAATCGCCGGTTGCAGTTGCGGTCAACGAGACGACATGCAGGAGATAATTCCGCGGTTGTTCCTGGCAGGATTCATCCGGAATGTCCTTGCAGACGCGCGCGTCTTCATCGCCTGTTAACAGGCCGTAGACATTCCTGGTCGGACCGGGGTCCGGGTGTTTCGCACTCATACTGATTGATGCCGGCTTTGATCAGTGGGCTATTCTACTCAACGTGGATAATGCATGTTGCAGAGATGCATCCAGACGAAACTGGTCGCCTGGCCGCAAACTCATCGCTCTACGCAGCATTGTGTTGCACAATTCAGGCAACGCATTCCGCAAGGGGGAGAAACATGCGAGCGCTCATTTCGGCAATTTGTCTGTTAGGTACTTTTCTGACTTCGGGAATAGCGGTGACGGAAGCCGCGGAACCCCTTGCACTAAGTAATGTGCATGTCTTCGACGGTGTGCATAACCGCATAACCCGCGATGCGGTAGTACTGGTAGCCGACGGCCGCATCGAGCGCGTCGGCAAAGGCATCGCGATACCGGACGGATATGAACGGATCGACGGCGGTGGTAACTACCTGATGCCGGGACTGTTCGATGTGCATACTCACCTGGCTGATCTTGCCTCGGCAGAACGTGCGCTTGAATCCGGTGTGACCACTGTGCGCTCCGCGAGTGTGGACGCCTTTCAGGATGTCGCATTCCGCGAACTCGTACGTGCCGGAAAAGTGGCGGGCCCCGACATGTTGGCGGCGGGCGTCTACGTTACGCCGAATCTTGGCGACTCAATACTTGCTGATCCACGACTCGCTGCACTCAGCGATGGCGTAAACAGCGACGACGAACTGCGTTTGCTGGTTCAGGTAAACGCTGATCGCGGAGCGGATGTCATAAAGACCCGCGGAACCGAACGTGCCGGTCTGCCGGACACTGACCCGCGCCAGCAGGTGTACACAGAACAGCAGCTTAAAGTTGTAGTGGACGAAGCGGCACGCCTCGGTATGCCGGTGCTGGTCCACGCACACGGCGACGAAGGCGCTCGTGCCGCAGTACTCGCTGGTGCGCGCAGCATTGATCACGGGACGTATTTGTCGGAAGAAACCCTGCGATTAATGAAAGCGCGTGGCACCTGGTTCGTTCCAACCTGGGTGACGATGGATGAGATGAACGAGGAACAGTACGACTACGTATTGCGCCTGCGCGGTAAACACATGGTGCCGCATCTCGAGGAGGCCATCCGCATCGCACATCGCCTTGGCGTAAAAATTGCGACTGGCGCCGATAACTCCTACCAATACGAATCCATCAATCGGATTGCGTTCGAGGTGGAAGCATTCGTGCGTCTCGGCATGAGCAACTTCGAGGCACTGCAGACCGCCACCGTGAATTCTGCCGAGCTGCTGGACTTAGGCGC
>JBBKWB010000178.1:0-35519 GCA_037968755.1 Woeseia sp.
GAGGCCGGGCTGGCGCCATCGACATTCCGGCTGGAAATCACGGAGTCAATGCTCATCAACAATCTTGCGCAGGCGCGAGACATGCTTATCCAGCTTCGCGATGCGGGCTTCGGCATCATGATGGATGACTTCGGCACCGGCTTCTCTTCCCTAAGTTACCTGCGCCAGTTGCCCTTCAGCGCCGTCAAGATTGATCGCTCCTTCACCCAGGCCATCACCTGGGACTCGAAGGACTACGGCATGGTCCGCAATATTCTGAGCCTCATTCACTTCCTTGAGATGGAGTCCATTATTGAAGGCGTCGAGACAGACGAGCAGCACGAACTGTTGATTCCGCTCGATCCCTCCTACTGCCAGGGATATCTGTTCGCCAAGCCCATGCCGGCAATTGATGCCGAAGAGTACCTCGCTGCGGCCTCTGTTGCTCCGCCTATCAGCGCAACGGGGACCTGATCCATGCTGATGGACTCGACACGAATATTGAGTACCCAGCTGAACGCCACTGCGCGGCCCAGGGTGCTCTACCTGATTGCGCCACTCACCCTGCTCGCCGTTTGGTTTGCGGGCTTACGGCCAACGGCGGATCTCGCGGGCACAGCGAACAGCATCGGTCTCGCACTGATCAGTGGCGGCATGGTCAGCGCCTGGGCCGGGCGTACCCTGTGGACGCGTTTGGCCTGCACGATCAGCATCATGATCGCGGTCTTCCTGTTTATCGTAGAACTCGGCAACGAAAACGGCGCGTTGGTAAATGCCGCTACCGCGGATGCGGTCGCGTTGCTTATCGTATCTATCGGCGTACTGATGGTCATCAGCCGTTCCACAAACTCCGCGTTTTCCGCACTGACTGTTTTCGTACTCGTACAGATAATTCAGTACTCGTGCACGAGCTTGCTGGCAGAAGCAGGCGGTATACCGGAGCTTGGTCACCTGTTGCAGAGTTCGCCGTTCAGTTCAGCCATACATTTTTTGATCGGCACTGCCCTGTTGCTGCAGTTGATGTTGCGACCAACTGCAACCACCGCGCAAGCAATGACCTGGCCGCAGGCAGCTACGATATCCGTTATTTTTTCGATTTTGTCGACGATGTTCGTCGTGAGCTCAGGGTTTGCCGGCATGGCAATTGCGGTATCGGGAACCGCGCTGATTGCCATTGCATTTCTTGGTTGTACGTCTGCAGTAACCCGCCGCGAGATGTTTCGCCTGCATTTGCGCCTGCGACGTAAGGCGCGTAACCAGAGCAAGCAGCAGGATGCGCTTATCGCAGCCCGGGCTGATTACGAAGAGCTCTACGAACAGGTTCCTATCGGCGTCATGAAGACAGTTGATACCGGCCGCATCGTGGGCGCCAACTCACGGATGTGCGAAGTACTCGGCTACGAGAACGTGGACCAGATGACAGCGACGGATCTGCGCGCATTGTTCTTCGACCCGGAGCGCCGTAGGCGCGATTTCCTGGCCTGGAAAAATTCCGGAGATCGTGAGTGGAGCGGCGACGTCGAGATGCTCAAGCGTGATGGCAGCACGATTCTCGCGCGCTTTACCGGCAGTCGTGTGAACGACGCACACGGCAATTTGCGCTATGTCCTGACCTGTTACGAAGACGTTACGGCGCAGCGCAATACAGCACGTGAGATCAAGAAGCTTGAGAGCGATCTGCGCCTCACCCATAAACTGGAAGCCGTAGGCCGGCTCGCGGCCGGGGTGGCGCACGAAATTAATACACCGATGCAGTATGTCGGCGACAGCGTGTTCTTTTTGGCATCGGCATATGACGACCTGCGCGCGCTGGCTCGCGGCCTGACGGAACACCTGCGTAAGGTGGCAGCAGACGCGGGCCTCAGCGTCGACGAAGCAATCTCAGCACTGGAGGAGGAAGCCGACCTCGAGTACCTGGATGAATCCGTGACCGGTTCATTTGAACGCACGCAAGACGGCGTAAAGAGCGTCGCCGAGATCGTACGTTCCATGAAAGAATTTGCCTACCCGAATGACAAGACCCGTTCGCTTAACGACATCAATGGGCTTTTGAGCAACACACTTACTGTGAGCCGCAGCATGTATGTCGCAGCCGCCAATGTTGTTACGGATTTCGGAGAGCTGCCGCCTACATTTTGCTTCCCCGGCGAGTTGAACCAGGTGTTTGTCAACCTGGTAGTCAATGCCGCCCATGCAATTGAGAAAGCGAACCAGACACTCGGCCGGCCCATGGGCGAGATAAAGATCACGACCCGCCTTGTCGACCACAACATTCAGATCCAGATCTCGGACGACGGTACGGGCATGCCCGCTGCCGTGCAAAAGCGCATCTTCGACCCGTTCTTCACGACCAAGGAAGTCGGCAAAGGCACAGGGCAAGGGCTGGCCATCGCACACTCGATCATTGCTGAAAAGCACGCCGGCGCGATTGAGGTCAGCAGCGAATCCGGCAAAGGCACGACTTTTACCGTTTCCATTCCCCTGCGGGAATCGGCAGGTGGTGCATGAGCCGAAAAGCCCACAAATTACTCAAGTCAGTGCGCTGGCTTGCCGATAACCTTACTGAAATGAAGCTGGAGCAGCCATGAGTAGCAAACCGACAATTCTCTGCGTAGATGATGAGGTCAACATCCTTGAAGGGATGAAGATCAATCTCCGTAAAGTGGGCCGCATTCTTACCGCGAAATCCGGCGCTGCTGGCCTGAAGGTTCTGGAAGAAAACCCTGATATCGCGGTCGTTGTCTCGGACATGCGCATGCCGGAAATGGATGGTGCGACGTTCCTGTCCAAAGCCCGCGACATGCGTCCCGATACCGTGCGTATTTTGCTAACCGGGTTTTCTGACATGGAAGCCGCGGTACGAGCGGTGAACGAAGGACAGTTGTTTCGCTTCCTGACCAAGCCTTGCCCGCCCGACATGCTGCAACCGACGATCAAGGCGGCCATCGAACAGCACCGCCTGGTTACTGCCGAGAAGGAGTTATTGCAACGCACATTGCTCGGCTCGGTGCATGCACTGATCGAAGTCATGGCACTCGACAACCCGGAGGCGATGGGACGCGCGATGCGAATTCGTCGCAGGGTCCGCGAGATCGGCCGTACCGTCGCTTTGCCTGCTATCTGGCCCGCCGAGTTTGCCGCCATCTTCTCCCAGCTCGGGCTGGTCGCATTGTCCGAGGAGGTTCGCCAGAAACTCTACTACGGTCGCAATCTCGACACGACAGAAGCCCAGAGTGTGAGCCGAAGCATCGATTCCATTGTCGGGATTATTGGCAAGATTCCACGGCTGGAGCCCGCCGTCGCTGTGCTCAAAACACTTGCGCGTGAGGCCAGTAAGGAAGATTCGATTGAAACGCGCGTCGTGCGCGCAGCGATGCTGATCGAGACTTGCGAATCACGCGAGTTGTCCGATCAGGAAACCATGGCCACACTGCGTGCGCGCGGAGAGGTATTGAGCGATGCCGTTATCACCGCCTGCGGCGCTCCGGCAGTTGACGAGGACGCTGTAGAAACAACGATAATTACTGTTGCAGCTGACAAGCTCGTCGAAGGCATGGTCCTTGTTAATGATCTGCTCACCAGCAATGACGTCTTGCTGGCACCGCGAGGCCTGACCATCAACAGCTCAACCCTGGAACACATCTTGAACTTCACCGACCGAATAGCCGCTGAGGGCATCGAAGTAGAAGTCCCCGCTGGCAACGCGTCTGCAATCAAGTTTTCCGCCAGCGGCTGACAGGAAAAACTGCGCATCCGGCACTCTGCACCGGCGAGGCCGGGCAGGAATACGCTGAGCAACAAAAAGGCCGCTATCGTACAAAGCGATAGCGGCCTTTTCACATTGGCGCGTCGCCTAGTGCTGATGCACCAACAAGGTATCAACGGTTGCCGGCAGTTCCGCTGCAATACCCTCGTCTGCGCTGTACTTGAGCTTGCCGCCGACGAACGTCATCAGGATCTCGGTATTGGGAATCTGGCTTTCTTCAACCGTCAATATATCGTTTGAGAGCACGACGAAGTCGGCGTACTTGCCTGGCGTTAGCGTACCTTTCACGTTCTCTTCGAACGCGGCGATAGCATTATTCAACGTGTAGCTGGCAAGTGCTTCTTCGCGCGTCATAGCCTGTTCCGGATGAAAGCGTTCGCCGGTGCGCATCATGCGTGACACCGAGGAGTAATACGACGCAATAGCATCGATCGGCTCGACCGGAACATCGGTGCCATTGGCGACGATCGCGCCGGTATCGATCAGGGTGCGCCACGGGTACGAGGTTAGCTTCGTCCGTTCCTCGCCAAGTCGGGACGCAATCCACGGACCATCCGAGGTGCAGTGAACGCCCTGTATCGCTGCGATCACGCCCAGCTGCCCGAACCGCGGTACATCAGCCGGATCGATATGCTGTGCATGCTCGACCCGCCAACGCAACTGGCTGCCATCGACCTCCATTTCGTCCCAGATGCGCTCGTAAATATCGAGCGTTTCCCGGTTCGCACGATCGCCGATTGCATGCGTATTGACCTGGAAACCGTGCTTGACGGCAACTCGTGCCGTGCCTTCAATATCGTCGACGGGCTCCAGCACCAGGCCGGCTGTCGTCGTCAGATCCACGTACGGTTTCAGCAACCAGGCACCGTGTGCACCCAGTGCGCCATCGATTTGTCGCTTGATTGAGCGCACTGTCAGGAAGTCATCGCCTTCCGATTCCATTTTGTAAAATGGCAGCAACTTGTCCATCTCTTCATTGGTTTCACTTCGCACCATGGCGTAGAGACGAATAGGCAAAGCGCCTTCTGCTTCAAGCTCCTTGAAAAAGTCGATGGTTTCGAACGATGCACCCGCGTCGTGGAACGAGGTGACGCCATGCCGCAACGCCTCATTGCCGGCAAGCAGAACTCGCTCACGATCGATCTTCTCGGACTCTTCCGGAGTCAGGCGACTGTTGTAAATATTGACGGCTTCGTTGATCAGGCGTTGTGCGGTTTCACGCAACAAGCCAGTTGCCTTGCCATTCGGTGCGCGCACGATCGTGCCGCCGGCCGGATCCGGCGTCTCGTTGCCGACACCACCGGCAGCCAGGGCCGCGTCATTCGCGAACGCCGCGTGACCGCTCGCATGGCCGAGCAATACCGGATTGTCTTTCGACACGGCATTCAGGCTGTCGTTGCGGGGTACACCGTCAATTGCGTTATCAGGAACGGAGTCCCACTTATCCTGGTGCCAACCGCGGCCAAACACCCATTCGCCGGGCTTGGCCTTGTCGACAGCCGTTGCGACCATGCTGACTACCTCATCCCAGTTCTGCACCCGCGACAAATCGAGAATCTGTTTCGCGCGGCCCAAACTCATGAAGTGCCCGTGACCTTCAATGAAGCCCGGCATGACAAAGCGACCATCCAGTTCGACCACGCGGGTTTCAGGACCCACGTAGGCTGCCATCTCTTCGCTGCTGCCGACGGCAGTAATCTGGTAGCCGTTGACTGCCATCGCCTCGACTTTTCCAAGAGCGGCATCGACGGTCGCAATATTGCCGTTGAGCAGGACCAGATCGGCCGCCGGCATTTTACTGGCCGACGCCGCGGTGGCGCTCTCATCGGAATTGCCACTACAGGCAACTAACGTCAGGGCAATGAAGAATAATGTGGCTGATTGTCTCAGCATGGTGCTCCCCCTAAAGGCGCGCGAAAACGTCAACTGTCGCACCGGCCCTGAAGCATTGCAATTGTCCCAGGCGCAACTCACTGGGTTTCGCTCGTAACCGCTCTGGCACCAGATATTCAGCGGTTCGTGACCTGCCGTTGCAAACCGCCCATAGCAATTCGATACATTAAGGCGCTGTTCCGGCGGCGGCCCAGGCAAGGTCCCGCATGCAATTCCTAACCCTGCTGATTGCCAATGCCGACGGCAACGGAGAATTCTTCACCCGGCCGGCGGAAATCCGGCGTTGATTCGAGTTCGGGACCGCCGCCGAACAGTGGGATCAGGCCGGATTGCCCGCAGAGTGGCGACTGGCCCCCGGCAGTTGATATATAATCCCGGCCCTCTGTGTTGGCGCACCTTGTGCGCGGCCGACAATCTCAATCCCGGAGCAGTATTTTGAAGCGCGACCAGAAATTCTACGATATGTATTCCCTGATTCTCGGCGTACTTGCCTTGTTCGCCCTCGGCATTTTTGTGCTGGCCAAGAAGATGTCGGATATGACCCAGGGTGTTTACACCTCGTCTACCGTGGAATATCAGCGGACAGTCTCGGCGCGGCTGCAACCTTTCGGTCAGGTCTATCTGCCGGGCGAAACAATCCCGGCCGGCGAGCCGCAGGTGGCCGAAGCGCAGCAGGCCGCGCCGGTTGCGACAACTTTGACCGGTCCGCAGGTATTTAACGAAGCGTGCAACGTCTGTCACGGTGCTGGCGTCGGTGGCGCTCCAATACTCTCGGATGCAGCAAACTGGTCAGCGCGAATTGCACAGGGCGAGGCTACCCTGCTCGAGCACGCAATCAATGGCTACCAGGGCAACGCCGGCTACATGCCACCAAAAGGTGGTCGCCTGGACTTGTCCGACGGGGAAATCGGCAGCGCCGTCGAGTACATGCTTTCGCAGGTACCGAAGTAAAGGCAGCTGATTAGCTCCGGAACAATCAGATCAAGGGGCCGACAGGCCCCTTTTTTTTCAGCCTCGCGAAGGCGCGACCGTCGCATATGTGCTGTTGTCCATGACGCGGCA
Source organism: Woeseia sp. (assembly GCA_037968755.1). Classification (GTDB taxonomy): domain Bacteria; phylum Pseudomonadota; class Gammaproteobacteria; order Steroidobacterales; family Woeseiaceae; genus Woeseia. The sequence continues at coordinate 6,701 of JBBKWB010000178.1, forward strand.
ACGAGAACTGGCAACCATTCCGGGCTTGCGCCCTGAACACGGAGACCGCGCATGACCGCATTGCCCGACTTCAAGCTTGAAACCCACTTTTCCCGCTGGGAATTCAAGGCGCGTTATCACATGACCGCCTCGGACGCGGAAAGCATGTCGCTGCGCGAGCTCATGGCAATGGCCAGCGACGACGAACGTGACGATTTCGAGAACATGTGGCTCGGTTATACCGAGACCTATGGCAGCCCGCCGTTGCGCGAACGTATTGCGACGATGTTTGCCGATCTCAGCGCCAACAACGTGCTGTGCTTCGCCGGAGCGAGCGAAGGAATCTTCGCAGCGAACAGTGTGCTGCTCGATAAAGACAGCCACGCCATTGTCGTCACGCCAAACTACCAGTCGCACGAGACTTTGCCCGTCAGCATTGGCAGCGCAACCGGAATTCCGCTGGATCCAAACGATCGGTGGTCGCTGGATATTGACCGCCTGGCCGCCGCGATACGGCCGAATACCCGGCTGGTGACCATCAACTTCCCGCACAACCCAACCGGGGCAGTTTTGTCAGATGATCGATACGATGCGCTGATTGCACTGTGTCGGCAGCACGGCATCTATATTCTGAGCGACGAAATTTTCCGCGGTCTCGGGCCGCAGGGCGCCCGTTTCCTGCCGCCGATCGCGGACGTATACGAACGCGGCCTGTCACTGAATGTCATGTCCAAGGCATATGGCCTTCCGGGTCTGCGTATAGGCTGGATTGGCTGCCAGGATCGCGAGCTGCTCTCGCGCATGGAGCGCATGAAACACTATTTGTCGATCTGCAATTCAGGTCCTAGCGAAAAACTGACGAACATTGCGCTGCGCAATGGGGAAAAAATCCTCGCCCGCAACTGCGCAATCATCGATGAAAACCTGACACACCTGAATGCCTTCTTCGCCCGCCATCCTGATCTGTTCGACTGGCAGCAACCGGATGCAAGTTGCATGGCCTTCCCGCGCTATTTGGGCGAAGAAGGCGCCGAGGAATTCGTGCGTAGCCTCGTTGAGGACAGCGGCGTGCTGCTGTTACCCGGCAGCGTATACCAATCAACCCTTAACGAGTTGCCGGCGAATCATTTTCGCATCGGCTTCGGTCGTCGCGGTATCAGCGATGGCATCGCGGTGATAGAGCAACACCTGGAACGTCGGAGACAATGCAAATGACACACGTCGCAACACAAACGGTAACGCTGGGTCTCGATACGATCAAAGCGCATCTCAACCTGGACACAGCGATCGAGGCGATCGAAGCCGGCTACGTCGCTTACAGTCTGGGACGCGCTAACGTGCCGCCCGTAGGCTATTTGAAAATCGGCAAAGACGAGACCCACATAAAATACGGGCACATCGAAGGCGGCGAGTACTTCGTGATCAAGGTGGCCACGGGTTTTTACGGCAATCCGGCTCTCGGGCTCGAGAGCGGCAACGGCCTGATGCTGGTGCACTCGGCGACGACAGGTCTGCTTGCGGCAATACTGCTGGACGAGGGCCACCTGACCAACGTGCGAACCGCGATCGGCGGCTTGATCGCCGCGAAATACCTTGCCCCCGCCGAAGTAACGGGGATCGGAATTGTTGGCGCCGGCGTGCAGGCTTATTTGCAACTCAACTTGCTCAAGCGCGTAACAAGTTGTCGCAAGGTAAGCATCTGGAATCGAAACAAGGACCGTGCAGAGCAGCTCGCAGCAAGGGCTCGTGCTGACGGCTTCGATATTCGTGTTGCTGATTCCATCGAGCAACTGGCGCAACACTCGAACCTGATCGTCACGACGACCCCCGCAACCGAGCCACTGATCGATGCAGCATGGATCAGACCCGGCACGCACATTACCGCCGTCGGTGCAGACTCACCCGGCAAGCAGGAGCTCGATGCCGCATTGCTCGCTCGCGCTGACCTGTTGGTCGCGGATTCGATCGAGCAGTGCTCCGATCACGGTGAGCTCCAGAGAGCCTATCGCGAGGGCCTGATCAAGAAAGACAACTTACTCGAACTGGGTACCCTGATTAATGAGCCGGCGCTTGGACGGCGCAATAAGGAAACAATCAGTGTTGCAGACCTGACCGGCGTCGCGGTGCAGGACATCCAGGTTGCCAGCGCAGTCTTTACGAGCTGGCAGAGTGCACAGCATCGCGATCGGAAATAGTCCTGTGCCGATGTCGGTACATAATGGTCAGTTCACGCAATAGCCGCCCGGATTTGCAGTCCACGCAAACTCAGTGCCTCTGCTATCGCCTCGATACCGACGCTGTCTTCGCCTGCAAGATCCGCGATGGTCAGGGCGACCCGCAGCATGCGCTGGTGACTGCGTGGTGACAGGCCGTGTTTATCCATTGCGCGCTCCAGGAGATCTTCGGCGTCGTGCTGCAATTGACATGCGGCGTTCAGCGGCTCGCCATCGAGACGCGCATTGCAAACACCAGCGCGAGCGAGTTGTCGTTGCCGGGCGGCGCTGACCCGCGCCGCGACTACGTCACTGGTTTCGCCGTCAGCCGCCGCGGCGCGCATCATGGCTGCTGACGGTCGCTGCACTTTGAGCTGAATATCGATGCGATCGAGCAGCGGCCCGGAGATGCGGGCGCGATAATTTTGCACGCGGTCAGCGCTGCAGTTGCAGCTCCCCAGTGGATCGCCGAGGTAGCCACAGGGACAAGGATTCATGGCAGCGATGAGCTGAAAGCTCGCCGGGAAATCAGCCTGCGTCCCTGCACGTGAGATCGTTATCGCTCCCGACTCCAGCGGTACCCGAAGCACTTCGAGGACGTGCCGGCTGAATTCCGGCAGCTCATCCAGGAACAGCACACCATTGTGTGCCCGCGACACTTCACCGGGACGCGGATCGCTGCCGCCGCCAACCAGTGCGGCAGCAGAGGCCGTATGGTGCGGCGCTCGAAACGGCCGCTCGCACCAATGATGGATATCCGGATCGAGTCCCAGGACCGATTCAACGGCAGCGCTTGCCAGTGCTTCTTTGTCCGACATCGGCGGCAACAAGCCTGGCAGGCGTCGCGCCAGCATGCTCTTGCCGGTTCCGGGCGGGCCGATAAATAACAGGTTGTGACCACCCGCTGCCGCTATTTCCAGTGCGCGCTTGGCCCTGGCTTGTCCCCGCACTTCGCGTAAATCCGGTGTATCTTCCCTGTTGGCTTTGAGTTCGCGGCGTAGCTCAACAGGGATATCGCTATGACCTGACAGGTGCGCGGTCACTTCAAGCAGGCAACCTGCTGCATGCACGCTTGGCGATGCGAATGCGGCTTCGGTCGCATTGCCGCGAGGCACAATGATGTGATGATTCGCGTCTGCGGATCGCAAGGCCGCAGACAGTACACCCGGCACACTGCGCAGCTCACCATTCAACGCGAGCTCACCAAAGAATTCATGCTGCGGCAGTGCCTCATCGCCCAGCTGCTTGCTGGCGACGAGAATGCCCAAAGCGATCGCGAGATCGAAGCGACCGCCCGACTTGCGCATGTCGGCAGGCGCAAGGTTGACGATGATGCGTTCCTGCGGAAAATTGAAACCGGAACTCAGTATCGCGCCGCGTACGCGGTCTTTACTTTCACGAACAGCGGTTTCCGGCATACCTACAATGGCGAAAGTCGGCAAGCCACCGGAAAGAAACACTTCAATCGTGACCCGTGGCGCGTCAACGCCGAGCTGCGCGCGACTCATTAACAACGCCAGGCCCATCAGCGCATTGCTACGCGCTGAATAGAATCAGGACTTGCTGCAACTCGTGCCGGGTACATCGCCACTCCCTGGCTATGTTGCGGGCGTTACTCTAAGGAGTCGTCGCCCTTGTCGTTAGCGCTTTTCCTTGCGCCCGCTTTTTTGCTCGCTTTCGAACTTGCTTTCTTTCGCGTTTTCTTCGGCGCGGCCGCCGGCTTTGCAGCCTGCTCGAACGCAGCCAGGCGCTGCTCGATAGCCTCAAGTTTTTCGCGAGATCGTGCAAGCACCGCTTCCTGTACCTCGAATTCCTCGCGAGTTACGAGATCCATGCGCGCGAGACTGCTCTTCAATACGGCGCGAAAGTTTTCCTCCATGTCTTCGCGCATGGCGCGCAAGCCCTGGGGAAGTGATGCGGCAAGCCGCCGCGCAAGACTGTCGATCGATTCTTTATTCATGCGCGATAGATACCGCACACCGCCTGTTAACGCCAGCAGCAAAACTGCTACTCGACGCCTGTTTCTGCCCCGCAATGAGTCGCCGGGACTTCTGCCCTGCACCAAAGCGGTGCCGACCGTCCGTACCGATTCGACACAACCTACGGTTTTTACAAGAATTAATGAGTTGGCACGGATGCTGCAATTCGAATGCTGTAACGAACGCCCCAAACCGCCCGATAACTCGCAAGAGGACCACCATGAACAGCTCAATCAGGACACCCATAATTGCCACGCCGCCAGCCCGATTAATCAGAAGCTCAATAAGGACACCCACAATTAACGCTGGCTGCTTGATCGGACGCCTGATCAGGATGCCCATAATTGGCATTAGCCGCGCGGCCGCCAGCTCAAAAAGCAGCTCAAAAAGGACACCCATAATTGGTGCTAGCCGCGCATTCATCGCCGCAGCGCTGATGCTGCTCGCGGGTCTTGCTCAAGCCGAACTCAGTGCCAACGTCGGTTGGGTCAGCGACTACTACTACCGCGGCCTGCTGCAGCACAGTTCCTCCGCGTCCGCCGGTATCGACTACAGCGAAGGCGGTTTCTACGCCGGTGCCTGGGGCGCCGACGTCGGTGACGGTATGGAAGTCGACGGATACTTCGGCTGGGGTGGCGAGTACGAAGGCTTCAGTTTCGGCGCCGGATTCACCGGCTACTACTACACCGGCGATTTCGACGACACCTACCAGGAGATCAATCTGAGTCTTGGTTATGGCTTTGCCAGTGCCGAGTACGCGACCGGCGAGTACGCGAATTTCGCGGGGCCGACCCAGGATTACACCTACTACGCCCTGACCCTCGAGAAAGACGGCCTGTATGGCAAGTACGCCGGCTTCTCGAAAGACTTCGACGGCGATTACCTCGAGTTCGGCTACGGCTTTTCAGTTGAATCTCTCGACCTCAGCATCGCGCTCATCGTCGCCGACGATCCTGTAACCAGCAACACCGATGAAGCGCTGATTTTTGGCATCGGCAAAACCTTTCAAATCAACTGACCACGTCGGCAGCGCTTAGCTGCCGCAATTTGCACGAGGAACAGCAATGAAAATGATCACGGCGATTATCAAGCCGTTCAAGCTCGACGACGTCCGCGAAGCCGTCGCCGAGATCGGCGTACAGGGCATCACGGTGACCGAAGTCAAAGGCTTCGGTCGCCAGCGCGGCCACACGGAGCTGTATCGCGGTGCTGAATACGTTGTCGACTTTTTGCCCAAGGCACGTATCGAACTGGCCGTCTCCGATGACATCGTTGAACAAGTAACCGAGGCGATCGCCAACGCGGCACGTACCGGAAAAATTGGCGACGGCAAGATCTTTGTCAGCGAACTGACCCAAGCCATCCGCATCCGCACCGGTGAAACCGGTAATTCGGCTGTATGACCTTCACCAGCATTTCTAAAGGAGTTTCAGCGTGGAAGACGTAACGCAACTCGCAGGGCAGGTAACTGAACTCAGCTACGCCCTCGATACATTTTATTTTCTGGTGATGGGCGCGCTCGTCATGTGGATGGCAGCGGGCTTTACTATGCTCGAGGCTGGCCTGGTGCGCGCCAAGAACACCGCCGAGATACTGACCAAGAACATCGGTCTGTATGCAATCGCCTGTGTCATGTACATGCTGTGTGGTTACTCGATCATGTACCCGGGCGATTTCGCCGGCGGCATTTTCGCAAGCCTCAGCACTCTTGGCAGCGGTCTGCTCGGCGCAACCGACAACAGTGCAGCCGATGTGATTGCCAGCGGCGGTGACACCTATTACTCGAACCTGTCGGATTTCTTTTTCCAGGTCGTGTTTGTTGCCACCGCGATGTCCATCGTTTCCGGCGCCGTTGCCGAGCGCATGAAACTGTGGTCGTTCTTCCTGTTCGCGGTCGTGCTCACGGGTTTCATCTACCCGGTGCAGGGTTTCTGGAAATGGGGCGGTGGCTTTCTTGATGTCGCTGGCTTCTCTGACTTTGCCGGTTCCGGTGTCGTGCACATGTGTGGCGCAGCAGCGGCCCTTGCGGGCGTCATTCTGCTGGGTGCCCGCAAAGGCAAGTACGGCAAGAACGGCGAGATCAAGGCTATCCCGGGCTGTAACCTGCCGCTCGCGACACTCGGCATGCTGATCCTGTGGCTGGGCTGGTTCGGTTTCAACGGCGGCTCCGAGCTTAAAGTCAGCGATGTTGGCGAAGCCAATGCGGTCGCCAAAGTGTTCGTGAACACCAACATGGCCGCAGCCGGCGGCTTGCTTGCCGCCTTACTCCTCGCCCGCATCTGGTTTGGCAAAGCAGACCTGACCATGGCGCTGAACGGCGCGCTTGCTGGTCTCGTCGCAATTACCGCAGAACCACTGATGCCTACGCCACTTGGCGCAACCCTGATCGGCGCGGTCGGCGGTTTGCTGGTCGTCGCCTCGATCGTCGGTTTCGACAAACTGCGTATTGACGATCCGGTCGGTGCAATTTCGGTACACGGTGTCGTCGGCATCTGGGGTCTGTTGGCCGTACCGATCTACAACGACGACGCCGGACTCGGCCCGCAACTACTCGGCATTATCAGTATTTTTGCCTGGGTATTCCTGACCAGCCTGCTGGTCTGGTTCCTGATTCGCATCACTCTCGGCATCCGCGTTGAAGAACAGCACGAATACGAAGGCGTCGACCTAAGCGAATGCGGCCTGGAGGCCTATCCGGAATTCACCCGGGCTGATTAGGCGGAAATTCACACCGATTTGAGGTTGCAAACGGTCAACAGCGACCATATGTTAAACACGTGGCATCCCCCGCCACAGTGCCGGTCCGGCCCTCCTGAGGGCCGCCGGTCAATACTTAAGCGGATCTTCGGATCCGCTTTTTTTTGGCCACGGCGCGCACATCCCGCGCTGTGATCGGGGTCACGGCATTGCAAGCCACCCCGTGCTGTAATACCTTCCCAGTCAATAACTTAAGGCTCAGGCGTAAACGACCGCCGGATGTTGAGCCGCGCTACTACTGAGATGAATACGATGTCTGCAGCCGTGTTACGCCTTTTCTCTGTCTGCCTGATCGCGATCCTGGCCTCAAGCGGCGCGCTGGCAGGCGAAATCTACAAATGGACGGACTCGAGCGGCACCGTCCACTACACCGATCGTCCGGCAGATGATGTCGATGCCGAACGCCTGAGCATTCAGTCGCGGCCAACTGACCCGACCCGCGTTGCAGCACTTAACCAGGCCCGCATTGAAGCGCGCAGCCAGGCACGTGAGCAAACAGCAGCCGCAGCAGCCGACAGTGGCGAAGCGTCACCCGCCGATCAGCGCCAGATTGCTGAAGAAAAGGTGCGAAAGTGCACGGAATACAAAGATCGACTGCAAAGCTTCCTGCAATCCCGTCGCCTGTATCGCGAAGATGCCGCTGGCGAGCGCATTTACCTGGACGAAAAGGAAACGGCCTCTGCCCGGGCAACCGTGGAGAGCAGGGTTGAGGAATACTGCTCACCCTGAGCACCACCGCACCACCTGCATGGCAGCTAACCGCTCCGGTGACTGAGGTTCGACCCCTGCTGCAACAGGCGCGCTACAATGCGCGCTTCCAATCTTTAGGGGACCCGCTTGGCCTCTGCAGCCGACGTCGCTAACGAAGAACCCGCGTACCTGCCGGATTTCTGCGCCGCCGCCACCATACTCGTGGTTCTGCTGGTAGCAGAACTGGTCGCGATCGTATTGACTCTTGCTGCACAGGGTGAGGCCGGCACGTTCCTGACGGAACTGGCGAAGATGTCACTTTATATACTGTGGCTGGCGTTGCTGAGTTGCGCAGTGTTGTGCCAGGCACGCTCGTGGATCGAGAGCGCAGGCAAGACGCGTGGTTTCGTCGTCGCCTTTTTCATTCTGGAAGCGCTCTGCCTGCTACTTGCCGAGATCAGCTGGCAAGTGACCTTGCGCTACGGCCAGGCCGTAATCATCGACGACAGTCACAGCGGCTTCCTCTTTCGCAATTTCGCCATTAGCTCCATCGTGATCGCCCTCGCGATGCGCTACCTCTATGTCGCCAGTGAGTGGCGCCGCAGCATCGTGCTCGAAGCGCAGGCACGTATCAGCGCATTGCAGGCGCTCATCCGTCCGCACTTCCTGTTCAACACTATGAACACCATTGCCTCGCTCGTGCGCACTGCGCCGGAAAGTGCCGAGCAAGCGGTAGAAGACTTGTCCGATCTGTTGCGTGCAAACCTGTCCGGTAACCAAAACCGGATCGAATTGCGTAACGAAATGGAAGTCGCAAAAATCTATCAGCGCATCGAGAAATTGCGCCTCGGCGACCGGTTGCAGGTGAGCTGGAGTCTCGACGATTTACCCATGAATGCGCTGATCCCCAGCCTGACCCTGCAACCGTTATTGGAAAACGCGATCTACCACGGCATCGAACATCTGCCGGACGGCGGCGAAGTAAGCGTTAGCGGCAAGAAAGTAAAAGACCGCCTGCAGATAGATATTCGCAACCCCCGGGTAAGTGCAGCGCAACGCCCGGACGGGCATCGTATGGCATTGGCGAATATTAGCCAGCGCTTTGCGCTGGCCTACGAAGAACATGCAGAAGTGCAGATTGAGGAAACCGCCGAACACTACAATGTGCGGCTGCTGTTTCCGTACGAAGAAAGCGCCGCATGAAAATCCTGATCGTTGACGACGAGCAACCCGCCAGGGCACGACTGCGTTTATTGATTGAGGAACGCGCTGACTTTTCCGTGGTTGGTGAAGCCGCGAATGGCAAAGAGGCTCTCGCGCTGGTGCAGTCACTCGAGCCCGACGCTGTGTTACTGGATATACGCATGCCCGGTATAAGCGGCATCGAGACTGCGCGGCACATCGACGCCAGCGATGCACCGCCGGCTGTCATATTCACAACTGCCTATGACGAGTACGCGATCGAAGCCTTTGATGCACATGCCGTCGCGTACCTCCTGAAGCCGGTACGCCGCGAGAAGCTGTTTGATGCCCTGCAACATGCGGCGCGGCTCAGTCGCGATTCATTGCAGGAGATAGTGCAAGGGAACGCCGTTGCGGAGCAGCGCAGTCACGTCTGCGCGCGCGTGCGCAATGAGCTCAGACTGATCCCGATCGAGGAGATTATTTATTTTCAGGCGGACCAGAAGTATGTCCGGGTAAATCACATCGGAGGCGACAACCTCATCGATGATTCGTTAAAATTTCTCGAACACGAATTCAGCGATCGATTCGTGCGCATTCATCGCAGCGCACTGGTTGCTGTTGCCCACATTGATACTCTGGAAAAAACCACTGATGGTCAGGCGCAAATTCGCTTACGTGGCCACGATCAGGAACCGCTCTTGATTAGCCGGCGTCACCTGGCGGATGTACGCCGCCGCCTGAAAGGGAGATAGATCGTTTTGCAAATCAGGATTGCAACTCGCAAAAGTGTGCTTGCATTGTGGCAAGCGGATTTCGTCGCCGCAGAAATTCGCCGGCATGCGCCGCATTGCCAGGTAGAACTCGTGCCCTTGTCCACTCGCGGCGACGAAGTACTCGACCGTAGCTTGCAAAGCATCGGCGGCAAAGGCTTGTTCATCAAGGAACTGGAAGTCGCAATACAGGAAGGTCGCGCCGAGATTGCTGTGCATTCCATGAAAGACGTGCCGGCCGAGATGCCGGCAGGCTTCTGTATTGCGGCGATACTCGAACGCGGTAACCCGGCTGACGCCTTGCTCGCCAGCAATAACGCAACGCTCGACACTTTGCCGAAGGGTGCGGTGGTCGGCAGCTCCAGCCTGCGGCGCCAGGCACAACTCCTGGCAGCACGGCCGGACATCCGCGTCAAAGCCTTACGGGGCAATGTGCAAACCCGGATCGCGAAACTGGACGCGGGCGACTACGACGCCATTGTGCTCGCCGCTGCCGGGCTTGAACGACTGGGGCTCGCCGACAGAATCAGCGAGGTGCTGTCGACAAAACGCATGCTGCCGGCCGCCAGCCAGGGCGTTATCGGGATTGAATGTCTTGCGGCGCACGACGAACTGCGTGCCTTGCTGCAATCACTCGAACATCCGCAGACCGCGATCACCACCCACGCCGAGCGCGCGGTAGCACACAAACTCGAAGCCAGTTGTCATTCACCGGTCGCCAGCTATGCCGTGTTGAATGGCGACGAGATTGCGCTCGAAGCCCTGGTCGCGCTGGCCGATGGCAGCGAAGTATTGCGGCAACGACGCACGGGTCATGCCAGCGACGCTGCGCAAACCGGTACAGCGCTCGCCGAGGACCTGCTGGCACTCGGTGCTGCCCGCCTGTTGGCGGTCGAACCATCGTGAGCAAAGTCACGCTGGCAGGCGCCAGCGTTCTGCAAACCCGGCCAACACACCAGTCGGCTGAGTTATCCGCGGCAATCGAACTGGCCGGCGGGCGGGTGCTGGATTTTCCGGTAATCGACATCGTCGCGACTGACAGCCCTGATCGGGCGGCGGCCGACACCGCCGACATTGTCATATTCGTCAGCCGGAATGCAGTGGATCACGGCCTCGATCTCGCGGGACCGACGAGCCGGTTAGCGGCCATCGGTGACGCCACTGCCAGCGCCATTCGCGCGGCCGGTCGACAGGTCACGATTGTGCCCGCCAACGGATTTGACAGTGAAGCGCTGCTCGCAGAACCTGCTCTGCAGGACGTAGCCGGCAAGCGCATACTGATTGTCCGTGGCGACGGCGGGCGTGAATTGCTGCGCGAAACGCTGCAAAGCCGCGGCGCCGAAGTTGTCGCCACCACAGTCTACGAGCGCCGCCAGCAGCGCCCGTCCTGTGCTGCGCTGGCAACAGTTAGCCAGGCCTGCCAGGCGAGCGATCTGCACTACATCATCGCAATGAGCATTGCCTCGCTGGAACGACTGCTGGACCTGCTGCCAGAGGGGCTCCTGGAGCCACTTTCAGAGGGGCGGCTGGTGACACCGAGCAGTCGTGTGATAATAGCCGCCGGAGTTCGACTCCCGCGGATGCGCGCCCTGTTGGCCAGCAGCCCGCACGCCGCCGACATGGTCGCGGCGATGGGAGCTGACTGGCAGCAACGAATGGAACAAATGAATGACTGACGATGCGAAGCAACCGCAACTGGACGCCGAACAGGAAACCGATGAGGCTGACCTCGATGAATCTGTTGAGGCCATTGCCGCTGAGAGCATAGCCGCCCCCGACGACAGTGACGTTGTCGCAGTCGCTGCGAGCGTTGCAAAGCCCTCGCGTGCCGGACTGTTCATCGCTGTGCTTGCGCTGCTGGTTGCCATCATCGCTGCCGTCGGCGTCGCCTGGATTTGGCAGGCGGGCCAGAGCCCTGACCCGCAGAGTATTGCCAACCAAAGTACGCTCGCGGAAATGCAGCGACAGGTTCAGGCCAGCGCAGATCGTCTGCGCGAGAGCGAACAGGCACTGAGCGCATTACAAAGCGCTGGCAGCGCCAGCGGCAACCAGCTCGACAGCTTGCAGCGCACCCTTAATGAAAGACTGCGTCCGCTCGAAGCCGTGCCCGGCCGCCTGTCTAACCTGGAATCATCGCTCTCTGCGCTGCAAGGCATTTCAAGTGGCCTGCGCGACACCTGGCTGCTGGCCGAAGCGGAGTACTACCTGCAGATTGCGAACGCGCAGCTGCAACTGGCCGGCAATACGGCGCTTGCCAAAATCGCGCTGCAGCTTGCCGATGAGCGGCTCGCCTCTTTGGGCAACCCGGCTTTAACCGATGTTCGCCGAGCGTTAGCCGATGAACTGCGCCAGCTCGAAGCTCTCGGAGTGGCTGACACAGAAGGTGCCGTACTGACCCTCGCAAGCCTCGCCAGCGCTATCGATTCGCTCACCCTGAAAAACGATATTGTGCAGCCAGACCTCGACGATCCTGTACTGGACAGCGAACTCACGGGCGTCGACCGTGCCTGGGCCTCGTTGAAGGGCTCCCTTAGTAATGTTATTTCGGTGCGACGCAGCGATCAGCCGGTCAAGCCCTTGTTACCGCCGGACGCCGCCTATTTTCTGCGCAGCAATCTTGCCTTGCAGCTGCAATCCGCGCGCCTCGCATTACTGCGCGGTGAGCAAGTCCTGTTTCAGCAAAGCCTCGATGACGCGGCACTCTGGATCGCCGAGTACTACGACCCGGGCAGCCTTCCCGTGAAGAGCGCCCTCGACACTATCGCGGAACTGCGCGGCACCGAATTCCGGCCGGCACCGCCCGATATTTCCGGCTCGCTCGCGCTTTTGCGTCAGTTCATGGCGATTCAGTCGCAACAACAGCGCCGACCTGCGCCAGCCGCTGGCAACGATCAATGAAGTTCGGCCTCCTCGTTGTTATATCGATCGTAGTCAGCGCGTTCGCGGCGAGTTTCCTGCTGCAGGATCCTGGCTACATCGTCATTCACTTTCGCGGCTACCTGGTAGAAATGTCCGTACCGGCCATGATCGGACTTATCGCGCTGCTGATTTTCGGTCTGTGGCTACTGGCGAAACTGTGGCGGGCCCCACGCAAACTGGGCGAAGCCGCCGGACGCTATCGCAGCGGCCGTGCCGGCCAACGATTGACCCGCGGCATGATCGAAATGGCAGAGGGCAATTTCGCTCGTGGCGAAAAACTGCTGGCCCGTTCTGCCGCGGTCAGCGATGCGCCGTTGCTCAACTACCTGCAAGCCGCACGCGCCGCCCATCTGCGCGGCAATGACGAGCGCCGTGATGGTTGGCTGAGAGAGGCTTACGAGCAATTGCCCGATGCAGCCAATGCGGTGCTGTTAACCCAGGCCGAGCTGCAACTCGACCGCAAACAGTACGAGCAGGCGCTCGCAACCCTGCGCAAGCTCGAAGAGAATTCGCCGAATCACAGCCACGCACTGGTCCTGATGGGCCGCCTGTACTTCCGGCTTGAAGACTGGCAGCAACTCGCTGAGTTGTTGCCGCGCTTGCGCAAGAATGGTCGACTCAATGCGGACCTGCTGAAGACCTGGTCGCTGCGCGTGCATTCCGAGGCCTTGCGCGCGGCAGCCGATAGCGATGCCGTAGCCGCCGTCTGGAATGACGTGCCACGCAAATTGCGTCGGGAAAACGAACTACTCGCCACGTACTTTGCCGCGCTCGACCGCTGTGGACTGCACGATCAGGCCGAAAAGGAAATCGCTGCCGCGTTGAAGCGCAGTTGGAGCGGTGAACTCGTGGCCATCTACGGCCAGGTGCAAGGCAGCAATGCGCTCACCCAGCTTAAGCGCGCGGAACGCTGGCTGCGCGACCATGGCGACGATCCCGATCTTCTGCTGGCAGCCGCGCGACTTTGCCTGCGCAACGAGCTGTGGGGTAAAGCCCGTAGCTACCTCGAAACAACGCTCAGTATGAGGCCAACCCCCGCGGCCTACCAGGAATACGGCCGCTTGCTGAACCAGCTTGGTGAAGGTGCTGCCGCTGCTGACGCCTATCGCGCGGGGCTCGGCATGGTGACGCCGCTTAGCAACACGGCCATTCCGTGGCTGGGGCCGGATCCCGTAAAGGATTGAGCGTGAATCACGACTGGCAACAACTGATTGCCGGCGTCGGCTACACCGGCAAACGCCTGCTCGCTGCCTTGCCGGCAGCCACCGCTATTGGCGTGTCGCGAAGTGCGGCTCCGGCATTGCCGCATGAAGTTGTGTGCGCCGATCTGGATCAACCGGTAGCGACCCTGCCTTCTGCCGGCTGCGTCATTTATACGATCCCTCCTGCATCGGACGACGACGTGCGACTGCCGCATTTTCTTGCTGCGCTGGCCGCGAAACCCAGGCGCTTCGTGTACTTCAGTACCAGCGGGGTATACGGCGACACGGCGGGCGAAATCGTAGCCGAAGACGCCCCATTGCAGCCGGCAACTGAGCGCGCCCGACGCCGCAGCGCGGCCGAGGCCACCCTGCAGCAATGGTGCGAAGCGGAGGGCGTAGAGCTCGTGATCCTGCGGGTGCCCGGAATCTACGGTCCAGGCCGACTTGGCCTCGACCGCCTGCAGCAGGGCCGCTCGGTTTTGCGCGAGAGTGACGCCGGTCCTGGCAACCGCATACACGTTGATGACCTGGTGAATTGCGCGCTGGCCGCTGCGGATCCGGACCGCGTCCCCGGCATCTACAACGTCGGCGACGGCGATGTGCGCAGTAGCAGCTGGTTCGCCCAGAGAGTTGCAGAACTCGCCGGCATGCCGCCGCCTACTGCCGTATCACTCGCAGAAGCCCGCGCAGAGTGGAGTGAACAGCGGCTGTCTTTCGCGCTGGAATCGCGCCGCCTCGATCTCCGGCGCATGTACGATCAGTTGCGGCTTACTCCGCAATATCCGGATGCCAGCGAAGGTATTCGCGCGAGCCTTGGCAACGGCTCGTAGATAGCCGTCTCAGGGCTGGCTGCGCACGCTCTTCAGCCACTTCATCAGCGGATCGAGTTGCTCCCAGTCCGGCCATGCCAGGTACTCCGGCAACTCGTATACGCCGAGGCCGCGCGTGTAGGAACGCACGTAGTTCTGGGCTTCCCGCAAGGCCGTAATGTAGGGCACTCGCGCGGTGGTCAGGTGCTCGTCCAGCTCTTCGAAAATCAGCGTATTTTCGCGCACTCTGTTGGCAACCACGCCGATTTTGGCGTCTTTTCGCTCGATCTTGCTGACGCTTTTAAGTTCCTGGATGAAGCGGTCGGTAGCCTGCATATCAATGGTTGAGGGCAGCACGGGAATGACGATGGTTTCTGCGTGCTTGACGAGATCATTGAGTTCTTTGTCGTGCGTTCGGGCGGGCGCGTCAATGATCAGATAGTCCGCTGTACGCGGCATCCCGCGCAGGCCGCTTTTATAGCCCTCAACGCCGGCAATCTGCGGCCGGTTTTCCGAGCGCCGTTCCAGCCAGTCCATGCTGGACCGCTGGGGGTCGTAGTCAGCCAAGGCCACGGCGGCCCCTTCATTTGCAAAATAAGCCGCGATATTTGTTGCCAGCGTGCTCTTGCCACAACCGCCCTTGGCGTTCATTACCATGATGTGCCGCATTGCCAGTCCCCGAGTCAATTTAGTTGTTATTTGCAGGTTTATGTAAACTACCCGCGCCGGAATTAAAAGTCCATTGACGCGCTTGTAAACACATTTTTCTGTTTGCAGACGGCAGAGTCGCAGCGGCCTTACATGCTAAGCTCACGCCCACAATATACTGCGTCCGGCAGCAGATCATTCGGAACCAGCAAGGAAATCGCAGCGCATGAGCACTCAAACAAAACAGGAATTCGTCGACGCCACACCGTCGGAACAGGCCGTGCACGATTTTCTTGCCGAGCACCCGGATTTTTTCGAGCGCCATAACAGCCTGCTAAGCACCCTGCGCCTGCCGCACGTTACCGGCGGCACGGTTTCGCTGGTTGAGCGCCAGGTCTCAGTGCTGCGACAGAAAGACCTGAAGCTGGAACGACGCCTCAAAGAACTACTGGATGTGGCCCGCGCCAATGACATCCTGGCCGCCAAAATTCACGAAATGGCACTGGCATTGCTTGCCGCCGATAGCTTGAGCAGCACGCTCGCCGTTGTTGAGAAAGACCTGCGCACGGCGTTCGGCGCTGACCAGTCGGTGCTGGTGCTGTTCGCCGACCCGGATTTGTTCGGCAGCGACGACCTGAGCCGCTTTTTTCGCCCGATCGAACGCGACGACGCAGCATTGCACGCGTTTTCAACATTCCTTGAAACTGACCAGCCACGTTGCGGCCAGATTCGCGATGCCCAGCGAGACTTCCTGTTCCCTGGCAACTCCGAGGAGATCGGCTCGGCGGCCCTCGTACCGCTCGGCAAACGCTCAAGCTCGGGCTTTCTTGCCATTGGCAGTGCAGAAGCTGATCGCTTCCATCCCGGCATGAGCATTGATTTTCTTGCGCGCATGGGCGAACTCGTCGCCGCTGCACTCTGTCGTTACTGAAGGCTCACCCCGGGAGCACGCATTGCGTGACGACCTGACAAGCCATATCGACGCGTTTATCCGGCATCTCGCCCTGGAGCGGCGCCTCTCACCGCTCACCTGCAAAAATTACCAGCGTGACCTGCACAAGCTCGCGGATTGGTGCGTTGCTGAGGGCCTCGACGCATGGCATCAGCTCGACGAGCAGCATGTACGCAATTTCAGCGCGAGTTGCTTCAGAAAAGGTCTGTCGGCACGCAGTATCCAGCGACACCTGTCAGCGGCGCGCACGTTCTATCGCTACCTGTTGCGGGAAAAAACCGTCAAGCGCAACCCGGTGACCTCGGTCAGCGCGCCGAAATCCAGCAAGAGACTGCCGGGTAATCTTGATGCCGACCGCATGTCACGTTTGCTGGAAATTGACGGCAAGGGACCACTGGTTGCCCGCGACCGCGCCATTCTGGAACTGTTTTATTCATCTGGCCTGCGCCTTGCGGAACTGGTGGGGCTGGACTTGCACGACGTCGATCTCGCCGACAAGACCGTCCGGGTGACAGGCAAAGGCAGCAAGGAACGCATCGTGCCTGTTGGCAGCAAAGCACGGCTGGCACTGGCAGCCTGGCACAAGGAACGAGGTGCATTCGCCGCGAGCGACCAGCACGCCCTCTTCGTGAGCCAGCGCGGCAGCCGTCTTAGCCATCGGGCGGTGCAGCAGCGAGTCGCACATTGGGCTCGCAAACAGGGCATCGACTCGCGCGTGTACCCGCATCTGCTGCGGCATTCATTCGCGACTCACCTGCTGGAATCGAGCCACGACCTGCGCGGCGTACAGGAGCTGCTTGGCCACGCCAATATCAGCACCACCCAGATTTACACCCACCTTGATTTCCAGCACCTGGCCCAGATATACGACCAGACTCATCCACGGGCCCGGATCAAACCCAAAGACTAAGCGCGGCCTACGCGGACAAGTCTGAGCACAGGCGGTCTATACTGTGCGGCCCTCTGATCCCGGCAACTAAGCAGGACACCAGCAGCATGGAACAATATCGCGGCACTACGATCGTCTCGTTACGACGTGGTAACAGCGTGGCCATGGCCGGCGACGGCCAGGTCAGCATCGGCAACACCATCATGAAGGGCAATGCCCGCAAAGTCCGGCGGCTCGCCGGTGGTCGCGTCATCGCCGGCTTTGCTGGTGGCACAGCCGATGCCTTTACCTTGTTCGAATTATTCGAAGCCAAGCTCGAGCAGTACGGCAACCTCACCCGCGCCGCTATTGAGCTTGCCAAGGAATGGCGAACAGACCGGCGCTTGCGCCGGCTCGAAGCGCTGCTGTGCGTCGCAGATCACGAGTCCTCGTTCATCATTACCGGTAACGGTGATGTGATCGAGCCGGAGAACGACCTGATGGCCATCGGCTCCGGCGGCACCTTCGCCCAGGCAGCGGCCATGGCGCTCGCCGAGCACACCGACCTCAGCGCTCGCGAGATCGTGGAACAGGCGCTGCGTATCGCCGGCAAGATCTGCGTTTACACCAACGACAACATCATTATTGAGGAGCTGTCGGCGACTGACGGCGGCGAGAAGTAACATGTCCGAAATGACCCCACGGGAAATCGTCCAGGAACTGGACAAGCACATCATTGGCCAGGACGAGGCGAAGCGCGCCGTCGCCATCGCCCTCAGGAACCGCTGGCGGCGGGTGCAGGTGGACGAACCCCTGCGCAGTGAGATCACGCCGAAGAATATTTTGATGATTGGTGCCACCGGTATTGGCAAGACCGAGATATCCCGGCGTCTCGCAAAGCTCGCGCGAGCGCCCTTTATCAAAGTTGAAGCGACCAAGTTTACCGAAGTTGGCTATGTTGGCCGGGAAGTTGACAGCATTATTCGCGATCTTGTCGACATCTCCGTAAAACTGACTCGTGAAGCGGCAATGGACAAGGTCCGCCACCGGGCCGAGGATTCAGCCGAGGACCGCCTGCTCGACGCACTGCTGCCGGGCAGCCCCGCTGCTGCCAGCTACGATGAGAATAAGCCTGCGCACGACAACAGCGAGACGCGACAGAAATTTCGCAAGATGCTGCGCGAGGGCAAGCTGGACGACAAGGAAGTCGAGATCGACATCCAGGCCACTCCGGTTGGCGTAGAGATCATGGCGCCGCCCGGCATGGAAGAGATGACCAGCCAGTTGCAGGGCATGTTCCAGAACCTGTCGAGCAACAAGCGCAAGACCCGCAAGCTCAAGGTTCGCGAAGCCATGAAGCTGCTGACTGACGAAGAAGCGGCGAAAATGCTCGACGAGGAAGAAATGAAGGCGCAGGCGGTGGAAGCCGTCGAACAGCATGGCATCGTTTTTCTTGACGAGATCGACAAAGTCGCGCGGCGTTCGGAAACGATGGGCGCAGACGTCTCACGTGAAGGTGTGCAGCGCGACCTGCTGCCGCTCGTCGAAGGCTGTACGGTCAACACCAAGTACGGCATGGTGCGCACCGATCACATCCTGTTCATCGCCTCAGGCGCGTTTCATGTTTCGAAACCGTCCGATCTGATTCCCGAATTGCAGGGTCGTTTCCCGATCCGGGTCGAACTGAAGTCGCTGACGACAAAGGACTTCGTACGCATCCTGACCGAACCGGACGCATCGTTGACCTCACAATACAAAGCGTTACTCGGAACCGAGGAGGTCAAACTCGGCTTCACTGACGATGGCGTGCAACGACTCGCAGAAGTTGCCTTCCACGTGAACGAGTCCACCGAGAACATCGGCGCACGGCGCTTACACACCGTCATGGAGCGGCTACTGGAACAGATTTCTTTCGAGGCTTCGGACAAGGGCGGCACGGAAGTCATGATCGATGCCGCTTATGTCGATGCGCATCTCGGTGAATTGTCGAAAGACGAAGACCTTAGCCGCTACATACTCTGAGCTGAACACATGGATCCGACCCCAACCGAGATTCGTGTACGCAAAACCTCGCGATGCCTGACGGTCAGTTTCGACGACGGCGCGCGCTTTGATCTGCCCTACGAGTACCTGCGAGTGTACTCGCCCTCAGCGGAAGTGAAGGGACACGGCCCCGGGCAGGAGGTTTTGCAGATCGGCAAAGAGCAGGTCGGCATCAGTCGCATTGAGCCCATCGGGCGCTATGCGGTGCGCCTGGTGTTCGATGACGGTCACGACACCGGGCTGTACTCGTGGCGATACCTGCACGAACTGGGCCGCGAGCAGGAAAAGCGCTGGGCCGACTACCTCGACCGTCTGGCGGTCGCGGGTTATGCTCGCGGGTCCCTGCCAGACCGTTAAGTTAATGAGCGACGACAACACCCATTTTGGCTACCAGTCCGTACCGCTGACCGACAAGGCGCGGCGCGTGCGCGGCGTGTTCGACTCCGTCGCCAGCCGCTACGACGTCATGAACGATCTGATGTCCGGGGGCCTGCATCGCTTGTGGAAGCGCCAGACCATTCGTGAGGCAGCCATTCGTCGTGGCCAGACCGTACTGGATCTTGCCGGTGGCACCGGCGAC
Organism: Woeseia sp.; assembly: GCA_037968755.1. Taxonomy (GTDB): domain Bacteria; phylum Pseudomonadota; class Gammaproteobacteria; order Steroidobacterales; family Woeseiaceae; genus Woeseia. The sequence goes on from JBBKWB010000178.1 coordinate 26,295, forward strand.
CTGGCACTCGCATTTTCTCGCCAGGTCGGCGCCGCCGGGCAGGTGGTGCTGGCGGACATCAATGCCAGCATGCTGCAAGAGGGCCGGCGGCGACTGATCGATGCCGGTGTTGCCGGCAATTTGTCCATCGCGCAAGTTGATGCGGAGCAATTGCCGTTTGCCGACAGCACTTTTGATTGCATCACGATCGCGTTTGGCTTGCGTAACGTAACGCGCAAGGAGAAGGCCCTCGAATCGATGCTGCGGGTGCTGAAGCCCGGTGGCAAACTCATGATCCTGGAATTTTCAAAACCAGCGGAAGCTCTGCAGCCGGCCTACGACGTGTATTCGTTCAAAGTTCTGCCGCTAATCGGCAAGCTGGTCGCGAACGACGACACAAGTTACCAGTACCTTGCCGAATCCATTCGCATGCACCCGGATCAGGATACCTTGCTCGGCATGCTGCAAGATGCCGGCTTCGAGCGCTGTCGTTACAGCAACATGGCTGGCGGCATCGTCGCGCTGCATACCGGGTATCGAATCTGATGGACCCGTTGTTCGCCCTGTTCAACCCGGTCGTCGCAATGCTTAACCGGCAGATTGCGGAAGTGACGCCGGCGCGCGAGCTCTGTGCACGCCTGGATACCCGCACCATTGCTGTGCGCGTGCGCAACACCGCGCTCGCTGTAGCGCTGACGGCCAGCCGTGATCGACTCGACCTCAATACGCTTGACGATGTCGAGCCGGATGTCGTCATCAGCGGTTCCTTGTTGTCGCTGGCGCGGCTTGCAGGAGAGGATGGTGAGGCGCTGATTCGCGACGGCCGCATTGAACTCAGCGGCGACGCAATGATCGCGAATGATTTTCGTGAGTTACTGCGCTACGCCAAACCGGATCTCGAAGAACAGGTCGCTTCCGTTATCGGTGACACGGCCGCTCACGGCATTGGCGATGTTGTGCGCAACATCGGACGCTGGGGTCGTGCAGCGCGCGACACCGTACGCAGCAATGTTGGTGAGTACCTGCAAGAAGAAAGCCGCAGCGTGCCAAGCCGCTACGAAGTAGACCGGTTTGGCGACAAAGTACAACGCTTGCGCGATGACGTTGAGCGTGCGGCCGCGCGCATGGCGCGTCTTGAAGCTGGCCGGGAACAGGACTGAATGATTTTTCGTCGCCGTACCCTGACCCGCCTGATTGGCATTCAACGAATTCTGGTGCGTCATGGGCTCGATGACATCATCAAGTCCACACACTTCCTGCGACCACTGCGATTTTTCTTTTACCTTTTTCCCCGCAGCAAAGATGCTGACGGTCCGCTCGGTCGTCGACTTCGCCTTGCACTGGAAGAACTCGGTCCTATCTTCGTCAAGTTCGGTCAGGCTGTTTCCACCCGCCGTGACCTGCTTCCGGAAGAAATAGCCGACGAACTCGCGAAGCTGCAGGACCAGGTACCGCCATTCTCGTCCGACGAAGCCGTGCGCATTCTGGACGCGGCCTACGAGCAATCGGTCCAACAGGTATTCGCCCGGTTCGATGAGTCACCGCTGGCCGCCGCATCGATCGCCCAGGTGCACAGTGCACAGCTGCACGACGGCACCGAGGTTATCGTCAAGTTGCTGCGCCCGGGTGTGCGCGCACTGATAGATCGTGACCTCGAAGTACTCTTTCTAATAGCCGGGCTGGCCGATCGTTACTGGCCCGAGAGCAAGCGCCTGCACCCGCTCGAGATTGTCGCCGAGTACGAAAAAACCATCATCGACGAACTCGACCTGATGCGCGAGGGCGCCAACGCCGCACAACTGAAACGCAATTTCGCTGACTCCGATCTGCTCTACGTACCGGAAGTGTATTGGGACTACTGCAGCACCGCAGTCCTTGTGCAGGAACGCATTTACGGTGTGCCGATCAGCGACATGACCGCGTTGCGCGCAGCCGGGACGAATATCCAGATGCTGGCTGAAAACGGCGTTGAGATTTTCTTTACCCAGGTTTTTCGCCATAACTTTTTTCACGCCGATATGCACCCCGGCAATATATTCGTGCAAATCGACAACCCACAGCGGCCACGATATGCGGCCGTTGATTTCGGCATAGTCGGCACCCTTAGCCCGACCGACCAGCACTACCTCGCAGAGAACTTTCTCGCCTTTTTTGAGCGTGACTACCTGAAGATCGCAAAGCTGCATATCGACTCGGGCTGGGTTCCGGCAGGCACTCGAGTCGACGAACTTGAATCGGCCATACGCACCGTCTGTGAGCCGATATTCAATAAGCCCCTTGAGGAAATTTCTTTTGCACAGGTTTTGTTACGGCTGTTCGAAACCGCGCGTCGCTTCGACATGGATATTCAGCCGCAACTGATCTTGCTGCAAAAGACCCTGTTCAACATTGAAGGCCTCGGTCGCCAGCTTTATCCACGGCTTGACTTGTGGAAGACCGCACATCCGGTACTGAAGCGCTGGATGGACGAACAAGTCGGCGGTCGGGCCGTCATCGACAGCATTCGCCAGAACCTGCCGCAGTTGCGCGAAGCGATGCGTGAACTCCCGGGTGTCGTGAAGCATCTTGCGGATCGCGCAGCAGATGGCAGTTTCAGCATGACGGTGCAATCGGCCGAATTGAAGCGTATTGAACAACAACTGGCAGCACAGCAGCGCCAGCGCTTTGTGTTGATCGCGGGCGGCACTGCCGCCGTGTGTGGCAGCATGCTGCTGGCGCTGGAGACAAGCATATGGCTCGGCGGCAGCCTGCTCGCCGCTGCCGCTCTGGCCTTTTTCATTGGCCGTCCGCGGCGTTAGAAAGGCCGCAACAGTAGTGACAGACTCAGACCGTAAAAGAACGGTAAGAACCTTTGTCCGTCGCGGCGGGCGCAAGACGGTAGCCCAGGAACGCGCCATGCAGGAACTGTGGCCGCAGTTTGGCATTGCCTACAACGAAACCCCGCTGGATCTCGCCAGCCTGTTCGGCCGCGACGCGCCGCGGACTCTCGAGATTGGTTTTGGCAATGGCGAGACGCTCGTCCAACAGGCGCGTGAGAACCCGGACTGTGATTATCTTGGCGTCGAAGTGCATGAACCCGGCGTTGGCCATTGTCTGCTGCACATAGAAGAGTCGGAGATCAGCAACCTGCGCCTGATTGCCCATGATGCGCTTGAGGTGATGAGCAAGCAGCTCGCAGCCGATTCGCTTGCACGAATAAACCTGTACTTCGCGGACCCATGGCCGAAGAAGCGACACCACAAGCGGCGCATGGTTAATGCATCATTCTTCGATTTGTGCGCGAGCAGGTTACAGGCGAGCGGCCACTTGCATATCGCGACCGACTGGGCCGGCTACGCCGAGCATATTGACGAACTTATTGCGTTGCCGGGCCCATTCTCGCAGCTCGAACGCCGCGAGCACGACGGCGACCAGGCGCTGGATCGACCTACAACGAAGTTCGAACGACGCGGCCTGAAAAAAGGTCATCGCATTGTCGATTGGATATTGCAACGCGATTAAGCCCGGTAATCAATACCCTGCGAGACATGCCTCCACAACGGCGTAAGCAGCGCTCGAGTTCCGGCTTGCTTACCGCTCCAGATCATCTATACCTTTACTAAGCGATCGACTTTCAGGCGATCAACCAAGTGATGATCAACTTTCAGGCGATCGGCTAGCTTTGTAGCTACGAATTGGATTCAGCCAGAGAAGGTTATTGTCATGGCAGTCATATTCCCTGTAATAGGTCACTGGTATCGCCGCCCCAACGGCACTATGTTTGAAGTGGTCGCTGTCGACGAGACAGATGCCACCGTCGAGGTGCAATACTTCGACGGCACGATCGACGAATTGGATCTGGAAAACTGGCCGGGACTACTTATCGAGCGGGTTCGCGCTCCGGAGGACTGGACCGGAGCAATCGACATGGATCCCGACGATTACTTGGCAGACAGCTACGGGGAACTGCCGCTCGGCTGGCACGATCCCCTCGAGATTCTCGAGAATAGCGAGTAGCGCTCAGGCAGAGTCCGGCCCGTTAACCACGATCTCGCCAGCAACCACGTCAACCTGCACTGACCTCAAGGTCTTGCCGGGGCACGGCCCCGCGACACAAACGCCCGTATCAATTTCGTACAGCGCGCCATGCGACGCGCAAATAATCAGGCTGTTATCTTTTGTCAGAAAGCTGTCCGGCTTGAAGTTCAGCGGGTGGCCAACATGCATGCAGTAGTTCTGGTAGGCGAATACTTCATCGCCCTGGCGCACCACGAAGCCGCGAAACGGCCAGTCGCCCGCACCAATCCGAAACTCCCGGCAACCGGGATCCTCCAATTCATCAAGCCGGCCGACGACGACTGACTGCGTAGCGCTGTTTCCATTCGGCATGCAATATCCTGCTTCATTGTCTTGTTGTTGAAGGTCGTTGTGCTACTGGCCCCGACCCTTAGGATAGCGTAGGTTTCACGCAACGCTGGCAAAAGGCCTGCGCGTTACAGGGTACTGCATGAGCGACAATTCAATCCTGAAGTCACGCCTGTTCTGGGTGGGCGTATTGTATTTCGCTGAAGGCTTTCCCCTCGGCATGTTCTACGAAGTCCTGCCGGTGCATTTTCGCATGCAAGGCGTGGACCTGTCCGATATCGGCTTCCTGAGTCTGCTGGGGCTGACCTGGACCATCAAGTTTCTCTGGGCGCCAGCAGTCGACCACTACCGGCACCACCGGACCTGGATGCTGGCCGTCGATATTGCCATGGCCGCGATAATGGTCACGCTCGGCATTTATTCTGAGTTCGGCAGCTGGATGTGGTTCGCGATAGCACTGTTCACCCTTTTGTCTGCCACCAACGATATTGCCATCGATGGCTACACAGTTGAGTTCCTCGACAAGAAAGAATTCGGCCTTGCGAACGGTCTGCGCATCGGACTTTATCGTGTCGGCATGCTTACGGCGGGCGGGCTGCTCTGGCTGCAGCCGTGGATCGGCTGGTCCGGTGTGTATTTCGCCGCGGCGGCCATTCTTGTGGCCGCAGGTTTTGCCTGTCGTGCTGCGCCGAAGGAGCCTCCAGCGCTAAAAGATCGTTCGGTTTCCGCAGGCAACGAACTCGGCATGCTATTCAAGCAGCCCGCGATTCTGTTTCCGGCATTGCTCTTGTTACTCGGCTTGATCGCGTTTGCACTGGGTACACCAATGCGCCTGGTCGGCGCCACTGAATTTGCCAAACTGCTGCCTGCGATATCGATCAGCCTGATTGCCCTTGCCCTTTTGGTTGGTGTTTACAATCGCTACCGCGGTGTCGCAGTTGACCGCAGCGAGCTGCTTAACGGCCCCATTCTTGGTGCCTTTGTCGAGATGTCAGCACGTCGTTACTTCTTTCCGGTACTGCTGTTTATTCTCACCTTCAAGCTCGCGGATCAAACGATTGGTTTCATGATCAAACCGTTTTGGGTCGACGCCGGATTCAGCGCCCGCCAGATCGGTATTGTGTCTATCCAGATTGGCCTGTTGCTGTCGATAGCCGGCGGCCTCGTCGGCGGGCTGATTACAGATCGCATCGGCGTGTTCAAAGGTCTGTGGATACTTGGCCTGACGCAGATCGTGTCGAACCTGGGCTACGCGTATATCGCGTATGTGTTCCCGTTACCCGGTGTCGAAACCGCGCAGCCGCTGAATCACCAGGTCATGATGTACACCGCGAGTGCGGTAGAGTCGTTCACACAGGGCCTCGGCACAGGAGCGTTTCTCGCCTTCCTGATGTCGATCGTGAACAAGCGAAATGCGGCGACGGAGTACGCTGTGTTGTCTTCTATATTCGTACTCGCTCGATCCGTCGCAGGCTGGGCTGGCGGTTTCGGCGCCGAGATTCTCGGCTACGCACAGTTTTTTCTGCTCAGTTTCGCGTTCGGCTTGCCCGCGTACCTGTTGTTGCCCTGGGTCCGGAAAATGCTGGATGCAAGCCAGGAACCGGCCACGCTCGCTGCAAGCGCCGAGCAGAACGAGTAAGCCTAAAAGTCGTAGTCGATTGTCAGGGGCGCATGATCCGAGAAGCGTTCGTCTTTGTAGATACCGCTACTGCGTATCCTGTCTTTAAGGCCCGGCGAAACGACGTGATAGTCAATACGCCAGCCAACATTGTTGTCCCAGGCCCTGCCACGATTCGACCACCATGTGTACTCGTCAGCCGCGTCGTTGACCACACGGAACGCGTCAACGTAGCCGTGCGTATCGAACAGAACATCCATCCATGCGCGTTCTTCTGGCAGGAAGCCCGAGTTTTTCTGGTTACCGCGCCAGTTTTTTATGTCGATTTTTTTGTGCGCAATATTCCAGTCGCCACACAAGATAACTTCCGAGCGTCGTCGCTTGAGTTTTTGCAGGTGCGGAACGAACTGATCAAGGAAGCGATACTTGAAGTCCTGACGCAGATCGCCTGAAGATCCGGACGGCAAGTACAACGAGACCACGGCAAGGCCGTCGAGCTGCACCTCCAGGTAACGGCCCTCGTCGTCGAACTCCTGGATACCCAGACCGCGAATAACCTTCTTTGGTTTCTGCCTGCTGTAAATTGCAACGCCGCTATAGCCCTTCTTGACGGCATCCTCGTAGTAACAGTGATACCCCGCAGGCGAAAAACATTCGTCGGTCAGCTGCTGAAACTGTGCCTTGGTTTCCTGGATGCAAACCACATCTGCATCCTGGGAATGTAACCATTCGAAAAAACCTTTGCGCGCTGCAGCACGGATTCCATTCGCATTCAAACTGATTACACGAAACACTATTCTTTTTCCCAAGCTGGCCCAAACGGGCGATTAATTTTTTGCCCGAATCAAACGGGCAACCCATACAGCCAACGTCACTGCTGTGGCATACTCTGCGGCTCCAAAACGCTCGTAATAAAGCGTCAGCATTGTCGCAGCTCGCCATCATACAGAAGCTGATTCTCAGGCCCATAATATGCGTGCTTACAAAAGCGAATTTCTGGACCTTGCGCTCGAACTTGGCGTATTGCGATTCGGCGAGTTCACACTCAAATCAGGTCGGCAAAGCCCGTACTTTTTCAATGTCGGTTTGTTCAGCTCAGGCTATGCGGCCGCGAAGCTGGGGCGTTACTACGCCTCCGCAATCGCCGAATCTGAAGTCGAGTTCGATATGTTGTTCGGACCGGCTTACAAGGGCATCCCTCTGGCCACCCTCGCCGCCGCCGCACTGGCGGAGCACCATGATGTCGACGTGCCTTACGCATTCAATCGCAAGGAGGCCAAAGGCCATGGGGAAGGCGGCAGCATCGTCGGCGCGCCACTGGCCGGTAAAGTATTGATTGTCGATGATGTCATCACGGCGGGAACAGCCGTTCGCGAAGCGGTGCAGATCATCAATTCGAGCGGTGCCGAGGTCGCTGGCCTCGTTATTTCGCTCGACCGGCAGGAAATTGGACGTGACTCGCGCTCGGCCGTTCAGGAGCTGGAACAGACACTGCATGTACCGGTCATAAGCATAGTCGAGTTGGAAGACGTGATCGACATGCTGGAAGAATCCAGCGAGTACGGCGACCATCTCGAAGCGGTCTCGGCTTACCGCAAGCGCTTCGGGATTAAGGGGTGAATCGACTCCGGGCCGGGTGTACAGTTCGAATTCTCCAGTCCAAGCTGCAAGAACGCGAACCAGTACCTCTACCACCGTTGGAATTTATGTGATATTCGCGCTATGCGACTCATTTCGATAGCAATTTTGCTCACCACCCTGTTCGCGGGGGCCGCCCTGGCCGACACCGCGCAAAAACTTTATCGCTGGATCGATGAGGATGGTGTCGTGCATTACGGCGACAGCGTGCCGCCCGAATATGCAGAAATTGAAAAGCAGGTCCTGAATGAGGCGGGCGTAACCGTCGGCATCCTGCAGGGCAAGAAAACTCCGGAAGAGATTGCAGAAGAACTACGCCAGGAAGAAGTTCGCCGCGAGCGCGAGTTGCAGCGCCGGGCCGACCAGGCCTTGCTCGCTACGTACCTTTCCATCGATGAAATCGAAATGCATCGTGATCGTCGTGTGGAATTGTTCCAGGCGCAGGCCAGGGTGACCGAACTGTACCTGCGAAACCTGCAGCGGCGCTTCGGCTCATTGCAGGAAGAGGCCGCTAGCTTCCAACCTTACAGCGTTGACCCGGACGCGCCGATGATCGATCCCGATCTCGCCGACGATATGATCGAAACCCGGAAAACAATCGAACGCCACGAAGTCAATCTGCAACGTTTTCGTGATGACGAGCAGAACATCGTTGCACGCTTCGACAACGACATTGATCGTTTCAAGGCTCTGAAAGGCCTTAACTAAGTATTCCCGACTGGGCCGTTACCGAAACGATTGACCTGGCTCTGCGAACCTAGCCGGTTCCGGAGTGACCGAAGCCACCTTCACCGCGCTCGCTGCCGGCAAACTCTTCCACGACTTCGAAACGCACTTGCTCGACCGGCACGAACACCATCTGCGCGATGCGTTCGCCGGGAGTAATTTCGTACGCTTTGCTGCCGCGATTCCAGCACGATATGAATACCTGCCCCTGGTAGTCCGAATCGATAAGCCCCGTCAGGTTGCCGAGTACCAAGCCGTGTTTATGGCCAAGTCCCGAGCGCGGTAACAGCACCGCGGCGAGGCCGGGATCTTTCACGTGTATCGCCAGGCCGGTTGGCACGAGGTGAGTCTCTCCCGGCTGCACGGTAAGCGGCTCATCAATGACCGCGCGCATGTCGAGCCCGGCGGAACCTTCGGTTGCGTAGTGCGGCAATGGAATACTGTCGCCCACGCGGGCATCCAGGATCTTGAGTTCAATGGAGCGCAAGGGGAATCCTTCAGTCGCGGGCATTGATCGCCGGCAGTTCAGTTTGGGTGTCAGCGCTGTAACGCAGTTCATAGCGCTCGGCGATAAGTGTAATCAACTCGCGTGCCAGGTCGGTCTTTAGCGCTGTCGGGTACGCTTTCTCGCCGTCGCGCCAGAATACTTCAAGCGTATTGTCGTCCCTGTCGAAGCCGCTTTGCGGGCCCACTTCGTTGGCGACGATCATGTCGAGTTTTTTGTTTTGTAACTTGCCGCGCGCGTAATCACGCAGGCGATCCGTTTCGGCAGCAAAACCGACGGTGAAGGGCGCATTCTCCAGCCGTGCCACGGAGGCCAGCGTATCCGGAGCGCGCACCAGCTCAATAGTCATTTCTGCCTGCGACTTCTTGATCTTGTGTGCGGCTGCCTTGTCCGGTCGATAGTCGGATACGGCCGC
>JBBKWB010000179.1:0-13105 GCA_037968755.1 Woeseia sp.
GATTCTTTCTTGACCACCGCGTAGCATTCGCAGACGTTGCGCTCCAGCTTTGGCCGGTCCAGGACCCTGATGTGTCCGCGGCTGTAACTTATAATACCGGCATGGCGTAGTTTGCCGGCGGCCTCTGTGACTCCTTCGCGGCGAACGCCGAGCATATTGGCTATCAGTTCCTGCGTCATTTTCAAATCGTCGCCGGACAGCCGATCCAGGCTTAACAACAACCAGCGACACAGCTGCTGGTCAACAGAATGATGACGGTTACATACCGCGGTCTGGGCCATTTGGGTAATGAGCGCCTGGGTATAACGCAGCAGCAGAAACATCATCGGACCGAATTCCTTGAACTCATCCTTCAGCCGACGCGATCCGAGTCGGTAGCCAATTCCCTCGCTTTGCACCACGGCGCGGCTCGGCGTTGTTTCACCGCCCATGAACAGGGATATACCCAGAATGCCTTCGTTCCCGACTACGGCGATTTCTGCCGATGAGCCGTTTTCGAGAACATAAAGTAGCGACACAATCGAGGTGATTGGAAAGTACATATGCGACAACGCGCCACCAGACTCGTAGAGAACCTGTCCGAGTTTCATTGTGACCGGCTCAAGATGCGGAGAAAGTCGCGCAAACTCTTCTGCTGGAAGCGCTGCGAGCAGGTGGTTCAGTTTTGGATCGGCGAGCTCATTCAAAAATACAGGTCCTCAGGAAACGCCTGAGTGGAATATCCGACGCCAACGCAATCCTTATATAGAGTGTTTATCAAACATTTTGGAAGACCTGTCTGTACGGTATCGCACACATATTTCCTATCAGACTGAAATCCGTGCCAAACACAAGTATTCGCCAGGGATGCATTGCGCCAAAATCTGACGACGTTTTGCGGGCTGGCACACCTTCGTAAAGTTATTCTTTCGTGTCGCAGGCAATCGGTCCGTCGCGACCAATACAAGTTTTCCAGCCAAAAGTTCGATGCAATGTTCGCCAGCGTACAGAGTCACCAGGGTGAACCCGTTAGCTTGATGTCCATATCAATTAACGCTCACTCAGGAATGCACGAATAGTGATTCATCGAACCTGTTGCCAATGGCAGCAATCCGGAATATCGCGGCTCAGCGACACTGACCCATTGATCAACTCACTGCAGTTGACCTAGTACTGTGTCAAATCACGCCGAAGCAAGGCAGTTGCACACCAGATCATTGACGCATCTCGAGCGCCTGGAGTCCGAGAGCATTCACATTATGCGAGAGGTTGCCGCTGAGTCCGAACGCCCGGTAATGATGTACTCGATCGGCAAGGACAGTTCGGTGATGCTGCACCTGGCACAAAAAGCCTTCCACCCTTCGCCACCACCGTTTCCCTTGCTGCATGTCGACACCACCTGGAAGTTTCAGGAGATGTATGCATTCCGGGACGCCGTCGCAGCACGTGTGGGAATGGATCTCATCGTGCATATCAACCCGGACGGCCTGGCCATGAACATCGATCCGTTTGCCGACGGATCATCGCGGCATACGGATGTCATGAAAACTCAGGGCTTGAAACAGGCGCTCGACAAGTATCAGTTCGACGCCGCTTTTGGTGGAGCTCGGCGCGACGAGGAAAAGTCGCGTGCCAAGGAACGGATAATTTCGTTTCGCACCAGTCAACACCGGTGGGACCCGAAAAACCAGCGGCCGGAATTGTGGCAGCTGTATAACACACGCAAGAGTAAAGGCGAATCCATTCGTGTGTTTCCACTGTCCAACTGGACCGAACGAGATGTATGGCAATACATCCAGCTTGAACAGATCCCTATCGTCTCTTTATACCTGGCCAAACCGCGACCAGTGGTGCGTCGTGACGGCGCTTTGATCATGGTCGACGATGAACGCATGTCGCTCGCACGAGGTGAAACACTGCAGATGCTCAAGGTGCGTTTTCGCACGCTCGGTTGTTACCCCCTCACGTCGGCGATTGAATCGGATGCCGATACGCTGGATCTCGTGGTCGCTGAGACACTCGCTGCCCGGTCTTCCGAGCGCGAAGGTCGCGCCATAGATAAGGATAGCGCCGGTTCAATGGAAAAAAAGAAACACGAGGGATATTTCTGATGACAATAGCAGCAACTAAAGCTGTAGAGCAGCGCGACGCATATCCCGAAAAAGAATACCAAAAAAGCCTGCTGCGATTTCTGACTTGCGGAAGCGTGGACGACGGCAAGAGCACACTGATCGGCAGGCTTCTGTACGGCTCGGGCGCGCTGTTTCAGGATCAGATCGACACGCTAACAGCCGATTCGAAAAACTCCGGTACTCAGGGTGACAACCTTGATTTCGCGCTATTGCTCGACGGGCTGACCGCGGAGCGCGAACAAGGTATCACCATCGACGTTGCCTACCGCTACTTTTCATCAGCTGTTCGTCAATTTATAGTTGCCGATACACCGGGTCATGAGCAGTACACACGCAACATGATTTCCGGCGCGTCAACTGCGGACGTAGCGATAATATTGATGGACGCACGCAAGGGCCTGCTCACCCAGACGCGGCGTCACTCGTATCTTGCGTCGTTGATTGGTATCCGCCACGTCGTCGTTGCCGTCAATAAGATGGATCTAGCCGACTATTCCGAATCGAGATTCCGCAAGCTTGAGCAGGAGTACCGTGCCTTCGCGGCTCCGCTTGGAGATGCAACGATCAGCTGCATTCCCTTGTCAGCACTCGAGGGCGACAACATCATTGAAGCCAGTGAGCGGATGCCGTGGTATGACGGTCCGTCGTTGCTGCAGTATCTCGACTCCGTGGATCTTGAAATCGACCGGCTCGCGGATCAAAGCTTTCGTATGCCGGTGCAATGGGTGAACCGCCCTGATTCGGATTTTCGCGGCTATTCAGGAATGATCGTATCCGGCTCCGCGAAGCCGGGCGACCAAGTCCGAATACAACCATCCGGACGCACAACGCATATTTCGACAATCATAACCCCTGGCGAAAAGAATGACGTTGCCGTAGCGGGTCAATCCGTAACCATAACGCTCGCCGACGAGGTCGATGTTTCGCGTGGTGACATGTTGTGCACGTCAGACCTCCCTGCAGAGGTCGCAGATAAGTTCGAAGTCACGATCATATGGATGAACGAACAACCGATGCTGCGCGGCCGTTCGTATCTGCTGAAGATTGGGGCGCGTACGGTCACTGCCACGATCGGACAGATTAAACACAAAGTAAACGTCAATACTTTGGAAGAACTGGCTGCCAAGCAACTTGATCTGAACGAGATTGGCGTGACCGACATCGTTCTCGATCAACCTGTCGCTTTCGATGCCTATCAAAAGAATCCACAAGTAGGTGGATTCATCCTCATCGATCGCTTCACGAACAATACAGTTGGTGCGGGACTCATTCATTTTGCGTTACGCCGCTCTCAGAACATTCACTGGCAGGCAATTGACGTCAACAAACAGGCGCAGGCCGAGCAGAAACAGCAAAAACCATGTGTCGTTTGGTTTACGGGCTTATCGGCGTCCGGTAAATCGACAGTGGCAAACTGTGTCCAACAACGCTTGTACGAGATGGGTCGACACTCATACCTGCTCGACGGTGACAATGTACGCCATGGACTAAACAAGGATCTTGGTTTCAAGGATGCCGATCGCGTCGAGAACATTCGCCGCGTCACGGAAGTCGCGCGCCTGATGGTCGATGCGGGACTAATTACCCTGGTGTCGTTCATCTCTCCATTTCGCAGTGAACGACAAATGGCGCGTACATTACTGGAGGAAGATGAGTTCATCGAGGTATTTGTCGACACCCCACTTGCAGTGGCCGAGTCGCGCGATCCGAAAGGTTTGTACCGCAAAGCACGTCGTGGCGACCTTCTGAATTTTACCGGCATCGACTCTCCCTACGAGGCACCCGAGAATCCCGAGATTCGTATCGATACGACGGCACTTTCCGCCGTCGAAGCAGCGGAGTCGATTCTTTCAGAACTGACACGACGCGGCATCCTCGACTGACTGGATAGCCTTTCACTTCACGGCATTCGCGCCCCTTGCGTACGTTGCCGCACAGACCGAAATCCCTTTGTAACGTAGCGTACAAATGCGCGGTCGACTGAACGCAATCTCCAAATAACTCGATAGAGTAATCATTTCATGAGTCAGCACGCTATTCGTCATGCGGCATATCATTCCGCCGCAACGATCACATTTTTTCTGCTCGGTTCCTCGCTTGTCAACGCTGCCGTGCAATTCCAGGATGAGGCATTCGCCGCTGGCGTTGCAGAGTCTAGTGAAAGTTATGGCGCATCCTGGGGCGACCTGAATGGTGACGGCTATCCCGACTTGTTTGTGAGTAATCACCGAAGCCAACCGGCGGTCTACGTAAACCGCCGCGACGGCACGTTCTACCGAAACAGTGATCAGGTTGTTCCCTGGGTGAACCGTCATGGTGCCGATACCCATGGTGGAACGTGGTCAGACTTCGACAATGATGGCGACCAGGACCTGTTGATCACAACCGGCACGGGTAACGACCAGCAGTTACTCGTTAATGAGCGCGGCGATCTGATCGATCGCACGCAGGAGCTCGGTGTCGCACTGAATAATGCCGGCGGACGTTCGGCGATGTGGTTGGACTACGACCGCGACAGCCTGATGGATTTCATACTGATTCAGTGGGGCGGTGTCGCGCAGCTATTCAATCAAACGCCAACAGGCTTCGTCAACAAGACCATCGGCTCGCACGTGGTATGCAACAGGAATCAGTACGGGCATCTACTGGATGTCGACGCCGACGGTCAACTCGATATCGTTTGTTCTCATGACTCGCAGTTTCCTCGCAAGGTCTACAGTACTCAAACCTATCCACTGATCGACATCACGGCGAGATTTCCGAAGGTTGCAAAAGTTGCCGATTCGATCGTTGCCGATTTCGACAACAACGGTCAGTTGGATGCTTTCTTCGTCAGCGGTATTCAGTTGCGGACTTCGGGTGTCTCGCAGCCGACTGCGAGTTCGATTGAGGCTTTGCTCAGCAACGGACAGAAAGGTTTCAATTTTTTGAGTGATGGACGTATCACCGTGACGCTGGACTGGAACAAGGCCAGGCCTTCCGATTACAGCAGGATCGTCATTGGAGCGAACAGTCAGCCGCTGGTGACAGGTGTTCCGTTCATACTAGACAGTAATGATCCGAACGTTTGGGGTGTACCGCCATCGGACCCTCCCAATGTGCCGAGGCTGCGCATTGGCTACGATACCAGCGTGACTCCTGCACGCTGGGTGTTCATTGCCGAAGCAGTTACCGAGAGTGGGACCCAGATATTCTCTGAAGCATACCTGCAGGTCAGCGGCGAGCAGCCAATCACGGACGTGCAAACGTCAGGCCTGTGGCCAAGCGATCAGGGTGGGATCCCGACACTAATGCTTAACTCCGGCACGGCCTACAGTGACGCGACAGCGGGTTCGGGACTTGATGAGTCCATCATGTGCGTAAGCGCAGTTGCCGGAGACTTCGACAACGACATGGACGTGGATCTGTACCTCGCGTGCCGTGAGGGCGCGGCGAACATCAGCAACCGATACTACGACAACGATGGAACCGGGCACTTCACACTTGTCCCGGATGCGGGCGGCGCCGTCGGTCAACTCGGGAGCAATGTCGCCGACAATGCGGGTGCCGCCGACTCAGTCGTCGCCGCCGACTATGACGTCGATGGATTCCTGGATCTGTTCGTAACCAACGGATTTAATCTACGGCCGAAGTACCACGGCGGACCTGGCAACCTGTTCCACAACTTGGGCAATGATAATCACTGGCTGGAACTCGACCTTGTCGGTTCGCTGGCAACGCGCGATGCCATTGGGGCTATCGTCACAGTCACTGCTGACGGTGTGATTCAGACCCGGGTGCTCGATGGCGGATATCACCGTTGGTCTCAGAACAGTCAACGGATTCATGTCGGCCTTGGCAGCGCGACGCGTGCCGACGTTGCCGTCACCTGGCCTGACGGTTTTGTTGAAAGCTATGATGTCGCAGCGGACGCAGTTTACAAGATTACCGAATCCGGATTCATTGCCCCAAATCCACCGTCAACTGGTGTCCCCTATTCCTGCGGTGAACCGATCATCGACGCCGCTGTCGATTCGGGCGTATACGTATGGAAGGAATGTTATCTCGGGGTATGGCGGGTCCGGTTCGCTGCGGCCGGCGACAGATTGACGTACAGCGGAATCGTCACGGCTGATGCACCGATCGACACCATAAACAATGTAGGCTGGGGCAGCGTCCTCAACCTCGACAACCCCTCGCAATTGGTCTTCGACGTCACCGAAGCCAGATCGAAGCTAAAAGGCTTCAACCTGATACCGGGCGACGACGCCAGCAGTCACTGTCTGACAATGACGGAGCCCGCGACCACACCGATTTTCTACGGGCCATTGAAGGATCGCGTATGGTCCGATGATCTTGCCCTGGAAACCGGGCTTGGGTGCACCGAAGCGCCGTGAATACTGTAGTCAATTCACCGACCTCGCTACCGGTCCCTGTACAACTGGCAGCCACGCCACGCAGCTACCGGCCGACACGGCGTCTGCTGGCGTCGAACCAGCCGATGACGCACTGGATCCAATGGTTGGTTAACGGCCTTGCGGTGGTCGGGCTCTTATACGTCATTACCGTGGCAAGGAACGGAGAATTCGCAGATCACTATTCGGCGCTTGCGGTGATTACCTTGACGCTGATGGCCATTATTTACCCGACAATCGGCGTGTTCAGCCGCTTCAGTAACAGCTGGTCGGGGATGGCCCGGATCGCATTAGTTTGGCTGGCTACAATCGCCCTGGTAATAGTGCTCGGCTTCGTGACCAAAACGTCCGATCACTTTTCCCGGCAGGTTGTGCTGGTCTGGTTCGTCGCCGCGCTGGTCACTCAATGCGCCATTCATCTCGTGTCACACGCCGTCTCGCGCGCGTGGCAGCTGAATCAGAGCATGACCATCCCGAGCGTCGTGATCGGGTCAGGATGGCTCGCGCGGCATCTGACGCAACGCATTAATCACAACGTCTTCATCGCTGACCAGGTCATCGGTGTCATCGACAATCCCGCCGGTCTAGCTAACTGGCAGGAGGACAATGCGCCAGTATTGGGCAAGCTCGAAGATCTCGATGCCACACTCGCATCCGGCCTCGTTGATCGCGTCTATATCGCGTTGCCGATCGAGCGTGCGGGTGAAGTTGCTGATCTTCAAAAGCGTCTGCTCAATCACAACATCGACGTGATCTGGGTTCCCGATATCTACTCCATGAAGGTGATGAACCCAAGCATCAGGGAAATGGCAGGAATGCCGCTCATCTCGCTGTCGGAGAGTCCTCAGACTACGGGTGCTCGTGCCTACCTGAAAAGCGTGATGGACGTTACCGGCGCGATTTCCGCGCTCGTATTGTTAAGCCCATTGCTGCTCGCATTTGCGGCGGCAATCAAGTTCACCTCACGCGGGCCGGTGTTCTATCGTCAAACCCGCACGGGCTGGGACGGCGGGCAATTCGAGATCTGGAAATTTCGCACGATGGTGGTCCATAACGAAGGCTCGGCGCACCTAACCCAGGCAAAGAAAGGCGACGCCCGCATCACGACCGTGGGCCGTATACTTCGCCGCACCAGCCTGGACGAGCTGCCGCAACTCTTCAATGTCCTGGATGGCAGTATGTCGCTCGTTGGACCGCGACCCCATTCCGTCATTCACGATCACGAATACAATCGCCAGATCGACGCCTACCTGCTCCGCCACCGTATGAAACCCGGGATGACGGGTTTGGCGCAGGTGCGTGGCTTGCGTGGCGAGACGCTCACTGTCGACGCCATGGCGAGTCGCGTGGAGAGCGATCTGGAATACATCGAACACTGGTCGCTCAAGCTCGATCTTTGGATTCTACTGCGAACTCCGTTCGCACTGTTCTCTAATACGGCATTCTGAATGCCGTGCAGGATGAAATAGCATTTTCGCAATGAAACGATCAACGCTGAACACGCCCGGCAAACCTATTATGGTGACAGTCGCTTTGTACTGTCTGCTGACTGTGTCATGCAACGTTTTCGCTGATGGCGCCGATTCGGCCCCGCAGACTTCGGATGCGACAACCGCTGAGCTCAATGCGGCTACGCCGAGTAACGCCGGGATACTGTCCTTTCTGGTACCGGGGATGGCGTGGCCACTGACTGGCAGCCTGCTGGTCCTTGCCGCCATCAACAGTCGCAAACGGAAACCTGGCCAGACGGCGCGCACCAGCCAGCTGCCGGATTAAAAAGCGGCAACGAGGGATTGACGCCGAACCTCCTGATGCGGAACGTCTCTATTGCATCAACCAGACGCCCGTCACTGCCGCTCTGGCGGCCTACTCTCCGCAGACCGTGGCCATCCTATACTAATCTTTGAAAGACGAGCCGCAGCAGGCTCTGGGACGTGCACACATTCGTCCCGATTTCAGATTGCTGTTGTCCGTGCACCGGCTACGCCGGGAATCAATACTCTGATTCAATTGGCTGCGTTCGCTTGGCGCACGCGTCAGCCGGTCGAGACACAACGGCTGCCGCGCACTCGCCCTGGTGGCGCGGCCACCGTAGCTGTGTTCGCCAACGATCGAACCCGGTTACAACACAAGTAACCGGGTTCGATCACTACGCTTGCCGCTTCGCGATTAATTGTAAAGGTATTGGGTATTGATAACGATGGGTCGAAGATCGGGCCAGCCGAACATCTCCGATCCGGCGTTGTCGACATAATTCCAGAAAACGTAGTCGCAGTGGAAATTGCGATCTGCAAACCCGAACAGTTCCTCCGGCGTCCAGTGATCACCCAACACCCAGCTGGGGTGCAGGTCTACTTTGATTCCGGCCGGGTTGCGCAAGTCATCCTTCTCAAATACGGCAGGCGTGCCATTGAAATATGGCTGGCTTTCACGCTCACGTACGCGTGCAATCTGGTTCAGGAAGCTCTGGCGTTTACTATTGCCCTTGACATTCCTCCCGCTGAGCCCGAGATCGACGTGCTGGAGGTGACAGAACTGATCGAGGTCAGGCGACCTCTTCCGAACACGAATGCGGTAACTGCTCACTGAACCGGGCATCCCGCTTACGTCTGGGGTCACATCCGGGCCACCTAGCGCCAGCGCCTGGTGCGGCACAGTCGTTGCCAGTTCGACCCGCGCACTCTTGTTCATATCGGCCGAGTTATCGCCGCGAACAAAATTCAGGTACCAGAACAACCTTCCATTGCTTAGCGCATTCTGAGTCTGCGAAACTATCGCTTTCAGCGCCGTCTTGTATTTGGTGAGCGAATACTCGCCGCCACTGAAATTGCCGAGCGCGCTCTCTGTAGTAGCTATACCGCCGAAGGCCGGGTTGCCGTCGTAGCGATTTGCTATCGCTTTGTACAGGCGGATGATTCGCGTGTAAACCCAAGGATCCCAGCGCTTCGCAACAAAGCCGGCGTTGCCGCCCCCCGTCGCCCAGACCATGCGCGACGACGAAAAGTACGCGGGCAAGACGTTTGATCCGTCAAAGCTGCGATCCAGAATTTTGACAATGAAAGCAAGTCCATAATGTTCCGCGGCTGCGATGTTTTCATCCATCAGACGCCAGTTGTACACACCGTCGCCGGTTTCAATCGTGCGCCAGTCGAAGGTTACCTGAAACCCTTTTACGCCCGGCGTAGTGAGAGCCCCGTGCAGGTTGTTGGCGATATTACGATGATAGCCTGACGCGTTCCACGGTTGAGCGAGGACGTCGATTACCTCTTCCTGGATGTTTCTCTCTCGGGCGAACGAAAGGTAGTGGCCCCGAGGTGGGCCGCCGCTGGCTTGTGCCTGGCCCGTTTGTGTCACAACGATATTCGAGACGCCGGCTACAACGTTAGTGCTTGACGACGTGAAGACCATGCGTTGCTTGCCGCCCCCTGCGATCGAGAAATTGATGGATTGATGACCGGTGCTATCGATGACAACCGGTTCCGAGTCACCGGCGTAGAGCGCCATCCGTCCTTGCATCGACGTAACGTCGAAGCTGATGTTATAACTCTTGCCCTTCGCTAGAGCGGGATTGTACCAACTGCCCGCCAGGACTTTCCCGGACAAGCCGCGAACTTCGTAAAACCACTTCTGTCCGAAGCTATCCAGCCAAACGTTGCCGAGCGCCTGAAGTGGAAACATTAGCGCTAGCAACAACGTTGCGGCCAGACCTGCCTTCTCGAGGGGGCTCGGTCCAGCAGCCAGCAGTTTGTAAGCATGATTCATATTTTCTTCGCCTGATACTGATAATGTCCGGGCCACCTTTGCGATCGAGCACACGGTTGTCAAGATGTCCGCAAATGGCGACTACTGTAGAGAGAACTAAGCTCTGTTCGTTAGCGAACAGAGCTTGGCGAAAGAACCTGCTAGTGTGGGCGCCGGAGCGGTAATACTTGGTCGAGCTCTGTGACGCTGGTCACAACGATCTGGAGGCTGCTACTGTGCGGTAGCGGACAGAGTGAGGCGCGGATTCCTGCTAGCCTCAATCAAGAAAAATCAAGTACAAAAAAACTCGCGCCGAAAATGCGCAACGAAAGGTCATCAGAATGGATCGTCGCGCAACTAACGCCGCACTAATTGCGCTACTTTTGATTGGAACTCTGGTGTATTCCGACCGAGCAGAGTCCACGGCGCAAATTGATCGCAAGTACCATCCGGGTCATTACGTAGCGCTTGCGATGTCCGATGACGGTGCGGCTGCGATACGCCGCGCGCTACGGCCGGGGGTTGCCGGTGTCCAGAAACGTTACACATGGCGCGAACTGGAGCCGTTCGAAGATGTGTACGACTTCACTGCCATTGCAGCCGATCTGCAGGTAATGGAGGAAGCCGGCTCACAGCTGGTCGTATTCATAAACGACAAATCCTTCACGAATGAACGGATGACGCCCGAGTACCTTTGGGCTCACTTTACCTTGCCGATACGCTCCCCCAAACCCGGCAAGGGGTTTGTTTCCAAACGTTGGGATCCGTTCGTAATAGCACGCATGAACAAGCTGTTGATCGAGGTCGGCAAACACTTTGACGCCAATCCGCGCTTCGAAGGCGTGGCATTGCAAGAGTCGGCGCTCGGGGTTGATGAATCCATCCTGGATCGCGAAGGCTACACTGCAACGGCCTATCGTGACGCACTTATCGAAATGCTCACGGTCGCACGGCGTGCGCTTCCGCGGTCACAGGTGTTCTGGTACATGAACTACTTGTCACGGGGTCAGCCACTTCTGCAGTCCGTGTGTGCCGCTGCAGCGCTTGAGGGCATCGCACTGGGTGGACCCGATGTGCTGCCAGACAGCGATAAACTGCGCAAACATGTGTATCCGCTTTTACAAAGTCAACGTCACGCAGCACTACTGTTCACGTCGGCGCAAAACAACAGCTACCGGCACAAACGAAAACTATCGGCGGGTGCCGGGCGGTACTGGACACCGCTCGAGATTTTTGAATTTGCTCGCGATGATCTCGGTGTGCAGTATTTATTCTGGAATGACGTACGCCAACCGCGTCCCGCCGACTCGTACGGGGTTGACGATGCCTATCCGGTAATTGCTGCTAACCCGCGATTCAACGACAGGTTGCAACCTCCTGTTCCCGCTGCTGTTCCGTCCTCCCGCTGATCACAATCCTCGAGGCCGCAGTTCTTTATGTGCGGTGCCGTACAGACCGTCCGAAGCCACACTCTTAAGGTGACAGACTTTCGCTGGCAACCCCGACGCACAGAATTGACTGCGTGCGCCCACGCGACACGAATCCGCGTACGGCGATTCGGGCGTCGTCGACGAAATGGTGAGGAATCCTGGTGAAAAACTACAATTTGATCTCGTCGATCGTTATGGGGAGCGTCGCACTTTGCGCTGCTCCTGACCAGATTGCCTTTGCGCAAGGGGCCGCAGCAAATGTGGGCAAGCCTTTCCAATTCTATGTCACTGCCGGAGCCACCCAAGACGACAACCTGTTTCGCCTCAACAGCAGCTCAGACGGAGAAGCATTGTTGGGCACTAGCGAGCTGTCGGACTGGTATCGCTTTATAGGAGTGGGATTCGAAAGCCTGATAGCACGAGAAAATCAGCGTTTCGAGTTGCTCGGAAACGTCAAGCGATGGGCCTACGAAGAATTTGACGAACTCGACCATACTTCGGGTCGGTTTCGCGGCGTCTGGCACTGGAAAGCCTCCTCGGCGACGCAAGGCAATGTCGGCTATCGCTTTCGTCGTGAGCTACGCAGCTTTACTAACCAGAATGTTCCGAAAAACGACATCATCGAAGAAAACGCGATTTTTGCAGAAATCGAACGACAGGTCGCACAACGCTGGTTGTTGCGTGTCAACGGTGAATCCACCGACTTGAATTTCAGTGCATCGCCGCTTTTGCAGAAGCAACGCAACACAATCGAAGCGGAATTGCGATACGCCGCCAGCCAGCAAAGCAGTTTTGGCCTGCTCAGCACGTACACGCAGTCCACGTTCGACGAAAGCCAGTCCCAGGATTTTTCCGGGTGGTCGGTAGGGCCATTATTTCACTGGCAGCCACAGCAGACTCTGTCCCTTACTGCGAACGTTGCGTATACACATCAGGGGCTGGATGAATCGCAGCCTGATGTTGATGATTTCGACGGTTTAACCGGATTTGCCGCCGCCAAATGGGCGCTCAGCGACAGCATCGACTTGAAGCTGCGGGTCTTCCATGACATTAGCGACCTCGGTGGCGAGGTTGCAAACTACACTGAACGCACCGGTACCTCGATCGAGGCCACCTGGCAGATCACCCCGAAACTCACCAGTCGGGCGCAACTGGAATACCAGACGCGCGACTTCATCGCGTCGCCGCTCATTGGTGTTGACCGCGAAGACGACTACGTTCTAGCGGAACTCTGGCTGGACTTCAGCGTCGCACCGCGCTGGCTGCTTTCCTTCGGGCTCGGCAAGGAGAACCGCGATTCGAACGTTGACATCCGCAACTTCGATGACACCTTGCTGCACGCCAACATCAGGTTTGACTTCTAGCGACATCATCGCTTGACGAATGACCGGACTGCCCGGCTGTTGCGGAAGGCCGGGCAGTCCGGTCA
>JBBKWB010000180.1:0-30879 GCA_037968755.1 Woeseia sp.
ATCGCAACCTGACGCAACTGGTTAGTCGCTGTTACCTGGAGGGCCAGTATCGCGGGGTGCCGATGGCCGACCGCGAATGGCTGGACGCGGACCGTTGCAACGGACTGATCGCCTTGTCAGGCGGCATGCACGGCGACGTGGGGCGTGCGCTCGTTAACGGTCATGCAGAAACAGCGAACAGCCTGTTGGATAGCTGGCTGGCAGTATTTGGTGATCGCTATTATTTGGAATTGACCAGGACAGGGCGGCCCGGTGAGGCGGCCAGCACGCAGCAGTCGCTCTTGTTAGCCAGTCAGCGCGGCGTGCCGGTCGTTGCCTCGAATGACGTGCGCTTTCTCGACGCCGGCGACTTCAATTCGCACGAGGCGCGAGTTTGTATTCACGATGGCCGCACGCTGGACGATGCCAATCGAGCACGTCACTACAGTGCGGAACAATATCTGCGCAGCGGCGACGAAATGGCGGCGTTGTTTGCCGATGCGCCTGAAGCAATCAGTAACTCCCTGGAAATTGCTCGCCGTTGCAATCTTAATCTGACGCTTGGCGAATCCGTTCTGCCAGCGTTTCCGGTGCCCGAGGGTCAAACGACGGATCAATTCCTGCGAGCTGAGTCGACGCGTGGGCTGGACCGGTTCCTGGAGCGGCATTTCAAAACTCAAGCTGTGCCGGCCGCGCGCCGCGACGTCGTCGCCGCGCCGTACCGCAAGCGCCTGACCGACGAGCTCGACGTGATTTGTGAGATGGGCTTTCCCGGCTACTTCCTGATCGTTGCCGATTTCATCGACTGGGCCAAGCAGCAGGAAATTCCGGTTGGACCGGGGCGTGGTTCGGGCGCCGGTTCGCTGGTTGCCTACGTGTTGGGCATCACGGATATTGACCCGCTGGAGTTTGATCTGCTTTTCGAGCGCTTTCTGAACCCGGAACGCGTGTCGATGCCCGATTTCGACGTCGACTTCTGTATGGAAAAACGCGATCGCGTAATCGACTACGTTGCGGAACGCTACGGCCGCGAGCGCGTATCGCAAATCATCACCTACGGCACGATGGCGGCAAAGGCCGTCGTACGTGATGCGGGCAGGGTGCTTGGGCACCCGTACGGCTTTGTTGACCGGATCGCGAAACAAATCCCGTTTGAAATTGGCATGACGCTCGACAAGGCCCTCGAGCAGGAAGCTGAACTGGCTGCCATGTACGCAGATGACGAGGAAGTGCGTGGTCTTATCAATCTGGCACGTTCACTCGAAGGTCTTGTGCGCAATGCAGGCAAGCATGCGGGCGGCGTCGTCATTGCTCCGGGCAAGCTGACTGATTTCACGCCGCTGTACTGCGAGGAGGGCGGTGCGAACGTCGTCACGCAGCTCGACAAAGATGATGTAGAAGCCGCCGGTCTCGTCAAATTCGACTTTCTCGGTTTGAAGACCCTGACGATCATCGACTGGGCAGTCCGGATCATCAATGCGGAATACCCTGAAGCGCCCGTCGATATTCGCAATTTGCCGATGGACGACGCACTCACGTTTGAGCAGCTTCGTGCTTGCAATACGACTGCCGTATTTCAGCTTGAATCGCGCGGTATGCGCGATCTCATCAAACGCTTGAGGCCGGATCAGTTTGAAGACCTCATCGCACTGGTCGCACTGTTTCGGCCTGGTCCGCTGCAGTCCGGCATGGTGGATGACTTCATTAATCGTAAGCACGATATCAACAAGGCTGATATCGATTATCTGCATCCAGATCTCAAGACCGTGCTTGGGCCAACTTACGGTGTGATCCTGTACCAGGAACAGGTCATGCAGATCGCGCAGGTACTCGCCGGTTACACACTCGGTGGCGCCGACCTGTTACGCCGGGCGATGGGTAAGAAAAAAGCCGAGGAGATGGCCAAGCAACGCGAGATCTTTGTCGACGGCGCGACTGAACGTGGCGTTAAAGCAGCAACGGCAACGCGCATTTTCGACTTGATGGAAAAGTTCGCAGGTTACGGTTTCAACAAGTCGCATTCCGCGGCGTACGCGTTGCTGTCGTATCAAACGGGTTATCTGAAAGCGCACTACCCGGAAGCGTTCATGGCGGCCGTCATGACCGCCGACATCGACAATACAGACCGCCTGGTCATGTTGAAGGACGATTGTCGGCAACTGGGTATCGAGTTACTGCCGCCCGACATCAATCGCTCCGCCTATCAGTTCGGCGTCGCCGGTAAACGCAAGATCCTTTACGGTCTCGGTGCCATCAAAGGCGTTGGGCGCAGTGCGGTGGAGGCAATGATCGCCGAGCGCGAAGCGGCGGGATCGTTCAAAGGCCTCGGTGAATTTGTTCGTCGTATCGATCTCGAACGGGTGAACCGACGAGCGCTTGAAGCGATGGTGAAGTCCGGCGCCCTTGATGCATTTCCCGGTTCCCGCCGCGGTCGCATCCAGAATCTTCCCGAAGCGTTGCAGAGCGCAGGGCAGGCGGCGCGGGCTGCCGCAGCGGGACAAAACGACATGTTCGGCCTGGCTGATGTTGCAGCACCCAGCCCCGAGCCTGAACTGGCCAATACGATGCAAGAGTGGGCAGAGGCGGAACTGCTGCGGAATGAGAAAGAAGCGCTTGGCCTGTACCTGACCGGTCATCCCTTCGATGCCGTGCGCAATGACGCCGGCTTCTTCGTAGATGGGCGGCTGGGTACCCTCAGTTCCGAACCGGCCCCGCAGTCGAACGGGGAGCGCAACTATGCACAAGCGCGCCGCGAAGTAACGGTCGCCGGTTTGATCATGGATATCCGCAAGCGCGGCAATCGGGTCACCGTCGTTCTGGACGACGACAGTGGCCGCATGGAAGTCAGCCTGTTCGGCGAAATGTTCCAGGAGTTTCGCGATTTGTTGAGCAAGGATGAGATAGTCGTGGTTACGGGCGGTCTTCGTTATGACGATTTCATGGGTGGTTGGCAGGTCAATGCGAAAAACATCGTGCCGATTGACCGGGTAATCGAACAGCGCGCACAGAGCATGATTTTGCGCCTGCGACCCAATGGCCAGGGCCAGCAGCTACTGGCGCAGTTGCACGATGTCCTGCTGCCGTATCGCAAGGGGCAATGTGATGTTGCCGTGCAATACATCGGCGACGATGCCCGCGCCCGCCTCAATCTGGGGCCGGAATGGAGTGTGCGGCCGAGCCGTGAGCTGCGCGACAAACTAACCGAGCTGCTGGGACACGACGGAGTCCGGCTGCTGTACACACCTGGCCGGGAAATGATGTAGAGTTCCCAACTCCGGCGCCTGCAGCGACAGGCGAAAATGGCGCCAGCGCATGGAGTCCGATAGCGGACATTGGGTACACTGCCGGCATGGATTTGAAATTTCTGGATTTCGAGCAGCCCATTGCGGAGCTGGAAGCCAAGATCGACGAGTTGCGATTCGTTGGCGATGATTCCGAGATTAATATTTCGGAAGAAGTGGCGCGCCTCAAAACCAAGAGCGAGGGGCTGACCAGGAGTATTTTCTCAAAACTCAGCGCCTGGCAGATTGCGCAACTTGCTCGCCACCCCATGCGCCCCTATACCGCCGATTATCTGCGGATGCTGGCCCCCGACTTCCAGGAATTGCACGGCGACAGGATGTACGCCGATGACCCCGCCATTATCGGTGGCCTTGGCCGACTGGACGGCCGCTCGGTGATGTTTATTGGTCACCAGAAAGGTCGCGACACCAAGGAGCGGGTACGCCGCAATTACGGCATGCCGAAGCCCGAGGGCTACCGCAAGGCACAACGACTGATGCGTATGGCGGAGCGATTCTCTTTGCCCATCATCACGCTTATCGATACGCCGGGTGCCTACCCTGGAATTGGTGCCGAAGAACGCGGGCAAAGCGAAGCCATCGCCTACAGCCTGTACCTGATGGCCAGTTTGCGTACCCCGATTATCAGCGTCGTTATCGGTGAAGGTGGTTCGGGTGGCGCACTGGCCATTGGCGTCGGTGACCGCCTGCTGATGTTGCAGTACGGCGTTTATTCTGTGATTTCGCCGGAAGGTTGTGCCTCGATCCTGTGGAAAAGCGCAGAAAGGGCTGAAGATGCGGCGGATGCCATGCGCATTACCGCGCAGGATCTCAATGGTTTCGGCCTGGTTGATGAAGTGCTGCCGGAACCGCTGGGTGCGGCCCACCGGGATCCGGAGGCGATGGCGGAGGTCATGCGCAATGCTCTTCTGAAACATCTCGCTGATCTCGACCAAATGGACAAGTCCAAGCTGGTCGCGGAGCGGCGCAAACGCATCATGAGCTTTGGTCAGTTCAAAGAATCCTGAATCGTGGCCGCGCCGCCGCGGGCGCGCGATTGATCGCTATGCCTCTTTCCAATACTGAATTTGCTGCCCGGCTTGATCGCTGGGTCGCTGCCTACGGCCGGCCGCCGCGAATTGTGCTGGCATTCAGCGGCGGTCGCGATTCCACTGTTTTGCTGCACTTGCTCAGTCACTGGGCCCGGCAGTCCGCTGTGCCGGTTGAAGCTGTGCACATCAATCACCAACTGCACGCAACAGCCGACGGCTGGCAGGTGCACTGCGAGCAACAGGCCGATGCAGTCGGCATCCCGTTTCGGGGCGTGCAGGTTTCTGTGTCGCAGGACAGTGGCCTTGGCCTTGAAGCGAGCGCGCGAGCTGCTCGCTATTCGGCACTGCAGGAAGCCGTGCAAACGGGGGACTGGCTGTTCACAGCGCATCATGCAGACGACCAGGCCGAGACCGTTCTGTTAAACCTCATGCGCGGCAGCGGCGTTGCGGGCGTACGCGGCATCGCGCGCTTGCGTTCGTTTGGCGAGGGCAAGCTGTTGCGGCCACTGCTTGACGTGCCGGTCGCCGACATCGACCAGTACGCACGTTCAGAGGCTATTCGCTGGATTGATGATCACAGCAACAGCGATCTGCATCACGATCGAAATTACCTGCGCGCCGAGGTCATGCCGCTGCTGCGTGAACGCTGGCCAACGATGGCGACATCCATGACGCGCAGTGCGGCTCATGCAAGCGAAGCCGTGGAGCTGCTTGACGAGCTTGCGGCGCTGGATCTGCTGCGTTGTGGCGAGGCCGACAGACTGTCGCAAACCGCGTTACAAAATCTGCCGCCGGCACGCTGCCGAAATCTGATCCGCTATGCCTGTCGTCAGCTGGCTTTGCCCACGCCTCCCTTTCAGCAGTTGCGGGCAATTCAGGAGGAGTTGCTGACAGCGCGGGACGATGCCATGCCGAAGGTGCGCTGGAGCGGAGCTGAGGCCAGGCGATATCGCGAGAGGCTCTATCTGCTAGTACCCTGCGACGCAACCGCTGCACCGGACAATTTGCGCCTGGATACTGAGACCGATGCTGATCTCGGCGCGCAACTTGGCACATTGCAGTTACGCAGCAGCGACGATGGCGGTATCCGCGGCGATATTGCCTCAGCGGGGCTGCTCGTACGCTATCGCGAGGGAGGAGAGCGCTTACGGCCCGCCGATCAGCCTCAGCATCGGCGCCTGAAGAGCCTGCTGCAGGAAGCCGGCGTCGTGCCGTGGATGCGCGAGCGAATTCCGCTTTTGTACGCCGCCGGGGAACTGGTTGCGGTGGGTGATTTGTGGGTTGCCGCAGAATTTCATGCGGACAGCGGCTTTCGTGTGCATTGGCAGCAAAAACCAGCGCTGTACTGACGCCAGCGACACGTCGCTGATTGTTATGAATGACGTGTTCTGATAACTTGCAACACCGTCTTTAATCAAACGACGGGTCATACACAGGACCCCTTTCAGGGGTACCGATCGGGTTGGAGCAAGACACCACGTGATGCGTTGCATCGGCGTGGCGTATTGGTCTGGCCCGTTGTTATTTCCCGCGCTTGCACCCACAGGGTTCGTTCATGACTTCGTATGTATTCATCACCGGTGGTGTGGTGTCGTCGCTCGGGAAAGGAATTACCTCGGCTTGCCTCGGCGCCATACTCGAATCCCGAGGTCTGTCGATCAGCATGATCAAACTGGACCCGTACATCAACGTCGATCCCGGCACGATGAGCCCGTTCCAGCACGGTGAAGTTTTCGTTACCGAAGACGGCACCGAAACGGACCTCGATCTCGGTCACTATGAACGTTTCGTGCGCACTACGACCGGACGTAACAGCAACTTCACTACAGGTCGAATTTACGAAACCGTCATTGGTAAAGAGCGCCGGGGTGATTACCTCGGTGCAACGGTGCAGGTGATTCCGCACATTACCGACGAGATCAAGGACAGCGTCAAACGCGGTGCCGGCGATGCCGACATCTGCCTGGTCGAAATTGGCGGTACGGTCGGCGATATTGAATCGCTGCCGTTTTTGGAGGCTATTCGCCAGATGGGCGTGGAACTCGGGCATGATCGAGTCGTGTACGTGCACCTTACGCTGGTCCCCTATATCGCGACGTCAGCCGAGATCAAGACCAAGCCGACGCAACATTCAGTGAAAGAATTGCGCTCGATCGGTATTCAGCCTGACATCCTTGTTTGCAGATCTGAAAAAATGTTGCCGGCTGAACAGCGCAGCAAGATTGCGTTGTTCACTAATGTTGCGGAGAAGGCGGTTATTTCCGCTATCGACGTCGATGACCTGTACAAGATTCCCGCGTTGATGCAGGCACAGGGCCTCGATGACATCGTCGCGAAGCAGTTGAAACTCGAATTGCCGGAGGCAGACCTCAGCGAATGGGCGGAGATTGTGAAGGCCAAGCTGAATCCGCAGGGCGAGGTTAATATCGCCATGGTAGGCAAATATGTTGATCTGCGTGATGCGTATATTTCCTTGAGCGAAGCGCTGTTACACGGCGGCATTCACACGCGCACCCGGGTCAACATCCATTACTTCGAATCACAGCAAATAGAACAGCAAGGCACCGATTGCCTTAGCGAAATGGACGGCATCGTGGTGCCCGGCGGTTTTGGCGATCGTGGCGTCGAGGGCAAGATCAAGGCGGTCAACTATGCCCGTGTTAACAAAGTGCCCTACCTTGGCATTTGCTTGGGCATGCAGGTTGCTGTCATTGAAGCTGCCCGCAACCTGGCGGGCCTCAAGAACGCCCATAGCACTGAGTTCGAGCGGAGCACGGAGCATCCTGTCGTCGCCCTGATCACCGAATGGCAGACTGGCAGCGGCAAGTTTGAAGAGCGTAGTGAGTCTTCGGACATGGGCGGGACCATGCGCCTTGGTGCCCAGCCGATTGAGTTGTTACCGGGTTCACTTGCGGCGCGTGCCTACGGCAGCGAGCAGATTAGCGAGCGTCACCGACATCGTTACGAAGTGAATAACAACTACCGGGCTCAGCTGGAGGAAGCTGGCATGGTCTTTTCGGGCCTTTCGGTTGACGATCTTGTGGAGATGGTCGAGTTGCCGGATCACCCCTGGTTCGTTGCCAGCCAGTTTCACCCGGAGTTCACCTCCAATCCGCGCGATGGCCACCCATTGTTTACGGGATTCATCACGGCAACCCGCCAGCATCGCAGCGCCCAGCTGCCGAAGGCTGCACAGGCATGAAGCTGTGTGACTTTGAGGTGGGTGCCAACGAGCCGATGTTCCTGATTTGCGGAACCTGTGTCGTTGAAAGCGAGGCGATGACTATTGATACGGCCGGCGCGCTCAAGGAGATTACCGCCGAGCTTGGCATTCCACTGATTTACAAATCGTCTTTCGACAAGGCCAATCGCAGTTCCACGGGCAGCTTCCGCGGTCCGGGTATGGAGGAGGGACTGCGGGTTCTGGGAGAGGTGAAACGTCAGTTAGGTCTGCCGGTATTGACGGATGTGCACGAAGACACGCCGATTGATGAAGTTGCCTCTGTCGTCGATGTGCTGCAAACGCCGGCATTCCTGTGCAGGCAAACGAATTTTATCCTGCGCGTTGCCAACGCGGGTCTGCCCGTCAACATAAAGAAGGGTCAGTTCCTGTCGCCGTGGGAAATGCAAAACGTGGTCGACAAAGCGCGCTCAACCGGCAACGAGCAGATCATGGTGTGCGAGCGCGGTTTCACATTTGGTTACAACAACCTGGTTTCGGATATGCGCAGCCTCGCGGTCATGCGCGGCACCGGCTGCCCGGTTGTATTTGACGCTACCCATTCTGTGCAATTGCCGGGTGGCAAAGGCCTGGTGTCTGGCGGCCAACGGGAGTTCGTGCCGGTACTGGCGCGCGCAGCAACAGCCGCAGGTGTAGCGGGCTTGTTCATGGAGACTCATCCAACGCCGGAAACCGCGTTGTCCGATGGCCCCAATGCCTGGCCATTGCCGATGATGCGCGAGTTGCTCGAAACGTTGTTGACGATCGACCAGGCCGTAAAACAACGCGGATTTCAGGAAGCCGAGTTTGGTCTCGGCGTATGACCCACTCTTAAGCACAAGGACGCAGCAGTAAAATGATCAGGATTGCCGATATTCACGGTCGCGAAATTCTCGATTCACGTGGCAACCCGACGGTGGAAGCCGAGGTTCGCCTTGCCGACGGCAGCGAAGCTCGCGCTGCGGTGCCCTCTGGCGCATCAACCGGTACCCGCGAAGCTGTCGAACTGCGCGACGGGGACACGTCACGCTACCTCGGCAAAGGCGTGCGCAAAGCAGTTGCCAATGTAAATGGCGTACTGCGGGATACGTTGCTGGCTAAGGAATTTGCAGATTGTCGAGCCATCGATCAATGCATGATCGAACTGGACGGCAGTGACAACAAAGGCAATCTGGGCGCGAACGCCTTGCTGTCGATTTCACTGGCCAGTGCGCATGCCGTGGCGCGTTCCGAAGGGCTGCCGTTGTATCGCTCACTCGGGAAAGGTACGACGATGCCGGTACCGATGATGAACATCATCAACGGTGGCGCGCACGCCGACAATAATGTCGACATCCAGGAGTTCATGATACTGCCGGTCGGCGCGCCGAGTTTCAGCGAAGCACTTCGCTACGGTGCCGAAATATTCCACGCGCTACGTAGCGTGTTGGCGGCGAAGGGTTTGAATACGGCGGTGGGTGACGAGGGCGGCTTCGCACCAGACCTGCCATCCAACCAGGCAGCGCTCGACACGATCGTAACGGCCATCGAGAAAGCCGGTTTTCGGTGCGGCAAAGAAATTTTGCTCGGGCTCGATGTGGCCAGCTCGGAATTTTACAAGGACGGGCGCTAACAACTAAGCTCCGAAAATCGTGACTTTGATGCTGCCGGTTTCAGCGATTACCTTGCCGGACTGGCTGATGCCTACCCGATTATTTCAATCGAAGATGGCATGGACGAGAGCGACTGGGATGGCTGGAAGCTGCTGACGGAGCGTCTTGGCGAGCGGGTGCAATTGGTGGGCGATGACCTGTTTGTCACCAACACCGCGATCCTGCAATCTGGCATCGATCGAAAGATCGCAAATTCTATATTGATAAAACCCAACCAAATCGGTACCTTATCGGAAACTCTTGACGCGATTACTATGGCAATCGACGGGGGCTACACAGCGGTGATCTCGCATCGTTCCGGGGAAACGTCCGACAGCACGATTGCGGACATCGCCGTGGGCACTGCGGCGACCCAGATCAAGACGGGTTCGCTGTCCCGCTCCGACCGCATTGCCAAGTACAACCAGTTGCTGCGGATTGAGGAACAGTTGGGCAAAGACGCCCGTTATGCCGGCCCTGCTGCTTTTAACGTAGCAATGCCGAATTGAACTGACACCCATTGAGGGGGCGGACCGACCACTGACATGCGCTGGGTACTTTACACCTTGATCATCATGGCACTGACCTTGCAAGGGCAGCTTTGGCTCGCCGACGATGGCTATCGCAAGACGCATCAGCTGGCGCTGGCGGTCGCGGAGCAGCGCGACCAGAATGAGAACTTACGCTCTCGCAACGGCGCACTCGACGCAGAAGTCCTGAATCTCAAAAACGGTCGCGCCGCAGCTGAGGAGCGTGCCCGTACTGACCTAGGCATGATCGGGCGCAATGAAACCTTCTTCCAGGTCGTACCTGCGACCCGCGACGACAGCCTCTGACTGAGCGCGACACCACCTTGCCGGACACACCCAGCCCTGGTCTGCCTGATTGGCAGCGGGCTGGCGGCGTGCCGTCGATCAGCGCATTGCTACGCCAGCAAGCCGCCGATTTCCGAGTTACCGAGTTGCTCGATATCGAATTTTCGGACGACGGCGAACACGATTGGCTTTGGATAGAGAAAACCGCGACCAACACGGCCTGGTTGGCTCGCCAACTGGCCCGGTTCGCCGGTATACCCGCTGCGGATGTGGGCTATTCCGGACTGAAAGATCGGAATGCGGTGACCCATCAATGGTTCAGCGTGCGCCGTGCTCGTGGCCAGGAGCACGACTG
Source organism: Woeseia sp. (assembly GCA_037968755.1). Classification (GTDB taxonomy): domain Bacteria; phylum Pseudomonadota; class Gammaproteobacteria; order Steroidobacterales; family Woeseiaceae; genus Woeseia. Next base: position 10,334 of record JBBKWB010000180.1, read on the forward strand.
GGCAGAGTTCGAATTGGCAGGCGTTACCTTGCTGCGGAGCGTCCGGCACAATCGTAAACTGCGCCGCGGCACCCATCGTGCCAATCAGTTTGCGTTGCGCTTGCGGGAGGTCAGCGCCGACCCGGAAAGCGCATTGAAACGCATTTCAACCTGCGGCATTCCCAATTATTTTGGTGAACAGCGCTTTGGTCGCAACGGCAGCAATATCGCAATGGCGGGGTCGTTGTTTGCCGGCAAGCGTTTGAAGCGGGAGGCGCGCTCGATGGCGTTGTCTGCAGCGCGCTCGTTGATTTTCAATGACGTGCTGGATGCGCGTATTGCTGAGGGCACCTGGAACAAACTGCTGCCCGGCGACATAGCCAGTCTTGATGGCAGCAACAGCCATTTTGCGGTTGCTGAGGTGGATGACACGCTGACAAGCCGTTGTGCTGCGTTCGACGTGCACCCGAGCGGTCCATTGTGGGGCCGGCGCGGCATGGCCCTGGAGCGAGTTGCCAGCGAACAAGCCGTGTTGAGCCGGCATGCAAAATTTTGCGCGGGTCTCGAGCAGCATATGGACGCGGCGCGACGCGCCCTGCGAGTCCGTCCTATGGATTTGCAATGGCAGTTTAGCGGCAATGAATTATTGCTCGAATTCAGCCTGCCCTCGGGGTGTTATGCCACGTCACTGTTACGGGAAGTGCTGTCTTACGAAGACTGCAGCCTGCGCTCAGTTGCGCCGCAGTAGTACGTAAACCGCACCCGTACCGCCGTCGACCTGGCGTGCTGAGGCGAATGCCAGGACCTCCCGCCAGCGCCGCAACCAGCGATTCACTTTCGCTTTGAGCACGGGGCCACGATGACCGGAGCCCAGGCCTTTACCGTGTACCACCCTTACGCAGCGATGATTGGCCCGCAGACAGGCATTGATGAAATCCTGCAAGGCCAACTCCGCTTCCTTTACGGTCATGCCGTGCAAATCAATTTCGGCTTGTACGCTGTAGCTGCCACGGGAAAGTCGCCGCAATGTCGGTTGGCCGACTTCAGGGCGACGGAATTGCAGTCGCTCGCCTGCGCCGGATTCGAGCTCGTCAACCGATATGTCGAGGCTCTCGCCCAAAACCGCTTCTTCGTCAGCGCGTCGGAAGCGGGCTCGCGGCGCGGGTCGACGGCGTTCCGGTTCCACGAAATCCTTCTTTAGTGGCCGGGCATCTGCGACAGCACGCCGAAACAGGCTGGCTTCGTCATCGTCTGCAGCTGGCGAATTGTCGGCTTTGTCATCTTTCATGTACGTCGAGAGCCGTCCATTCAGCGGTCATGGGGGGTTCGATCGCCTGGGCGCTATGGCCGGACGGCAACATTCAGTATAGTGAGCGGCCGTTGCCGCCCATGCATCAAGCGGGCAGTTTACCTTACCCGGTACGCCTCCTGACGGCGCACCCTCAAGCAGTACCAACACGTTAATGAAAATTCTAGTTAGTAATGACGATGGCTACCTGGCACGGGGCATCAATACGCTCGCGGCCGCGTTAGCGGAAATAGCCGAAATAGTCGTCGTAGCGCCCGATCGCAACCACTCCGGCGCAAGCAATTCGCTGACCTTGCATTCACCCTTGCGAATTCGCAAAGTTCGCGACGCGGTTTATTGTGTCAATGGCACGCCGTCCGATTCGGTGCATCTCGCCTTGTCCGGTTATCTCGATTTCGAGCCTGACATCGTGGTTTCAGGAATCAATCACGGGGCAAACCTCGGCGACGATGTGATTTATTCAGGCACTGTTGCGGCGGCGATGGAAGGCCGCTTTCTGGGGCTGCCGGCAATTGCAGTGTCAATGGTTGGCCTGCGGGCGACTCACTTCGACACGGCGGCGCGGGTCGCCTGCGATCTTGTGCAGAAACTGGAGAACTACACTCTCGACTCGGACGTCATTCTGAATGTGAACGTACCTGACCGGGCATTTGACGAACTGACAGGGATAGAAAGTACCCGGCTCGGTTTCCGGCATCGTTCAGAGCCGTTGATTAAGGACACCGACCCGCATGGCCGTACGATCTACTGGATTGGTCCCGCCGGCGAAGGCCAGGACGCCGGCGCGGGTACCGACTTCGAGGCCATCGCCCGGGGCAGTGTGTCGGTTACGCCACTAAAGGTAGACCTGACCCGTCACGAGGCGGTTAGTGAACTGCAGGACTGGCTTGCCAGATGACACCAGCTGACCCCGGGATCCGTGGCATAGGCATGACCTCGGCGCGTACCCGGGACCGGCTGGTAAAGCGCCTGCTTGAGCAAGGTATACGGTCAGACGAGGTGCTTGAGCAAATTCGCAGTGTCCCGCGACATTTGTTCGTGGATGAGGCGCTGTCCAGCCGGGCTTATGAAGATACAGCGCTGCCCATCGGGCTTGGCCAGACGATCAGCCAGCCGTATATCGTGGCAAGAATGACCGAGGCCCTGCTGGAGCATTTGTCCGGAGATCGTCGCGTACTGGAGATCGGTACAGGCTGTGGCTACCAGACGGCTGTATTGGCGCCGCTCGTCAAGGAAATTCATACCGTCGAGCGGATTCCCGAATTAATGCGGCGGGCGCGGCGGCAGTTGGGCGAACTGAATATCTACAATGTTCACTATCGGAAAGGCGACGGCTGGCAAGGCTGGCCAAAATACGCGCCGTATGACGGCATCCTGGTTGCAGCGGCCGCGGCCCGGGTGCCGCTCGCATTGCTCGAGCAGCTCAGCGATCAGGGCCGCCTGATTATTCCGGTAGGACCGAGCGGTCGCCAGGAACTGGTCATGGTGACGCGCGACGGTGACCAGCTGCATCAGGCGTCCCTGGGGGCCGTCAGCTTCGTACCGTTGGTTCACGGAAAATAAAGCTATAACATGTATTTACATGACTATATTAATGTTAAACATCGCCAGCGGTATCTACCCGGATGAAGTTATTTGGACCACTGTATGACCGCGTCCTGGCCTGGTCAGCACATCCGCGGGCCGAGCGCGTACTGGCAATACTGAGCTTCGCGGAATCGTCATTCTTCCCGGTGCCACCGGACGTCATGCTCGCGCCCATGTGCCTCGCTACGCCGGGGCGTGCCTGGCGGCTGGCGGGGATTACGACGATCGCCTCTTTGCTCGGCGGCATAGCGGGCTACGCGATCGGCATGTTCCTGTTCGATGCGCTCGAGCCGTGGCTCAGCACCACCCACTACTGGGGTGCCTATTTGACTGGCCGCCAGTGGTTTGATGAATGGGGTATCTGGGCCGTTTTTCTGGCCGGATTCTCGCCTATCCCGTACAAGATATTTACGATAGCGGCAGGCGTCGCCGCGTTGAATCTACCCGGTTTCATCCTGGCCTCCCTGGTTGGCCGGGGTGCGCGGTTTTTCCTGGTGGCGGGCCTGATTCGAGCGGGCGGACCGCGCATGGCGGAGATGTTGCCGCGCTACGTGGAACGCATTGGCTGGGGCGTTGTTGCCGTCGTCGTGGCACTGGTGGCGTGGAGCCTCTACGGCTGAGCAATCATGACTGAGGCATCGGATGATGGCAGGACCTGCTGACAGGTCACAGGTGCAGACTGCAGCGCGCTACACGTTGTTGTCAGTTCTGCTCTGTCTGCTGGTTGCCTGCGGCAGCATCGGTGGCAGAGACTACGGGACCCGCGACGTGCATGTCGTGCGCAGCGGGGAAACGTTGTTCACCATCGCCTGGCGCTATGGGCGAGATCACCGCGATCTGGCCCGCTGGAACAAGTTGGGCGACGGTTCGCTGATCTATCCCGGCCAAGCCATCCGCCTGAATCCGCCATCCGCCAGCAGTTCAAGCAGCAGCCGGCAACCTGGGCCTGCGCCATTGCCACGTTTGCCATCCGGACCGTCGCCTGCATGGGCCTGGCCAACCAGCGGTGCCGTCGAGGTTGAGTTTGGCAAGCGGCCCGGCGCAGGAACCGGCGTTATCCTGGCAGGCAAGCGTGGCCAGGCTGTCATGGCGGCGGCAGATGGCCGCGTGGTTTACGCTGGCGGTGGACTAATAGGCTACGGTCAGCTTATTATCCTTAAACACAACGACACCTACCTCAGTGCCTACGGGCACAACGCGTCGCTCCTAGTCAAGGAGGGCCAGTCGATCAGGAAAGGTCAGCGGATCGCGACCATGGGTGAGGGGCCGGGACAACAGCCGCGACTGCATTTTGAAATCAGGCGCAATGGCAAGCCGGTTAACCCGCGACAGTATTTGCCTGCGAGATAATTCGACTTGAATCGCTGATTTTATGCGATTGCGGACTGCTCCGAATTGAATCGGGAGTTGCGCCGTGGCATCTACACAGAATAGTCAAAACGAAACGTCGTCCGGGACTCGCAGGACGCGTCCGCCCGATCCCGCTGCGCTGAAACTGGCAAGCGCTGCGCCGCGAGCGCGGCCAACTGTCGACGCCACGCGCCTGTACCTCAACGAAATCGGAGCAGCCAAGCTGCTAAGTGCCGAGGAAGAGGTCACGCTGGCTCGTCGAGTGCAGCAGGGCGATGAAGCCGCCCGCCACCGCATGATCGAATCCAACCTGCGGCTGGTAGTGAAACTGGCGCGACGTTACTTGCACAGAGGCTTACCGCTGCTGGATCTGATCGAGGAGGGCAATCTCGGCTTGATTCATGCGGTGAAGAAGTTTGACCCGGAACGGGGCTTCCGATTTTCAACCTACGCAACCTGGTGGATACGGCAAACGATCGAACGGGCGATCATGAATCAGTCGCGCACGGTGCGTTTGCCTATTCACGTCATCAAAGACATCAATGTTTGCCTGCGGACGGCCTACAAGCTCGGTCAGAAGAATTCGGTTTCGCCGAGTGCGGCGGATATAGCCGGCAAGCTGCAACGTGATGTTGCAGAGGTCGAGCGTTTAATGGCGTTGCACGAGAGGGTCACCATAGGCTCAACCATGGTCGATGAGGAGCGTACGCTACTTGACCTGTTGCCAGCCGCGCGTGAGGCCGAGCCACCGCGTTGCGCGCAACGAGATGCCGTAGCGACACTGCTCGACAGTTGGTTATACCGGCTGGGTGAAAAACAGCGGGCGGTGGTCGAGCGACGTTTCGGCCTGCATGGCGAGCGCCGACGGACTCTTGAGCAGATAGGTTCCGAGATAGGCGTAACCCGCGAGCGCGTGCGCCAGATTCAGCTTGAGGCGTTGCGAAATTTGCGCGGCATGCTGGAAAGCCAGGGACTTTCGTCGGAGACCTTGCTGGAATAAATGGCTGCGCGGCAGCTCAGTCCATAATCAACAACGCGGCTACGCGGCGGCCTTCGCCAAGCAGGATGTTAATGGTTCGACAGGCAGCCGGCGTGTCCATAACCTCCAGGCCGATCCCGCGGCGCGCGAGCGCAAACATCAGCTCTCTTGGTGCGAATTGGTGCTGCCAGCCGGTTCCAACGACAAGCATTTCCGGTTGTGCGGCAAGGAGTGGTTCCAGCTGCGCTACGTCCAGCCCGGCCATTTCCTGAACTGGCCAGTCACGAACGATATCCTCTGTCGTCAGAGCGAAACTCGCTGTCAGCGTGTCCTCGCCAATGCGTATCGCGCCGCGTTCGATACTGCGGATACTGAGGTCGGCTTGCTGGTCACGAGTAAATTGCATTTGCTCTTCAGCGTTCAGATAGTTGCGTGAGGCGGGTGCGCGGGACAGTTTGCACGGTTACCATACCCCCGGCCCGCAGCGCCCGTGCGCGCCATCATACAAACCCTTAACGTCGGTTCAAAGCGGCGCTGGCAACAACCAGCGGGCTGGAATCCAAATATGTCGAAGAAAAACCTGCGGGTGCTCGCCGCCTTGTCCTGTGACGTTGCCAATGCGCTGCAAGCACCTGGCGCCCGTCGCTGGCTGCGCCGCGGCCGTTTGCGCAGGACCCATGCTGGCCGCAACCTGCTGGCGCGGGTGTGCGCTGAACTCGATATTGCGCCGCCAACCGCGGGCCTGGCAGCGCTCCGGCATTGGGGGCAAACGCGCGCTCGGCCGCCCGGCTGGCTGGCGGCGGCTGACCCTGTCTGGTTGCAGGCCGGTCTCGACAAACTGTTTCTCCATCAGCCGCCAGCAGGCGACGTTTCGCCCGATTCCCTAGCAGAAATATTTCGCGAGCTGCAAATCAAGCTATTCGCAGACGACGAGCTGCGCCTGGAGAGCATTGGTGAGCTTGGCTATTTGCACAGCCCGGCGGCGTTCGCAACGGCAGCCATCGCATCGGCAGATATCGATGGTGAACGACCTGATGAACACATGCCGGCAGGTGACGGCGCGGACCGCTACTTGCAGCTCAACGGTGAGTTGCAAATGGCATTACATGAGCACCCTTATAATGTGCAACGCGAACACCTTGGTCAGCAGCCAGTGAACGCGTTGTGGCTGTGGGGCGGTGGCGAGGCGGCCGCGCTTCTGCCGCGGGAACTGCCGACGCTGTTCAGTGACGATCCCTTATGCTGCGGCTATTGGCTGCAATCGGCAGCACGTTGCGATGCAGCTCCGGAGTTTTTGTCAACTTGCCTGGACTCAACTACCGGTGACCTGATTGCTGATTTCAGAGATGCAACGAGGCCTTCGGATGAGATTCTCGCCGAGCTGGGTAGTGCTGTGCGGGCGGGAGCGATTAGCCATCTGACCCTGATGTTCGCAGACCGGACCTGCATCGACTACCGCCCGGGAGACCGTTATCGATTCTGGCGGCGCGCACAGCCTGCAACGGGAGACGCAGCATGAGCGGTACGTCGCGACCGTTGCGGGAACGCCAGGTTAGCGCTGCGGATACGCAGCAGTTGCACGATCTTGATCCTTTGCTCGCACGCATTTATGCGGCGAGAGGAGTGACCACTCTGCAAGACCTCGATTATTCCCTGCAAGGACTGGCACCTGTCAGTTCGCTGGACGGTATTGATGACGCGGTCGATCTTTTGCTCGCACATCGCGAGCGCAAGCTGATCGTGATTGGCGATTTCGATGCAGACGGCGCAACCAGCACCGCCCTGGTTGTGCGTTGCCTGCGCGACTTCGGCTTTGCCGACGTCGAGTACCTGGTGCCAAACCGATTCGCGTTTGGTTACGGACTTACGCCGGAAATAGTCAAAGTTGCCGGGGAACGCTCGCCGGACTTGCTCGTTACAGTGGACAACGGGGTTTCCAGCATTGACGGTGTTGCCACAGCCAATGCAATGGGTATCAAAGTGCTGGTGACCGATCATCACTTGCCGGGCAAGGTCTTGCCTGCAGCCGCCGCGATGGTGAACCCGAACCTGGCGGGCTGCGAATTCGCAAGCCCGAACCTGGCTGGCGTCGGCGTTGCGTTTTACCTGATGGCGGCACTGGGACGTCGCCTGCAGGCGGATGGCGTCGCCGATGCCGGGAAAATTCCTGCCAGGTACTTGGACCTGGTGGCATTGGGTACGGTGGCCGACGTGGTTCGGCTGGACCGAAATAATCGCATCCTCGTGCAGCAAGGTTTGCAGCGAATTCGTGCGGGGCGTTGTGTTGCAGGCATCAATGCGCTGCTCGCTATTGCGGGTCGCAGCCCGGCAAGGATTGTCAGTACGGATCTTGGTTTCGCCGTCGGTCCGCGGCTGAACGCTGCGGGCCGGCTGGAAGACATGTCTATCGGCATCGAATGTCTGTTGACGGATGATATTGCCGCCGCCGAGCGCATGGCCGCGGGACTCGATGAAATCAATCGCGAGCGCCGCGACATCGAAACAACGATGCGCGATGAGGCTTTCGCCTACGTTGATGCGATGGACGCGAGAAACTTGCCGCCTTGTGTCTGTGTCTACCACAAGAGTTGGCACCAGGGCGTTGTTGGACTGGTCGCGGCACGGGTGCGTGAGCGCTGCCACCGACCGGTCATTGCCTTTGCCCGCGAGCAGGAAGGCAGCCTGAAAGGCTCCGCGCGCTCGGTACCGGGTGTGCACATTCGTGATTTGCTCGAGGCCGTGTCGACGGCGAATCCCGGTCTGGTCGGCAAGTTCGGTGGGCATGCGATGGCCGCCGGTCTCAGTCTTGCTGAGCAGAACCTCGACAAGTTTCGTAAAGCAGCAGCGCGAGAATTGCTGCGGTTGTATCCGGAAGCTGATTTCAGTGGCGCGATCCTGACCGACGGCAAGTTGCCGGCCGACGCGCTGAACCTCGGTTTTGCACAGACCTTACGCCGGGCCGGGCCGTGGGGCGCAGGCTTTCCCGAGCCCCTGTTTCGCGGCGAGTTCCGCGTGCATGAACAGCGGATCGTCGGTGAGCGGCATTTGAAATTGCGAGTGGAGCCTGCGGCAGGCGGCCCGGTTATCGATGCTATTGCCTTTAACCAGGTTGTGCATGGCTTGCGCGGCATGGTGCAGCTCGCATTTCGGCTGGACGTAAACGAGTATCGCGGTGTTGAATCACCGCAGCTGATCGTCGAGCAACTGGTGCCTGTACAGAGTCCTGCCAGCCGCCTGTGAGCGTGCTAACATGCCGCGTTTTTCGACCAGCCAACGACGACCCCCATGGAAACCAGTCAGATCAAGCAGAGAATCACCGACCTTGGCGAACGCAGTGCCGCGTTAAGGGGGTATCTTTGACTACGACCACAAGGCGGAACGGCTAACCGAAGTGCAGCGGGAGCTCGAGCAGCCCGATGTCTGGAACGAACCCGAACGCGCCCAGGCGCTGGGCCAGGAACGCGCGGCCCTGGAAGTTATCGTCGTAACCCTGAATGATCTTCAGCAGGGTGTTGCGGACGCAGCCGAGCTGCTGGAAATGGCCGCTGCTGAAGATGACGAGAGCACGGTAAGTGAGCTCGTCAGCGACCTGGACGGCTTCGAGGCGCGACTCGCAACCCTGGAGTTTCGCCGCATGTTCAGTGGCGAAATGGACAGTGCAAATGCCTTCGTCGATATCCAGTCAGGTGCCGGCGGTACGGAAGCCCAGGATTGGTCGGAGATGCTGCTGCGGATGTATCTGCGTTGGGCGGAGACTCACGATTTTCATACTGAACTTATTGAGGCCTCTGCCGGTGAAGTGGCGGGTATCAAGAGCGCAACCGTGCGCATAGAAGGGGAGTACGCCTACGGCTGGTTGCGTACCGAGACTGGCGTACATCGTCTCGTGCGCAAATCGCCTTTTGATTCCAGCAATCGTCGTCACACATCGTTTGCCTCTGTATTCGTGTCACCGGAAGTGGACGACGACATCGACATCGAAGTCGATCCGTCTGACTTGCGCATCGACGTGTATCGCGCTTCCGGCGCTGGTGGTCAGCACGTTAACCGTACAGAGTCAGCGGTGCGTATTACCCACTTGCCCAGCAATACTGTTGTGCAGTGTCAGAACGATCGCTCGCAGCACAAAAATAAAGCGACCGCGATGAAACAACTCAAAGCGAAATTGTACGAGCTCGAATTGCAGAATCGCAGGGCGCAGGCCGCACTCGTTGAAGACAGCAAAGCCGATGTCGGCTGGGGCAGCCAGATTCGCTCATACGTTCTTGACCAGAGCCGCATTAAAGATTTGCGCACCGGCATCGAAACCGGTAACACTCAGGCTGTTCTGGATGGTGGCCTGGATACATTCATTGAAGCCAGCCTGAAGCAGGGATTATAAGTGTCCAATAAGCACGACAAAGATGAGAACTCACTGATCGCGGAACGCCGGCGCAAGCTGGATGCGCTGAACGCTGCAGGCATCGCCTACCCGAATGATTTTCGTCGCAATGCGCTCGCCGAGGAGTTGCATCTGACTTACGGCGAGCAAGAAGGCGAGCACCTTCGCGCAGAAGAAATCGAGGTGCAGGTTGCTGGGCGCATGCTGGCCAAGCGAGTAATGGGTAAAGCCAGTTTTATCAAGTTGCAGGACCGCAGCGGCCAGATCCAGGTACGCCTTGAGCGTGATCGACTCCCGGAAGGTATTTACGCTGACTTCAAGAAATGGGATGTCGGCGATATTGTTGGCGCGCGCGGCAAGCTGTTCAAAACCAATACCGGTGAACTCACGGTAATGGCTGACGAGGTGCGCCTGCTGACCAAGTCGTTGCGCCCATTGCCAGAAAAGTTTCATGGTTTGGCCGATCAGGAAACCCGTTATCGGCAGCGCTACGTCGACCTGATCATGAACGACGACAGCCGCCAGGTGTTCCTGATCCGGTCGCGTATGGTTTCGTATATTCGTGCGTTTCTTGATTCGCAGGATTATCTTGAAGTCGAAACGCCGATGATGCAGCCGATTGCTGGCGGCGCGATCGCACGTCCATTCAAGACCCACCACAACGCGCTGGATATGAACCTGTTCCTGCGAATTGCGCCTGAGCTGAATCTTAAGCGACTGGTTGTTGGCGGTTTCGAGCGGGTTTATGAAATCAACCGCAATTTTCGTAACGAAGGCGTTTCGACACAACACAATCCCGAGTTCACCATGTTGGAATTGTATCGTGCCTACGCGACCTACCTTGACCTGATCGAAATGGTCGAAGCGCTCTTCAAGGGCATGGCGCAAAGTGTGCTTGGCACAACTGTCGTCGAGTACCAGGACGAGACATTTGATTTTGGTAAACCGTTCGCACGCATGACAATTGAACAGGCTATTCTCAAATACAACCAGGGCATAGATGCTGAACGACTGCGCGATCGCGACTACTTGCTTGAGCAATGCAAGGCGCTTGGTATACCGGTCAAAGACAACTACGGTTGCGGCAAGCTGCAGATCGAAATCTTTGAGAAGACCGCGGAAGGGGAACTTCGCGAACCGACCTTTGTTACCGCCTATCCGACGGAAGTTTCGCCGTTGTCCCGACGCAATGACAATGATCCGTTCATCACCGATCGCTTTGAATTCTTTGTTGCAGGTCGCGAGCTCGCGAACGGCTTTTCGGAGTTGAATGATTCAGAAGATCAGGCCGAGCGCTTCCGTGAGCAAGTAGCCAACGCTGATGCTGGCGATGACGAAGCAATGGCCTTTGATGCCGATTACATTCGCGCGCTGGAGTACGGTTTGCCGCCAACTGCCGGACTGGGCCTTGGTATCGACCGGGTCGTCATGTTGTTCACGAATTCGCCGTCCATTCGCGACGTCTTGCTGTTCCCTTATATGCGACCGGAAGTCTGAGGCGGCGACGGCCGGATTTTCACCGGTCCGCAGTTCAGGGTTTCAGCATGCAGCTCGACCGGTAACAGCACCAACAGGTCGTCCCCTGACGATGCGATAACGTCGCCGACCGAAGTGCCATCCAGTTCCAGGCGCTCGCCCGTGGCGACCGGACCGCTGGCGCGAAACGTCGCGAGACGACGCTTGGCGTTACCCAGGTGTTCTGTGCGGGCAACGATTTCCTGACCGGCATAACACCCTTTGGCAAAGCTCACCGCACCCTGGCGGTCGAGATTCAACATGTGCGGCGTGTATTTTTCTGAACTGGCGTCGTTGATATCGACGAGTCCCGCGGCTATGCGCGCCGCCTGCCAGACTGCCAGCGTCAGTGGTTTGCGCAATGTCAGACCCGAGCTTGCCAGTGGCCCGTAAACTTCGACCAGTGTGCGAGCACTATCCTGGCTGACGGCGGTCATCGCACCCAGCGTTACGCTGCTGCCGGGGCCACAGCCCGGCAAGAGTCCGGCCGCTGCAAGTGTCGCGAGGTCAGCGTCGTCGGCGATGGCCACGGCCTGCCACTCGTCGCCCACCACCTGCATGTCAACTTTCGCCCGCAGGCGATAGCGGCTAAGGCCATCAACTACCCGCTGGGCCAGAGTCGCAGGCACTATCATGCCAATGCCGTCGGCAAGCTGTAGTAATCGCATCGTGGTGATAACCCGGCCTTGCGGGTTGCACCACGCGGCCAGCGGGCTCAGTTTCGCGCTGACGGCATTCAGGTCCTGCGTTAGCTGGCCCTGCAAAAAACTGATCGCATCTTCGCCGCGGACCGATATCTGTGTGTACATGTTACTCCGTCGTTCAGGTTGGCTCGTTGACAGCCTGCGTAAGGACTGTGGCTATGGCATAATTCGCGGATGAACTCTTCACCCAGCAAGCCTTCTGGCGCCAGCGACCCATCTGCAACAAGCGAGAATGATACTCCGACCGAGAACGACAGCAAGGACAGTCCTCCTGTGGAAATCGGCGGTCGTAACGGGCCGGATCCAACCCGCTATGGCGACTGGGAGAAGGCGGGGCGCTGCATTGATTTTTAGTCAGTACCGATTCACTTCAGTCATTCATAACAGGAAACTGCCAGGACATGAGTAATTCCGGGCGACCGCTGTCGCCACACCTGTCTATCTATCGCTGGCCTGTCACAATGACGGTGTCAATCCTGCATCGGGTAAGCGGCATAGCATTGTCTGCCGGGCTGGTCGTTTTTGCGTGGTGGCTGCTGGCGGCCTCGTCAGGGCCGGGGGCCTGGGACCAATTCAGCGCATTCGCGACGTCCTGGATCGGCCAACTCATGCTGATTGGCTGGAGTGCTGCATTCTTTTTTCATCTCGCAAACGGGATTCGCCATATCGTCTGGGATTTTGGCTACGGCTTTGAGCTGCCAACGGCCAACGCATCGGCCTGGTTTGTGCTGGTGTTGACCGTCATTCTCACGGCTGCCTTCTGGGTGCTGGCATGAGCAGTTTGCGTTCACCACTTGCCAAAGTCCTGGGTTCAGGTTCCGCGAAAGACGGTACCGGGCATTTCTGGTCCCAGCGCGTATCCGCAGCCGGTATTGCTTTGCTAGGTAGCTGGTTCGTTCTGACGTTGTTGACGACTGATCTCGGCGATCGCAATGACTTGATCGCCTGGGTTGCGGCTCCGCAGAACAGCATCTTGCTGCTGCTGCTTTCGATCGCCCTTGCCTGGCATTCCAACCTTGGAGTACAGGTTGTAATAGAAGATTACGTTCACGGTCCCTTTATCAAGGTGGTTTCTTTGGTTCTCTGCAAGTTTGCGCACTTCGTGGCCGCCGCGGCCGCTGTTTTCGGCATCCTGAAGATTGCGTTCGGCGGTGCGGCATGAGTGATTACGAATTTATCGACCACAGCTACGATGTCGTGGTTATCGGCGCCGGCGGTGCCGGTTTGCGTGCAACCTTCGGGCTGGCAGAGGCGGGCTTCAAGACGGCGTGCGTAACCAAGGTATTTCCGACCCGCAGTCACACCGTTGCGGCACAAGGTGGAATCAGCGCATCACTCGGCAACATGGGTGAGGACGACTGGCGCTGGCACATGTATGACACGATCAAAGGTTCCGATTGGCTCGGCGACCAGGATGCGATCGAGTACATGTGCAAAGAAGCGCCTGACGCTGTCATTGAACTCGAACACTACGGCGTACCGTTCTCGCGCACTGAAGATGGCCGTATCTACCAGCGCCCGTTCGGTGGCATGACCACGCATTACGGTGAAGGCACAGCGCAACGAACCTGCGCCGCCGCCGATCGCACCGGCCATGCGATGTTACACACCCTGTATCAGCAGTCTCTGAAACATGAAGCGGAATTCTATATCGAATATTTCGCTATCGATCTGATCATGGAAGACGGCACCTGCCGCGGCGTCGTTGCGCTCGATCTCGCCACGGGTCGCCTGCATCGCTTCCGTGCGCACAAGGTTATTCTGGCCACCGGCGGTTACGGGCGCGCGTATTTTTCCTGCACCTCAGCCCACACCTGTACGGGCGATGGCAGTGCAATGGTGTTGCGCGCGGGCTTGCCGTTGCAGGACATGGAATTCGTGCAATTTCATCCAACTGGAATTTACGGTGCAGGAACCCTGATTACCGAAGGCGTGCGCGGTGAAGGTGGCTACCTGACGAATTCAGATGGCGAGCGTTTCATGGAGCGTTACGCACCCAACGCTAAAGACCTGGCGTCTCGTGATGTTGTCAGCCGCTCAATGACGATTGAAATTCGCGAAGGCCGCGGCGTTGGTCCAGAGAAGGATCATATTTTCCTGCACCTGGAACACCTGGGTCCTGAGGTCATCGACGAACGCTTGCCGGGCATTGCTGAATCGGCGCGAATTTTTGCCGGCGTTGATGTAACCCGCGCGCCGATTCCGGTATTGCCGACAGTGCACTACAACATGGGTGGAATACCCGCCAATTTCCATGGCGAAGTTGTCACCAAGCTGGGTGATGACCCTGACAAGGTTGTGCCCGGACTCATGGCGGTTGGTGAGGCCGCCTGCGTGTCGGTGCACGGTGCCAATCGACTGGGCTCCAATTCCTTACTGGATCTCGTGGTATTCGGCCGCGCCGCAGCACACCGCTGTGCGGAAACCATGGAAGCTGGTGCTCGGCACAAACCTTTGGCGGCCGATGCGGGCCAAAACAGCGTGGCGCGCATCGACAAATTGCGTAATGCCAAAGGTTCGCGCAAGACGGCTGACATTCGCCTCGAAATGCAAAAAGTCATGCAAGGGCATGCGGCGGTGTTTCGCACGGGTGAGACCCTCGACGAAGGCGTGGCAGAGTTGCACAAGACCTATGCGACTTTCAGTGATGTGCAGATCAGTGATCGTTCGCTGATCTGGAACACGGATCTGGTTGAGACTCTTGAGCTCGAGAACCTGCTGCAAAACGCGGCGGCAACCATCGAGTCCGCAGCGAATCGCAAAGAAAGTCGCGGTGCGCATGCGCGTGAGGATTACCCGGACAGAGACGACGAAAACTGGATGAAACATACGCTGGCGTGGGTTACCGAGGACGGCGCCGTTTCATTTGATTACCGGCCCGTTCATCTACAGACCTTGACGGACGAGGTCGAGTCGGTGCCGCCAAAAGCACGAGTGTATTAAGTTTAAGACTAATCGACGCAGGAGCATGACGTGGCGGAATTCCGTTTACCGGTAAATTCTCGAATCAAGAAGGGCAAGCACTTTCCCGCAGCGGAGGGTGCCAGTAATGTGCAGCGCTTTGTTGTGTATCGTTACGACCCCGACAGCGGCGACAACCCGCGCATGGACACTTACGAGGTGGACATGAGCGACTGTGGCCCCATGGTTCTGGATGCGCTGATCAAGATCAAGAACGAGATTGATTCGACCTTGACGTTCAGACGTTCCTGTCGTGAGGGCATTTGCGGTTCTTGCGCTATGAATATCGATGGCAGCAACACGCTCGCGTGTACCCGCGCTGCTGATGCCATAAAAGGCGAGATCAAAATATATCCCTTGCCGCACATGCCGGTTGTCAAAGACCTGGTACCCGACCTCACAAACTTTTACGCGCAATACGCGTCAATCAAGCCCTGGCTACAAACCCGCACGCCGGCACCGCCGGATCGCGAGCGGCTGCAAAGCAAAGCCGACCAGGAAAAAATCGATGATCCGGCCGCCTGCATTCTCTGTGCCTGTTGTTCTGCAGGTTGCCCGAGCTACTGGTGGAACAGCGATCGCTATCTCGGACCAGCAGCGTTGCTGGCAGCTTACCGCTGGCTGGTTGACAGTCGCGACGAGGCTACCGGTGAGCGTCTCGACGATCTGGAAGATCCGTTCCGGCTGTACCGCTGTCATACCATCATGAATTGTACGCAGGCATGCCCGAAGGGGCTGAATCCCGCGCGCGCGATTGCGGAAACCAAGAAGATGCTGGTCGAACGGCGCCACTAGCGCATGAGCGAAACCGTCGTGAGGCACACGGCGCGGCTGCGATGGCAATGCCGTCGCGGCATGCGCGAACTCGACGACCTGTTGATGGCCTGGATGGAAGCCCGCTTCGAGCATGCTCCGGAGGCGCAAAAAGCGGCATTCGAGATGCTTTTGGAGCTTCCCGATCCGGAACTGGCCAGCTACCTTCTCCGCGGTGAGCCTGCAGGCAGTGCGGACGCCAACGATGTCATCAAGCAGATTCGAGACCGAACTTGCACCTGATCCGGTGCTTAAGGCCTGCGTGCGAGGCGTGGCGTTTTCTGCCTGGCTGGTCGGCTGCATAGTCTTGCTTCTTGCGAGCGGGTCGCAGCCAGCCGCACTGCGGGTTTTCGCATGTTTGGGCTGGAGCGCACTGGCGGCCGTGGAGTATTGGCGTTGGGAACAGGGCGTCCGCCAATTGCAGCATCTGCGGTTCGGCGCCGGCGGCGCAATCCGCGGCTTATTCCGAAACAGTCTATGGCATGACCTGTATCTTCAGCAGGGCAGTACGTTTACCCAACGCTTTGTCTGGTTGCGTCTGGCTGGCGGGCCGGGTCCGGCGGTTGGCATTCTGCTCGCCCGTGCCCGGCAGGACCGGAATCGTTGGCGGCGGCTACAGGTATTGCTGCGCTGTGGCCGCTAGTGGCCGGCTTTTGGCCGAACGCTTAATACTGCTACTATCTTCGCCAACGGCGGCGGCCAGCGTCCCGCCAGAAGACTTTTATTGCGCCCATGCTTGCGAATTGCGTCACAAAAGCAACCAGAAAATACTATGAATCATGCGGCATTGAGCGAACTTTCCAGAGCATCGTCGGTCTATCCCGAAGTCGATTGGCGTCCCCACTCGTGGAGTGGAGCCTGCCTGCATGACGACTGAAACTCCAGACGCCCAGCTGGTCAAAAGGGTCCAGCAAGGCGAGAAAGGTGCGTTTGATTTGCTGGTGCTGAAGTACCAGCACAAGATCGTAAACCTGGTGATGCGATATGTGCGAGACCCGGATCTGGCCCTGGATATTACCCAGGAAGCATTTCTCAAGGCTTATCGGGCGCTGCCGAGATTCCGTGGCGACAGTGCGTTTTATACCTGGCTTTACAGAATCGCTGTGAATACAGCAAAGAATTATCTCGCAGCACAACGGCGACGGCCGATGGACATCGAGCTGGACCTGCAGGATCCGGAACAATATGACCTGCACGCGAAGTTGAAGGAAACTGACACGCCAGAAGGCGTCACGCTCAGCCAGGAGTTGCACGAGACGGTTGAACGCGCCATCGAAGCCTTGCCGGACGATTTACGCACGGCCATTGTGCTCCGCGAGCTGGATGGCATGAGTTATGAAGAGATAGCACAGACGATGGACTGCCCGGTGGGCACAGTTCGCTCGCGAATTTTTCGTGCGCGGGATGCCATAAGCAAAAAGATCGACAACCTAATCGATTAACGGTGAATTATGAACGACGCCCTTAAAACCCAGATATCTGCTTTTGTTGACGGCGAGTTGCCGGCCAGCGAGGCGGAAATGCTGACCCGCCGCCTTAGCAAGGATGCCGAGTTGCGAGGCCAGGCTGGTGCCTACCTGGCCATCGGGCGCCTGATGCGTGGCGAACACAGCGTCGCTGGCAGCGCGGGCTTGCGCGAACGAATTGCGCTGGCACTGGAGTCGGAAGATCAGCTGGCTGCGGTTGACACTGCCGGGCAAGCCAGTCGCTGGCAACGTCCGGCCGCAGGTATTGCCATTGCGGCCTCTGTGGCGGTTTTGGCACTCGTTGGCTTGCGCCAGCTTGATGTGGGTGACGATGCCCTGATACCGGCAGCAGGCGTTACCGCCAGTAATGGCGAGACGGCGTATACGGAGCCCGCGGCAACAGCAGTGGAGACCGACCGCCCGAGCGACGTGCTCATGCAGTACTACTTAAGCCACGGCGCCACCTCGGGCGACCTGGGTGCGAACGGCGTTTTGTCCCGACTGGTGACGCTTGAGCTACGCGGCGGCGAACTCGTTGAAGTCGCGCCGCAGCCTGAAACACTTGAGTCCGGGGCAGTTGACGATGACAATGACGGTGATCCGGCAGTTCAGGAATAAAAATCATAATGCTGCGACAGACCTATCTGGCACCACCGATTGTTGTTCGCCCGGCGGTTTTGTACGCACTCGCATTCCTCTGCGTTTTTGCCGCTGGCGCTGAAGCTCGCGACCGGTTATCGCCTAACGAATGGCTGGACCGCATGTCCTCCGTGGTCTCGACCATTGACTACGAAGGTACCGTCATTCGGCGCAAGAACGGTCGCTCGGAAGCCCTGAAAGTGGTGCACCGGGTTACGGGCGGCGTCGTGAATGAGCGGGTTATCACGCAGGAAGGAAACGGCCTCGAAATCATTCGCGTCGGCAACGAAGTACATTGCATCCTTCCCGATCAGAGGTCAGTGCTCATCGAGCAGTGGAATGATCGCAGTACCTTGTTCTCAACGTTGCCGAACAGCGAAGTGCGTTTTGGCAGCGAGTACGACGTATCCATCGTTCGTGAAGAACGCGTTGCCGGTCGCAAGGCGATGTTGCTGGCGATTCGTCCGCATGACGGCATGCGCTTTGGCCACCGACTTTGGCTGGATTATGAGACCGCATTTCCGCTGCGCACTGAATTGGTCGGTAGTGACGGGGCGCTGATCGAACAGCTCAAATTTGCTGACATAAGCTTGAATTCGGTGATCAGTGACGAGGCGCTCAAACCGTCGCTAAGCCTGGATAATTTCACCTGGTACACGGAACCGACCCGCGCAGGCATCATCGATGTTGAAACGGATTGGCACAGTGATGACTTGCCGAGCGGCTTCCGCGTTGTGTCCACACGTAGCGAAGACATGCCAGGCATGGATACGCCGGTCATGCATATCGTTTATAGCGATGGCCTGGCGACCGTTTCGGTGTTTATCGCAGCGAAACACGATGACGCGGTCGCTGAACGCTTCCAGGTCGGTGCCGCGAATTCGTACAGTACCGGCATCGCCGGCTTCCAGGTAACCGCCGTCGGCGAGGTGCCGGCGATCACGGTACAACGCATTGCGAGCTCGATGCGCCGCCGCTAGGCCCGGTTCTGTACACTGTTGGCTTCGACCGCGGAATCACTCGAGGCGGTAGCGGTGCTGAGCAGCCAGTCATGAACACACCCGAAGCAACCGTAGTGTCAGTCGATCACCAGACGGTGACCGTCAGGGTCGAGGGCATCGTGGCCTGCAGCCGCTGTGCGGCGGGCAAGGGCTGTGGCGCGGGTCTGATCGGCGGCGATCCCGGTGCGCGTGAATTCGCACTTCCAACACCACCCGGCATGACCTTGCAGCAAGGAGAAACCGTGCTACTGCAGCTGCTGCCGGCACGGCTGTTACAGGCAAGTTTCCTCGCGTACGGGCTGCCCCTGGTTTGCATGCTGTTGTTGCCGGTCCTCGCTGACTGGCTGTTCGGTCCGCTGAACGATGCCGCACTCGCTGGTTTTGCATTGGCCGGTCTCGTCGCGGCGCTGCTGCTCGGGCGGCGCTATTTGGCCCGCGAGCCCTGTCTCAGGCGACTCACACCCGGTATCGCCGGGCGCGTAGACCTACCGTGACCACTGACGCCGGCTCACAGCCCGTATTGACCGTCTACAGCCGGCCGGGCTGCCATCTTTGCGAGATTCTCATCGAGCAGTTATTGCCCCTGGCGCGTGGCCGCGCGGAGGTCAACGTGGTGAATATTGACAGCCGCGCCGACTGGCGCGAGCGCTATGACATACGGGTGCCAGTAGTGGCCTGCGATGGCGTAGATCTTTGCCAGTACGAGCTGGATGAAAGCGCCATTCGTCGCGTTCTTGGTTTGTGAAACGTATATACTCCGCGGCTGGCCGAAGCGGCCACCCTGGCTAATCGCAGATCAATGACACCCAATCCATGAAGCACATTCGCAATTTTTCGATCATTGCACATATCGATCACGGCAAGTCGACCCTGGCGGACCGGTTTATCCAGATGTGTGGCGGGTTACAGGATAGGGAGATGCTGGAGCAGGTGCTGGATTCCATGGACCTGGAACGTGAGCGCGGCATCACGATCAAGGCGCAGAGCGTGTCGCTGGATTACGTCTCGCCTGATGGCAACACCTATCAGCTCAACTTCATCGATACGCCGGGACACGTCGATTTTTCCTACGAAGTGTCGCGCTCACTGGCCGCCTGCGAAGGTGCCTTGCTGGTGGTTGATGCGGCGCAAGGCGTCGAAGCGCAAAGCGTTGCCAATTGCGCCACAGCGATCGACATGGGCCTGGAAGTTCTGCCCGTCCTGAATAAGATTGATCTTCCGGCTGCTGACGTTGACAAGGTTATTCACGAGATCGAGGACATCATCGGCATAGAGGCCCAGAACGCTTGCCGTGTCAGCGCCAAGACCGGACTCGGAGTGGCCGAATTGCTGGAACAACTGGTCGCGGTCATACCGCCGCCGAAAGGTGATCCGGACGGCCCCCTGCAAGCGCTGATCATTGATTCCTGGTTTGATAATTACGTCGGTGTCGTCTCGCTCGTCCGGGTAATGAACGGCAGTCTGAAGAAGGGCGCGAAATTCACGGTGATGTCCACCGGCCGCAATTACAACGCGGATCGCGTTGGCGGCTTCACGCCGAAGATGACGGATCGAACCCAGCTCCGCACCGGCGAAGTCGGTTTCGTTATTTCAGCCATTAAAGACATTTTCGGCGCGCCGGTCGGCGATACCCTGACCCTGGCAGCACAACCCTGCGACAAGCCCTTGCCGGGCTTCAAGCAAGTTCAACCGCGCGTATTTGCCGGCCTGTTTCCGATCAGTTCCGATGACTACGAAGGCTTTCGTGAAGCACTGCAAAAACTCCGTCTGAATGATGCCGCATTGCATTTCGAGCCGGAGACGTCGGCTGCGCTCGGTTTCGGCTTCCGTTGCGGCTTCCTCGGTATGCTGCACATGGAAAT
>JBBKWB010000181.1:0-13348 GCA_037968755.1 Woeseia sp.
GTGTTGCTCAATCTCTATTTGGCTGCGGCGCAACAGGCGTGTTGCGCTGAGGTGGCCAGTTTGTTTGGTGGCACTGTAGATGTCACAGATGCCGAGGACGAACTGATCAACATGTTCAAAGAAGAGTGGCGATTGCAGCGTCGGGATCAGTCGCTCCTGACCATCGCGATCGTCGACGTCGAGCCCGTTTCACAATTCCTGTACCCCGAGTTCTTGCTGTTTCAATCACTCTTTGAACGACATGGAATCCGGGCTGTAATCGCCGACCCAGGAGACTTCAACATACGCGAGCGCGCGCTCTGGGTAGGTGAACAAAAGATTGACCTCGTTTACAACCGCCTCACTGACTTCTATTTCCAAATGCCCGAATCCGCGTGCATGCTGGAGGCGTATAAGGACGATATTGCAGTGGTCACACCCTCCCCATATTCGTACGCTCTGTATGCAGACAAACGAAACCTCCCTATTCTTTCGGATCCCAATAGGCTCAAATCGTTTGGTGTCGATGATCAAACCATTGAGACGCTTGGCCAGTCAATTCCAACCACAGTCGTTGTTACTCAAGAAAACGCCGAACAACTTTGGGAAGACCGTAAGGAACTTTTCTTCAAACCGGTGACCGGATATGGCAGTCGCGGCGCGTACCGCGGCGCCAAGCTCACACACAAAGTATGGGAGCGTATCGTGAACTCCGACTATGTCGCTCAAGCTGTCGTACCACCCAGCGAAAGGCAACTCTTAATCAACGATCAGAAACAATCACTAAAACTCGACATTCGTTGCGTAACCTACAATGGTGAAATCCAACAACTGTCGGCCAGGCTCTACCAAGGTCAGACGACCAATCTAAGAACAGAAGGTGGCGGGCTTGCCACAGTATTCGCAACGCCGGAAGTTGTCTGCCGTTAACGATCATGACTATGCGCCTCCTAATGGCCATCTCACCGATCGTCTTGGCGACGATACCTGGAATCTGCGCGGTGTTGGTTGCGCGCTGGATTGACTTTAGAGCTGGATCGCTAAGGAGCGCAGCGGTTCGGCACCCCGATCCGACTCCGATCTTGAAAAACGACGCCGAAAGCGCGAATTGCTGAGAATACAATCGAATCAAACGCTGGTGACGCACTGCGTTTCAACTGATCTAAGTTCGCTGTCGCACGGACACCTTTGTCCTTCGGGTCCATAAAGGAAAATTGCTTGAGCTATCGAACTGATGGCCGGCCAGAATCGCAGTGCTCGATTGCAGCACCGCGATCTCAGTCTTCCTGTCTACCATCGGAGCTTTTTCATGATTTCACTTCGTAGGCTTGCAGTCGCGCAGGAGAATGATGCAACAGATGATCGAGCATCAGTCTGTACAAGCGGACCAGCAGTAGACGCCAGAGGCTTACACGAAACAGGGCTAGCGCTGATCTTTCAGATATCTACAGGGAGCGACTTGATATGAACGAATGGAACGGAGCAGGGCATATGGGCGGAATGTGGTTGTGGTGGATTGTTGGTATAGCGATTGTCGCTGCAGTCTTTTGGGTAATGTCCCGGACATCGTCCCGAACTGGCGGTAACAGCGGCGCGTCCGCTGAAGAGTTGCTCAAGCGACGATATGCGAACGGCGAAATCGATAAAGATGCTTACGAGAGGCATTTACACGACCTTAGACAGTGAAGGCAGCGATTTTGTAGCGCGATCGCGAATCCAATGGGTGACGGAAACCCCGGCATGAAAGCCGCTAGTCGCGCCTGCCCCGACAACGTCACCTTCGCGCTGCGATTCGGCAGCGCGTCGAATCTGAACAACGCTGCATGAGACCCGCCTGCATTTTGGACGGTGTCTACACTCTCGAGTGTGCCAGGCCCCGGTTCCATCCGGTCAGCGCCCCGAACGCCGCACACTGCTTTCTGCAGCTACCGCAAATCGCTGGTGATGCACGGCGTTTCAGCGGCTCTAAGTTCCCTGCCGTACAGACATCTTTGTCCTATGAGTCCATAAAGGGACTTGGCTGAGCTATCAAGCTGATGGCTGGCAAGAACTGCAGTTCTCACTCGCAGTAATTACGATCCTTACTTTCCCGTTTTCCACCGGAGATTCATCATGAATGCACTTCGTTCTATTGCAATTGGAGCCGCCTTGTACGCTTTTTGCGTTACCGGCTACGCCCAGACGCCCGTTCAGCACGATACCCTCCCTACTGATGCTGCTCCCACCACCAATCCCACTCCCACTGGCAATATGGCCATGCCAACAGCTGATCCCAGCGCGAAGTCAGATCGCATGGACAAGCAGCTGGATGCCATGCAGGCGATGCACGACAAAATGCAGGCCGCCACAACGCCGGAGCAGCGCAACGCTTTGATGTCGGATCACATGAAAGTCATGCAGGATGGCATGACCATGATGAGTGAGATGGGTGCAGACGGCATGCCGGGCAAAAGCGGCATGGCTGCCATGGGCGGCATGAAAAACAAAGATGCGATGGGCGCGGATATGGGTCGAATGCCTGAAATGCAGGACAAGGAACCTATGGATAGCGACATGGCCGCGCACCGCGAGATGATGGAAAAACGCATGCAGATGATGCAGTCCATGATGCAGATGATGATGGACCGCATGACACCAGCTCCCGGCATCTCGTGAAGGGCAACGACGCGAAAGCCTCTTCTCAACATGCTCCTGCCCGTGCAGGTGCGGCATATGGATTCTACTGCACGCTTACGGGCCTGAGCTTTTCGGATGCCGTCAAACAAGTCAGCGACGCGCTCGCGGTCGAAGGATTCGGTGTCCTTACGGAGATCGATGTTCAGGCGACAATGAAAGCGAAGTTGGATGTCGATGTGTCCGCGTATCGCATTCTCGGTGCCTGCAATCCGAAGTTGGCGCATCGCGCCTTGTTGGCGCAGCCTGACATAGGCTTGCTTTTGCCGTGCAACGTCATCGTGCGCACAGAAGACGACGGCAGCCAGACAGTAGGGTTTATGGACCCGGTGGTTGTGATGGAGCAGACCGACGACCCTGAGATCGCTCAGGTGGCTGCAGAAGTTCGTGAGCGACTTGAAAGGGTCCGCACGGCCTTGACGGCTTCTGCCTGATTATTGTGTAGCTTAGAAGCCCAGCCCGTGCAGCGCATCTGCGATCCGCGTTCGCATGGGCTCGGCCTTTATTGGAAACCCTCTGAAGAAATCGACGCTGCTGAGTAGCGGTCCGCGCTCACGTACCTCTGCCGCCCACCGCGCGGCTCGGGCCGTGTCGCCGGCCAGTGTTTGTGCGGCTGCTGCGAGCAATGCCATGAAAACATGCGCGCCCGGTGAGCGTGCTGCCTGCTCTGTCCAAACGACCGCGTCGGCATATTCGCCGCGTGCAATATACGTAAATCCGCGAGCGCCAAGCATTGCGTAATACAGGGGGTCGAGTGGGCTCAGACGCATCGCGAGGTCCAGTTGCTCGCGACCGTCCTGTTCGGCGCCAGCGATCGTATTCGTCCACGCCAGCGCGTACATCCCCTGCGCGTAATTCGGGCTGAGTGACGTTGCTCGTTCGAGCCACGAGCGGGCACTTTCAAGATCGGTTTCCAGCCAATAGCTGCGTCCCATCGTGAAGTTAGCGAAGGGATCGAGCGGGTCAATGTCGAGGGCTTGCCGAGCGCAGCTACGTGCCAGGGCAGTCTCACCCGGAATGTCGTCTGTTTGTCGCATGAATACTGTCTGAAAGTGCACGAACGAGAGGCCCGCGTGTGCGCGCGCAAAGTTCTTGTCCTGTTTGACGGCATGACCGAACAATTTGGCAGCCGCTGCATTGTCGTTGCGATTGAACCGATACAGATGCTGCAGGCCGAGGTGGTACGCGGACCAGGCGTCAAGGTTGTCGCTGGAGATGAGTCGGGCAGCCGTCGCCTCATGCAGCGGTATCTGGATTTCCAGTGACGTCAGAATCTTCGACATGATTTCGGCGCGCACGGCATGAACATCGTCAACGTAACCGGCGTATCGCTCTCCCCAAACAACTTCGCCCGTACGGGTGTCGATCAACTCGGTCATAACGGCGAGCTGTCGGCTGCTTACTTCGACGCTGCCAGTCAGGCAATAACGAACTCCGAGCATCCGGCCGACTTCGCGCAGATCGAGATTTGGCTCTCGAAACCTGAATGATGAGCCTCTCGCGATAACGAAGAGCCAACGCAGGCGCGCGAGCTCTGTGATCAGTTCGTGCGCGAGACCATCGGCAAGCGTGTTGTAAGGACTGGCGTCCGCCAGGTTCTGGAACGGCAACACCGCAATGGACGGTCGCCGCGAGGTCTCAGTGCCGACCTCAGGTTTCTCCGCATCATCACCTGGCAGCACAATGGCCGTGCTGTGCGCGACCTGAACGTCCGCGACAAAACGAAAGCCCTTGCCGTGGATAGTCTTGATGAATCGCTGCGCCTTGCCACTATCACCGAGCGCCTGGCGAGCCGACTTGATCCGGCTGGTCAGCGCTGAGTCGCTTACCACGCGCCCGTCCCAGAGTTTCTCGAAGAGCTCTTCCTTAGGCACCAGCCGTTCGCGATGTTCGATCAGGAAGGCCAGCAGGGCAAAAACCTGTGGTTCAAGCTGGCGAACGGTGTCGTTGTCACGAAACTCGAAACGGGCCATGTCGAGTTCAAATTGATTAATCCGGTAAATCATTGCCCGGAGAGTAAAGCACTTCTGCGTCGCAGCCCAGAATCCTCCAGCTAATCTCCATATCTCCTCTATGTTTACCTCGGCTGCAGGGCGTATAAATACCCTACCGGCGGGTATCACGCCAAAACAGAACGGAGAAATTCCCGTGAAACAAGCACGCAACGAACTACCGATTCGCCTGGAAGCGGGCGCAATCTGCTTTCAGGGCCAGGACTGGGGCGATATCAACGTGTCTCGCGTCCGCTTCCCAGCTGGTGCGGACGCTACCCCATTGCTCGAGGGACTGCCGAACAACCTGTGCCAGTGCCCGCATTGGGGAACCGTGGTCAAGGGTTCCATCCATGTCACCTATGCAGATGGCAAGGAAGAGACGGTAAATGCAGGCGACGTTTACTACTGGCCACCCGGACACACGGTCAGGGTTGATGAAGATTACGAAGCGATCGAGTTCAGCCCGAGTGGCCAGATGGGCGAGCTTATGAATCACCTCGAAGCGAAGCTGAAAGGCTGAAGGAGTGCGGCATGCTGCTCGTCACCGTCGACGCCCTCAAGAATTCACTTACCCCGGATCAGAAAGAGCTACTGATCGACAAGATCACGACTGCAGTGATTGAAGTAGAGGGCGAGAACATTCGCCCGGTGACATGGGTAAGAATCAACGAGTTTGAGGGCGGCGACTGGGCGATTGGCGGGCAGCGCCTGTCTGCGTACGACGTACTGAGAATGATTCGAGGTTAGTTTGTCGAAGCAGGAACGAGAGACTGAAATGAACGACCGAAAAAGACAAGTCGCGTTAACCGGTCGCATGCTTTAAACCTTGTTGCTGCCACATATCGGCTACAGGGAAACTCACAATCAGGCCAGCATTTCAGGCTACTTCACGCAAATTTTCTTCCCACAATCGCGGTGGTTCAAATAGCTCGCCTGATCACCCCAGTTGCGACCCGTGTACTGGTGTGCCGCATTGCGACTGACATAAGATGTTCGCATGAACGCAAATGTCTCCAGAGCAGTGACACTTCTCTCGCTTCTTTTCACTATTTCTGCTTGTAGCGGAGGCTCTGGAGGCAATTCAACGCCGGTTGTTCTGCCGCCTCCGCCGTCGGCACCAATTACATTCCATTGCAGTAAGGACACAACCTGTCCTGAGGTGTTGATCATTGGCGATCCGCATTCTGTCGTTAACGGCAATCCGGATCCGTTTCGTGGCTACGGTGATCCCAGCCTCGAGTATGACGCCACGACGGGCACGCTGTGGCTGGCGTATAGCTGGCTCAATACACAGGTCAGCGACTCAGGTCCACCAATCGTCTATGACCTTGGCGTACGAACCCGACTGGCACGCAGTGATGACGATGGCGCATCGTTCACATTCGTCCGCACTGTTAATGAAATGCAGATGGAAGCTCATCCCGATACTGGTGTCATGGGGTGGAGTACCCATGAAGTCTCAACGCTGGTGAAAGAGCCGGCGGGAACGTGGCAGATTTTGTGGCTCAAGTACTTCAATCCGTTTGGGACGGTTGCTGGAGTCGATGAACGTCAGGAGTTTCTTTACTGGCGAACCACAGCAATGACGCCCGATCTTCTGGGCGACAACAGCGTCGTTTGGGGCAAGTTTGCAGCGACGTCTGCGTCCTGGGGCGCACCCATTGATTTCAACGCGATTCCGGAGCTTGCGGACTGTATTCTGCAAACTGAGCCCGGCTTGTTCGCTTTCGACGACGAAACCTATCTCGCGACGTCGTGCCTGGTTGTCGATGGAACGGGACGACGAACCGATCTCGAACGTATAGAGCTGCTACGACAAACACCAACCGGCTACGACTATGTCGGCACCATTCTTGATGGGCAGGATGCGGCGGACCTAGGCGTTGATACGATCGAGCAAGCGGATATCTCTGTCGCACGCGATGGCAGTATCTTGCTGGTGGTCACGCCGATTATTCTGACAGCCGATCCTGCGCACCAGGGATGCATGGTTTTCTCGTTCGATGATTTCGCAACTGCGTCCATTGCACGTGACCCCAACGGCGTTGCAATTCCTCGCGCGATTATAACCGCCGATGGCAACAGTTTAGGCCCAGGTCTCTGCACGTACGACGCGAACAGCGATACTGGCGTGTTGATGGTTATCACAACGGTAACCGGAAGCGGTTCCTCAACCGATGTCGAATTTTCTCTGCATGCTACCGGGGTTCATCCCTGACGCGCATCTGTGATGGCTGTCATCTCAGGTTAATTCGTACAGATTTGCTGCCGCCAACTATGGGTTTCCAGGTAGCTTCCTCCGAATAGCTCGACAGGGATTCCCTACGAGCAACGGCTAATGCAGCTAGTCCGGTGTAGCAGACCACGGTGCTGGCGCTTTGCACAGGGTGCGCTCTGCATCCTGGGGGCACGATCGAAATCGTGGTCCTCGACAAAAGTGTAATTCCAAAGCGCTCATTGCTCCACGGTCCCGATGCGCGTTAGGCTAATCGTTACATGTCGGGAGCAAGGGCAGTTTGGTATGAAGATAACTTTATTGCCGCGGATTGCGGTCTTCACTGTTTGCATTGCAATGCTGCCCGGTTGCGGCGTCGATACTGCGTCCGATGGCGTTGCAAACAGTGATACCGCTGCGTCGCAGGATGATGCGCCGTCAGCAGCGGTCATCGCGGCACTTGAAGCCGCCGCTCGCGGCGAGCCCTACGTTGACGATGTTCACCCTGAAACGGCAAGAACCGGCAAAGCCATGTCGTCGGTTCAACGCGCGTTCGATGTGCGGCGTTATGCCTTGACCGTTCGGGTTATGCCGGACACCCGCTCCATCGAAGGTACTGTCGACGTCACGTTTGCAGCGTTGGAGCCACTCGACGCGATTGAACTCGATCTCGATCCAAAGCTCGACATCCGCGGAGCAACGCTCGGTGATGCCTCACTTGCGGTAACACGGGACGAAGACTCATTCATCGTCGCGCTGCCCTCGCGCATGGGAGCCGGTGCTCGCGCAACGGTCTCTATATCTTATGGTGGCAAGCCGCACATAGCACTCGCGCCGCCATGGGCTGGCGGCTTCGTCTGGTCGGAAGTGGACGGCACGCCGTGGTTCGCAACCGCTGTACAGACTGAAGGCTGCGACTTGTGGTGGCCATGCAAAGACACCTACGCGGACAAGCCAGACGAAGGTGTCGAGGTTTCGGTGTCAGCGCCGCGCGGCGTCACAGTCGCTTCGGTTGGCATACTGGCCGAACACTCGCAAGACGATGATGGCTTCGATACCTGGCGCTGGACTTCGCGTCATCCTTACGCCGGTTACGCTATCGCGATCAACGGTGGACCCTACGAAGTCATCGAGCGCGACTACCAGGGCGTCAATGGCACAATGTATCCGGTGCAGTTTTGGGCGCTGCCCAAGAACGCGGATAAAGCGCGCGAGCTCGTTGAGTCCGACGTCGTTCCTGATCTTGAGTTTTTCGAGCGCATGATCGGCCCTTATCCATGGGGCGACGAGAAAGTGGGTTTCGTTGAAACGCCGCATCTCGGCATGGAGCACCAGACGATTAACGGCTACGGCGAGCAATACAAACGTGGCCAGCACGGCTTCGATCAGCTTCTGCATCACGAGCTCGCACATGAGTGGTTCGGCAACGTAATGACCCATGGCCGGCCGGAAGATTCCTGGATCCACGAGGGTTACGCCGCGTATATGCAGTCCGTGTATGCGGAAGAGACCGTTGGCACAATGGGTTACTTTGATCGCATGTACGGTGCCTATGAAAGCACTACGCACTGCTCGCCGGTCGTGAATCCCGACGTCGCGGATGTAGGCGAGGCATTCGACAATCGTGACATTTACACGAAGGGCGCGTGGATGTTGCATACGTTGCGAAACTACATTGGCGAGGATGCGTTCTGGTCCGGAACGCGTAGGTTGATCTATGACACGGCAGAGCCGTGGTCACTTTCCTACCCCATCCAGTCGCGGTACCGCACGACGGAGGACTTTATCCGCATCATGTCCGAAGAGGCACAAGAAGATGTCGCCTGGCTGGTTGAGACCTATCTGCGCGAGACTGGAATGCCGAAACTGAATGTGTCACGGGCAAACGGGCGGCTGGAACTTAAGTGGACAGTGCCTGGCGATCGCCCGTTCCCGATGCCGGTCTCCGTAAGTGTCGACGGTGTTGTGACCGTAGTGGATGTTTCCAGCGAAGCCGGCTCACTGGCTGTTCATGACCGAGCACGGGTCATCATAGACCCGAATAGCAAGATCCTTCGGGACCTGCCGATCATTGGTGACTGCGCTGAGCAAACGGATACCCGGGTTAACCGCAGTATCGAACGATTCACGCGTATGGCGAAAGAGTATGGCTGGCGCCGAGACTGACGGGATTGAGCATCAAGTCGATACGTCTCAAGTTGGGCTTCGGCATACATATTATTGACAACCAAGAGATGCGCGCAAAGGAGTTCCTGCTACGCGCTGAAGGTTTGCCGGGTCCCTAAGTACCCGCTGTCGCAGCATTCGGAGGCAATGTGAAAATTTCCGCGATCCGTGTTTACCAGGTCGACCTTCCGTTGGTTGAGGGTCGTTATTCCTGGTCTGAGGGAAAGTTCGTTGAGGTGTTCGACAGCACGATCGTTGAGCTCATAACTGACAATGGCAACGCGGGATACGGCGAAGTGTGTCCGCTCGGCCCGTTTTACCTGCCGGCTTTTGGCGCAGGCGCACGTGCAGGAATAGCCGAACTTGCACCGACACTGATCGGGCAGGACCCAACAGCGATAGGACCGATCAATCATTTGATGGACCGTGCTTTACTCGGTCATCCCTATGTCAAGTCCGCCATCGACATGGCTTGCTGGGATCTGCTGGGCAAATCGAGCGGAAAATCCGTGTGCGACCTGATGGGTGGCAAGTTCGGCGCCAGTGTTGCGCTGTACAGGGCGATCAGTCAGCGCCCAGCCGATGAAATGGCGGAAAACGTTGCCGGGCATCGCGCGGATGGCTACACCAAGTTCCAGCTCAAAGTCGGTGGTCGGCCGAGCGAGGATATTGATCGAATTCATGCCGCCGCGGACATACTGACCGATGAGGAAGTTCTGGTTGCTGACGCGAATACGGGTTGGCGAGTCGACCAGGCGGCGCAAGTCGTGAATGCTGTTCGGGATCGTAACGTTTACATAGAACAGCCATGCCGTACATATGAGCATTGTCTTACAATTCGCAAGCGGACAGCATTGCCGTTCATTCTGGATGAAAATATTGACGGTATAGCGGCGTTGCTGCGCGGCCATCACGATGGCGCAATGGACGTAATCAATCTAAAAATATCGAAAGTCGGGGGGCTGACCAAAGCACGCCAGATTCGCGATCTCTGTGTGTCGCTAAACATTCCAATGACGATTGAGGACAGTTGGGGCGGCGACATCATCACCGCGGCCATCGCTCATCTCGCACATTCGACACCCGAGGCCATGCGATTTTCGGCAACGGACTTTAATAGCTACGTCAGCGTACAAAACGCAAGCGGCGCGCCACAACGGGTAGACGGGCACATGGTTGCTTCGGACGAGCCGGGGCTCGGGATCACACCGAACATGGATGCGCTCGGCGCAGCTAAAGCGGAGTACAAGGAATGAGCGTGCGATTCGCTGTAACGAGATTCGTCTGCGTTGCGGCAATCTTTGTTGCATCGGCGAGCGTCGCGGAGACTCCGTCGCTACTAAGCATTGATCGGATTTTCCACGACAAAGAGTTTGAGCTAAACAAGAAAGTGCCGAGCAAGTGGCTGCAAGGCGGAGATAGCTACACGACCGTCGAGGCATCGGAAACGGTGGCCGACGGCTTTGACATCGTGCGCCACGATTCGGCGACAGGTGCCCAGTCGATCCTGGTTGCTGCAAAGCAGCTCATACCGGACGGCGCGGAGAAGCCGCTTGAGATCAAGGACTACAGCTGGTCCGAAGACGGTCGGTATGTATTGATTAGTACGAACACAGTGAAGTTTCGTCG
This sequence comes from Woeseia sp., assembly GCA_037968755.1. GTDB lineage: Bacteria > Pseudomonadota > Gammaproteobacteria > Steroidobacterales > Woeseiaceae > Woeseia. Next base: position 10,657 of record JBBKWB010000181.1, read on the forward strand.
CCTGGAGTCGCTTGGGGACTACTGGGTACTGAACCTGGACAACTCCGCACTGCATCAGGTCGGTACGGACGCGCAACCCTCATCGCTGATGTATGCGAAATTTTCACCGGACAGCAATTACATCGCGTACATGTACCTGAATAACATCTACATCGAGGGCACGGACGGGCAGCATCGAAAGCAACTCACGCGTGATGGCTCCGACCTTATCGTCAATGGCACCGGTGACTGGGTGAATGAAGAAGAGTTCTCACTTAGGGATGGCTTCAAATGGAGCCCGGATTCGAAGCAGCTCTGCTACTGGCAATTTGACACGGAAGGTGTTGGCACCTTTTACATGATGAAGAATACCGACGGTGTCTACTCCAAGCCGATTCCATTGCAGTACCCGAAGGTGGGCACGACGAATTCGGCAACGAGGGTCGGCGTGCTCGATATCGGCACAGCGCAAACGGTGTGGATCGAACTGCAAGGCGATCCGCGGCAAAACTACGTACCACAGATGGACTGGGCAGACAGCTCCGACGAAGTCATTATTCAATACGTCAATCGACTGCAGAACAGGAACGAAGTGATTTTGGCGAGTGCAGCGGACGGGTCAGTACAGCAAATTTTCACTGACGAGGATGATGCCTGGGTCGACGTTAATGAAGACCTTAAATGGCTCGACGGCGGCAAGTATTTCACCTGGTTAAGCGAGCGCGACGGTTGGCGACATCTATACCGGGTTTCTCGCGACGGCAAAGATGTGCAACTGGTAACACCGGGCAACTTCGACATCCTTAAAGTCGATCACATCGATACCGAAAACGGCTGGGTTTACTACACTGCGTCGCCGGACGACAATGCCGCCCGTTACCTGTTCAGGTCACCGTTGTTCGGCGAACCCAAGGTAGAGCGCCTGACGCCGGCAAGTGAGTCGGCCTTTCATGTGTATGAGGTTGCACCGAACTCGCGATGGGCTTTTCATACGGTTTCAACACTGAATAAACCGCCAGCTGTCGACCTGATTTCGCTGCCAGGTCATGCGACTCAACGCCCGGTTGTGGAGAACAATAAAGTTGCAAGCCTCCTGCAGGCGACAGCGCACGGGGAAACGGAATTTTTCGAGGTCGATATCGGTGACGGCGTTACGCTTGATGCCTGGATGATGAAGCCGCCAGATTTCGATCCGCACAGAAAGTACCCGCTGCTCATGTACGTGTACGGTGAACCTGCCGGCCAGACTGTCATACAGGCGTGGGGCAAGGACCGCCATCTTTGGCATCTTATGCTGACGCAGCAGGGCTACATCGTTGCCAGCGTAGATAATCGTGGCACGCCAGCGCCAAAAGGGCGTGCCTGGAGGAAGTCCGTCTACCGCCAGATCGGGATTCTCGCGTCGGCCGATCAGGCCAGAGCGGTGAAGGCATTATTGGCCGCGCGACCCTATTTGGACCCGCAGCGGGTTGGAAGTTGGGGCTGGAGCGGCGGCGGCCAGATGACGTTGAACGCAATGTTTCGCTACCCGGAAATATATCGCACCGGAATCGCGCTTGCCTTCGTGAGTGATCAGCGGTTATACGACACTATCTATCAAGAACGCTACATGGGCCTGCCGGATGATAACGCCGAAGGTTATGAACAGGGTTCACCGATTACGCATGCTGCGGGTCTCGCTGGCAATCTGCTGATGATGCACGGCACCGCCGACGATAATGTCCACTATCAAAGCTCCGAGCAATTGGTCGACAAGCTAATAGCGCTCAACAAGACGTTTGCATTTATGATGTATCCCGATCGCAGTCACTCAATCGACGAAAAACCGAATACGAGACGGCATCTCTATACGACGATGACCAATTTTCTATACGAGCATCTGCCGCCGCTGGCAATACTCGAGCAATAGTCATGCCTGTCGATAAATGCCGCGGACACGGACTGCCTGGTGTTTAAAGGGCTCATCATTAGTGATGAATATCAGTAAGCAATATATCCATGGCCCGGATAGCTTTCACGCAGTGCCGTGGCGAAACGGGCGCGGTGAAACGCTGGTGCTGTTATTGGCGCCGGTACCAGGCTCCGATACGTTTGCCTGGCGCATCAGCATTGCGGCAGTCGACAGCGATGGTCCGTTTTCCTTTTTTCCGGATTGCGACAGGACGCTGATATTGCTCGATGGGCGGGGTATCACGCTGACTCACAGCACCGGGCACGTCAGCAAGTTGAGCAAACGTTTCGCGCAAGCACATTTTCCCGGCGATAACACAACCGTAGCCGACCTTCACGACGGGCCGATTCGCGACTTCAATATAATGTGGAATCGGAACTGCTGTTCGACGACTACGAAGGTATTCGATGGCAATGCATCAAATGAACTCGTTGTCGATGGCGATATCCTGCTGGTCTATGCGGCTGACGCAAGTGCAGAAGTGCATCCGCCACTGGGTGAGGCAATCGAGATCGAAGGACACCATCTGCTGCACTACGAAAATCCCGCCGCGGGTCGATGGCGTATCGTGAAGGGGCCCGCTATCGCTATTCAGATCACAATGTCGGGTCGCGATATTGAGCGATCCTGATTTGTGCTGGTCGGATGAACTGCCGAGACTGACCGGATCGAGCGTCTTGCCAACACGATAGTGGAGCAGGTTCTGTCGTGTTCAACTAACGGGGGGCAGTCCTGATCTAGTGCACTAACGCACCAAATTCA
>JBBKWB010000182.1:0-9525 GCA_037968755.1 Woeseia sp.
GCTTTCCAGCGTTGGGCGGTTGTCTGTTGTTCGGCAATGGCGGGCTGGAAAACAGACCCGACCCCGAAGCTAGCAGCGGAACTTTGTTGGGCTGGGGGACAGGGGTCAGGTCCGCTTTCCAGCGTTGGGTGGTTGTCTGTTGTTCGGCAATGGCGGGCTGGAAAACAGACCCGACCCCGGACTCGGCAGCGCGACAATAGCGGGCTGGAAGACAGACCCGACCCCGAAGATGGCGTCGTTCGTGAGGTTTACTCTACGGGTTTGCTTTGATCCAGCAGGTCCGCTCCGCCTTCCAGTTCGCGTTCTTCGGATATCATCTTCTCCAGGTGATCGTCCGGGCTCGTGTCCAGGACGGCGCTGGACACTTCCGCTGCGGCCGCCTTGCGCGGTTCCGCTGTTGTCTTCTTTGTTGTGGCTTCAATACCGATAGCCGCTGCGGTCTCGTCAAAGCGCACCCTGTAAATCGGTTCGGGTAGCGTGAAGCCCTTGGCTTCCAGCGCATCCTTCGCTGCGCGTATCGCCATGCTTCTGCCACGGCCGAAATCGGTATCTTTTTGATCCACCCAGGCGCCGAACCAGATGACGATATTGGAATCACCCACTGACTTGATCATCGCTGAAGGGCCGGGATCTTGCAGAACAAAATCGAGTTCTGCGATTGCGGCGACGCCGGTGCTGATGGCGGCCAGGGGATCATCGTTCGCGTCAACGCCGAGCTCGAAAGTAAAGCGGCGCTCGGGGTTGCGGGAGTAGTTCAGTATCACTGCCTTAAAGACATTGGAGTTGGGAATTCGCAAGTGATTGCCATCCGTTGTCATCAGGATCGTGGCGCGTGAGGTCAGGCGCACGACAATGCCTTCGTGCTCGTTTACGAACACGTGATCGCCGGCACGAAACGGCTGGCGCAAGCTGAGCATGATGCTGGAGATGTAGTTCTCGAGCGTGTCGCGAACCGCGAAACCGATTGCAAGACCGATCACACCGGCACCGCCCAGGATCGTGCCTATGAGCGCCGACGCGCCCATCAGATCGAGCGCGATAATCAGTCCGATAATGAATGCGATAATGCGTACCGCCTGCGCCATCAAGTCGCCGAGGAACGGGTTCGGAGCGATCCGGTACCAAAGCGACTGCCAGCGTGCAAGGCGGTGACCCAGCCAGGCCACGAATACAAGGATAGCCAGCGCAACGGCTAACAGTGGCAACGCCCGCTGGAAGTCGCGGAGACTTCGTTTCAGGTCGTCAACGACGGGTGTGAGATTGCCTTGGATATCCAAGGTACGTGAAATGTCGTCTTCGAGTGTGACAACACCTGTGACGCGTTCGGCCAGGTCTACTGCACGCCGTGCCTGTGCCTCGTTTGCTGTCTGGCCGCCCAGTGTGACGACGCCTTCCTGCACCTCAACGGTGACCTCGGCCAGCGAGTCAATCTGCGTGTAGATTTTCTCAATACGCTGTTGTATCGCGTCATCCTGGGGCTCTGCTGCATCGACATCAATGACGCGCTGCTCAACGTCAGGCTGGGATTCAGTTGGTTGCTGAGCTGCTGCAGTCAGCGGCAAAAAGCAGATGAGACAAACGAATACCAGCCGAGGCACGAATCGTAACGGCATATTGAAAACTCCGGAGGCGGCTTGATGCAGGAGTTCTGCAGTCTACCTTGCTGCGCAAACGCGCGTCCCGGCTGGTGCCGGGTGCCACCAGAAAATAGGGGACAGTGACCGATTTCGGCAAATAATGGGGACAGTGACCGGTTTTCACTTCGAAATCGGTCACTGTCCCCTATTTTTTTCTGCCCTCGAGACTATCGCTGTGGTTTTGCACCAGTAGCCGGACAAAGCGTTTGCCTGGGTTGATGTCGGCAGATGCGCCGGCAGAAGGATCGGGATTGAATTCGAGTCGCCATAGCGTCATGCCGTCCTGCGGGAAGGCGTACAGATAGTTGCTCTTCTTGCTGATATACACATGCAAATCCGCTGCGCCCGGGTCGTACGGCTCGAACAGGGATCCCGTGAAGCCTTCGGACACATTCCGTTCTGCCTGGCGCACGCTAGCCTCTGTGGGGTGTAGCTCCACGTACAAGGAGAACATACGTTTTTGACGGCCATTGGCTTCTTTATAAACGAAGTCGCAACGCGAAGGTTGTTGTTGCTGTTGCAAGGTGACAGTCAGGCCGAGTTTTTCCTCGACTTCGCCCGCGCTCAGCCACGTGCAAACCTTCTTCTGGGAGAGCTGATCCCAGCGATTCGCGAAGTCGGGTTTTGCAACAGGGTCAGGCGGACGTTCGTAAACCGGTTCGTCGCGCTGCAGCTCCGGCATGGCCTGCGGCGGAGCAGCCGGCGTTACCTGGCTTTGATCGGCGTCCAGCATCATCTGCATCATTGCCAGTGTTTGCAGGGCGGTTTCGTCCTGCCCTTGCTGGCAAAGAGTGTCCGTTCTTTCGTATACGTTTTCGATGAGTGGCTGCAGGCGCGCGTCGGGAGGCTCTGCAGCGACGTGCTGTTTGAACTTCTCAATTTCATCACGACAATCAGCGTGCGCCGCGGTTGCGGCCAGAAGCAAAACCGCGGCCATCGATAGTGCGCGAGCCATATTCGCAGTCATATCGCGTTCCAACCCTACCCGGAAACCTGAACCGACCCTAGTGCGAAATTAACGTCGGTTCAAGTTTGCGGTCGCGCGATCGCCTAGGACGCTTTCTTTTTCGCGCTTGCCCCAAGGTCTTTAACCGCGGGCTGCCTGCGGCGCTGGGATTTCGGCGGCAGCAGGTCGCGCATTGAATCCAGTTTGCCGAAGCACAGCAGCCGATCGTTCGCCTGGAGCGTTCGAGACTCTTTCGGGTTGGGGATGACAGTTGTGCCACGGTAAAGGGTCAACACATTAATGTCGCTATCTCTTAGTTCAGTCTCAGCGACAGTCTTGCCATCAAAATTCGAGCCCGCACGAACCAGAATCTCGCTGACGCCGTAGCCGCGACTCACCGTCAGGCGCTGGCGAATGTCTATATCCGGGAAATCGACCCGTGCTGCGATGTACTCGACCACCGCACCGGCGATGTCCAGCTTCGTGCACTTCTCAATGCCTTCAAGACCCGGCGATGAGTTCACTTCCATGATCTGTGGGCCGCTCTTGCTCTCAAGCATGTCCACACCGGCAATTCGCAAACCAAGAATCTGTGCGGCGCGCACGGCCGTCTCGCGATACTCCTCGCTCAGTTCCACTGCTTCCGCTACGCCACCACGGTGTACGTTGCTGCGGAACTCCTGCCCCTGTGCGACGCGGCGCATCGCGGCGACGACCCGGTCGCCTACAACAAATGCGCGAATATCTTTGCCCCGGCTTTCTGCTACGAATTTCTGAATCAGTACGTTCTGTTTCTGGCTGTGCAGGAGTTCGATTATTGACTCGGCCGCCTTGATTGTGTCGGCGAGCAACACGCCAATACCTTGAGTGCCTTCGATGAGCTTGATAACGACAGGCGCTCCGCCAACGCGTTCAATTGCCGGCAACACATCTTTCTTGTCACTGACAAACGTTGTGCGTGGTATGCCGATGTGATGGCGGCTAAGTATTTGCAGGCTGCGCAATTTGTCTCGCGAGTTCGTAATGCCGTTGGACGTGTTTGCACAAAAAACATCCATCTCTTCAAACTGCCGGACCACTGCTGTTCCGTAGTAGGTAATGGACGCGCCGATACGCGGCAACACGGCGTCGTAATCGCTCAGCGATTTTTGCCGGTAGTAGAGATCGGGTGAGCCCTCTTCCAGATCGATCGCAAACTTCAGCGTGTTGAGGACTTTTACGTCGTATTTTCTGGCGAGTGCCGCCTCTTTCAAGCGACGTGTGCTGTAGGATTTCGGGCCGCACGACAGGATCGCGAGTTTCATAAATTCTCCTCAAAGAGAGTCAGAAAAGAGAGTCGCGAAACCGAGCGCCATGCGCAAAGCATTGATTTCAGCGAGGTGGGTGAGGCTGGGGTGGGGCGCTTTTAATTATACAGGAAACGGCCCATTCGTGCTCCTGGTGATGACGCTAAAGACAGTGTCAGGCTTATTTTGCAAGGCTATTCAAGTTTGCAAAACGCGAAGTAAACAGGTTCTTACGCGTCGCTGGATCAATCAAACTCTTCCTCGATTTTGTGGCGAATCTTGTCTAACTCTGCACCTCGGGTGCACAGCAGCCGTTCAACGTACCTGTTTTCTGGCAGCGCTTGTCGTCCTGGCTTGTATGCTCGCGACTGCACGCACACACTATGCATTGGGCTCCATAAATTTTCTGAAAATCTGGCAAGCATGAGTAAGTCTTTACCGCGTTTTGTTCCCTTTGCCTACGGCTTTCGGCCGTTCTTTCTGCTCGCCGGTATTCAGGCAGTGGTTTCGGTCTGTGCCTGGCTGTGGCTGTATCGAGGTGGCATGGCACCGCTTGCCGCGCTGCCACCGCAATACTGGCACGTACATGAAATGATCTACGGCTTCATCGTTGCCGCAATTGCCGGTTTCATGCTGACAGCGGTACCCAGCTGGACCGGAACACGCGGATTTGCTGGCCGCCCGTTGCAGCTACTGGTGTTTTTGTGGCTTGCCGGCCGTGTCGCGTTCATGTTTGCAAACAGTATTCCGTTTTGGGTACTCGCCGTGCTCGAGCTCGCGTTTTTGCCAGCGCTGATCGTTACTCTTTCGCCTTCGCTGTTGCGCACGATCAATCGCAATACGCCGCTGCTGCTGGTGTTGTTAGTGATCTGGTTAAGCGACCTGATATTCGTCGCCGGGCTGGCACAGCAAGACGTTATCTTGAGTGGCCGCGGCTTGCGTGTCGGCCTGGATCTGGTGCTTGTTCTGATCACCGTCATCGGAGGCCGCATCGTACCGGCGTTTACGGGCAGCGCGTTGCGATCAAGCGGCATAGACGCACGCATGCGCAGTTATGCGTTACTTGATCGCACCACCATTGCGCTGATGCTGGCGTTTGCGATCGCTGATATCGCGGCATCACAACATGCGCTGACGGGTTATATCGCTGCCGTCGCGGCACTCGCACAGGTTTGGCGATTGTCCGGATGGCAAGGCTGGCGTACCGGGTCACAGCCTGTCGTCTGGATACTGCACGTCGCCTATCTGTGGTTACCGATCGGCCTTTGTCTTAAAGCACTTAGCGTGCTCGGCGATGTCTGGTGGGCAGCGTACTGGCAGCACGCGTTCGGTGCTGGCGCTGCTGGCACGATGATACTCGCGGTAATGACTCGCGCCTCATTGGGCCACACCGGACGCAGCCTGCAAGTTCATAAAGTCATCGCAGTTGCTTACGCGTTACTGGTGCTATCGGTGACCGTGCGCGTTTTCGGTCCCGCATTACTCCCGATGCAGTACCAGGGGATAGTTGTTGTTGCCGGCTCGTTGTGGGTGCTCGCGTTCGCAATGTACCTGGTGATTTACACGCCGATACTCTTACGGCCTCGCGTAGATGGCAAAGCAGGCTAGTTTTAGGTTGCGCTACACTTGCTTACGAGACTGACGCGCAATATAGGGTCGAACCGATTTTTACCGCTAAACAAGGCTGAATCGCTTCTTTCAGTACCGATGGATAACCTGCTTTGTCTGGCAGCCAAGTCGATTTAGTTTCTTTGTCACTGGAGATGTATTAATGACCGTTCACAAGCTTGCAAGTAACCCTATCCATCTTGGTCTGAACGCCACCGCTGTTGTCGAACCAGAGTTCACTGGCGGCATGGACTGGTACATGGGTTACGGTGAACGTCACGGTAAAGACGGCGTTGAAGGTCGGCTGGTCAGCATGCACACGTTCAACGAATCCTGGGACACATGGGAGGTACACCCGGACGGACACGAGGTTGTGCTGTGTGTCGCCGGTCGCATCACTCTGCATCAGGAATTGCTGGATGGCACAACGCAGCAAGTAACGTTGACCGATGGCGAGTACGCGGTTAATGATCCGGGCGTTTGGCACACGGCTGATGTTGACGGCCCCGTAACAGCATTGTTTATTACTGCGGGGCAGGGTACGCAGCAGCGCCCGCGATAACGCGGCGTCTGCCGTTGGCCGGCAGTGTGTACGTGTTCCGCATTGATCCTGTGAGACACTGAGAACCGATTTAACTTCGGGAGAATGCAATGACTCCAGTCCGAGATGGTGCAGCGGTTCGTGTATTTCCCCCGGCTATCCCACTTGCCGTGATTCTGCTTGGCGTGGTCCTGAATAAACTGCTGCCACTAAATATAGGAATCGCGATCCCTGCACCGGCGCGTTACTGGCTGGGTGGTGCGATAGCGGTGGCCGCAGTGGTGGGCCTGGGAGCCTGGTCCGTAATTCTAATGCACAAGGACGGCCAGAGCGCGAATCCGTGGAAACCCACGCTGCGTATTATCAATAAGGGTCCGTTTCGCATCACGCGCAATCCAATGTATTTGCAAATGGTCATCGTCTGCATAGGCGTCGCAATTGCATTGTTGAACGGCTGGATTCTGCTGCTGACCCCGATCGGGGCCTGGCTACTGCATGTGCTCGCCATACTACCGGAAGAGGCCTACCTGACCGAAAAATTCGGTGACGAGTATCGCGCCTTTCAAAAACGGACGCGCCGCTGGCTGTAGCTGACCGCGCGCATTTGCTACGGCCAGTCGACTCGCGGGCTGTGCTGCAGCAGGTCGTCGTAGTGTGCCCGTACTTTACTAAGATCGATGCTGTTGAGGTACGACGAGTACGCTAAATAGCTCAACAGAAAGCGGCGATCCGCAGCCCACGGTGGCAGGTAAGTTGGCTTCTGGCAGAGGCCCATGTCGGCGAGTTCGCAAAGTACCGGGATGTCCTCGACATCGAGCTTGCCGCAGAACAGAAGTTGCAGGCAGTCGGTGCGACCCGAAGCAACTATGGTGCGCAGGAAGTTGTGTACGCGCAGCAAACCATCGAGATACACGATGTCCTTGGTGAACGGCGCGCCACCGGTAATAGTGCCGCCACGAAACACGCGGCGAGCGTTTTCAAATGCCTGCTCAGGCCCTGCTACACGTTCCAGGAAGAAACGGAACACCTCTACAAAATCGGCGCCTTCGATGGCCATTTGTATCGCAAGAGTGCGATCCGCCAGGCGCCGAAAGCGGTCGATGTCCATTGAACCGGTAATGAACTCTGCGAACACGGCCAGACCTTCCTGGGTCTTGGTGGAGCCAGGGTGACTCGAACCGAGTATCGGCAGGGCTGTTTGCGATTGACCGTTCAGCGACGTAGCTACGTGAATGTAAGCCTCGTGATGAATGAGTTGCAGGATGTCCTTGTCTGTGAAGCACGCGCCGCGACGGATGCGAATACTCTTTGGGCCGGCCAGAGCGTTCGCCGATAACTCATCGACAACCAGCACTTCTGGTGCGTGCTCGCCGAACATGTCGGTCACGGCGGGGCGCATGCGTTCGGCTACGTAGTCGGCCAGGTAGCAGGCGAGCTCCGGTGCGCCAACATCAATGTGGCTTACCCTTTCAAATATGACATTGAAGCGGTTCGCAAGATCGAGGCTCGTGGACGTGCCATCGGGCAACACTTCAGTCGGAGTACCGTACAGCGCGCTGGAGTGCTCAAGAAATTCCGGAGTGCCACACGCGCACAGCAAGCGGGCGCTGGATTCAATACTGTCAGCAATGCCAGTAAGCCAGTCGCTCACCACTGATTCACCAACGATCTCCTTGCGTGCCACCGCCAGCAGCGCCAGTGTCTCGCTGGGATCGAACGGCGGGTACTCCACCTTCGGTAGCCGGTAACTGTTGTTCTTTAGAAAGCGCTCGCGATGCTTCTGCGGCCAGGCAATGTGGGTCAGGATGCGAATCGTCTGAGCCGCTTTCTGCAGCTGGCTGGCAGCACTCGTGATCCGTTGCTTGTCCTTATTGTTTCTCGTTGTCATGTTTGCTGCCAAGCCGTTACGAATACGCTAACGCTGAGGCATTGCGTAACGGCGATCAAGTACTAATCAAAACTATTAAGGGTTGGTGGGCCTGGTTCTGGCGCACGCGGGTTCATCGTGAATTACGCGTACCCGGGTGTCCGTTTGGCGAGGCGCAGACAGCGACGCAGATCGGTTCTCGATACGCAGCAAACATCCTGGCGTTGCTGCTACGCTAAGGCGACTCAATAATGGCGACCGTCAGGCGGGCCGTGCACACGGCGTTGCCGTTCTCGTCGGCAATCTCAATGCCCCAGAACTGCATGCGTCGGCCAACTCTAAGTGGGCGCGCAGTGCCGATAACCCAGCCGTCGCGCACGGCCCGCAAGTGACTGGCGTTGATGTCGGTGCCAACGGAAGTGTAACCCTCGTCGGCGGCAAGCCAGGCTCCGAGCGAACCCATGGACTCAGCCAAGACGCAGGAAACGCCGCCGTGCAGCAAGCCGAATGGCTGCTGCGTGCGGGCGTCGACCGGCATCCTGGCCACAAGGTAATCGGGGCCGACTTCGGTAAATTCGATGCCGAGCAACCCAACGGCGCAGCCGGCATTGATTTTGTTGATGGCCGACAGTTCGGCCGGTTTCTTCCAGATACTCATTGCGCTCGTCCGCCTCTCACTTTCGCGTACTAAGGAAGTAGTTGTAGTACTCCGTGTCGCGTTCGTAGCCGAGCGTCTCGTACAGGGATTGCGCCGTGTGATTATCTGTCGCGGTGCTCAGCGTGACGCCTTTGGCATTCGTCTCCAGAGCGAGCGCCTTGGCGGCGTTCATCAGCATTGTTCCGACGCCTTGACCACGGGCTGTTTTGGCGACGAACAAGTCATTCAGAATCAACATACGCTCGGCACTGACCGATGAGAACGACGGGAACAACTGCGTGAAGCCAAGGTATTCACCTTGTTCGCTCGTGGCATAAAAAATAACCGATTCTTCCGCATTCAGCCGAGCCGCAAGGAACTGCTTCGCCAGCCCGATATCACTTTTCTGTTCGTAGAACACGCGATAGCCATCGAACAGCTTCGCAATTTCATCAACGTTGTCGAGTGTTGCCCGTTTAACCGTAATCTTCATGCCTGGTCCTTTTCCTGATTCGAACAGGTTGCAGCTGTCTGATAACCGCTGCGTCAGCTATTGCCGGAGTCGCCGTCACTGTCTATTGCCAACAGTAGTTCCGTCAAGTCGTTGTATGCGAGCGCATTCTTGCCGGTGACTTCGGCGATTCGTTGCATTCGCGAGTAAATGGTATTGGGGTGCACCTGCAATGCCTTGGCGGCCTGCAGCGCGTTCATGTTCGCGTTGGCATAGGCTTTCAAGGTCTTGCGCAGGGTGTTGCGGGCTTTCTTGTCTGCTGCTTCGAAGCTGGCGAACCATGCGGGCAATGTGAGCTGGGTGTTGTCGCGCGCGTGACGAATGATCATTTGCCGGAACGGAATGTGCGAGTACGGCATTACACGCTCCGTCACGCTCGCAAAATCAATCGCGAGACGTGCCTCGTTGTGAGCGCGACGGATGTACGACGTGGATGGCGCGTCGTTGCTCAAGCCAATCAGCGCCACGGGGCCGATCTGCAACAGGCGTTCG
>JBBKWB010000183.1:0-3196 GCA_037968755.1 Woeseia sp.
TCCCGGTATTCCTGCACCCGGAAACCAGCGAGGAGTACGCGCTCGCACGTACCGAGCGCAAGACAGCCCGCGGCTACCACGGCTTCCAGTTCAACACCTCAAGCGACGTCACGATTGAAGATGACCTGCTGCGCCGCGACCTGACGATCAATGCCATCGCGAAAGACCCGGACGGCAAGCTGATTGATCCGCGCAATGGCATAGCCGACATCAAGGCGCGTCGCCTTCGGCATGTGTCGGACGCGTTTCGCGAGGATCCAGTGCGTATCTTGCGCACCGCTAAGTTCGCCGCGCGCTTCGCAAAGCTCGGCTTTGTTGTCGCCGACGAAACGATGAGTCTGATGCGCGCGATGGTTGAAGATGGCGAAGCGGCGGCACTGGAGCCGGGGCGCGTCTGGAAAGAAACCGAGAACGCGCTGCGCGCAGCCAACCCGCAAGTCTACTTCCAGGTCTTGCGCGACTGCGGAGCGCTGGCTGTTGTCTTTCCTGAGATCGATAATTTGTTCGGCGTGCCGCAACCGGAAAAGTGGCATCCGGAAATTGATAGCGGCATTCATACATTAATGGTGACAGAACAAGCCGCCCTGCTGAGTTCGGATTTCACGGTGCGCTTTGCCGCATTGGTGCACGACCTTGGCAAGGCAGCGACGCCCGCTGAGCTGCTGCCGCAGCATATTGGTCATGAGCAGCGCAGCGTCGAGATTATTCGCGACTTTTGCAAACGCCTGCCGGTGCCCGCCGCTGCCCGGGATCTCGCGCTTTCGGTCGCAAAATATCACGGGCTCTGCCATCGCGCGTTCGAACTTAAACCGGTGACGTTGCTGAAAATGCTGGAAGGGTGTGATGCCTTTCGGCGACCCGAACGGTTTACCCAGTTTTTGCAAGCCTGTGAAGCCGACGCGCGCGGTCGAACGGGACTTGAAACCCGCCCGTATCCGCAAGCCGACTGGTTGGCGAAAGCGTTTGAGGCCGCCGCCTGTGTATCAGCTGAGGAATTTGTCGCAGCCGGCATGAGCGGTGCCGATATCGGCCAGAATATGCGCGATGCGCGCATCAAGGCACTGGCTCACTACAAGAAAGCTAACGCTCACTCACCGTAGAAATAGGCGTAGACCGAGAACAGGGTCGCCCGCCCCGCGGTGTCTGAATCATCCATCGACAAGCGCAACTCGATGTCACTGGCGGCACCGAGCGGCGTCAGCAAGCCGACACCGATCGAATCCACGCGGTCGCCGAAAACGGCCGTTCGCCAGGACGATGCACGAACGTCCACTACACGCGAACCGAAACTGAACTCCAGTCCGCCACTTACCCTGTCGTCAAGCAGGCTGTTGGTTGTGCTGAGACTCGACAGCGCAAATATCCTGAGCACATCAATGTTCGGCTCAACGGCAATGTTGCGTGAATAATCGTAACGCATGCCATTCGCATAGGCGCTCAGTACGTCATTGAATTTAAAGCGGGCGCTCAAACCGACACCATCGGCATCGAATTCTACTTTGCGAAAATCCCGTAACAACAATCGTTCAATTGTCAGGTCGAATGCGCGTCGCTCTATTTCCACGGACAGCGAGCCGCGCTCGTTACGCCAATACACCGAGGCGCGCAAATCCTGCGAGTCGAGCAAGTCTGAATCGCCCCAGTAGGCTACGCCGGCACTTACGCCGAGCGGTTTGAAGTGATGATCAATACCGGCATCGAAGTAGATCGTATTGAGATTGAAAAGCAGGCCCGTACTGCGGTTTTTTGCGAGTGACGTCGATAACCAGGTTTCATCAGCGATGGCAAAACTGCCGGCAATCGAGAATGCCTTGCTGTCTTCTGAATCGAAATCGGCGCCCAGCGCGATGATGTGTTCGGCCGCCGTCACCGGCAACGCCGTGAGCAACAGCAAACCGAACCAGTTGGGTCGTTTAAAGCAGTACATACACGATGACTCCTGCGAGCAGTAGTCGGTAGATTGCGAACGGCAGCAGTCCGATTCTGCTCACGAAGCGCATGAAAAACTCAATGCTCAGGTAAGCCACAATACCTGAAACCACCGCCCCCATGCCGAGCTCGACCCAGGCGATGCTGACACCATCAAGCAACAGCGACAGAATTTTGTAGCCACCTGCCAGAAGAATAACCGGGGCAGACAGCAGGAACGAAAAGCGGGCGGCATCCTGGCGTGCAAACCCGAGTGCACGGCCAGCCGTAATCGTAATACCCGAGCGCGACGTTCCCGGAATAAGCGCCATGGCCTGGGCCAGGCCGATAATCAGCGCGTCTTTCAAAGTAACGTCTGCGAATACCCGCTCGCGACGCCCCAGGTAATCGGCCAGCGCCATCAAGATGCCGAATACTGACAAGGTAACCACCACAACGGCGGGCTCGCGCAGGTTCGCTTCTATCCAGCCAGCGAACGCCAAACCCGCCACGGCGGCTGGTACGGTTCCGATGCCAATAGCGAGCGCCATGCGCGCCTCGCGCTCCTGATGCTGCCCGCGCAGCAGGGAAAAGCCGCCACGAATCAATCCGGCGATGTCTTTTCGGAAGTAGATACAGACGGCTGCCAACGAACCCAGATGTACCGCGACATCAAACATCAGGCCCTGGTCTGACCAGCCTGCAAAGGCGGGAACCAGCACCAGGTGACCGGAGCTCGATATCGGCAGGAACTCGGTCAGGCCCTGGAAAATGGCCAGTACGATTATTTGCAGAGTAGTCAAACCGCTTTCCCTAAGTCAGTGTGCAGGTGTTCCATCACAAGGTGTGTGAGCGGTCTGCTGCCTGCAGCGCCACAGGTGTCGTGACATTACCGATGGCGAGGCCAAGACATTTAAAGTGCTCGCCCATTTCGCCGGGCAGCGTAAGCAATTTCACCGCTCGCGACAATTCGACCTGTTGGATTGTATCCAGCTGTTCAAAATCGGCCAGCTCTGCGGCGAGGTCGCCTTGTAACAGGAACTGACTTTGCGTCACGTACCCGGCGACGTCCATTCCGGCGGCGCTGGCCGCTTCCGCTACGGCTGTAAAGTCGACCCAGGATGTCAGGTCCTGGATGCCCGGGTACAGCAGCGGATCGTCATGCGCATGATGCCGGAAGTAGCAGCGTAGCCAGCCCGTGTTGCGATCCGGAGCGTAGTACTCATGGCGGGCAACACCGTAGTCGAACAGGAATACGAAAGCGTCCTGCAGGCTGTTGGCGATATCC
>JBBKWB010000184.1:0-9631 GCA_037968755.1 Woeseia sp.
CAACCTTGAATGCGAAAGCCGGCACGGTGCAATCATGGCCAAGCCTGCGCCACAGTTTCAGTCACTATGATCTCGATATTCAGCCACTGGCCGTGCGCCTGTCCGGAGCATCGCGTAAAGTGGCCGACGCTGAAGGCGCCTGGTATTCGCTCGACCAGCCGCTCAATGTTGGCCTGGCGGCGCCGGTCGCTAAGCTGCTCCAAAAACTCCTGAACTCGCACACAGAAGGTTCCACCTGATATGTCACGCACGGTTAATTGCATCCTGCTCAAGAAAGAAGCAGAAGGCCTCGATTACGCGCCCTATCCCGGCGATCTCGGTAAACGCATTTATGACAGCGTTAGCAAGGAAGCCTGGAAGCAATGGGTGGCCCATCAGACGATGCTGATAAACGAGTACCGCTTGACCCCGATCGAGCCGGAGGCGCGCAAGTTCATTGAGAAAGAAATGGAGAAGTTTTTCTTTGGCGAAGGTTCAGCGAAGCCACAAGAGTACGTGCCAAAGTAATCGCAACCGGTCATGGCGCTGGCGGCTATCCGTATCGCCAACGCAGGAGGTTGCAGTTCACGCAGCCTGGGATAACGATTGATGTTCTCGCGATTTCAACGGGCTGAATACCAAGAATCCATGCAGCTAACCGATCGGTAGCTCGGTCGTTTTGCGCACAGTGCGAATGGCCACGCTTGAATTCACGCGTGCAACGCCAGGCAATCGCGTTAAGGACTCGTTGTGCACGCGTTCAAAATCGGCCATATCCGAGACGACAACTCGCAGCAAATAATCAAATTCGCCCGTCATTAAATAGCACTCCATGACTTCTGGCAGCGCCTGCACCGCTTCCTCGAATGCAGCGAGCTCGCTTTGCTCCTCACGGTTGAGTGCGATGTGCACGAAGACATTGCCGGAGAGCCCGGCTTGCTTCTGATTCAGAAGTGCCACGTAGCGTTCAATCAGCCCTTTGGCCTCAAGCGCCCGTACCCGGCGCAGACAGGCGGACTCGGATAGATTCACGAGTGCGGCGAGCTCCACATTGCTGATGCGGCCATCGCGCTGCAGCGCTTTTAGCAGGGTACGGTCGTAGCGGTCGAGTTCCATCGCAGAATCTTGTGTAGAAAAGCTAAGATACCGCAGAATATGCCACTAATACCATAATATGTCACTGATTCGGCAAGGCAATTGCTTGAGCGGGCGGGTATATTGCGCGGCGTACAACAATAACAGGTGGGGGAGTATCAAATGAAAATCGGTGTACCTAAAGAGATTAAGACGCTCGAATTCCGCGTTGGCATGGTGCCATCTGGTGTTCGGGAGCTGGTTCACGACGGCCACGAAGTCATCGTAGAAACCAATGCGGGTGCCGGCATCGGCATGACCGACAAAGACTACCGCGAAGCGGGCGCGAAGATCGTTAAGACCGCAGAGCAGGTATTCAAGCGGGCGGACATGATCGTCAAGGTCAAAGAGCCGCAACTGAACGAATGCAAAATGCTGCGTAAGGGCCAGGTGCTGTTTACCTACTTGCACCTCGCGGCTGACCCGAAGCAAACGAAAGCATTGGTGAAATCAGGAGTGACGGCCATTGCTTATGAGACCGTCACGGCCAGGGACGGCTCTTTGCCATTGCTAACACCCATGAGCGAAGTGGCGGGTCGCCTGTCTATTCAATGCGGTGCGTTCTCGTTGCAGAAAGCCAATGGCGGGCGCGGCCTGTTGCTAGGTGGCGTACCGGGTGTTTCCCCGGGCAAGGTCGTTATTATCGGTGGCGGCGTATCCGGGACGCATGCAGCAGAAATGGCAATCGGCCTCGGTGCCGACGTAACTATCCTTGATCGCTCGGTTCCGCGTTTGCGACAACTCGATTCAATCTACGGCGGCCGTATACGCACCGTTTACTCAACGAAAGATGCGATCGACAAACTGGTGCTGGACGCAGATCTTGTTGTTGGTGCCGTCTTGGTTGCTGGTGCTGCTGCGCCGAAGCTCGTTACCAAAGAACACGTCAAAGCAATGCGTCCCGGCTCGGTTCTCGTCGATATTTCCATCGACCAGGGCGGCTGTTTCGAAACCAGTCACGCCACAACCCACGCTGACCCGACCTACGTTGTTGATGACGTCGTTCACTACTGTGTTGCGAACATGCCGGGTGCGGTACCACGAACCAGTACGTTTGCACTGACCAATGTGACCTTGCCATTCATCAAGTCACTGGCAAATCTTGGTTGGCGCGAAGCGCTGATCGGCGATCCGCATCTCGCACAGGGCCTGAACGTACACGCCGGGAAAGTAAACTACGAAGCGGTTGCCGACGCGCTGGGTTACAAGTACCAGTCCGCCGAAGACGCACTGAAAACAGCCTGAGCCGTAACAGCTCAGGGAACCAGAAAGCTGCCTGATTCGTCTCCCCCATCTGAATCAGGCAAGTTTGAGGCCGGGCATATGCCCGGCTTTTTTTTGCTGTCGTGCGCGGCCATGCCCGTGGGGCCACTTGCCTGAATCGGCGCGTTTCGGCCTGAAATTCGTCAGGAAGCCGTTCTTTTTCCAATGACCCGGTCGTGGCGTCACGGGTTCAATGTGGCGTATTTCGGCCACTATGCAAAGTTGGCCCGTCACTTCGGCCCTGCCGGCTTGCAACAGCACAAATAACTATTGACACCTGCGCTGCCATAAATATATTAGCGCGAAATTACAGGGGCCATTGGCCCACGATCCGAAGGGCCGGGTTGGTTTTCATTTGCAGGTCGCCCAACTGCGCTTAAGGTTACAAATGAAAACCGCCACTGTCGTCGCGGAAGAACCCCCAGGTACCACGGCTAGCCGCCCCGTACTTGCTACCCAGAACCAGCTTAGTGCCCGGACTGCCGCCCTGACGGGCGAGACGGTCGTTGCACGTCGCGCGCCGCAGTTTCGCGTGTCCAAACGTTCCGCTGAGTTCCTGAAGCACTACTACCCGGAAGCTTCTGTCGCCGAGTGGAACGACTGGCGCTGGCAGAATCGTAACCGCGTGCGCACTCTTTCGGACCTTGAGCGCATGCTGGTGCTGTCCGCCGAAGAAACCGACGCGATCAAACGCCACACCGGCGCGCTACCGGTCGGCATCACGCCGTACTACGCGAGCCTGCTGGACCGCAACGACGCGAGCCAGGGCTTGCGCCGCACAGTCGTGCCCGTACTCGGTGAGTACGAGCTGGCGCGCGGTGAGAACGAGGATCCGCTTGGCGAAGACAGCCATAGCCCGGTTCGCGGTCTCGTGCATCGCTATCCCGACCGTGTGTTGCTGCTGGTCACCAACTTTTGCTCGGTGTATTGCCGCTACTGTACGCGCGCCCGCATGGTCGGTTCGGCCGGCGAGCGTAGTGTAAAGAAAGGTGATATCGAGCTGGCGTTGAGTTACATTGAGAACACGCCCGCAGTGCGCGACGTGCTTATCTCTGGTGGTGACCCGCTAAGCCTTGACGATGATCGTCTCGAATATATTCTGAGCCGCTTGCGCAAGATCAAGCACGTCGAATTCGTGCGCATCGGCAGCAAGCAACCCGTTGTCCAGCCTATGCGCATCACCGCGACGATGACCCGCATGCTGAAGCGCTACCACCCGTTGTGGATGAGCCTGCATTTCACACATCCCGATGAGCTTTCACCGGAAGTATCCGATGCCTGCGGGCGCCTCGCTGACGCGGGGATCCCGCTTGGCAGTCAAACGGTGCTCCTCAAGGGCGTCAACGACGACATTGAAACAATGACGAGCCTGATGCAGGGATTGCTGCGCATCCGCGTAAAACCCTACTACCTGTACCAGTGCGATCCAATCAGCGGCTCCGCGCATTTCCGTACACCGGTGGCGAAGGGCGTCGAATTGATTCGCGGCCTGCGCGGCCATACCACGGGATACGCCGTGCCGACTTTTGTCGTCGACGCACCAAATGGCGGCGGTAAGATCCCGGTCGCGCCGGATTACCTTGCAGGTTACGACGGCGACGACCTGCTGCTCAAAAGCTATGACGGTGGAACGTACCGTTACCCCGATCCGCAAGGATCGCTGCGTGACCGCTGTGGAGATGCATCATGAAGGGACGCAACGTACAGGTCGGCCTGACTTACGACCTGCGCCAGGATTATCTGGACGCGGGTTACAGCGAACTTGAAACCGCGGAGTTTGATCGTGCCGACACGATAGACAGTATCGAGTCAGCACTCGTCGAGCTGGGCTACAACGTCGATCGCATTGGCAACGTCAAGCAATTGGCTGCGCGGCTGGTCGGCGGCGACCGCTGGGACCTCGTGTTCAATATTTGCGAAGGCCTGCACGGCATCGGCCGCGAAGCACAGGTACCGGCTCTACTGGACGCCTACGAGATTCCCTACGTGTTCTCCGACACCCTGGCCTGCGCGCTGACCTTGCACAAGGGCATGACGAAAGACGTCGTGCGCGCCTGCGGGGTCGCGACCCCGGACTACGTGCTGGTCAGCGAACTTGCAGACGTAAAAGCCGTGAACCTGCCGTACCCGCTGTTTGCGAAGCCGGTTGCGGAGGGCACGGGCAAGGGCATACATGCCGATTCGAAAATCGACAATGCAGCAGATTTGCACACCGTCTGCCGCCGCCTGCTGAAAGAACACCAGCAGCCGGTGATCGTCGAACGCTTCCTGCCAGGCCGCGAGTTCACCGTCGGTATCGTTGGTACCGGCCGCAAAGCCAAAGCGCTTGCGACACTTGAAATCGAGTTACTGCGAGGAGCGGATGCGGATGCGTATTCCTATCGCAACAAAGAGAATTGCGAGGAGCTGGTCCTGTACAAGCTGCTGGTCGCCGGCAAGTTGCGCCGCGAAGTGGAAGCGCTTGCCGTCAAGGCCTGGCGAGTACTGGGCTGCCGCGACGCGGGCCGCATTGACGTGCGTCTGGACGCTGACGGCGAAGTGCAGTTTATTGAATTGAACCCACTCGCCGGTATCCATCCCGAGCATTCGGATCTGCCGATCATGGCCAGCAAAATCGGCATGGGTTACGCCACGCTGATTGGTATGATCATGAACTCGGCCATGCAGCGTGTCGCCGTACGCGACCGTGCCGAAACCATCGCAGCCTGATCCGGACGTCAATCGAAATGCCTCGCCGACTCGCCTTATTGCTGCACGACAAGCTCAGTGCCGAGTCGCGCCCGGATGAAGCAGACGTACTTGAGCAGGTAGCACAAGTATCTGCCGCACTGGAGAGCTATGGCTGGCAGACCAGGGTGCAGCCGGTGGATCTTGATCTGGCCGCGATTAGCAAGATTATCGAAACGGAAGCTCCGGCATGCGTAGTGAATCTTGTCGAATCGTTGTGTGGCGATGGTCGGCTTATTCCAATGGTCCCCGCGATGCTTGGGCACATAGGTGTGCCGTTTACAGGCTCATCAAGCGACGCGATTCACCTGAGTTCGCATAAGGAAGTAGCAAAGGCCTGGATGCGCAGTCACGGGATTGCTGCACCGCGCAGTCTTCGCGCCGGCGAGGTTGGAGCGAAGGACCGTACTCGCTGGATCGTCAAGTCGCTGTGGGAGCATGCATCGCTGGGGCTCGACGATGATTCCGTCGTGACCGGCAGCGCAGCGGCGTTTGCCCGCATAGAGCATTGTCACCTCACCTATGGCGGTAGCTGGTTTGCCGAGGAATACATTGAAGGCCGCGAGTTCAATATTTCCGTGATCGAACATGACGGTCAGCCGCTGGTGCTGCCGCTCGCGGAGATGACATTCGTAGACTATCCGGCAGAGCGACCGAAAATCGTCGGCTATGCGGCGAAATGGAACGCGGACTCCACTGACTTCAGTGCGACCCAACGCGCCTTTGTCAGCCTCGCTGAAGAACAGCAAGCTAAGCTGACGGCGACGGTTCAGCAGTGCTGGCGGCTGTTCGGGCTGAACGGCTATGCGCGGGTGGACATACGCCTGCACGAAGACGGCACCGTGTACGTGCTGGAAGTGAACGCGAACCCCTGCCTCACTCGCGATGCGGGCTTCGCGGCGGCCGCGAGAGAAGGCGGAATTGACTACGACACGATGATAAAGCGCATTATCAGCGCTGCATTGCGGCCGGCTCTGCGTACGTACCGCCGTACCGGGTAATCCGGCCAATGTCGGTGCAATCGGCAGCCGGCCCATGACACACAACTGATCAGGAATTTATGTTCCGCATTCATCGAATATTCGACGTCACTACGCCTGTAAACCGGCAGCTCTTAAGCCAGGTGCAGGCCATGCTGCGCATCCAGTTCGACGGCCTCAGCGAAAAAGACATTGCGAAGCTGCCTGCGCAGCTCGCAAATCCGCTCAAGTATCGCTTCCGATCAATCCTGCTGGTCGCCGAAGACGGCCATGCGCACGTGCGCGGGTTCGCCATGCTGTTGCACGCGCCTGATCTTGAGTTCTGTTACCTCGACTATGTTTGTGCCGGGCGCGGCGAGACCGGTGGCGGCATCGGCGGGGCGCTCTACGAGCGCGTACGCGAGGAAGCGTTTCAGCTTGGTGTTGTCGGAGTTTTTCTTGAGTGTTTGCCGGATGACCCTGCGTTGTCGCCGGAACCCGTGGTGCGCAAGCAGAATGTTGCACGGCTGCGTTTCTACGAACGGTTCGGAGCATTCCCGATCATCAACACCACGTACGAAACGCCACTGAAGAAAGACGATGCGGATCCGCCTTACCTCGTTCTGGATAATCTTGGTCAGGATGACCGGCCGTTACGACGCGATGCCGCGAAGAAGATTATCCGCGCGATCCTTGAACGCAAATACGGAGATGTGTGTCCACCTGAATACATCGACAAGGTCATTCGCTCAATCAAAGACGATCCGGTGCAGTTGCGCGAAAAGCGGTATATCAAGGATGCTGAGGCTGACAGCGAGTACAAACCGCGGCAACGCAAGATCGCGCTCATCGTCAATGATGAGCATTCGATCCACCACGTTAACGATCGCGGCTACGTCGAAGCACCGGTACGCATCGAGTCAATTACTCGTGAGCTAGATCGCACTCAGCTTTTCGAGCGGGTTAAAGCCACGCGCTTTCCAACCAGCGCGATCGAGAAAGTGCACAAGCCGGAGTTCGTGCGCTTCCTGCAAAAAGCCTGCGCAAACGTGCCGCCGGGAAAGTCTGTGTACCCCTACGTGTTCCCGGTGCGCAATCGCGCGCGGCCACCGAAGGAGCTGCCGCTGCGCGCGGGCTACTATTGCATTGACACCTTCACGCCGTTGAATGCTAACGCATACAAGGCGGCCAGGGGCGCCGTCGACTGTGCGCTGACCGGCGTGGATTGCCTGCTCGATGGCAACCGCGTGGCGTATGCGCTGGTGCGGCCGCCGGGTCATCATGCAGAGTACGAAGCGTTCGGTGGATTTTGCTATTTCAATTCGGCGGCGATTGCTGCGCACTTTCTGAGTGAGCAGGGTCACGTCGCGTTGCTGGATATTGACTACCATCACGGCAACGGCGCCCAGGATATTTTTTATCGGCGCAAGGATGTATACACGATTTCGTTGCATGGCCATCCGCGCTACTCGTATCCGTATTTTTCGGGATTCGAAGACGAGAAGGGCGAGGATGAAGGCAAAGGCTATAACCTCAACCTGCCGCTGCCGGAGAACCTGGATGGCGAGCAGTACCGCAAGGTGCTGATTCCTGCGCTCGACAAGATTCGCCGGTACCGACCACAATTCCTGGTCCTCGCACTTGGCCTGGATACCGCCAAGGGTGATCCGACCGGTTCGTTCCGGTTGATGGCGAAAGACTTTCGCGAGAATGGCCGCCTGATTGGTCGGCTCGGCCTGCCGACGCTCGTTGTGCAGGAGGGTGGCTACAAGACCCAAACCCTGGGTGTTAATGCGCGCCATTTCTTCAATGGCTTGTGGGAAGGACTCTCCTCGGCAACTGGCACGCCGGCTTCGGGTAAGCTTTGATGGCCTGGCGTTACGCGGTACGCGAGAGTGATGCTGCCGCCGTTCGCAGCCTGGTTGCTGACACAGGATTCTTCTCGGCAGACGAAGTTGACCTTGCTGTCGAACTGATCGACGAGGCCGTACAAAAGGGTTCCGCCAGCGGCTACGAGTTTGTCTTCCTCGACGATACGAACACCAGACTGAAAGGCTACGTCTGCTATGGTCCGATCCCCGCGACGAAAAGCAGTTTCGACTTGTACTGGATCGCTGTCTCACCGAGCCAGCAGGGCGCAGGCCTTGGCGCGAAACTGGTTGCGGAAACCGAGAGTCGGGCGCTGCAGGCAGCTGCAAGCCAAATGTTTGTCGATACGTCCGGACGTGCGCAGTACCGCCCGACGCGTCAGTTCTATGAGCGCTGCGGCTACCACAAAGCGGCCGAACTTGACGATTTCTACGCCCCCGGTGACAGCAAAGTGATTTACGCAAAGAAATTGTCAGCGTGACAGTTGGCCTGGCATCGCCTTACCGCAGTGCACGCCAGACAGCCGCCATGGGCAACGGATCAATGTTGTGAGTGCTTATTCCATAAGTCGTCATAAGAAATCGATCTATGAAAACAAGCCCGCCAACGACATCCATATGAAATTATTAGCGGCAACCCTGTCAAAACGAAGGTAACCGTCGCTTGCGCATCAAACAACAATAACGAGCGCTGCAAGGCGACACAGAAATGCAATTCGGAACCGCGCTGGTATAGCGATGTTGGCCACTCACTCTCGTAGCTAAGTTGTGGGCCGCCGCGCTGTGCATAAGGGAGCCGAATTCCATGTCGATCGAATTAAGGTACACAGCAGATCTCGCGCTGTTCACACGGGTAGTGCAGTGCGGCAGCATCTCGGACTGCGCCATTTCAGTTGGTCTCGAGCGGACCACCGTCAGTCGCCGTATTGGCTGGCTTGAACGGTACCTCGGCGTTCAGCTGCTGGATCGTTCGACCAAGCGTATCTCGGTGACGGCAGCTGGCGAACGCTGCTTCGAGTTGGGCGTAAGGATGACCCGTGCGGCTGAAGATGCACGCAGTATTGCTATTACCGGTGATGTGGAGAGAGACACAAAGCCGGTCATAATTGGTGCATCGATCTCGGCGTTCGAAGCATTTCTGAAACCAATCATGGAAAGCTTCGATATCCGTCATCCGGACAAGCAGCACGAATTGCGTCTGACAGAATCCTGGCAGCAGGGAATACCAAGCGACGTAGATATCGGGATCTCGCTGCAGCGTTTACGCGTGGGTGGCGTGCTCCAGCGGAAGACGAGCAGTGTTGCACAGGTGCTGTGCGCGTCACCGGACTACCTCGACAGTACGCCACCGATTGCATCGCCGGATGATCTGCCGCAACACGCCTGGATCAGTGATCGAGCACAGAGCGAGCGCTACTGCGTGAAGCTCTTCAATGGCGACAATTATCGAAAGCTAACCCTCGCTGTTCGACACACGGTTTCCCACGCTCTGGAAGTGCGCCAGGCAGCGTTGGCAGGGCTGGGTGTTTGTTGCCTGCCTGAATTCATGTGCCGCGAGCAGTTGCAGCAGGGACTGTTGCGCCCCGTGCTTCCCAACTACGAACCCGTAGCCGCCGAGCTGTACCTCGTATCGCCAAAGAGCGCACTGGAACGGCACAACGTCGCCTCGGTGCGAACGTATCTCGAATCCGCGATGCGAGC